>NZ_JBIWIU010000004.1:142061-196675 GCF_044764755.1 Streptomyces sp. NPDC093600
CCGCGGTTGTCGGTGAGGCACTCGATGAGCACCGCGACGCCGTTCGGGCCATAACCCTCGTACATGATCGTCTCGTAGTCGACGCCGCCGGCCTCGAGACCACCGCCGCGCTTCACCGCGGAGTCGATGTTCTTGTTCGGGACGGAGCTCTTCTTGGCCTTCTGGATGGCGTCGAAGAGGGTCGGGTTCCCCTCGGGGTCGGCGCCGCCGGTGCGGGCCGCGACCTCGATGTTCTTGATCAGCTTCGCGAAGAGCTTGCCGCGCTTGGCGTCGATCACGGCCTTCTTGTGCTTCGTCGTAGCCCATTTAGAGTGGCCGGACATCTGCCTGTCTCCTTCGCGTAACCCATTTCTGAACGAACCCCAGAGATCCTACCGGGACCGTGTCACCGGGCCGCGCGCACCATGTCGACGAACAGGGCGTGCAGGCGGTGGTCGCCCGTGAGTTCGGGGTGGAACGAGGTCGCGAGGGCCCGGCCCTGGCGGACGGCGACGATGTGTCCCTCGTGCTCGGCCAGGACCTCGACCTGAGCGCTGACGGACTCGACCCAGGGAGCGCGGATGAAGACGCCCTCGACGGGTCCGTCGTCGATGCCGCTGACGGCGACACCCGCCTCGAAGGACTCGTTCTGCCGCCCGAACGCGTTGCGGCGGACGATCATGTCGATGCCGCCGAAGGTCTCCTGGCCCGAACGCGGGTCGAGGATCTTGTCGGCGAGCATGATCAGCCCGGCGCAGGTGCCGTACACCGGCAGGCCGGCGGCGATGCGCTCGCGCAGCGGCTGCATCAGGCCGAACAGGGCGGCCAGCTTGGAGATGGTGGTGGACTCGCCACCGGGCACGACCAGGCCGTCGATCTCGGCGAGCTCTTCGGGGCGCCGGACCGGCCTGGCCACGGCGTCAGCCGCGGCCAGGGCGATCAGGTGCTCCCGTACGTCGCCCTGGAGTGCCAGGACACCGATCACAGGAGTGTTCATGGGGAATTACCAGCCGCGGTTGGCGTAGCGCTCGGACTCGGGGAGGGTGTCGCAGTTGATGCCGACCATGGCCTCGCCCAGGTTGCGGGAGGCGTCGGCGATGATCTTCGGGTCGTCGTAGAAGGTGGTGGCCTTCACGATGGCGGCGGCGCGCTTGGCCGGGTCGCCCGACTTGAAGATGCCGGAGCCGACGAAGACGCCCTCGGCGCCGAGCTGGCGCATCAGCGCGGCGTCGGCGGGGGTGGCGACGCCACCGGCGGAGAAGAGCACGACGGGAAGCTTGCCGAGCTCGGCGACTTCCTTGACCAGCTCGTACGGCGCGCGCAGCTCCTTGGCGGCGGCGAACAGCTCGTTGTTGTCGTAGCCGCGCAGGCGGGCGATCTCGTTCTTGATCTGGCGCAGGTGGCGGACGGCCTCGACGACGTTGCCGGTGCCGGCCTCGCCCTTGGAGCGGATCATGGCCGCGCCCTCGGCGATACGGCGCAGGGCCTCGCCCAGGTTGGTGGCGCCGCAGACGAAGGGAGTGGTGAACGCCCACTTGTCGGAGTGGTTGACCTCGTCGGCCGGGGTGAGGACCTCGGACTCGTCGATGTAGTCGACGCCGAGGGACTGCAGCACCTGGGCCTCGACGAAGTGGCCGATGCGGGACTTGGCCATCACCGGGATGGAGACCGCGCCGATGATCTCTTCGATCATGTTCGGGTCGGACATACGGGCGACCCCGCCGTCCTTGCGGATGTCGGCCGGGACCCGCTCCAGGGCCATGACGGCCACGGCGCCGGCGTCCTCGGCGATCTTCGCCTGCTCGGCGTTGACCACGTCCATGATCACGCCGCCCTTGAGCTGCTCGGCCATGCCGCGCTTGACGCGGGACGTGCCAATCGCCGAGGACTCTGCGGACTGGTTGCTGTTGGGAAGCGTGGTGGACACGGGGACCTCACTCGGGAAAGCGGTGTTCAGACAAGAGTGAGGAAACAGGCCACCACCAGTCCACAGCAAGGGCCAATGTGGAGCCGGTGGATCGTTTTCGCCGGTTTCGCAGGTGGGGGCGGTCAGGCCGGGCGATCGGCAAGGGCGAGAGGCGGCTCGTCGTCCATTTCGAAGGCGAGCGGGAACGGGGCGTGCCCCGCCAGCCGGAACCAGCGCACCGTCCGGTGCCGGCGCAGCGCCCGCGCGGCGCGCACGGAGTCGTTGTGGAACCTGCGGGCCATGGGGACACGGCGCACGGCCGCCGCGAGTTCGCCGGCGGCCTCCTCGCCGCCGGGGGTCTCCCGTACGACCTCGACCTGTTCGGGCTCGCCGAACACGGCGCGCAGCGCCTGGCTCAGCTCGCTCTCGGCGACCTCGCGCTGGTCCTCCTCGGCCTGGCGGGCGGCGTGGGCCGCCTCGTAGAGCACGATCGAGGCGGCGGGGTCGAGGATGCCGGAGGTGGCCAGCTCCTGGGTGACCGAGGCCCGGCGCAGCAGCTGGGCGTCGAGCGCGGCGCGGGCGGCGTCGATACGGGAGTGCAGCCGGTCGAGCCGCCCGGCGGTCCAGCTGAGGTACAGGCCGATCGCGATCAGCGCGACGACGGTCCAGATCAGGGTTTCGGTCACGGGCGCACAGGCTACCGGGGCGGGGGCAGCACACCCTCCCAGAGGGCACGGTCATGGGCGAACCGGACGTGCGCGGTCCGGCCGTCGGCGAGTTCGGCGAACCGGTCGATCCACGGCCGGTACGGCAGGAGTCCGGCGCGCCGGCCCATCTCCTCGGTGGCGAACTCGGAGGCGAAGTCGTACGCCTGCCCGGCGAGGACGGTCACCCGGTCGCCCTGGTCGAGGACGAGGGACTGGTGGCCCTCGGTGTGCCCGGGCGTCGGCACGATCCGGATGCCGGCTGCGACCTCGTACTCGCCGTCGATCTCCTGGTACCGGACGCCGTCGACGAGGTGATCGAGGGTGTAGCCGCCGGCGCGGGCGGTGGCGAGCTCCTTGCGCTGGACGACGACGGGGGTGTCCGCGAAGAGCTGGTTGCCGCCGATGTGGTCGAAGTGGAGGTGGCAGTTCACGACGAGGTCGACGTCGTGGGGGCGGACGGGGAGGGGCTTGCGGACGGGCTGGTAGTGCGCGTCGGCCTCGGGCGATCCGGCGCCCATGCCGGTGTCGAAGAGGAGCGTCCCGTCCTCGTGCCGCACGAGATAGGCGAGGGCGGGCTCCACGCGCGCGTGGGGGCCGCCCCACTCGGCGGCGGGCCGTACGAAGTACCCCAGGTCCAGGAGTTCCACGGTCGGTGAGGTCATCGGCTCAGCGTGCCACCCCGTGCCTCGGGAGGTGAAGCCCCGGCCCCGCCGAAGGGTCCCGCGGAACCCTCAGTCCCGTGCCGCCCCGAGGCCGAACCACGCCCGCAGTCCGGTGCGTTCGTCCGTCGCCACCGACGCCGCGCCGTCCGTCACCGTCTCGTACACCGCCAGGATGTCCGCGCCCACCGTCGACCAGTCGAAGCGCCGGACATGCGCGCTTCCCCGGGCCCGCAGCTCCTCGCGTCGCTCCTCGTCCCCGAGCAGCCGGATCGCCGCGCTCGCCAGCGCGTCCGCGTCCTCGTTGGCGAACAGCTCGCCCGCCCCGCCCTGGTCCAGGACCTGGGCGAACGCGTCGAGATCGGAGGCGAGGACCGGCGCGCCCGCCGACATCGCCTCGACCAGGATGATGCCGAAGCTCTCGCCCCCGGTGTTGGGCGCCACGTAGACGTCGACGCTGCGCAGCAGCCGCGCCTTGTCCTCGTCGCTGACCATCCCGAGGAACTCGACCCGCGCACGCATCTCGGGGGGCAGCGATGCCACGGCCTCCTCCTCGTCACCGCGCCCGGCGACGACCAGCCGCGCCCCCGGCCGCTCCGCGAGGATCTTCGGCAGGGCCCTCATCAGCACGGGCAGGCCCTTGCGGGGTTCGTCGATCCGCCCGATGAACCCGAGCGTCTCCCCCTGCCACTCCTTCTTCGGCTCGGCCCGCGCGAAGAAGTCGACGTCGACGCCGTTGGGGATGACGACCGCGTCCCCGCCCAGATGCTCGACCAGCGTCCGGCGGGCGTACTCGCTCACCGCGATCCGCGCGCTGATCTTCTCCAGCGCCGGCTGGAGGATCGGGTACGCGGCGATCATCGCCCGGGAGCGCGGGTTGGAGGTGTGGAAGGTGGCGACGATCGGCCCCTGCGCCGCCCAGCAGGTCAGCAGCCCCAGCGAGGGGGAGGCCGGCTCGTGGATGTGGATCACGTCGAAGGTGCCGTCGTGGAGCCAGCGCCGCACCCGTGCCGCCGAGAGGAAGCCGAAGTTGAGCCGCGCCACGGAGCCGTTGTACGGCACGGGTACGGCCCGCCCGGCCGAGACGACGTACGGCGGGAGCGGTGTCTCGTCGTCGGCGGGGGCGAGCACGGAGACCTCGTGGCCCAGCCGGATCAGGTGCTCGGCGAGGTCGCGGATGTGGAACTGGACGCCGCCCGGCACGTCCCACGAGTACGGGCAGACGATGCCGATCCTCAAGACCGCGACCCCTCCGCCCGGTCGGCGCCCCGTTCCTCCAGGTCCGCGAGCCACAGTCGTTGCAGCATGTGCCAGTCCTCCGGGTGGTCCGCGATGCCGGTGGCGAAGGCGTCGGCCAGCGCCTGGGTCATCACGGACGTCTTCTCGGCCCGGGTACCCGACTCCGGCACGTCGACGGGCGCGTGCACCTGCCCCCTCATGACCGGCGGGTCGTCGTCGTACCAGAGCGTGACCGGCAACAGCAGGGCGCCGGTGTGCTGCGCCAGCATCGCGGGGCCGGCCGGCATCCGCGCGGTGTCGCCGAAGAACGTGACCTCGGTGCCGGACGACGACAGGTCGCGGTCGGCGACCAGGCAGACCAGGCCGCCGGCCCGCAGCCGCCGTGCCAGGGTGCCGAAGGCGGCGCCCCCGGTGTGGGGCAGGACCTCCATGCCCAGGGACTCGCGGTACGCGACGAAGCGGTCGAACAGCGTCTCCGGCTTGAGCCGCTCCGCGACCGTCGTGAACGGCACGCCGAGCGAGCGGGTCGCCCACACACCCGCCAGGTCCCAGTTGGCCAGGTGCGGCAGGGCGACGATCACCCCGCGCCCGGACGCGAGCCCGTCCTTCAGGTGGTGGACGTCCTTGATGCGGACGCCGTCGTCGACCCGTTCCTTGCTCCAGGTCGGCAGCCGGAAGGACTCCATCCAGTACCGCATGTAGGAGCGCATACCGGCCTTGGAGAGCTCGGCGAGCCGCTCGGGCGTGGCGTCGGGCACCACGCGCGCGAGGTTCGACTCCAGCCGCAGCACGCTCGCGCCGCGCCGCTTCCATGCCAAATCGGCGATCCGCCGGCCGAGGCCGGTCGCGACCGGCTCCGGGAGCTTCTTCACCGTCGACCAGCCGAGCCCGTACAGCCCGTCGGTCAGCCGGTCCCGTAGGTCGTTCGCACCACTCATGACGTCGCCTCGCTCCCCCGCCCGGAGGCCGCGTCCGCCTCCGCCGACTCCCGCCGTACGGTCACCACCCGCTGTCCCAGCGTCACCGCGGAGCCCACCGCCACGATCCACAGCGCGATGGGCAGCAGCACGTCGACACCGGGCACGCCGAAGGCGTGCAGGCCCGCCAGGCCCGCGGCGACCAGCGAGATCACCAGCCGCTCGGCCCGTTCGACCAGGCCGTTGACCGCGACCGGCAGGCCGATCGATTCACCGCGCGCCTTGGTGTACGACACGACCTGCCCGCTGGCCAGACAGAAGATGGAGACGGCGCACAGGATGTTGTCGTCGCCCGTGCCCGCGTACCAGAGCGCGAAGCCACCGAAGATGGCGCCGTCGGCGACCCGGTCCAGAGTGGAGTCGAGGAACGCGCCCCAGCGGCTGGAGACGCCGGCCTGCCGGGCCATGTTGCCGTCGACGAGGTCGGAGAAGACGAAGAGGGTGATGACGATCGTGCCCCAGAAGAACTCTCCCCTGGGGAAGAAGACCAGCGCTCCCGCCATCACTCCGGCCGTGCCGACGAGCGTCACGGCGTCGGGGCTGACCCCCCGGCGGAGCAGAAACGCGGCGAACGGTGTGAGGACACGCGTAAAAAACGCACGCGCGTACTTGTTCAGCATGGCCTTCCCGAGGTTCGGTGGGCCGCGGTCCCTACGACCACCGGCTCACCCATCGTAGCCAGGACCACCGCGCCCTACCGTCGGGTACCCGCCCCGCCGCGTCGCGTACGACGTATGGACGCGCCATGACGTCGGTGCGAAGCTCGAAGGACAACCGCGGGCGTCGCCGGAGCCGTACGCGAAGCACCGTCCGCCGCGCCCCCTCCCCACGCCCGCGCCCGCCTCACCGTGCAAGCGATCGGGAGGAACATCATGGGCGACAAGGCGAACGCGCACACCGGGGCCGCCGGCAGGGCTCCAGCGGCCGACCGGCCCTCGGCCGTACGGAACGTGGTGCTGGTCGGCCACAGCGGATCGGGCAAGACGACCCTCGTCGAGGCGCTCGCGCTGGCCGCGGGAGCGGTCAACCGAGCCGGTCGCGTCGAGGACGGCGGGACGATCTCGGACTACGACGAGATCGAGCACCGCCAGCAACGTTCCGTACAGCTCTCCCTCGTCCCGCTGGAGTGGGGCGAATGCAAGATCAATCTTCTGGACACTCCCGGATACGCCGACTTCGTCGGGGAACTGAGGGCCGGTCTGCGCGCGGCGGACGCGGCCCTCTTCGTCGTCTCGGCGGCCCAGGAGGCCGACGCCGTGGCCGGCTCGACCCGCATGGTGTGGGAGGAGTGCGCGGCCGTCGGCATGCCGCGCGCCATCGTGGTCACGCACCTGGACACCGCCCGCACCGGCTTCGCCGAACTCACCGAGGTCTGCGCCCGGATCTTCGGCGGTGACGACCCCGACGCCGTGCTCCCCCTCTACCTGCCCGTCCACGGCGCCGAGGCGCCCGACGGACACGCGCCCGCCACCGGCCTGGTCGGACTGCTCTCGGAGCGGATCTTCGACTACTCCACCGGCGAACGGCGCGAGAATCCGCCCGACGAGAGCCAGCGGCCCCTCATCGCCGAGGCCCGCGCCCGGCTCATCGAGGGGATCATCGCCGAGAGCGAGGACGAGTCCCTGATGGACCGCTATCTCGGCGGCGAGGAGATCGACGTCAAGACACTGATCGACGACCTGGAGAAGGCCGTCGCCCGGGGCACCTTCCATCCGGTGCTCGCCGCCGCGCCCGCCGCCGACGGCGGAAGACAGGGTCTCGGCACGGTCGAGCTCCTGGAGCTGATCACCCGCGGCTTCCCCACCCCCCTGGAGCGCGAGATCCCCGCCGTCACCACGCCCGACGGGCAGCCGCGCCCGCCGGTCACCTGTGACCCGGAGGGCCCGCTGGTCGCCGAGGTCGTCAAGACCGCCTCGGACCCCTATGTCGGCCGGGTCTCGCTGGTACGCGTCTTCTCCGGCACCCTGCGCCCCGACGAGACCGTCCATGTCTCGGGGCACGGGCTCACCGACCGCGGGCACGCGGGCCGGGACCCCCACGAAGCGGACGAACGGGTCGGCGCGCTGACCTCGCCGTTCGGCAAACAGCAGCGGCCGCTCGACCGGTGCGTCGCCGGCGACCTGGCCTGTGTGGGCAAGCTGGGCCGCGCGGAGACCGGCGACACCCTGTCGTCCACGGACGATCCGCTCCTCATGGAGCCGTGGACGATGCCCGACCCGCTGCTCCCGCTCGCCATCGAGGCGCACAGCAAGGCCGACGAGGACAAGCTGTCCCAGGGCCTTGCCCGGCTGGTCGCCGAGGACCCCACCATGCGCCTCGAACAGAACCAGGACACCCACCAGGTGGTGCTGTGGTGCCTCGGCGAGGCCCACCGGGACGTGGCGCTGGAACGGCTGCGCAGCCGCTACGGCGTGCAGGTCGACGCGGTCCCGCACAAGGTGTCGCTCCGCGAGACCTTCGGCGGCCCCTCGGCCGGGCGGGGCCGGCATGTCAAACAGTCCGGCGGGCACGGCCAGTACGCCATCTGCGAGATCGACGTCGAGCCGCTCCCGCCGGGCAGCGGCATCGAGTTCGTCGACAAGGTGGTGGGCGGCGCCGTTCCCCGCCAGTTCATCCCCTCCGTCGAGAAGGGCGTTCGCGCCCAGGCCGCCCGCGGGGTCGCCGCCGGCTATCCCCTGGTCGACGTACGGGTCACCCTGCGCGACGGCAAGGCGCACTCGGTCGACTCCTCCGACGCCGCCTTCCAGACGGCGGGCGCGCTGGCGCTGCGCGAGGCGGCCGCGGAGGCGACCATCCAGCTCCTGGAGCCGGTCGCCGAGGTCCAGGTCCTCGTCCCCGACGAGTACGTGGGCCCCGTGATGAGCGACCTGTCCGGGCGACGGGGACGGGTCGTCGGCACCGAGCAGGCGGGGCCGGGGCGCACGGTGGTGCGGGCCGAGGTCCCCGAGATCGAGATCGACCGGTACGCGGTCGATCTGCGGTCCGTCTCGCACGGCACCGGCCGCTTCGACCGTACGTACGCCCGCCATGAGGCCATGCCGCCGCCGCTCGCCGGCAAGATCCGCCAACAGGCGGAGACCGGCTCCTAGTTCGCCACCACCCCGGCCGGTGCCGCCCGCCCGACTCCCCGGCGTGGGCGGCATCCGGCCGTCGGTGTCCGTCTTCGTGACGCGTCCGCCGGTACCCGGTTACGCTGTGGTGCCCAGCTCAGAAGGTGTGCGGGGCGCGGTAGTTGGGAACAGGCCGCAGAGGGACACGCGGTGGACCACGCGGGCGCGCGGCGATGGGGGCGGCAGTGACGATCGGCAGTTTCGGACCCGGGGCACAGATTCCCCTTCAGGGCTCGGACGGACAGACGGCGGCGACGCATGCCCTCGCCTCCGCCGCCTACCGGGACGGCCCGGTCGAGGAGATCCTCAAGGCCAACAACGAATGGCACCAGTCGAAGGTGACCGAGGGCAAGTGGCACAAGCTCTTCAGGCCCGACCTCGGCGAAGCCTTCTCGCGAGCGGTCCAGGTGCGGATGCTCGGCGGCGCCCGCAAGGCGCTCATCCAGTCCTTCGGCACCGAGCCGCAGCCCGTGGTCGAGCACTGCCTGGCCGCCACGCGCATCCGCAAGCAGCGTGACACCAAGCTGACCCTGATCACCTTCGTCTTCGGTGTCGTCTTCCTGCCGGGTCTGCTGCTCTGGCTCGGGGTCATCCAGCTGCGCCGCATGGTCTCCGGTACGGACAACCGGCGCACCAGCGCCCTGGGCACGGCGCTGCTCCTGGGCGCGGGGCTGCTCGCCGCGCTCGTCCTGTTCAAGCTTCCGTTCGGCGGCTTCCTGGCGTTCTACCTCCGGGCCATGCTCGTGGCCCCGGTGGTCGGCTGGTTCCTCGCCAAGCGCGTCTGCGAGGCCACCGCCCAGGATCTGCGGGAACGCTGGACCGGTCTGCTCAGCGGCGGCGGGATCGGGGCCATGATCCCCGAAGCGGTCCCCACGGACCCGACCGAGAAGGCCGCGGAGGACCTGCGCCAGAACCTGGAGAAGCTCACCGCCGAGCAGCACTCCAACGTCGTCTTCTACGCCGGGCCCAAGGGAATACTGGGGATGGGCACCCGGTGGGGCAGCTGGACGCTGGCCGAGGAGCTCGTCCCCCAGGAGGGACGGGAGATCCACGACTTCCGCGCCTGGGACATCGTGCGCAAGATCCACGACGAGCTCACGCTGCTGGAGCGGGGCTCGCTCAAGACCGGCTTCCCCAAGCCGACCGTCAAGCACTGGATCGTCTCGCCGGTCGGCGAGGGCGCCGACGAGGTCGCCCGCCCCGAGGGCGACAACATCGTCCACTACCAGGTCAAGCCGCACGAGATACAGCGCATCTGCAACGACCAGCAGTTCGGCAGCGGCAACCGCCACTACCTCGGTGTGCAGTTCACGCTCTGGGACGGGCAGCTCGTCCTCACCATGATGATCACGGTGACCTCGCTGCTGCACACCCTGCGCGTCGAGGTCACCGGCCACGCCCTCGGGCCCGTCCACTCGCTCTTCACCACCAAGCCCAAGGCGAAGACGAAGGAGGTCTCCAAGACCGTACGGTTCTGGGAGACGCGGGAGATCAAGCTGCCGCTGGTCGAGACCGACGAGGTGGTCCGCCTCGCGGTCCGCGCCCCGCTGACCTGGTTCCCGCCGGTCCTGGACTACCTCGGCGGCAAGCTGGTCCTGCCGGAGCCGTTCGGCCTGCGGCACGCCTGGGCGGCCCAGCCCTGGCGTCACCGCTTCATGGCCGACGACGCCATCCGCGCCGCGACCCCGGTGATGCGCGCGGTCCACTCCGCGACCATCAAGGTGCTCGACGATCACGGCGTGGACACGGAGCGCTTCACCAACCGCTCGCTGGTGCTGAGCGGCGCCATCCAGGACCCCGGCCCGAAGAAGGCCGACGTCTACGACGCGTGACGGACGGAGACGGCGGGGCTATGCCTGCTCGGAAGAGGCCGGCCAGGCGGCGGCGAGCATCGCGCGGGTGTCGGCGAGGAGCTGCGGAAGCACCTTCGTATGGCCGACGACCGGCATGAAGTTGGTGTCGCCGCCCCAGCGCGGCACGACGTGCTGGTGCAGATGGGCGGCGATCCCGGCGCCCGCGACGGAGCCCTGGTTCATGCCGATGTTGAAGCCGTGCGCGCCGGACGCCCCGCGCAGCGCGATCATCGCCCGCTTGGTGAACACACCGAGCTCGGCCGTCTCCGCCACGTCCAGATCCGTGTAGTCGGCGACGTGCCGGTAGGGCACCACCATCAGGTGTCCGCCGTTGTACGGATAGAGATTCAGCACGGCGTAGACCGTCTCGCCGCGCGCGATCACGAGTCCGTCCTCGTCCGACTTCGCCGGGATCACGCAGAACGGACAGCCGTCCTCGGCCCCGGGCCCGGTCGGCTTGTTCTCGCCCTGGATGTACGCCATCCGGTGAGGCGTCCACAGGCGCTGGAACGCGTCCTGCGTCCCCACTCCGATCTGCTGCTCCGGCTCAGTCGTCATGCTGTGCAGCATATTGCTTCGGCCGTTCGGAGCAGGCGGCCGGGGAGGCTCCCGGGGCCGCCGCCGGAGCGGCAGGACCTCCGCCGTGACGCGCGAGGCCCCCGGGGATCGGTCGATCCCCCGGGGGCCTCGTGACACCGCGGTACGTCAGACCTGGACGCGGCGCTCCACCACGTCGACGAGCTTGGCCAGCGCCTCGTCGCGCGGGATGCCGTTCTCCTGGGAACCGTCGCGGTAGCGGAAGGAGACGGTGCCCGCGGCCATGTCCTCGTCACCGACGATGATCATGAACGGGACCTTCTGCTTCTGCTGGTTCCTGATCTTCTTCTGCATCCGGTCGGAGGAGGCGTCCACCTCGACCCGCAGGCCCTTCTTCTTCGCCTCGGCGGCGAACTCCTGCAGGTAGTCGACGTGCGCGTCGCCGATAGGGATGCCGACCGCCTGCACCGGGGCCAGCCACGGCGGCATGGCGCCCGCGTAGTGCTCCAGGAGCACGGCGAAGAAGCGCTCGATCGAGCCGAACAGCGCGCGGTGGATCATGACCGGGCGCTGCTTGGTGCCGTCCGGACCGGTGTACTCCAGGTCGAAGCGCTCCGGCAGGTTGAAGTCGAGCTGCACGGTCGACATCTGCCAGGTCCGGCCGATGGCGTCCCGGGCCTGGACGGAGATCTTCGGGCCGTAGAAGGCCGCGCCGCCCGGGTCGGGGGTCAGCGGGAGACCCTGCTTCTCGGCCACCTGCTGGAGGACCGCGGTGGCCTCCTCCCAGACCTCGTCCGAGCCGACGAACTTCTCCGGGTCCTTGGTGGACAGCTCCAGGTAGAAGTCGGTCAGGCCGTAGTCGCGCAGCAGGTTGAGGACGAAGGTGAGGGTGCGGTCCAGCTCCTCCGCCATCTGCTCACGGGTGCAGTAGATGTGCGCGTCGTCCTGGGTGAAGCCGCGGGCCCGGGTCAGACCGTGCACGACGCCGGACTTCTCGTACCGGTACACGGTGCCGAACTCGAAGAGGCGCAGCGGCAGTTCACGGTAGGAACGCCCGCGCGCGTCGAAGATCAGGTTGTGCATCGGGCAGTTCATGGGCTTGAGGTAGTAGTCGGTACCACCGTCGAGCTGCATGGGGGGGTACATGCCCTCCGCGTACCAGTCGAGGTGGCCGCTCTTCTCGAAGAGGGCGCCCTTGGTGGCGTGCGGGGAGTAGACGAACTCGTAGCCCTCCTCCTCGTGCCGGCGGCGCGAGTAGTCCTCCATGGTGCGGCGGATGATGCCGCCCTTGGGGTGGAAGACGGCGAGGCCGGAGCCGATCTCGTCCGGGATGGAGAAGAGGTCGAGCTCGTTGCCGAGCTTGCGGTGGTCGCGCTTCTCGGCCTCGGCGAGGAAGTCGAGGTGGGCCTTCAGCTCGTCCTTCGACGGCCAGGCGGTGCCGTAGATGCGCTGGAGCATCGGGTTCTTCTCGCTGCCGCGCCAGTAGGCGGCGGCGTTGCGCATCAGCTTGAAGGCCGGGATGTTGCGGGTGGTGGGCAGGTGCGGACCGCGGCAGAGGTCCTTCCAGCACAGCTCGCCGGTCTTGGCGTCGAGGTTGTCGTAGATGGTCAGCTCGCCGCCGCCCACCTCGACGTTGGCGCCGTCGTCGGCCGACGCGGAGCCCTTGATCCCGATGAGCTCCAGCTTGTACGGCTCGTTCGCGAGCTCCTCGCGGGCGGCCTCGTCGGTCACCACGCGGCGGGAGAAGCGCTGGCCCCGCTTCTGGATCTCCTGCATCTTCTTCTCGATGGCCTTGAGATCCTCGGGGGTGAACGGCCTCTCGACGTCGAAGTCGTAGTAGAAGCCGTCACGGACCGGCGGGCCGATGCCCAGCTTGGCCTCGGGGAAGAGCTCCTGCACGGCCTGCGCCATCACGTGCGCGGTGGAGTGGCGCAGGATGTCGAGACCGTCCGGGGAGGAGATCTCGACGGGTTCGACGACATCGCCGTCCCTGACCTCATAGGAGAGGTCCTTCAGCTCGCCGGCGACACGGGCGGCGATCACCGACCGGTCCTCGGCGAACAGGGCGCCGGCGGTGGTGCCCGCGCTCACCGCCCGATCCTCGGCTCCTGAGGCGGACTGGACGGTCACACGGACATCAGACACTGGTGCTCCATACATAGGGGCGCGGGCAGATACGAAGTGCCGACGCCGGCGGTGCGCGGCAGAGACGAGGTGCCGCGTCGCCGTTGATCGTACCGAGCCGAGGGGCGCGACCGCGAAACGGTTTGCGCGGGGCCGGTGGGACCCGGCCCCGGTCACTCGCCGCCGCACGCCTCCTCGAAGAAGTCGAGGTTCTCGTGGAGCGACTTCATCAGCCGGTCCCGTTCCGCCTCGTCGACCTGCACCGGCACGACGCCGGAGGCGTCGGTCAGCCGCCGGAAGCCTCCCCTGCGCTCCAGGCGTCCCACCACCCGGATCGGCAGTCCCACCAGATGGGCATGGCCGGCCGTACGGTACGACTCCTCGTCCAGGGCCACCCGGACGTGGGCCACCTCCGCGCCGCCCAGGACCCGCAGCCGTACGGTTCCCTCGCCACGCGGGCCGGAGCGGCGCATGCGGACGACGGCGCCGGTGATCCGTACCGGTACGGACGGCTCGTCGGTGAGATAGCGGACGCCGGCCTCGCGGAGCGCGGGCAGGTCGCCGGGCGAGAACTCGACCGGTTCGGGACGGGCGGCGCAGCCCTCCGGTGTCCCGGCGGCCGGGGCCCATGCGACGGCGATCCTGGCCCCCTCGCTGCCTCGGACGAGGGAGACGAGCGCCTCGGTCAGCTCCCGGCTCACCCCGGCCTCGACGGCGGTGTCGAAGGCTTCCATGCCGCCGGTGGCGCGCTGGTAGTCGACGGCCTCCCGGGCCGCGTGGAGGGCGTGGTAAAGGCGTACGGCGACGGCCCGGCCGGGGTCGACGGGGACGAACGCGGTCAGGCCGCGGCCCTCGGGGGCTGCGCCGACGGCGACCGCCTCCAGGGACGCCTGGGCCTGGCGGCGGTGGCGGGCGCCGTAGTACCCGGCCCGTGCCCTGACGGCGAGGGCGCCGGCCAGCAGGAGCTGACGGGCGGCGGACCTCAGCTGCTCCTGGACGCTCCAGGGGACCGTGCCGGCGGGCCCGGGCGGGACATCCCGCCACCAGCGGATCTCGTCGCTGGGCACGGTCAGCCCGACGAGGACCTCCCGGGCGGAGGGCGCGGCGCTGCGGGCGAGTGCGGTGAGGGCGTCGCCGATGAGGTCCTCGCAGTCCGGGAAGGCGCGGCTCTCCGGCACCAGGAGGCTGGTGGCGCCGAAGCCCGCGCCGCCGCCGGGCGGGGTCCAGCGGCTGTAGCGGCCCGGGGCGCCGCCGCGCCGCCGCCAGCCGTGGCGGGCGAGGAGCGCGCCGAGGACGCGCGGGTCCACGTGCCCGGGGTCCGGCGCTCCCCCGGCCCCGACCCAGGGACCGCCGGGGAGGCCGGGAAAGTCGCCGGGGTGGTCGCCGGGTGCGGGGTGGGGGCGGAAGGGCGGTGGTACGGGGCCGTGTCCGGCCCCGCCCTCCGGTTCGTCGATCGGCCGGTGCATCAAGGTCTCCCTCCCACGCCGACGCGGGTCATGATGTCGCACAGCGCCCGGTCGTCGAAGATCCGCGCCGTCGGTATGCGCACGGTGGTGCGGTGCCGTCCCGTGACCGGATGGCCGGCCAGGTTGATCCAGTAGCAGCAGTGCCGCAGGTCGAGCCGGTCGTGGCCGGCCCGCAGCCAGTCCTCCTGGGACCGCGGCACGAGCATCACGACCAGGATCTTGTGGACCGCGACCGGGGTCCGCGCGAGCTTCACCAGATGGTCGTTGTCGAGGGTGAACGAGAAGGCGGAGGACGCGGACCCGGGCAGCCGCGGCGGTGTCTGGTAGGTGCATTTGAGCTGCACCTTGATGGTCACTTCGTCGTCGACCGTGTGGCCGGGAGCGCTGTGGCTCACGTGCCAGTCGATGCCGTTGTCCGGAAACGGCTGCGACAGCGAACAGCCCGCCGCCGCCGCGACCGCGTGCAGATAGCCCACCTGAAGCGTCTCCATGCAGGCGGTGGTGGCGAGTGTGCCGCGCAGCGGTGCTGCCCGCTGGGGCGGCAGCCCTCCCGATTCGGGCTGGGCGAGCGCCATGGCAATTCCCTTCCCCGTCACTTGTGTTGTCACCGGCCCGCGTACGGCGCAAACAGCCCGGGTATCACCGTTTCGGGCAGGGGGATCGCCATCTGCCCGAAAGGTGCGAGGAGTTCGGGGATGACGCACTGGTATGAGGGGCCCCTGGCCTCATTCGACACGGAAACCACGGGAGTCGACGTCGAGGAGGACCGGATCGTCTCGGCCGCCCTCGTCGTCCAGGACATGGCGGGCGGGCGTCCGAGGGTGACGCGCTGGCTGGTCAATCCGGGGGTGCCGGTGCCCGAAGGGGCCACCGCCGTCCACGGTCTGACGGACGACCATCTGCAGCGGAACGGGCGCTGGCCCGCTCCGGTGATGGAGGAGCTGGCGCGGGCGCTGGCGGAGCAGTGTGCGGCGGGCCGGCCGCTGGTGGTGATGAACGCGCCCTTCGATCTGACGATCCTGGACCGCGAGTTGCGCCGTCACCGCGCCTCCTCGCTGGGCCGGTATCTGCAGAACGCGTCGCTGTGCGTCCTGGATCCACGGGTGCTCGACAAGCATCTGGACCGGTACCGCAAGGGCCGCAGGACGCTGACGGATCTGTGCGCGGAGTACGGCGTGGAGCTGCAGGGCGCGCACGACGCGGCAGCGGACGCGACGGCCGCGCTGGATCTCGTACGGGCGGTGGCGCGGCGGTTCGCGTCCCGGCTCGACCGGCTCTCGCCGGCCGAGCTGCACACCTTGCAGGCGGTGTGGCACGCGGCCCAGGCGCGGGGGCTGCAGGCGTGGTTCACGCGCAACGGGACGCCGGAGACGGTGGATCCGGCGTGGCCGCTGCGTCCGGAACTGCGGACGGCGGCGTGAGCGGTGCGCCGTCGCGTACGCCGGCGCGCCGGGAACGCGGAAGGCCGGTCCGTCTCTGGACGGACCGGCCTCTCCCGGTGGGCGATACTGGGATCGAACCAGTGACCCCTTCGGTGTGAACGAAGTGCTCTCCCGCTGAGCTAATCGCCCGGGAACGGGTTGAACCATACAGGTCCCGGCGGGTGTCCTTCAAACCGGACGCAGTCGCGCGGCGAGCCCGCGCCGTCCGCCGCGCATCATCAGGGCGTGGTTGGCGCGGAAGAGGGGCCGCGCGGGCACGGCGAGCCGGCGCATCAGGGGGCTGCGGATCTCGACCTCCTGCTCGTAGAGCACGCGGGTGCCCGAGCCGTGCGCGGTGAGGGTCCAGCGGACCCAGCCCTCCAGATCGCCGCTGAGTCCGGCCTCCAGGACGTGGTCGACGGGGTCGCTGTGCCGGGCCTCGACGGTGACGACGAGGTCGTACGGCAGGAAGGAGCGGAAGCGGGCGGTGCCGGTGGTGTCGTCGACGGGGACGACCTCGCGGACCTGGGGCCACCACAGGGGGTAGTCCTCGCCGCGCTCGAGGACGGCGTAGACCGCCTCGGGCGGAGCCGCCAGGCGCCAGACGCTGCGAAAGCGGTAGTGGTACCGGTCCATGCCCCCAGTGTGTACGTACTCACGCCCATATCTGAGTACGCGCGCGCATGGTCCGAAAGTGTGTCCGGGGCCACACTCCCGGTATGAACACTCCTTTGCCGCCCGCGGACGAGCTGCGGCTCGTCGATCGCGAGCTGGCCCAACTCGACGCACGACGGGCCCAGTTGCTGGCCCGCCGCTCCTGGCTGCTGCAGCTGCTGCACCCGCCCGTCGCGGGCCCCGCGCCGACGGCTCCGTGGGCGGCGGCGCCGCGACCGGACTCCACGCCGCGCAGCGCGCAGAACGTGCTGCTGACCCTCGGCGGGGCCCTGCTGACGATCGCGGCGGTCGCCTTCACCCTGGTCAGCTGGGGCTCGATGGGCATCGGCGGCCGCGCGGCCGTGCTGTTCGCGGTCACGTCGGCGGCGCTCGGCGCCCCGGTCGCGCTGCTGCGCCGGGGGCTCGTCTCCACGGCGGAGGCGGTGGCGGCGCTCGCGCTGGCCCTGATGGTGCTCGACGCGTACGCGCTGCACCGGGTGGCGCTGCCGGACACGGACGGCCTGGGGTACGCGGCGGTGGCGTCGGCGGTGCTCGCGGGCGCGTGGACGGCGTACGGTTCGGCGCTCGGGCGGCTGCGGATTCCGTTGCCGGTGGCGGTGGTGGCGGCTCAACTGCCGTTGCCGCTCGGTGTTCTGGCGGCGGGCGGGGGTCCGCTCGCGCTGGCCTGGGCGGCGCTCGCGACGGCCGCGGCGGATCTGGTGCCGGCGCTCCGGGCGAAGCCCGTGGCGGTACGGATCACGGCGGGTGCCGGCGGCGGTGTGCTGGGGGGCTGGGCTCTGCTGACGGGTGGCCTGCTGTCGCTCACGTCGGCGGTTCCGGCGGGCGCGCTGCTGCTGGCCGGCGCGGCGGTGGCGCTGTACCTGGCGTGGCGGTCGGCTCCGGTGGCGACGGCGGCCTCGGTGGTGGCGGGTCTCGCGGTGATCGCGGCGGCGGGCGGTGTGCTGCGCGCGGTGCTGCCGGGCGACTGGCAGGTGCCGGGGTACGTGCTGTGCGCGGTGGCCGTGGCGTCGGCGCTGCGGTCGGCGGCGCCGCGTGCGGTGAGGCGGGGCCTGGCGAGCGCAGGAGCGGCGGTGCTGGCACTGGGTGTGGCGTGGGCGCTGCCTCCGGTGGGGGCGGCGCTGCTGGCTCCGGCGGCGCGGACGACGGAGGTGTGGTCGGGCGTGCACGTGGAGCCGACGCTCTCCTCGTATCCGGCGACGGCCCCGCTGGTCCTGCTGATCGCCGCGGCGGCCGTCAGCGCCGTGCCGCGGCTCTGGGCCCGCTGCGGCGCCCTGCTCCTGGCCTGGGCGGTCCTGACGGTCCTGCCGCTCTCCCTGGACCTGCCGTACGGCCTGGCGCTGACGCTCCAGTTGGGGACGACGGCGGCGGCCCTGTACCTGTCGGTCCGCCCGGACCTCCTGACGCGCGGGGTGCGGGTGCCCTCGGCTGCGCGCCCGTCGTCCGGCGAGGCAGCGGCCGGGACGGACGGCACGGCACACGGCCCGGCGCCGTCCGCCGCCCGGGAGGCCGGCGACGGCGGACCGGTGGCATCGGCCGAGTCCGCGACCGCGGTGGAGGCGGGGGCGGAGGCGGCCGGTGGCAGCACGCCCCTCTCCGGTCCGGCCGCCGCGGCCGATCAGGCGGGTGGCGGCGTTCCTCCGACCCCGTCGGCGGCGCCGTGGGGCGGGTGGGGATCCTGGCCGGGCCCGGCCACCGGGCTCACCCGGCGGCCTTCCGTGCCGCCCCGGGATGTGGCCGCCCGGAGCGCGCTCGTCTGCGCTCTCGCGTCGGCGTTCGGCGCTGTCGCGGTGGCCCTGGACACGCGGGGCGCGACGTTCGCGGTGCTGGCTCTGCTCCTCGGCCTGTTCACGGCCGGGTCCTTCCTCGGCGACGGCGACCGGCGTGCCGTGGCGGCGTGCGTCGCGGTGGGCGCGGCGACCGGGCTCGTCCTCGCCGCGGCGGCGGCCGCGGGGTTCCCGGACCGGCACACGGCACTGGCACTGCTCGTGGTCCCGGCGGCAACGGCGGCCGTCGGCGCGCGGCTCGGCCGGCACCCGCTCGCGGTGTGCGTGGAGGTCACCGGCGCGGCCGTGGGGCTGCTCGCGCTCGGTTTCGCGATCTCCGCGCCGGCGGTGCTGGCGCTCTTCCTCGCCCTGGGCGGTGTGATCGCGGCGGCGACGGCGGTACGTCCGGAGCGGCGCCGGTTCGCCTCGTGGACGGCCGCGGTGCTGTTCCTCCTGGCGACCTGGGTCCGGCTCGCGGCGTCGGACGTGGAGACGCCCGAGGCGTACACACTGCCGGTCACCGTGCCCGCGCTGGTGGTGGGTGCGCTGCGGCGCCGCCGCGACGCCGAGGCGTCCTCCTGGACGGCGTACGGCCCCGGTCTGGCGGCGACCCTGGCGCCGAGTCTCTTCGTGGCCTGGACGGATCCCGACTGGGTGCGCCCCCTGCTGCTCGGCGTGGCCGCGCTCGGCGTGACGCTCCTGGGCGCCCGGTTCCGGCTCCAGGCGCTGCTGGTGCTGGGCGGCGCGACCCTGGCTCTGGACGGGCTGCACGAGCTGGCGCCGTACGTGGTGCAGGCCGTGGGGGCGCTGCCCCGCTGGCTGCCGCCGGCGCTGGCGGGCCTGCTGCTCCTGGGCGTGGGCGCGACGTACGAGCAGCGGCTGCGGGACGCCCGCCGGCTCCGGGAGCGGCTGAGCCGGATGCGCTGAGCGCTGACGGCCGCGAGCGGGAACGCCGAAGGCCCGGAGACCTCTGCGGTCTCCGGGCCTTCGGTCCGGGTGGTGGGCGATACTGGGTTCGAACCAGTGACCTCTTCGGTGTGAACGAAGCGCTCTCCCACTGAGCTAATCGCCCGGGCGCACCGCAAACATTACCGCATGTCAGCGGGTGCGTTCGACCGGCTACGGGGTCACCGGTCGATCTTCCACGGCATGACGAAGCCGACTTTCCAGAGGTAGATCGCGACGAGCACGGCGACGATGACGAGGCCCACGGTCGTGAGGATGACGTTGCGACGGCGGACCTTGGGGTCGAGGGCGCGCTGGGCGGCCTCGGTCACCTTCCGCTTCGTCCAGCGGAGCACGAGCTGTGCCCAGACGAACTCGGTCGCCCAGATCGCCATACCGCCGAAGATCACCAGCCAGCCGGGGCCCGGCAGCGGCAGCATCACGATGCCGGTGCCGACCACGGCGAGTCCCACGATGAAGACGCCGACCTGCCAGCTCAGATGCAGGGTCCGGCGGGCCTTGATGAACTCCGGGGCCCGGGATCCCAGCTCCGGTTCCCCGTCGGCCGCGGGCTCCCCGGTGCGCTCGTCACTCTCCGCATTCATGGACTCCAACCTACCGGATTCACGACTCTCACCCGAATGGCCGTATTACCCATAGTCACCCAGGCCCATACGAGCTACCTGAACGATCACAAAACAGACAGAGGGGTTTACAACGGCACCGTAGGTGGCATGTCGATTTCGCCGACGTGCGAATCCCCGAGCGCACACTGAGCGAAAGGCCCTGGCGCTTATGAACACCACGGTCAGCTGCGAGCTGCACCTGCGCCTCGTTGTGTCGAGCGAGTCCTCACTGCCTGTACCAGCGGGCCTGCGGTATGACACGGCCGATCCGTATGCCGTGCACGCCACCTTCCACACCGGAGCCGAGGAGACGGTCGAATGGGTCTTCGCCCGCGACCTTCTCGCCGAGGGGCTGCACCGGCCCACCGGCACCGGCGACGTCCGAGTCTGGCCGTCCCGCAGTCACGGTCAGGGCGTCGTCTGCATCGCGTTGAGCTCTCCCGAGGGCGAAGCCCTGCTCGAGGCCCCGGCGAGGGCCCTGGAGTCGTTCCTGAAGCGGACCGACGCCGCCGTGCCACCGGGCACCGAGCACCGGCACTTCGACCTCGACACGGAGCTCTCCCACATCCTGGCCGACAGCTGAGCCAGCCCGAGAGCCGCACGGCGCCGTCCGACTCGGGGCGACGGCGCCGCGCGGACAACCCCATACGGCCGACATCGGCGTCCTCACCGCGTATCCGGCGCGGCGAGGGCGCCGATGCCCTTTTCCCGGCTCGCGCCGGCCGGTCACGGCACGGTTTCGGCCCCCTTCCGGCCCGCTTTCGGACCCCTCCCGGCCGCTCGCGACCGAGCCGCTAGAGTCAGCGCAATTCCGCGGGCACCCGCCCGCAGCCGGCCAGGGAGCGAATCGTGCTGATCCCCCACGACACCCGGATCGCCCTCGACACCGTCGTCGATCTGATGAACACCGCCCCGCAGGGCGACCGTGACGACGAACTCCAGGACCTCCAGGCGCTGCACGCCTTCGTACGGGCCCACGACATCAGCGACGTGGGGGAGCTCGGCGCGCACGACCTCAAGGCCGTGCGGGAGCTGCGCGGCAGGTTCGCGGCCGTCTTCGCCGCGCCGGACGCCCGGATCGCGGCCACGCTCATCAACCAGCTGGTGGCCGCGGCGGGCACCACTCCGCAGCTCACCGACCACGACGGCTACGACTGGCACGTGCACTACTTCGCGCCGGGCGCCTCGATCGCCCACCATCTCGGCGCGGACTGCGGCATGGCGCTGGCGTTCATCGTCGTCGCGGGCGAACAGGAGCGGCTGCGGCGCTGCGAGGCACCCGACTGCGGCCGGGCCTTCGTCGACCTCTCCCGCAACCGCTCCCGCCGCTACTGCGACAGCCGCACCTGCGGTAACCGGCTGCACGTCGCGGCGTACCGGGCGCGCCGCAAGGAAGCGGCCGGCTGAGCCGCCGCCGGCCGTCCGCTCACAGCAGGAACAGGTCGTGCACGGCGGCCATCAGGATCAGGCAGCCGATCACCGCGAGGAAGATCATCAGCGGCGGCTGGGAGAGCGCGAACAGACAGCCGCGCGGCTCTTCGGTGGGGGCGGGGGCATGATCCCGCGAGGTCTCGAGCATGTCGGGGTGATCATGGCGTAGTCCCCGGCCGGGACCGCCCGCAACACGCCCCTCGCCGAGGCCGGTTCATCCCATTCCGTGGACGTGCCCCAGGCCGGGGGCCGGGGTCAGATCCCGTGCTTCTTCAAGATCGCCTCGATGTCGCTGAAGTCGTCCCCGCCCGTGGTGGCCCGCGACGTCGGGGGCGCGCCACGCTGCCCCCCGCCGAGCGAGGGAGCGGAGGCGGCGGGCGCGACGGCCTCACCCCGCCCCTCACCGACGGCCTCCTTACGGCCGGCTCTGCGCCGCTCGACGGCCCGGGTGGTCGTGAACAGCAGCCACGCCACGCCGAGCACACCGAACCCGACCCACGCCATGGGGCTGAAGGCCGTCCTGGCGAGCCACTCCACGGCGCCGGTCATCACCAGACCGACGGGCACGAGGGCGTACGCGGCGATTCTGGCCGCGGTGAGGAAGCGCTTGCGGTACGCCGTGATCGCGGCGATGCCCAAGCCTGCCGCGGACACCGCGGAACAGATGGTCTCGGCAAGCATGCGATCCTCCCGGCGCCGTGCGAAACGTCCCTTCCATCCTGCACCGGCGGGGCGGCCCGCGGCCATCTTCCGGGCGGACGTCAGGGAGATCTCCGGGTCGCCGGGGCGCGATCTCCTCCCCAGGTCCCGGTTGGGCGAGGCCGCACGGGCTGGAAGACTGCTCCCATGAGTGACTCCACCACCGCGTCCGCCTCCTCCCCCGTCGTCCTGGAGGCTTGGTTCGATCTTCAGTGCCCCGACTGCTTCCGCGCCCTCGACGACGTGCGCGCGCTGCGCGAGAAGTACGGCGAGCGCGTCGACGTACGGCTGCGGCACTTCCCGCTGGAGAAGCACAAGCACGCGTACGCCGCCGCCCAGGCCGCCGAGGAGGCGGCCGAGCAGGGCCAGGGCTGGCCGTACGCGGAGGCGCTGCTGGCCAGGACCGCGGAGCTCGGCGAGCGGGGCGAGCCCGTACTGCTGGAGGTGGCGCGCGAACTCGGTCTGGACGCGGAGGAGTTCGACACCGCGCTGATCGACGGCCGGCATCTGCTGGTCGTCGACGCCGACCAGGCGGAGGGCAAGGCGATCAAGGTCACCGGCACCCCCACCTATGTCGTCGCCGGGACGCGTCTCGACGGCGGCAAGAGCCAGGACGGCCTGCGCGAGCGCATCGAGGACATCGTCGACCGCCTCCTCACCGACGCCGGCGCGGACAGGTCCTAGAGGACGGGTCCTGGATGGCAGGTCCTAGAGCAGCGGCTTGTAGCTGTTGACGTGCGTGGTGCGGTAGCCCAGCGACTCGTAGAGGCGGAGCGCCGGGGTGTTGTCGGAGAAGACATGGAGTCCGAGCAGGCGCTCCCCGGCGTCGAGGGCGACGCGTTCGGCGAGCAGCATCAGCGCGCGGCCCAGGCCGCGGCCGCGATGGGCCTCGGCGACCTCGATGTCGTACACGTACGCCGCGTTCCGCCCGGGGCCCAGCTCGCGCCGTCCGGTCCACAGCCGCCCGGCGACCTGCCCGTCGCGCACCACCACATGGATCGCGACGCCGGGAGTGGCCAGGCCACGCGGCAGGTTCTCGCGGTGGCTCGCCTCGGCCTTGGCGCGTGCCCGGTCCTCCGGTACGCCGCGCTCGATCCAGCTCCGCGCGAAGTCCTCCTTGGCCTTCGCCTCCCACGGCACGTACTCCGCCTCGGTCATGGGGCGGATCTCGACGTCCGGCGGGAGCGCGGGGGGCTCCCCCGGCAGCTCCTTGTCCATGTTGCGGCTGCGTTCGACGTAGCCGAGGGCCGTGGCCATCCGCAGCGCCGCCTCGGCGCCGGCGGGGACGGAGATCCGGATGTCGCGGCAGCCCCAGCCGCGGAGCACCTCCTCGGCGGCGAGCGCGGCGACGGTGCCCCGGCCGCGGCGGCGGTCCCTCTCGTCGATGTTCAGATCCTCGATCACACCGGACGCGGCGCCGAAGCCGCGTGCGGTGGTGAGGTGGACCGAGCCGACGCGACGGCTGTTCACGCACACGTCGTAGGTGCGTGAACGGCCGCCGTCGGGGGTCTGCTGGAGCGGCCCGGCCGGCCGCAGGGTGGTGGTCATCAGGGGTGTTGTACCCACCTGACGGCCACCCGTCATCCGTTTTTACGCGAGGCCCGGGTCCCGGTCAGCGGCCGCCCGCTCGTCGAAGACCCGCATCGCCTTGGCGGTGACGGGACCGGGCGCGCCGGGCAGCTCGCGTCCGTCGACGCGGTGGACGGCCTGGATGTCGCGGAGGGTCGAGGTCAGGAAGATCTCCTCGGCGCTGTCCAGGACGTCCAGCGGGAGGTCGGTCTCCTCGGCGCCGGTCCACTCCACGGCGAGGGCGCGGGTGATGCCCGCGAGGCAGCCGGAGGAGACAGGCGGGGTGTGGATCCGGCCGTCGAGCACGACGAAGACGTTGGAGCCGGTGCCCTCGCAGAGCCGCCCGACGGTGTTGGCGAACAGCGCCTCGGAGGCGCCCTGTTCGCGCGCCCTGGCCAGCGCGACGACGTTCTCGGCGTACGAGGTGGTCTTCAGGCCGGTGAGCGCGGAGCGCTCGTTGCGGGTCCAGGGGACGGTGACGACGGCGGTGGCGTCGGGGCGGCGGCCGGTCTCGCCGAGCGCGACCACGAGTCCGGTGCCGGCGTCGCCGCGCTCGGAGCCGAGCGGGGAGATTCCGCCGGTGTAGGTGATGCGGAGCCGGCCGAGCTCCATCGGGTTGGCCTCCAGGACGGCGGCGCAGGCGCGCCGGATCTCGTCGAGGTCGGGGTCGGGCAGGCCCAGGCCGCGCGCGGAGCGGGTGAGGCGCTCCAGGTGCAGGGTGAGCGCGAAGGTCTCGCCGCGCTCCGCCTTGACCGTTTCGAAGACGCCGTCGCCGACGGTCAGGCCGTGGTCCAGTACGGACACCCGGGCTTCCGCCGCGTCGTACAGTCCGCCGTTGACCCAGAGTTTCATCGAGAAATGGCCTTTCCGCTCGCCTCGTACGTGCCCGACGCTACCGCCAGCAGGCGGGACGCCTTCAATTCGGTCTCCGCCCACTCGCGCTCGGGGTCGGAGCCCCAGGTGATGCCCGCGCCGGTGCCGAAGCGGAGCACGCCGTCGGCGCGGTCGATCCAGAAGGTGCGTATCCCGACGGCGAGCTCGGCGGTGCGGCGGTCGGCGTCGACCCAGCCGACGCCGCCGCAGTACGGGCCGCGTGGGGCGGTCTCCAGGGCCGCGATGATCCGCAGGGCGCTGGACTTGGGGGCGCCCGTGACGGACCCGGGCGGGAAGGTGGCGTCGAGCAGCTCCGACCAGCCCGCCGCCGCGTCGAGCTCACCGCGGACGGTGGAGACGAGGTGGACCAGGCCCGGGTGTGGCTCGACGGCGCAGAGCTCGGGGACGCTGACGGACCCGGTGGCGCAGACGCGGCCGAGGTCGTTCCGTACGAGGTCCACGATCATCACGTTCTCGGCGTGGTCCTTCTCCAGGAGGTCCTCGGCGGTCCGCCCGGTGCCCTTGATGGGGCCGGACTCGACGGCGCGGCCGTCGCGCCGCAGATAGAGCTCCGGGGACGCGGTGGCGATCTCGACGCCGTGGGCGGGGAGGCGAATCGTTCCGGCGTACGGAGCGGGGTTGCCGCGCGCGAGCAGTGCGGTGAGGGCGTCGACGTCGGCGGTCTCCGGCTCCGGAAGCGGGGCGGACATCACGCGGCAGAGATTGGCCTGGTAGACCTCGCCGCGCGCGATGTGCTCGCGGATCCGCCGGACGCCCGCGGTGTACGCGGCGCGGTCGAGCGAGGACGTCCAGTCACCGACGGCGGGGCCGCGCCAGGCTCCCGGCACCGGGGCGGGAACGGGGTCCGGCCGCACGTCACCGAAGCGGGCGCAGGTCAGACGGCCCTCGAAGTCCGCGGAGACGGCCCAGAAGCCGGCGGAGTCGAGGGCCTCGGGGTCATGGGTGACATCCCGCAGGTCGGTCGCGACGAGGCCGCCGAAGCGGGCCAGGGGAACGAGGTCGTGCACGGGTGCGAGTCTAGGGCGGGCGCGGGGGCGACGTCGGGGGCGTGCGTGGGGGCGCGCGATCGGGAGCGGGTGAGGGCGGGGAGCCACGTCGGGGACACGGGGAGTGAACGCGACGCGAACGCTTCCGGACCCCCGGCCGGGTGCGTGGGCAAGCGCGCAGCTCAGCACGCTGCGGAAACGCGTTTTTGTACTGGCCCGGGAATCCGCTAGAGTTCAACACGTCGCCGGGACGCGCAAGCGGATCGGAAACGACAAGCGGACGTGGCTCAGTTGGTAGAGCATCACCTTGCCAAGGTGAGGGTCGCGAGTTCGAATCTCGTCGTCCGCTCGATGTGGGGGATCTTCCCGAACCCCCGTCTCACTCCTGGTGGAGTGGCCGAGAGGCGAGGCAACGGCCTGCAAAGCCGTCTACACGGGTTCAAATCCCGTCTCCACCTCCAAGGACGATTAGCTCAGCGGGAGAGCGCTTCCCTGACACGGAAGAGGTCACTGGTTCAATCCCAGTATCGTCCACTGATCCGTAAGGATCTCGGTCCGCAAGGATCCCCGCGCGATTAGCTCAGCGGGAGAGCGCTTCCCTGACACGGAAGAGGTCACTGGTTCAATCCCAGTATCGCGCACGCAGTAAAACCCCTGGTCCTGTATGGTTCGGGACCGGCCCGCGCGATTAGCTCAGCGGGAGAGCGCTTCCCTGACACGGAAGAGGTCACTGGTTCAATCCCAGTATCGCGCACCACATGATGAAGCCCCCGGCGCCTCTGGCAGCCGGGGGCTTCTTCGTGTCCCTGGGGAGGGCCGGGCCTCGTCAGGAGGAGAAGAGCATCCGGCCGAAGCCGCGCTGGCGGTAGTGACCGCCGTGGTGGCCGCCGTGCGGGGCGCCCCAGGCGGGGGCCGCGGGGGCGGGCTGGGCCGGGTAGGCCGGCGGCGCCGGGGCGGGCGGGGCCTGCTGGACCCACTGGGACTCGAGCCGGGTCAGGGACTCCAGCTCGCCGTAGTCGAGGAATATCCCGCGGCAGCCGCTGCACTGCTCGATCTGGACGCCATTGCGGTTGTACGTGTGCATCGCTGCATGGCACTTGGGGCACTGCATGTCGGCTCAACTCCCTGCCGTTCGGATGATGCTTTCACTCTATGCGGACGCGGGCGGGGCCAACTCGGTTCGTCCGGCGCCTATTCGGGCACAGGTGTCGATCATCACTTCCTCGACCTCGTCGAGGGGGCGGTTCTCGGTGGCGGCCTTGGCGAGGGCGAGCGCGGCGGCCTGGACGGTCAGCGCGCGGGCAGGGAGGTCCAGCGCGGCCCAGGGGTCGTCGAAGGGGGCGGCCGGACCGCCTTCGGCCTGGTACGCGCCGAGGAACCGGGCCCAGACCTCCGGGGGGAGGATGCCCGCGGCGAACCAGGCGGCGGGGCGGGCCAGGTCCCAGGCGGGGTCGCCCACGCCGAGGTCGTCGACGTCGATGAGCAGCCAGCGTCCGTCGGGCGTGCCCGGTTCGCGCACCAGCTGGCCGAGGTGGAAGTCGCCGTGGCAGAGGAGGCCGGAAGGGGCGGCGGGCGCCTGCGGCACGGTGCTCCAGGCGCGCAGGACGGTGTCGACGGCGGAGCGGGGTGCGGCGTCCGCCCGGCACATCCGCTCGACGGCCAGGGCGGCCTTGGCGGGGGCGCGCATGGGCGGAAGGCCGGCGGGAGGCGCGGTCCGGTGCAGGCGGGCCAGGAGGCGGGCCGCGTCCTCCCAGGGGGCCGCGTCGGGGTCGCCCGGGTCGACGGGGGTGCCGTAGGGCCAGGCGGTGAGGGGGCGGCCCTCGATGGTGCGGCCGGGGTGGGCGAGGGGTGGGAGGAGGACGTCCCGGAGCCGGGCGTCCGCGGCCACCGCGATCCGCGCGCGATGATCCTCACCGCCGGTGCCGGGCGCGTGCGCCTTGAGGACGAGGCGGCCGTGCCGCACGACGGTGCCGTCCTCG
The DNA here is from genome assembly GCF_044764755.1 of Streptomyces sp. NPDC093600. Taxonomy (NCBI): domain Bacteria; kingdom Bacillati; phylum Actinomycetota; class Actinomycetes; order Kitasatosporales; family Streptomycetaceae; genus Streptomyces; species Streptomyces sp. NPDC093600. Next base: position 169,607 of record NZ_JBIWIU010000004.1, read on the forward strand.
CGGTCGGCGAGGACCGCGTGGGGGCAGGCGCAGCGAGTGGACTGCGCGTGGGCGGCTTCGCGCGCGAGGGAGCGCAGCAGGTCGAGATCGGGTGCGAGCACCTGGGGAGCGTACGCCGGGTCCGTACAGGTCCTGTCCGGAAGCCTCGCCGGATCCGCGGCGGGGAAAAGCGCGAGGGCCGGTCAGCTCCCCAGCTGACCGGCCACACGCTGCCGTCCGCCGTACCCCCGTCCCCACGGGGTTGTCGGCCGGATGTCCCGACCCGGGCCGCTCTCCCGGGTCCGGGGCGCCGCTCAGCGCCCCAGCATCACGCCCACGGACGACGCCTGAGTGACCACCGCGTCCCAGCCGCCGAAGACGACCACGAGCAGGGTCGCGAGAGGGAGGACCATGGCGGTCGCCACCAAGGGGTGACGCCGGCTCGAAGGGCGGGTGTTCATCCGCGGTGCCGTGTACGCCATGGGTCCTCTCCTGTCGTGTCTGACAGCGGCGGGTGTCTGACCTCGGGGGACGAGTGCTGCACCCGCCGCTTGCCTTCAACACTAGGGACCGGGCACCGCCGGGACGTCATGCCCGCGTACCGACTTCCGGGCCTCCCGGAGGATGACCCGCGGCCCCACGGCGTACTCCCCTGGGTGGAGAGGCCGCGTCCGGAGTGAGGGTCTTCCCGGAGGGGTGCGGGGGTGCGACCGGGGCGAGGGCCGGGCCTGGCATGGAACGTGGCGTTCGGACGGCCACGCCGGTACGCGTGACTTCGCTCACTTCCCGCACCCCTCACCGGGCCGCCGTGCCCACCCTCCAGGCCACCCCGCCGGCCACCTCCTCGCAGGTCCGTGCCGTGTCCCCCGCGTCCATGACCCTCTCCACGCGGTCGCCCGCCATCGGTCGAATCCCCCTGCCGCGCCGGGGCGTTGGCGAATCCGGCGGCCGGGGCCGGTGTCGGCGGGGCCGCCCTGACCAACCCTCAAGTGTCCTCCCCAGCACTGACAATCGATCCCTGCGCGAGGGCGCGGCCTATGAGCACACCGGGGCGCCAATACGTAAGCTGTGCCTCGTCGAACGGACGAGGGGACGGACATGGCGATGATGCGGCTCCGGCGCGAGGATCCGCGGATCGTCGGGTCGTTCCGCCTCCACCGGCGGCTCGGCGCCGGCGGGATGGGGGTCGTGTACCTGGGGTCCGACCGGCGTGGGCAGCGCGTCGCGCTGAAGGTGATCCGGCCGGACCTGGCCGAGGACCAGGAGTTCCGGTCGCGGTTCGCCCGCGAGGTCTCGGCGGCCCGGCGGATCCGGGGCGGCTGCACGGCCCGGCTGGTCGCCGCCGACCTGGAGGCCGACCGTCCCTGGTTCGCCACCCAGTACGTGCCCGGGCCCTCGCTGCACGACCGCGTCGCCGAGGAGGGCCCTCTGCCCGCCGCCGACGTGGCCGCGATCGGTGCCGCCCTTTCGGAGGGTCTGGTCGCCGTCCACGAGGCCGGGGTCGTGCACCGGGACCTCAAGCCGTCGAACATCCTGCTGTCCCCCAAGGGTCCCCGGATCATCGACTTCGGCATCGCCTGGGCCACCGGAGCCAGCACCCTGACCCATGTGGGCACGGCCGTCGGCTCCCCCGGGTTCCTCGCGCCCGAGCAGGTGCGCGGCGCCGCCGTCACCCCGGCCACGGACGTGTTCTCGCTCGGCGCCACCCTCGCGTACGCCGCGATGGCCGACTCACCGTTCGGGCACGGCAGTTCGGAGGTCATGCTCTACCGGGTGGTGCACGAGGAGCCGCAGCTGCACGGCGTACCGGACGCGCTCGCCCCGCTCGTACGGGCCTGTCTGGCGAAGGACCCGGAGGAACGTCCCAGCACGCTGCAGCTCTCGATGCGGCTCAAGGAGATCGCCGCTCGTGAGGCGCAGGGCCTTCCGGCCTCGCGCCCGCCGGCGCAGCGGGAGCGTACGGAGCAGACGACGGCGACGGGCGGGCGGCCGACGGAGCGGTACACCGAGCGCGGTACGCAGGGGCGTGGACAGGGCCCTGCCTCGCGGCCGTCCGGTCCCCGCACCGGCGGTTCACGTGCCTGGCAGTCCCGTCCGGACGGACGGCCCGTGTCTTCCCGGACCGGCGGCCGGACCACCTCGACCGGTCGCAGGCCCGCCAACCCGCGCCTGCTGCGCCAGCGCCTCTTCGTCTTCGTCGTGGTGACGCTGGTGGTGGCCCTGGGCATCGCGGCGGCCCAGGCCCTGCAGGGATAAGACAGGGGGCCGACTCGGGCGGTCGGTCAGCTCTCCGGGCGGCCGCTCGCCACGGCGTAGAAGGCGACGGCGGCGGCCGCGCCCACGTTGAGCGAGTCCACGCCGTGCGCCATCGGGATCCGGACCCACTCGTCGGCGGCGCGCAGGGCCTGCGCGGACAGGCCGTCGCCCTCGGCTCCGAGCATCAGCGCCGCCCGCTCCAGCCGGTGCGGGGCGGCGACGTCGATCGGGGTCGCCTTCTCGTCGGGGGTGAGCGCGAGCAGCTTGAAGCCCGCCTCCCTGACCGCCTCCAGGCCGCGGGGCCAGGTCTCCAGACGGGCGTACGGGACGGAGAAGACCGCGCCCATCGAGACCTTCACGGACCGGCGGTACAGCGGGTCCGCGCAGTCCGGTGAGAGCAGGACCGCGTCCATGCCGAGCGCGGCGGCGCTGCGGAAGATGGCCCCGATGTTGGTGTGGTCGTTGACCGACTCCATGACGGCGACGCGGCGGGCGGTGCTCAGGAGTTCCTCGGCCGTCGGCAGCGGCTTGCGCTGCATGGAGGCGAGGGCGCCGCGGTGCACGTGGTAGCCGGTGACCCGCTCGGCGAGGTCCGGCTGCACGGCGTACACGGGCGCCGGGACCTCGTCGATGACATCGCGCATGACGTCGACCCACTTGGCGGAGAGCAGCATCGACCGCATCTCGTAACCGGCCTGCCTGGCCCGGCGGATGACCTTCTCCCCCTCGGCGATGAACAGCCCCTCGGCCGGCTCGCGTCTGCGCCGCAGCTCGACGTCGGTCAGGCCGGTGTAGTCGCGCAGGCGCGGGTCGTCGGGGTCGTCGATGGTGATGAGTTCGGCCACGAGGTGATACTGCCTTGTCCGGGGTGCGGTGCCAATGTGGGGTGCGGGGTTCCGTTACCCCTGGTTACTTCACGAGGCTCGTGGCGTCACGAGGCTCGTCACTCGACGGGGATCGTCACTTCACGAGCTTGTCCGGGCCCTCGCCCACGACCGGGCCGATGACGATGACCGCGGGCGGGCGGACCTCCTCCGCCTCGACCGTCTCGGCGACCGTGGCCAGGGTCGCGTCCACCCGGCGCTGGGTGGCCGTGGTGCCCTCCTGGATCAGGGCGAGCGGCGTCTCGGGGTCCTTGCCGTGGGCGACGAGCGCCTCGGCGATCTTCCCGATCTTGTCCACGCCCATGAGGATCACCAGTGTGCCGGTGAGCTTGGCCAGCGACGCCCAGTCGACCAGGGATCGCGGGTCGTCCGGGGCGACATGGCCGCTGACGACGGTGAACTCGTGCGCCACACCGCGGTGGGTGACCGGGATGCCGGCCGCTCCGGGGACGGAGATCGAGCTGGAGATGCCGGGGACGACGGTGCACGCGATGCCCTCGGCGGCGAGGGCCTGGGCCTCCTCCATGCCGCGTCCGAAGACGAACGGGTCGCCGCCCTTGAGCCGCACGACCGACTTGCCGGCCTTGGCGTGCTCGATGAGCGCGTTGTTGATGGCCTCCTGGGCCATGAAACGGCCGTACGGGATCTTCGCCGCGTCGATCACCTCGACGTGCGGGGGCAGTTCGTCGAGCAGGTCGCGGGGGCCGAGGCGGTCGGCGATGACCACGTCGGCCTCGGCGAGCAGCCGGCGGCCGCGGACGGTGATCAGGTCGGGGTCGCCGGGTCCGCCGCCGACGAGAGCGACGAAGGAGGTACGGGAGCGGTGCTGCGGGGCCGCGATCGAACCGTCCCGCAGGCCCTCGACGATGGCGTCGCGCACGGCGGCGGAGCGGCGGGGGTCGTGGCCGGTGAGCACCGCCACGGTCACGCCCTCGCTGCGGCCGGTCGCCGGGGTCCAGGCGGTGGCCGCCTCGGCGTCGTCGGAGCGCACGCACCAGGTCTTGGTCCGCTCGGCCTCGGCGGAGGCGGCGGCGTTGGCGACGGGGTCGCTGGTGGCGACGAGCGCGTACCAGGCGTCGGCGATGTCCCCTTCCTCGTAACGGCGCTTGACCCAGGTGATCTCGCCGGCCTCCGCCATGGCCTCGACGGACGGGGTCGCGGACGGGGAGATCAGGGTCACGTCGGCGCCGGCGGCGATGAGGGCGGGGAGCCTGCGCTGGGCGACCTGGCCACCGCCGAAGACGACGACGCGGCGGCCGGAGAGGCGGAGCCCGACGGGGTAGGCGGGGTGCTCGGGGTGCTCGGCCATGGGTGTGCGGCTCCTCGGAGGGCGATGCGTGGGCGGGGCCGCTGCGGCGGTGAAGCGGCTGGTGGGGCGCGGTTTCTTCGACCTGGCCCCACGATATCGGTCACCGGCGGTGGGCGGCCTGTGACCCATGTCCCTCCGCGCTCGCGGGCGATCCGCCGGGGTCTCCCCCGGCGGATCGCCCACGTCGGCGGCAGGGGCGGCGAATCCGCGAACCGCCGCGCCGCCCCCGAGCCGGGACTACTTCTCCGTCACGCCCGCCGAGTCGAACGTCGCGACCTCGTGCATCGCGCGGGCCGCGCTCTGGACGATGGGGAGGGCCAGGAGCGCTCCCGTGCCCTCGCCGAGGCGCAGGTCGAGATCGACCAGGGGGCGCAGGCCCAGCTTGTTGAGGGCGGCCACATGGCCCGGCTCGGCGCTGCGGTGACCCGCGATGCAGGCGGCCAGGGACTCGGGGGCGATCGCCCGGGCCACCAGCGCCGCCGCGCCCGTGGAGACACCGTCGAGGACGACCGGGGTACGCAGCGACGCCGCGCCCAGGATCAGACCGACCAGCGCCGCGTGCTCCAGGCCGCCGAGCGCCGACAGGACACCGATGGGGTCCGCCGGGTCGGGCTGGTGGAGGTCGAGGGCGCGGCGGACCACGTCCACCTTCCGCGCGTGCATCTCGTCGTTGATGCCGGTGCCGCGGCCGGTGACCTCGACCGGGTCCACCCCGGTGTACACCGAGATCAGCGCCGCCGAGGCCGTCGTGTTGGCGATGCCCATCTCACCGGTCAGCAGCGCCTTGTTGCCCGCCGCCACCAGGTCGCGGGCGGTCTCGATGCCCACCTCGATCGCGGCGAGCACCTCCTCCCGCGTCATCGCCGGGCCGGTCGTGAAGTCGCCCGTACCGGCGCGGACCTTGCGGGGCAGCAGCCCCGGTGTGGCCGGCAGCTCGGAGGCGACGCCGACGTCGATGACGCAGACCTCCGCGCCGACCTGGTTGGCGAAGGCGTTGCAGACCGCGCCGCCGCCGAGGAAGTTCGCGACCATCTGGCCGGTGACCTCCTGCGGCCAGGCGGTGACGCCCTGGGCGTGCACGCCGTGGTCGCCCGCGAAGATCGCGACGGCCGCGGGCTCCGGGATCGGCGGCGGGCACATCCGGGACAGCCCGGAGAGCTGTGCGGAGATGATCTCCAGCATGCCGAGCGCCCCGGCGGGCTTCGTCATCCGCTTCTGCCGCTCCCACGCCTCGCCGAGCGCCTTCGCGTCCAGCGGACGGATGTTGGAGACGGTCTCCTGGAGCAGGTCGTGCGGCTCCTCGCCGGGCAGGGCGCGGCGGCCGTACGTCTCCTCGTGGACGACCCAGGACAGCGGGCGGCGCTTGGACCAGCCCGCCTGCATCAGCTCGGGCTCCTCCGGGAACTCGTCGACGTACCCCACGCAGAGGTACGCGACGACTTCGAGGTGCTCGGGCAGGCCGAGGGCGCGGACCATCTCGCGCTCGTCGAAGAAGCTGACCCAGCCGACGCCGAGGCCCTCGGCGCGGGCGGCGAGCCAGAGGTTCTCGACGGCGAGCGCCGAGGAGTACGGCGCCATCTGCGGCTGGGTGAAGCGGCCCAGCGTGTGCCGTCCGCCGCGGGTGGGGTCGGCGGTGACGACGATGTTGACCGGGGTGTCGAGGATGGCCTCGATCTTCAGTTCCTTGAACTGCTTCGCCCGGGCCTTCGGAAGCGACTGGGCGTACGCCTCGCGCTGGCGCTGGGCGAGCTCGTGCATGCTCCGGCGGGTCTCGGCGGAGCGGATGACGACGAAGTCCCAGGGCTGCGAGTGGCCGACGCTGGGGGCCGTGTGGGCGGCCTCCAGGACCCGGAGCAGCACCTCGTGCGGGATCGGGTCGGAACGGAAACCGTTGCGGATGTCCCGGCGCTCGCGCATGACGCGCAGCACGGCCTCGCGCTCGGCGTCGGCGTAGCCGGGGGCCGGGGCGGGGGTGGCCTGGGCCTCGTCCGCGGGTTCGGCGTCGGGGAGGGGCTCGGCGACGACGTCGGCGTCGGCGATGGCGTCGGCTGCGGGCTCGGCGTCGGGGACGGGTTCGGCGGCCGGTGCGGGCTCCGCGGCGGATTCGGCTGCCGGTGCGGCCTCGGGTGCGGGCTCTGCCACGACCTCAGCCTCGGCAGGCGCGGGCTCGGGCTCGGCCTCGTCGGCGGCAAGCTCGGCCTGGGGCTCGGCGGCCTCGGGCTCGGGCTGGGCCTCGGCTACCGGCTCGGGTGCGGGCTCCGGCTCGGGCTGCTCCGCCTCCGCCTGCACCTCCGCCTCGATCTCGGGCTGGGGCTCGGGCTGGGGCTCGGGCTCGACGACCGGTTCGGCCACGGCCTCGGGCTGGGGCTCGGGCTCGACGACCGGTTCGGCCACGGCCTCGGGCTGGGCCTCCGCGACAGCCTCGGGCTGTTCCTCCGCCGGCTGGGCTACGGTCTCGGCCTCGACGGCCTCCTCCGCCGCCGGGAGCTCCTCGACCACAGCCTCGACCACAGGCTCGGGCTCGACGACAGGCTCGGGCTGGGCTTCGACCTCGGCCGGCGCCTCGGCCTCCGGCTCGGCCGCCGCCTCCGCCGCGGGCTCCCCCTCCCGTGGTGCGGGAACCGTCGCCACCGGTGCCTCGGGCTCGGCCACGGGCTGGGACTGCTCCGCCTCGGCCACCGGCGTCGGCGCCAGGTGCGGGGTCGTCGGAACGGTGCCCTCGACCTGGACGAACTGGCCGACCGTTTCTGCGGGCGCCTGCGGCGTCTGGGGCGCGACGGACTGCGGGGGTTGCGGGTCCCACGGCACGGCGCCCTGCGGCGCGGCGTCGCCGAACTGGGTACCGCCCGACGGAGCGGACCGCGGGTCCTGCGGGACGTCGAGGTACTCGGGGCCGGTCGTCGGCGGGCCCTGCACCGGGGCCGGCATCGGAGCCGGCGTCGCCGCCACGGCGGCCGGAGCGGGCTCGGGAGCCGGAGCCGGAGCCGGAGCCGGTACGGGTGCGGCGGCCGGCGCCCCGGCCGGGCCGCGGTCGGCCAGCGAGCGCACCACTCCCCCGGAGTTGTCCGGCACGGGCGGGCCCATGTGGAGCGGGCGGCGCGCCGGAGGCGCGGTGGGAGCGGCGGCGGGCGGCGGCATGCGGACGCCGCTGAGGTCGACGGAGCCGGAGTCGCGGCCGGCCGCCTCGTGGGCACCGGTGTCGAGGACACCGGGTTCGTAGCCGTGGTGGGTGACGACCTGCTCCTGCGGCACGGTCTCCACGCCGTGCGCGGGGGTGGAGACCGCCTGGGCCGTGTCCGGGACACCATGGGCCGGAGTCGCGTAGCCTTCCGGGTTCGCCGGAACGCCGTGCGCGGGGGTGGAGACCGCCTGGGCCGCGTCCGGGAGACCGTGCGCCGGAGTCGCGTAGCCCTCCGCGCCCGCCGGAACGCCCTGCGCGGGGAACTGCCCGGGGGCCTCCTCCGTCGGCACGCCGTGCGGCGGGGTGGAGGGGGGCGTCTGTACGGCCTGCTGGGCGTGCGGGACCTGGCCCATCGGGGTCTGGGCGGCGAGTGCGTCGGCGAGCGGTCCGGCCAGGGGGTCCGTGAGCGGGTTCACCGTCGGGTGCTGCCCCGAAGCCTGGCCCGGCACGGCCGGCTGCGCCGCGGCGGGGGGCGCCACGGCGACGGGCGCCGCCGGGGCCACGCCCGGCGGGTGCTCGCTCCACGCGCCCTGCGCGCCCGGCATGAGCAGCAGGTCGTCTTCCTCGGCTGCGTTCTCGGAGGGGTCCAGGAAGGTGTACGCGCCCGGAGCGAGGATGCCCGGCTGCTCGACCATGCCTGCGTTCTCCGGCAGCCCCTCGCCCGGGACCTGGCCGGTGTCCGTCATGCGTACCCCTCGCCCATCGCTTGTGCTCCTTCAGACCTTCACCCGTCAACAACAACGAGCGTGCGCGCCGCGCGGCACGAACGACGCGCGGACACCCAAGCATTGTCGCGGCCTTCGGCCATCGTGGCAGGCAGATCCGCCACGGTGCGCTGTGGACTGCGCCACGTCGCGCGTCCCCCAGGTTGCTCCGTACCACATCAGCGACCCAAAGAAGCCACTTCGTCCGGACATTGGCGAACATAGCGCCGAACGTACCGGTGCGGTACAACAATCGGCCAGCCTACCTCGCCCGCCGAGAGCACTGGATCACGGGGCGCGATCGATCCTGCGCCCGGAGAGCAGGAAGACGACGGAGCGCTCGCGTTCCGTCCAGTCGGCGGGGTCGAGGCCGACGCTCTGCAGCAGGGCGCACTCGACGGTGTAGCCGCCGTCGGCGAGGGCCGCGCCGAGGGCCTCGGCCTCGTCGCGGGTGGAGGCGTGGGTGACGATCCGTTCGGGCCTGCGGTCGGTGCAGGCGGTGACGACGGGCACCCCGCCGCCTCCGATCCGTACGACGTCGGGTTCGGGAAGCCGTTCCAGTACGTGCGGGGCGCGGCCGGCTACGACGTGCAGCTGGACGCCGGAGCGGCGGGCGGCGGCCTCGGCGCGGGCACAGGCGGCGGGGTCGGCGTCCACCGCGATGACGGCGGCGCCGAAGCGGGCGGCCTCGACAGAGAGCGCTCCGGCGCCGCAGCCGATGTCCCAGACGAGGTCGCCGACGCGCGGGCCGAGGCGGGCGAGTTGGGCGGCGCGGAGGGTGGGGGTGGCTCCGCTTCCCTCGCGGTGCTCCACGTGCCCCTCGTGCTCCTCTGCGGGCAGGGCCCAGCCCCGTACGGCCGGGGTCTCGTGGCCCATGAGCCAGCCGCCGCCCCGGCCGTTGGAGGAGCCGCCGATGACGATGACGACGTTGGGGTCGCGCCAGGCGTGGTCGGCGGCCCTGTCGGAGGTGAGGACGGTGACCTGTTCGCGGTCGGTGCCGAGTTCCTCGCAGATGACGAAGGTGCGGTGGACGCCGTCGAGGAGGAGGGCGAGCTCGGCCGGGCCGGCGCCGGGTGAGGTGAGGACGGCGACCTTGGGGTGGGCGCGGCAGATGTTGACGGCGCGGCGCAGGGTGCGCTGGTGGGCGACGACGATCCGGGCGTCGTCCCAGGGCATGCCGGCGCGGGCGAAGGCGGCGGCGACGGAGGAGACGGCGGGGACGACCTCGACCTCCAGGCCGTGCTCCGGGGCGCGCAGGGTGCGGACGACGCCGAAGAAGCCGGGGTCGCCGTCGGCGAGGACGACGGCGGTGCCGCGGTGGCCGGCGATCCGGCGGGCGGCGAGGTCGACGCTGCCGAGGCGGATGCGTTCGGCGGCGGGCGGGACCTCGGGCAGAGCGAGATGGTGGGCCGCTCCGGCCACGAGGGTGGCGGCGGAGAGCGCGGACCGGGCCGCCGCGGTGAGGGGCGAGCCGTCCCAGCCGATCACCGTCACCCGGTCGGCCATCGTCGTCTCACTCCTGAGGTGTGTCGTTGGGGGGGCGGTGGGGTGTCGAGCGTACCCGGAGCCTGTCGGCCCGGAGATCAGCTCCAGTCGGCGTACGAGGAGTACCCGGCCTCGGTCATCTGGTCGTCGACGCCTTCGAGGTCCTCGGGGAGGAGGCCCCAGACGATGAAGTCGGTGCGCAGGTCGGTCCAGCCGCCGTCCTCGGTGCGGGTGCGGGCTATACAGGCGCCGCGCAGGACGCCCTCGCTGATGCAGCCGATCTTCTGGGCGACCTGCTGGGAGGCGGTGTTGTCGGCCGCGGTGCGCAGTTCGATGCGCTCGAAGCCCTGGTCGCCGAAGAGCCATTGGGCGGTGGCGAGCGCGGCCTCGGAGGCGTACCCCTCACCGCGGGCCCACGGGGCGACGATGTACGACAGTTCGGTGGAGCGGACGCGCCAGTTGGTCTTGGTCAGCTGGATGACGCCGACGAGGCGCTGGGTGAGGAACTCGGTGACGGCGAGGTCGATGCCGCGTCCGGCGGCGCGTTCGGCGGGGGCGTACTCGGTGATCCAGGTGTGCGCGGCCGCCTCGGTGAAGGGCTGGGGCACGGCGGTCCAGGCGGCGACCAGTTCGTCGTTCATCATCTCGGCGAGGGCCGGGGCGTCGGCCTCTTCGAGGGCGCGCAGCACCAACCGGTCCGTGCTGATGGAGATGTCCGGAAAGGTGGTAGTCATGCGCAGCTCCATGCCGAGGACCGTCCGAATCGACCGTGAACGCACAGCATGCAGCATGCAGCCGTCGGTGCGCATGGCCGGGTCCGGTGTGTGCGGGAGGCGGCGAAGGCCCCGCGCACCGGACGGGATGCGGGGGCCTTCGTCACAAGGACTGTACTGCGGGCCTTACTTGGCGACGGCGCCGAACGCCGGAACGACCGACCCGTTCTTGTACGTGTCCTCGATGTACTTCTTCACCTCGGGCGAGTTGAGGAGCGTGGCGAGCTTCCGCACGCGCGCGTCCTTCTCGTTGCCCTCCTTGACGGCGAGGAAGTTGGCGTAGGGGTTGCCGTCCGCCTTCTCCAGGGCCAGGGAGTCGGTGGCCGGGTTGAGCTTGGCCTCGATGGCGTAGTTGCCGTTGACGACCGCGGCGTCGACGTCGTTCAGGGCGCGGGGAACGGTGGCGGCCTCCAGCTCCTTGAACTCCAGGCCCTTCTTGTCGGTGATGTCGGAGAGCTTGCCGTTGGAGCCGACGCCGTCCTTCAGGGTGATCAGACCGTTGTCGGCGAGCAGCTTGAGCGCGCGGCCGCCGTTGGTGGTGTCGTTGGGGACGGCGATGGTCTGGCCGGCCTTGATGTCCTTGAGGGCCTTGACCTTCGTGGAGTAGAGGCCGAGCGGCTCCAGGTGGACGTTGACCACCGGGACGATGTCGGTGTTGTTCTTCTGGTTGAAGTCGTCCAGGTACGGCTTGTGCTGGAAGAAGTTGGCGTCGACCTGGCCGGACTGGGTGGCGGTGTTCGGCAGGACGTAGTCCGTGAACTCCTTCACCTCCAGCTTCAGGCCCGCCTTGGCGGCCAGCTCGTCCTTGACGAAGTTCAGGATGTCGGCGTGCGGCGTCGGGGACGCGGCGACGACCAGCGGCTTGTCGGCGGAGGCGGCCGAGTCCTTGCCGGAGGACGGGTCCGACGAGGTGCCGCAGGCGGTGAGGCCCAGGGCGAGCGCGGCGGTGGCGGCGATACCGGCGGTGAGCTTGATGTTGTTACGCACGAAAAGTGCCTCTTTCAGGTGGTGCGGTGGACGCCTGGACAACAAGTCCGGGCTCTTCTTCGGGAAACGAAGTCTGTGGGGGTTACGCGGTGCGTCCTCGGCGGGCGAGGAGGCGGACGGCCAGGTCGCCGATGAGCTGCACGATGGTCACGATCACGATCAGGACGACGACGGTGACCAGCATGAACTGGGTGTCGAAGCGCTGGTATCCGTAGGTGATGGCCTTGGAGCCGAGTCCTTCGCCGCCGACCGCGCCGGCCATCGCGGAGTAGCCGATGAGCACGATGACGGTGGTGGTGACGGCGGAGACGAGCGAGGGCAGCGACTGCGGCAGCAGCACCTTGCGGATGATCGTGGGCACGGAGCCGCCCATGGACTGAACGGCTTCGACGAGGCCGTGGTCGACCTCGCGGATCGCGGTCTCGACGAGGCGCGCGAAGAACGGGATGGCGCCGATGGCCAGCGGCACGATCATCGCGGTGGGGCCGATGAAGGTGCCGACGACGAACGTGGTGAAGGGGATGAGGGCGATGAGCAGGATGATGAACGGCAGCGAGCGGCCGATGTTCACGATCACGCCGACGACCTTGTTGACCACGGTGTTCTGCAACAGTCCGCCCTTGTCCGTGAGGACGAGGAGGATACCGAGCGGCAGTCCGCCGAGGATGGTGACGACGGTGGCCCACAGGACCATGTAGAGGGTGTCGACGGTGCCCTGCTCCAGTAGGGGCTGCATCTCGGACCAGGTCACTTGGCACCTTCCTTGGCCAGTACGGGCGCCGCCTCGGGCGCGGTCTCCTCGTCGACGACGTCGACCTGGAGGCCCTGCTCGCGCAGGAAGCCGACCGGGACGACGTTCTCCTCGTACCGTCCGGGGAGTTCGATCCGCATCCGGCCGATCTGCCGCCCGCCCACGGTGTCCATCGCCGCCCCGAGGATCGAGATGTCGACGTTGTACGTACGGGAGAGCTGGGAGATCACCGGCTGGGTGGCGGCCTCGCCGTGGAAGGTGACGTCGACGACCGTGCGGTCGGGGCCGCTGGGGGCGCCGCTCACCGGGAAGAGTTCGGCCGCGAGCTGGGAGCCGGGGGTGGCGAGGAGTTCGCCCACGGTGCCGGACTCGACGATCCGGCCCTTGCGCATCAGCGCGGCGGAGTCGCAGACCGTCTTGACGACGTCCATCTCGTGCGTGATGAGCAGGACGGTGAGGCCGAGCTGCCGGTTGAGATCGCGCAGCAGCTGGAGGATGGAGCGGGTGGTCTCGGGGTCGAGGGCGCTGGTCGCCTCGTCGGAGAGCAGCACCTTCGGCTCGCCGGCCAGGGCGCGGGCGATGCCGACGCGCTGCTTCTGGCCGCCGGAGAGCTGGCCGGGGTAGGCCTTGGCCTTGTCGGCGAGGCCGACGAGGTCGAGGAGTTCCAGGGCGCGGCGGGAGCGCTCGGCGCCGGAGACGCCGAGGATCTCGAGCGGCAGCTCGACGTTGTCCTTGACCGTGCGCGAGGACAGCAGGTTGAAGTGCTGGAAGACCATGCCGATGCTGCTGCGCGCCCGGCGCAGCTCCTTGCCGGCGCGGCGGCCGCTGGCGGCCAGCGCGGTGAGGTCGACGCCGTCGACGGTCACGGTGCCGGAGGTGGGGCGCTCCAGGAGGTTGACGCAGCGGATGAGCGAGGACTTGCCGGCGCCGCTCTGACCGATCACGCCGAACACCTCGCCCTCACGGACGTGGAGGTCGACACCGTCCAGAGCGGTGACCTCGCGGCCTCGCGACTCGTAGACCTTGGTCAGGCCCGAAGTGGTGATCACAGGGGTTTTCCGTCACTGTCGAGTGCGCGGCGCGGGGTCCGCCGGGCACGGGGCATTCGTCGTTCGGACAGTCAGGCGCGGATCGGCCGGTTCGGCGGGTGGCCGGGGGGCAGCTCGTCGCGCGGGGCAGGAGCGGTCCGGCGCCGGGTGGCGGTCGGATCGGCTCGGCCGTCGGGTCTCGCTTCGGGGCGCGAGGCGCGGGGCGGGGGCCCTCAGAAGGCGCACATTCGACACATACAACGAGCACCGGGCGTGCTGATCGCCTCGGTCGCAAGGGTGCGGCTGCTCGTCGTGGTCATGGCTGCAAGTAAAGCACGCGGGTGTTCGACCGCCTGGGGGCTGTCCGAATAGCGGACGCGTTTTCCGCAGCATGCGGACAGTGCGGACGGCCGCCGTCCCCCGGTCGCGCTCCCCGCCCCGGCCGCCCGTGGCCTGCGCGGATGCCGCCGGCCGACCGGTCACGACGGTGTCGGCGGGGAGGAGGGAGCGGCGGCGGGTGTGGTCAAGACCACGGTCCCGTCGCGCCTCCCCGCCGGCCCGGGGAGGCGGGTGGGGGGCGAGCGCATCGGGACGTTCGGGCCGTAATACCCTCGGGGCCATGCTTGACGCCCTGACGGTCGCGGTATCGGTGGCCGCGCTCGCCCTCGCCGCCTGGTGCGGCTTCGCCGCCTACCGGGACCAGCCGACGAAGGACTGGCACTTCATCGGCATGGCCGTGGTGACCGTCCTCGCGCTGGCGCAGCTGGTGGTCGGCATCGTGCAGCTGGCGCGCGGCGAGAAGGCGGACGAGGGCACGACGATCTTCGTGGCGTATCTGCTGGGTGCGCTGTGCGCGGTGCCCGCGGCGGGCTTCATGTCGCTCGCGGAGCGGAGCCGCTGGGGCTCGGCGACGGTGGCGGCCGGGGCGTTCGTGCTCGCGGTGCTCGAAGTGCGTCTCTTCGACATCTGGACGGTGGGCTGACCATGACCGTGACGCGGGAGAAGCAGACGCGGACGCGGCTCGTCCAGGGCCCCGGGATGCTGCTGGTGTGGCTGTACGGAGTGATGTCGGTGGGCGCGGTCTCGCGCTCGATCTACCAGATCGCGACCGAGTTCGACCGGGCGCCGCTCGCGTACGCGCTGTCGGCGGTGGCGGCCGCGGTGTACGCGTTCATCACGTACACGCTGGTCCGCGGCGGGAACACGGCCCGCAGGGCGGCGCTGGTGTGCTGCGCCGCCGAGCTGGTGGGCGTGCTGACCGTGGGGACCTGGACGCTGCTCGACCCGTCCGCGTTCCCGGACGCCACGGTGTGGTCGGACTACGGCTACGGCTACATCTTCATCCCGGTGCTGCTGCCGGTGACCGGTATCTGGTGGCTGCGCCGGGCGCGGGCGGAAGCGGGCTGAGTCAGGCCGCCTTCTCCAGGGTGCGGAAGCCGGCCGAGTCAGGCCGCCTTCTCCAGGGTCACGAGCGTGAGCCGCGGCCCGATCTCGCGGGTGGCGACCGGCTCGTACCCCTTGCGGCGGTAGAGCCGCAGGTTTCCCTCGCTGCGGTGGCCGGTGAAGAGCCGGAAGCGCTTGGCGGCGGGCACCGGGTCGCCGGCGAAGTGGCCCTCGATGGCGTCGAGGAGACGGCCGCCGAGTCCATGGCGCCGCAGCCGGGGATGGACGATCAGCTTGGCGATCCGGACGGTGCCGTCCTCGTCGGCCCGTCCGCGCACGGAGGCGACGATCTCGTCGCCGAGGCGCGCCACGAGGGCGTGGCCCGCGGCGAGTTCGGCGCGCAGGGCGTCCAGCGACTGGGTGAGGGGCTCGATGGACCAGTCGCCGTAGAGCTCGGCCTCGCTCTGGTAACAGAGGTACTGCAGCTTGAGTATGTGCTCCGCGTCCTGCGCGTCTGCCGCTGAGATGGTCACGCTCATGCCCATGTGCGCATGCCTCCCGCTACCTGGTCCGCCGGTCGGTCTCCCGCACCCTTCCCATCGGGCGGGGAGCGGGAACCTCTGCAGCCAGCATTCTGCGCAGACATCCCAGGCAACGGGAACGCATCGGCCCCAGACTGCCCTGTGAGATACCCAACTCCCCTGCGATTTCCCGGTAGGTGGGGTCGGCGGGGTCGAGCATCGCGGTCAGCAGGCGGGGGCAGTGGCCGGGCGTACGGCGCACGGCGGCGCGCAGGGCGCGGCGGCGTTCGGCCGTGAGGGCGGAGCTTTCGGGAGAGGTGTGCGGCGCGGCCGCCTCCTCCCCGTGGTACGGGCGCTCGCGCAGGGCGGTGCGGCGCGCGCGGCGGGCCTCGGCGCGGACGGCCCGGCGCAGCCAGTCGGCAGGGCGGTCGGGGGCCTCGTGGTCCTGCAGCCGCTCCAGGAGCTTGAGCCAGACGGCCTGTTCGAGGTCGTCGGGCTCGACGCCGGCGGCGGGCGCCTCCGCGCGGGACTCGGCCGCGAGGAGAGGGGCGAGGGTGCGCAGGAGGTGGGGATCGGGAGGGGTCATGCCCGCCACGATGCGGTGGCGCCGCGGCGCGGTTGCACGGGGCGGGCCAAACCACCCGGTCGGGGGTTCCGACCGGGTGGCGCGGCGTCAGCCGGTCCGGAAGTCCTGGGCCGCCAGGAGTGCCGTGTCCGGGTTGTCGGAGAAGATGCCGTCAATGCCGGTCGCCAGGTACTTCTTCAGCGCGCCGAAGGAGTCCCCGTACGCCGCCGGGTCGGTGCCGCGGCGGAAGTCGGCGGGGAGGAAGGTGTTTTCGTTGCGGTGGGTGTACGGGTGGAGGATCAGGCCCTCGGCGTGGGCGTCGCGCACCAGCGTGGTCGGCTCGCCCAGCCTGCCGTCCTTGTCCTTGGGGATGACGAGGTCGAGCAGCGGGCCGATGCCCTGCGCGTAGGAGGCGATCCACGCCAGGCCCTCGGGCGTGATCAGGTCGGCGACCGTGCGCGGGTCGCCCGCCTCGCGGAAGTCCCAGGGGCGGTCGTCCGGCGTCCACAGCAGCACCACGCGCGGGGTGGCGACGAGCTTCGCCATCCGCCGCATGCTGGTCGGCTCGAAGGACTGGAGGAACGTCGGCGAGTCGGCGCGGTGGCGTCCGTACCGGCGCAGCAGCCTGGCGAGCCGCTCCTCCAGGCCCAGGCCGAGGGAGCGGAAGTAGGTGGGGTGCTTGGTCTCGACGTGCAGCCAGACCTCCCGGCCGCGGCGGCGGCCCTCCCGCTCGGCCCAGCGCAGCACCTCCTCGAAGGTGGGTATCTCCCAGCGGCCGTCGTAGAGGGTGTTCTCCTGGCGGGTGCCGGGGATGCGCTCCTTGGCACGCAGCGTCTTCAGCTCGGCGAGCGTGAAGTCCTCGGTGAACCAGCCCGTGAGGGAGGTCCCGTCGACGGACTTGGTGGTCCTGCGGGAGGCGAACTCGGGGCGGTCGGCGACATCCGTCGTGCCGGTGATGTCGTTCTCGTGGCGGCAGACCAGATGTCCGTCCTTGGTGGGGACGAGGTCCTGCTCGATGACGTGCGCGCCCATGTCGAGGGCGAGCTGGTAGGAGCCGAGGGTGTGCTCCGGGCGGTAGCCGCTGGCGCCGCGGTGGGCGATGACGGTGGGGACGGGCAGGGAGCGGTAGCCGCGCCCCGTGCCCTTGGCCTCGGCGGCCTGGGCCGCGCCCGTGGGCAGGACCGTCGAGGCGCCCAGTACGGCCGCTCCCGCCGCTCCGAGAACCGTCCGCCGGCCCGGCGTCCGGTGTGCACCCTGTGTCATGAAGGCTCCTTCTGTGTGATGTCCCGCACCTGTCCGTGCCGGTCGGTGGTCGGTCCGACCGTAGGCAGTGACCTCTTACCTCCGGCAGACCCTGGCCGAACATGACGGAAACTCACGTCAACACTGTGTATCCGGTCGGTGAACCCGATGTGCGCACCGTGGTGACCCGCGAGTATCGTCGCCACCTGCACAGACCGCCCGCCCCGACACCGGAGGAACCGTTGTCCCGTCTCGCACTCATCAAGGCAGTGCTCGGACCGATCCTGCGCCTGATGTTCCGTCCACGTGTGGAGGGCGCCGAGAACATCCCGGGGACGGGTCCGGTCATCCTGGCGGGCAACCACCTCACCTTCATCGACTCGATGATCATGCCGATCTGCACGGACCGTCCGGTCTTCTTCATCGGCAAGGACGAGTACGTGACCGGCAAGGGCTTCAAGGGCCGGCTGATGGCCTGGTTCTTCACCAGTGTCGGCATGATCCCGGTCGACCGCGACGGCGGGCGCGGCGGTGTCGCGGCGCTGATGACGGGGCGCCGGGTGCTGGAGGAGGGCAAGATCTTCTCGATCTACCCGGAGGGCACCCGCTCCCCCGACGGCCGGCTGTACCGGGGCCGTACGGGCATCGCGCGGCTCACGCTGATGACGGGCGCGCCGGTGGTGCCGTTCGCGATGATCGGCACGGACAAGATCCAGCCGGGCGGGGCGGGGCTGCCGCGGCCGGGGCGGGTGACGGTCCGGTTCGGTGAGCCGATGGAGTTCTCGCGGTACGAGGGGATGGACCGGGACCGCTATGTGCTGCGGGCGGTGACGGACTCGGTGATGTCCGAGGTGATGCGGCTCTCCGGCCAGGAGTACGTGGACATGTACGCCACCAAGGCGAAGGCCGCGTAGCCGTTCTGAGCGGGTAGGCCACGGGCCGGGGTCCTTGAACAAGGACCCCGGCCCGTGGCGTTGAGCCGCTTTCAGGGGTTTACGGGTGCTCCACCCCGTCCTCCAGCTTCTGGCCCTTCAGGAGGAACCAGGCCGCCACCGAGGCCGCGAGCAGAACCGCCGCTCCGACGCCCGCCGCGATGTTCAGGCCGTCGACGAAGGCGTCCTGGGCCGTGGAGACCAGGGCGTTCGCCGCGTCCGGGGCGAGGCCCGTGGAGGCCTCGACCGCACCGCCGAGCGACTCGTGGGCGGCGGCGGCGGTGTCGGAGGGGACGCCCGCCGGGGCCGGGAAGTCCCGGTAGACGCCGGTGACGATCGAACCGAGGAGCGCGATGCCGAGCGCCGCGCCCAGTTCGTACGCGGTCTCGGAGACGGCGGAGGCCGAACCCGCCTGCTCCTTGGGCACGCTGGAGAGGATCACGTCGGCGGTCACGGTGAAGGAGAACCCGGCGCCGAGGCCGACGACGAGCAGGGCGGCGCCGAGCAGCGGGTAGCCGGTCTCCCGGTGGACCAGGGTGATGACGGCGAGCGCGAGTCCGATCGCGGCGAGACCGCCGGCCACGATGCCCCGTACGGAGAACCGCCGGGCGTAGCGGCCCGCGAGCAGACCGGTGACCACCGCGCCGACGGCGGCGGGCAGTTCGGCCAGGCCGGCCTCCAGCGGCTCACGGCCCTGGACGAGCTGGAGGAACTGGGAGAGGAAGAAGACAAGGCCGGAGAGTCCGAAGACGGTGAGCAGGTCGGCAAGGACGGCGCCCGAGAAGCCGCGGTGCTTGAACAGCCGCATGTCGAGCAGCGGCGCGGTCAGCGCGTACTGCCGGCGGACGAAGGCGTAGAGGGCAGCGGCGCCGATGACGGCGGCGGCCACGACGTCCACGGACACGCCGTGGGAGGCGAGCTCCTTGACCGCGTAGACGACGCCGATGATGCCGACGAGCGAGAGGCCGACGCTGATCAGGTCCCAGGGCCCGGCGACCGGGTTCTTGGACTCGGGGAGCAGCTTGATGCCGACCAGGACCAGGACCGCCATCACGGGCAGGTTGATGAGGAAGACCGAGCCCCAGTAGAAGTGCTGGAGCAGCGCTCCGCCGACGACCGGGCCGATGGCCGCGCCGGCCGAGGCGGTGGCGCCCCAGATGCCGATGGCGAGGCTGCGCTCCTTGGGATCGTGGAAGATGTTCCGGATCAGCGCCAGGGTCGACGGCATCAGGGTCGCGCCGGCGACACCGAGCAGCGCGCGGGCCACGATCATCATCTCGGGGCTGGTCGCGTACGCGTTGAGCACGGAGACGGCGCCGAAGGCGGTCGCGCCGATCAGGAGCAGCTTCTTGCGGCCGATCCGGTCGCCGAGGGAGCCCATGGAGACGAGCAGGCCGGCGATGACGAAGGAGTAGATGTCGCCGATCCAGAGCAGCTGGGTGCCGGACGGCTTGAGGTCCTCGCTGAGGGAAGGCGTCGCCAGGCCGAGTACGGTGGCGTCCACGGCGACCAGCAGGACGGCCAGGACGAGAACCGAGAGCGCGAGCCAGCGGCCGGGGCTCTTCACCACCGTCCCCGTCGTCGGGCTCAACTGCTGGGTGCTGGTCATTTCTCCACGCTCCGTCGTGCGCCACCGAGCAGGAGCTCGGTGATCATGTACTGAAAGTCCTTTGTCGCGACCCGGCCGTCCATCACGGACCAGGCACAGGCCGAGACGAGGCCGTAGAGGGCCTCGGTGAGCCAGGCGGGGCTCAGGTCGATCCTGAAGGTGCCTTCCTCCTGGCCGCGCCTGAAGAGGGCGCTGACCCTCGCGTCGAGCCGGGCCCAGCCTTCGTCGACCTGGTCGCCCTCGAAGAGCTGGTTCTCGGTGACGAGGAAGGCCAGCAGCTGCGCGTTGGGCTCGGTTTCGGCGACGAGCCGCCGCAGCGCCTCGTCGGCCGGACCGTCGTCGAGGCGTGCCGCGTCGCACGCGGCCTCGAACTCCTGGAGCCCCATCGCCTCCAGCGCCCTGACCAGCGCATCCCGCCCGGCGAAGTGCCGGTGCAGGGTGGCGCGGCCGATACCGGCGGCCCGGGCGACCTCGTCCATGGTGGCGGTCGATTTCCGGGAGAGCAGGGCGGCGGCGGTGCGGAGCACCTGGGTGCGATCGACTGACATGAGACAACCATACACCGAATGAGACGTTGATGTCTCACCGATAATTCGACGCCTCATCGAGGGGCGGAAAGGGATGCTGTGATCATGACGAAGCCGCTGCTGCTGATCGACGTGGACGGGCCGCTGAACCCTTATGCGGCGCGGGCCCAGCGCCGTCCCGAGGGGTACGCCACGCACCGGATACGGCCGGACGGCTGGTTCGGGACGAAGCCGCTGCGGGTGTGGCTCAACCCCGCGCACGGCGGCGAGCTGCTCGCGCTGGCGGAGGCGTACGAGCTGGTCTGGGCGACGACCTGGAAGGGCGAGGCCAACTGGGGGTCCCCCCACGCCCCCAGGGCGTAGGGGGAGGATAGGGCCGCATCTCGGGCTGCCGGAGCTGCCGTTCATCGACTGGCCGAAGATGCACGGAGCCGCCCCGCGCGGGACGTTCTGGAAGACGCAGTACATCCTGGAGTACGCGGCCGGGCGGCCGTTCGCCTGGGTGGACGACGACATCACGTCGTACGACCACGAGTACGTGGAACAACGGCACAGCGCCGCCGCCCTGTTGCTGCACGTCGATCCCCGGATGGGGCTGATCCGGCCGGACTTCGACGCGCTCGCGGAGTGGGCGGCGGCGCTGTGACGGTCGTGCGGGCTACTGCTTGGCGGTGGCCCAGGCGTGCTGGATCACCAGGTCGGCCTTGACCTCGACCAGCTGGGCGGCGACCGCCGACGGGGCCGTGCCGCCACGTCCGTCGCGGGAGGCGAGGGCGCCGGGGACGTTGAGGACCGTGCGGACCTCGGGGGTCAGGTGCGCGGAGATCTTGGCGAACTGGTCGTCCGTGAGCTCGTCCAGCTCCTTGCCCTCCGCCTCGGCGACCTTCACGCACTCGCCGGCGACCTCGTGCGCCACCCGGAAGGGCACGCCCTGCTTGACCAGCCACTCGGCGACGTCGGTGGCGAGTGAGAAGCCGGCCGGGGCCAGCTCCTCCATGCGCTCCCGGTTGACGGTGAGCGTGGCCATCATGCCGGTGAAGGCCGGGAGCAGGATCTCCAGCTGGTCGCAGGAGTCGAAGACCGGCTCCTTGTCCTCCTGAAGGTCCCGGTTGTACGCGAGCGGCAGCGCCTTCAGGGTGGCCATCAGGCCCGTGAGGTTGCCGACCAGACGGCCGGACTTGCCCCGGGCCAGCTCGGCGATGTCCGGGTTCTTCTTCTGCGGCATGATCGACGAACCGGTGGAGAAGGCGTCGTGCAGGGTCACGAAGGAGAACTCCTTCGTGTTCCAGATGATGATCTCCTCAGCGATGCGGGAGAGGTTCACGCCGATCATCGCCGTGATGAAGGCGAACTCGGCGACGAAGTCGCGCGAGGCCGTGCCGTCGATCGAGTTCCCGACCGAGCCGCGCTCGAAGCCGAGGTCCTTGGCGACCGCCTCCGGGTCCAGCCCGAGCGAAGAGCCGGCCAGGGCGCCGGAGCCGTACGGCGAGACGGCCGTACGGGTGTCCCACTGACGCAGCCGCTCGGCGTCCCGCGAGAGCGCCTGGACGTGGGCGAGGACGTGGTGGGCGAAGAGCACCGGCTGCGCGTGCTGGAGGTGCGTACGGCCCGGCATCGCGACGTCCGGGTGCGCCTCCGCGAGGCCGACGAGCGCGTCCTGGAGGTCGGCGATCAGACCGCCGATGATCCGGGCGTGGTCGCGCAGGTACATCCGGAAGAGGGTGGCGACCTGGTCGTTGCGGGACCGGCCCGCGCGCAGCTTGCCACCGAGGTCGGGGCCGAGGCGCTCCAGGAGGCCGCGCTCCAGGGCGGTGTGCACGTCCTCGTCGGCGACGGTGCCGACGAAGGAGCCGTCGGCCACGTCGGCCTGGAGCTGGTCGAGGCCGGCGAGCATGCGCGTCAGCTCGTCCTCAGTGAGCAGCCCCGCCCGGTGGAGCACGCGCGCGTGGGCGCGGGAGCCGGCGATGTCGTACGGCGCGAGGCGCCAGTCGAAGTGCACCGAGGCCGACAGCTTCGCCAGGGCCTCGGCCGGGCCGTCGGCGAACCGGGCGCCCCAGAGCCGGACGTCACCGTTGTTGCTGCTCACAGCTGCTGCTCCTCAAGAGGGTGGGTGTACGGCCGCCTCCCTGCGCGGAGATACGGGGAGGCGGCTGTGGAACGAGTCGCGCTCGGACGAGGTCACGCCGCGCGGGAGGGGCGGGTGCGGACGCCGATGGGCATAAGTATGCAGAGGTCCGCATGATTCGTCAATGCCGTCGTGTGGGCAGGCGATGTCACGGTGAACCTGGGACGGCCTGGCGACCCCGCCGCTCCCGCTGCCGACGCGTACCGACTGACCGTTCGGACGCGTCGGACCGGCGTCTCGGGCGCGGCGCGCGTACGGTCCGGAGCATGCGCACCGCTCTCGTCCTCGCGTCCGCCCTGCTCGTCGCGGTCCCGCCGGTGCACGGTGAACCGCTGCCCGCGCGGATGGCCGACACCGGCGGGGGTACGCAGCTGATCACGGCCGAGGCGCCGGACGCCCGGTCCACCACCGGGACCGTCACCTGGTGGGACCGGCGCGGCGCGCGATGGGTCGAGGCGGGCTCCGCGCCGGCCAGGTTCGGCGCGAACGGGCTGGTGGAGGGCGACCGGCGCCGGCAGGGGACCGACACGACGCCGGCCGGCCTCTACGACCTTCCGTACGCCTTCGGGATCAAGACCCCGCCGCCCGGGACGCGTTCGCCCTTCGTCCGCGTCACGGACCGGTCCTGGTGGTGCCAGGACAACGACTCGCGTGCGTACAACCGGTGGGTCGAGGGACTGCCCGACGACTGCCGGGCGACCGAGGCCGAGCATCTCGTCTCGTACGGCACGCAGTACGCGCACGCCCTGGTGATCGGGTTCAACTACGCCCGGCCCGTGCGCGGGCGCGGCGCCGGGATCTTCCTGCACGTCGACGGGCGCGGTGCGACGGCCGGTTGTGTGTCCGTACCGGCGGAGGCGATGCGAAGGATCCTGGCCTGGGCCGACCCGGCGCGACGCCCGCACATCGCGATCGGCACCCGGGAGGGCCGGACGGCGATCGCCCGGTACTGAACCGCCGGCATCGCCCGGTACTGAACCGCCGTCGGCTCCGTCAGCCCTCCTTCTGCGCGAGCCGCAGCAGATGGTCGGCGAGTGCCTGGCCGCCCGCCGGATCGCGGGAGATCAGGAGCAGGGTGTCGTCGCCCGCGATCGTGCCGAGGATCGCGTGGAGTTCTGCCTGGTCGATGGCGGACGCGAGGAACTGGGCGGCCCCCGGCGGGGTCCGCAGCACCACGAGGTTGGCGGACGCCTCCGCGGAGATCAGCAGTTCGCCGGAGAGGCGCCGCATGCGCTCCTCCTTGGCGGACTCGCCGAGCGGCGCCTGCGGGGTGCGGAAACCGCCCTCGCTGGGCACCGCGTAGATCAGCTCGCCGCCCGTGTTGCGGATCTTCACCGCGCCCAGCTCGTCGAGGTCGCGGGAGAGCGTCGCCTGGGTGACGCTCAGCCCGTCGTCCGCGAGGAGCTTGGCCAGCTGGCTCTGGGAGCGGACCGGTTGCCGGTTGAGGATGTCGACGATCCTGCGGTGGCGTGCCGTGCGGGTCTGCGGAACGGACGGCCCTCCCCCAGGCTCCGCCGCCCGCGGGGACCCCCAGTGCTCGGTTTCCTGCGCGTCGGTCATCGTCGTCTCATTCTCCGGTTCATCCTTCCCCGTTCACCGCTCCGTCGAGGACCCCCGCGAACACCTCCAGGAAGGCGTCCACCTCCGCGTCCGTGATGATCAGTGCCGGCATGAGCCGTACGACATCGGGAGCGGGCGCGTTCACCAGGAGGCCGGCGTCCTGAGCCGCCTGCTGCACCCGGGGTGCGAGGGACTCGGTGAGCACGATACCCAGCAGCAGGCCCGCGCCGCGGACGTGGGAGACCAGAGGGTGCTTCAGACCCTCGATTCCGCCGCGCAGCCTCTCGCCGAGGCGCTTGACCTCGTCAAGCGCCGCGTCGGCGGCGAGGGTGTCCAGGACCGCGAGTCCGGCGGCGCACGCGACCGGGTTCCCGCCGAAGGTGGTGCCGTGGTGACCGGGCTTGAGCAACTCGGCCGCCTCGCCGAAGGCGACGGTCGCACCGAGCGGCAGGCCGCCGCCCAGGCCCTTGGCGAGGGTCACGATGTCGGGGTCGACGCCGTCATGGCCCTGGTACTCGAACCAGGTGCCGCACCGGCCGACCCCCGTCTGGACCTCGTCGAGGACCAGGAGGGTGCCGGTGGCGCGGGTGATCTCGCGGGCGGCCCGGAGGTAGCCGACGGGCGGGACGACGACGCCGTTCTCGCCCTGGATCGGCTCGATGATCACGAACGCCGTCTCCTCGGTGACGGCGGCCCGCAGGGCCTCCACGTCTCCGTACGGCACATGCGTGACGTCACCGGGCAGCGGCAGGAACGGGGTCTGCTTGCCGGGCTGGCCGGTGAGGGCGAGGGAGCCCATGGTCCGGCCGTGAAAGCCGCCCTCGGTGGCGACCATATGGCTGCGGCCCGTCAGCCGGCCGATCTTGAAGGCGCCTTCGTTGGCCTCGGCGCCGGAGTTGCAGAAGAAGACCCGTCCCGGGCGGCCGAAGAGCTGGAGCAGCCGCTCGGCGAGGGCGACGGGCGGCTCGGCGACGAAGAGGTTGGAGACATGCCCGAGGGACGCGACCTGCCGGGACACCGCCTCGACGACCGCCGGATGGGCGTGGCCGAGCGCGTTGACGGCGATGCCGCCGACGAAGTCGAGGTACTCGTTTCCGTCCGCGTCCCAGACCCTGGCTCCCTCGCCGCGGACTAGCGGCAGCCGGGGCGTGCCGTAGTTGTCCATCAGCGAGCCCTGCCACCGCAGGCTCAGTTCCTCGTTGGTCACGGCTCCCCCTGTCCGTCCGGCACGACCATCGTGCCGATGCCCTCGTCGGTGAAGATCTCCAGCAGGATGGAGTGCTGCACCCGGCCGTCGATCACACGGGCCGTCGTGACCCCGTTGCGCACGGCGTGCAGACAGCCCTCCATCTTCGGGACCATGCCGCTGGAGAGCTCCGGCAGCAGCTTCTCCAGCTGGCTCGCGGTGAGCCGGCTGATGACCTCGTCGCTGTTCGGCCAGTCCTCGTAGAGGCCCTCGACGTCGGTCAGGACCATCAGGGTCTCGGCGCCCAGCGCCGCAGCGAGTGCCGCAGCCGCCGTATCAGCATTGACGTTGTAGACATGTCCGTCGTCCTCGGAGCGGGCGATGGAGGAGATGACCGGGATCCGGCCGTCCTCCAGGAGCGCCTCGATGGCGCCGGTCTCGATGGCGGTGATCTCGCCGACCCGGCCGATGTCGACCTGTTCGCCGTCGATGACCGGCTGGTGCTTGGTGGCCGTGATGGTGTGCGCGTCCTCGCCGGTCATACCGACCGCGAACGGGCCGTGCTGGTTGAGCAGTCCGACGAGCTCGCGCTGGACCTGGCCGGCGAGGACCATCCGTACGACGTCCATCGCCTCCGGGGTCGTGACCCGCAGTCCGGCCTTGAACTCGCTGACCAGCCCCGCCTGATCGAGCGCGGCACTGATCTGCGGGCCGCCGCCGTGCACGACGACCGGCTTGAGACCGGCGTGGCGCAGAAAGACGACGTCCTGGGCGAAGGCCGCCTTGAGATCCTCGTCGATCATGGCGTTGCCGCCGAACTTGATCACGACGGTCTTCCCGTGGTGCCGGGTCAGCCAGGGCAGCGCCTCGATGAGGATCTGCGCCTTGGGGAGCGCGGTGTGCTTACGGGTACCGGTCATGAGGAGTACGCGCTGTTCTCGTGGACGTAGTCGGCGGTCAGGTCGTTGGCCCAGATCACGGCGGACTCGGAGCCGGCGGCGAGGTCGGCGGTGATGGTGACCTCCCGGTAGCGCATGTCGACGAGGTCGCGGTCCTCGCCGACCGAGCCGTTCTTGCAGACCCAGACGCCGTTGATGGCGACATTGAGCTGGTCCGGGTCGAAGGCCGCCCGCGTCGTGCCGATGGCGGAGAGCACCCGGCCCCAGTTGGGGTCCTCGCCGTGGATGGCGCACTTGAGGAGGTTGTTACGGGCGATGGAGCGGCCCACCTCGACGGCGTCGTCCTCGGTCGCCGCGTTGATCACCTCGATACGGATGTCCTTGCTGGCGCCCTCGGCGTCGCCGATGAGCTGGCGGGCGAGGTCGTCGCAGACGGTCCGTACGGCCTCGGCGAACTCGTCCTGCGCGGGCGAGACGCCGGAGGCGCCGGAGGCGAGCAGGAGGACGGTGTCGTTGGTGGACATGCAGCCGTCGGAGTCGACGCGGTCGAAGGTCACCTTCGTCGCGTGCCGCAGCGCAGCGTCCAGACCGGGGGCGTCGACGTCGGCGTCGGTGGTGAGGACGACGAGCATGGTGGCGAGGCCGGGGGCGAGCATGCCCGCGCCCTTGGCCATGCCGCCGACCGTCCAGCCGTCCTTCGTCACCACGGCCGTCTTGTGGACGGTGTCGGTGGTCTTGATGGCGATGGCGGCCTTCTCGCCGCCGTGCTCGGAGAGCTCCCCGGCGGCCTTCTCGACCCCCGCGAGGACCTTGTCCATGGGGAGCAGCAGCCCGATGAGCCCGGTCGACGCGACGGCGACCTCACCGGCGCCGATCTCCGTACCCGCCGCGCTCAGGACCTCGGCGACCTTCTCGGCGGTGGCGTGGGTGTCCTGGAAGCCCTTCGGACCCGTACAGGCGTTGGCACCACCGGAGTTGAGCACGACCGCGGCCAGCTCGCCGGTGGCCAGCACCTGCTGGGACCACAGGACGGGCGCGGCCTTGACCCGGTTCGAGGTGAAGACGCCCGCGGCGGCGCGACGGGGCCCGTTGTTGACCACGAGGGCCAGATCCGGGTTGCCGTTCTCCTTGATCCCGGCGGCGATACCCGCGGCCGTGAATCCCTTCGCTGCGGTGACGCTCA
>NZ_JBIWIU010000004.1:196772-450476 GCF_044764755.1 Streptomyces sp. NPDC093600
TCACTGTTCTTCTCCGTTCGCTTCTCCGCCCGCGCAGCACAGAGGCGCGGGCATCGTCATCAAGTGCCGCCCGGCGGCTGCGCGTGCGTCGCTCACTGTTCTTCTCCGTTCGCTTCTCCGCCCGCGCAGCACAGAGGCGCGGGCATCGTCATCAAGTGCCGCCCGGCGGCTGCGCGTGCGTCGCTCACGGAGCGACTCCGATCGTCGACAGTCCAGTGGCTTCAGGAAGCCCGAGGGCGATGTTCATGCTCTGCACCGCGCCGCCGGCGGTGCCCTTGGTGAGGTTGTCGATGGCGCTGATCGCGATGATCCGGTGCGCGGCCTCGTCGTACGCGACCTGGATCTGCACGGCGTTGGAGCCCTGGACGGACGCCGTCGCAGGCCACTGGTCCTCGGGGAGCAGATGGACGAAGGGCTCGTCCGCGTAGGCCTTCTCGTACGCGGCTCGTACGGCCTCGGCGGTCACGCCGGGCTTCGCCTTGGCGGAGCAGGTCGCGAGGATGCCGCGCGACATGGGGGCGAGCGTCGGGGTGAAGGACACGCTCACCCGCTCCCCGGCCACGGCGCTCAGGTTCTGGATCATCTCCGGGGTGTGCCGGTGGCCGCCGCCGACGCCGTACGGCGACATGGAGCCCATGACCTCGCTGCCGAGCAGATGCGGCTTGAGCGCCTTGCCCGCGCCGGAGGTCCCGGTGGCGGCGACGACCACCGCCTCGGGCTCGGCCAGACCGCTCCCGTACGCGGGGAAGAGCGCGAGCGAGACCGCGGTGGGGTAGCAGCCGGGGACCGCGACACGCTTGGCACCCTCCAGCCCGGCGCGGGCGCCCGGCAGCTCCGGGAGGCCGTAGGGCCAGGTGCCGGCGTGCGCGGAGCCGTAGAACTTCTCCCAGTCGGCGGAGTCCCTCAGCCGGAAGTCGGCACCCACGTCGATGACGAGGACGTCCGGGCCGAGCTGCTCGGCGACGGCGGCAGACTGGCCGTGCGGGAGCGCGAGGAAGACAACGTCGTGCCCGGCGAGCTCCTCGGCGGTGGTGGGCGCGAGGACGCGGTCGGCGAGCGGCAGGAGGTGCGGCTGCAGGCCGCCGAGTCGCTGACCGGCGTTGGAGTGACCGGTCAGGGTGCCGATCTCGACGTGGGGGTGGGCGACGAGGAGACGCAGGAGCTCTCCGCCCGCGTATCCGCTCGCGCCTGCCACTGCTGCTCGTACCGTCATGGATTCCTCCTCCTGGAGAGCATGACTATACGTGTCGCCGCAGTTTTATGCAAAGGAGGGAGGAGTGCGTCGGGGTTCCGCCCGGCCCCGGTGGCGGAGTCGTCGGTGGAGGTGGCGGGCCGACGCCCAGGCGGGAGTCAGAGGTCGCTGTCGATACCAGTGACGGCGGGCGGGCCGAGCGGGGCGTCAGCCTCCGCGATCCCTGCTTCCTTCAGCGCGGCAGAGACGAGCCGTGTGGCGTCCAGCTCGGCCTCGTACCGGTCCGGGGCGTCGACCTCGAGGCGGACGGAGAAGGTGTTGTCCTCGTTCAGCGTGAGGAGGTCCAGGCCTTCGCTCTCACTGACGTCCGTGTGCCGCACGGCCAGCTTCCGTTCGAGAGCCGAGCGCGCGGAGTCGGTGATGTCCGAGATGAATGTACCGGGAACGGTGATGACGAAGGTGGTCATGACGACTCCTCGCGTAGGACGGAGCTGGGGTGGCGACCTGCTTCCCGCACCGGAACGCAGTGTTGCGGGGCTCGGGTTCAGGCGTTCGCATGGCGAGGGGTGACTGCCTGCCGCGGTGCGGCGTGATGCGCCGGCCTGTTTCCCGTGGCTGCCTGGAGGCGTCGCAGCCAGAGGGACGCGGTGCCGAGCAGGCCGGTGAAGACGGTCAGGAGAAGTAGGGAAACCCACATCTGCCGGCTCCCGGGGTGGGTCCATCCCGTCCAGGCCGCCGCGGCCGTCCACAGCAGGACACCTGCCGCGTAGAAGGTGCGGACTCGGCGCAGCTGCCGTACGGCCCGCAAGGACATGATGTTGTCGGTCTTCGGTGCCATGCCGACCCGTGTACCCCGATGTGCGCTACCTATCGGGCGGTTCGCCTACCGTTCCGGCCCCAGCGCCGCCGCGGGCGACGCTGGGACGGGCGCCGTCGCTGAAGATCCAGGACTCGGCCATGCGGATGACCTCTCGTGTACCTGGGTCCTACAGGGGGCCGGTGCCGCCCGTGTGCTCGTAGTACGACGCGACCTGATCGCGGTACGCGACCTCGTCCAGGTCCTTCTCGCGGTGGAACTCGGGGGCGTTCTCGATCTGTTCCTTGGAGAGGTCCAGGCGGATGCTCTTCTCCTCCTCGTCGATGCGCGAGATCGTGTTCGCGGGCAGCAGGACCTCCTTGCCGAAGATCCACATACCGGTATCGACCACGAGGTAGGCGTCGTCCACCTCTTCGGAGTGCTTGTCGACCTTGCCGATGCTCCCGTCGACCGCTTCCACCTTGTAGCCGGTGAGGTCCGCGCCGACTGCGTAGTTGAAGGACGGCCGGTAATTCCACGCGTTCTCAGTCACGTACGAACATCTCCCTATTCGGAATCAATGGCGGCGTCCCCCGCATCGGGGCGATCTCTCCGCCTCCTGCATCGCGTGCCCCGTTCCGCCGCTCGTATCCGGGGGGGTGCGCCCATGCGGAACTCCCGTCGCCGATCCCCGAGACACTTCATGCGGCTGAGGCGTCCGCCCAGGACGCCCGTCGGCGGAGCCGGACGATTCATGATCACGTTGATGTGTCAGGCGTGAAGGCGTAGATCCGATGCGGATCCAGGTGCAGTTCGTGCGGACCCATGCAGTCCGCGGCGAGGGTGGCGACGAGCGCCCCGCACGTGCACGTCAGATTGCGGCCCCCGGTACCAAGGGGTCCGCAGCACCCGTGGTGGATACCCAGGGAGCCGGTCACCCGCAGGCTCGGCGCGTCTCCCGGGTGCACGATCACGGAGTTCCTGGGCCCGGCAGGCACCATGCCGGTCATACCGGGTGGCATGAGAAGAGCCCGACTCCCCTGCACGGACAGCGCCTGGGTGCCAGGGGCGACGAAGGGGGCGCCCCAGGGCTCGGGTGCCGCCGCTGGCGGGGGCGTACAGGAGATGCGTGGCTTCCCGCGCCGGGGGGCAGGTGGGACCCGCCCGGTTAAGGCACCCGGCCATCCCCCGGTGGGGGCGCCTCAACCACCGAGCTTGCCGACCGCATCGTTCAGTGACGCCGCCACGAGGGTCAGCTCCTGCGGGGCGGGGTGCGCGGTGCCCAGCCGATCCACGAGTTCCGCCCGTGTCAGCACCACCGCCGCGCCACGGAGGTCGTCGCTGTCGAGGGCGTCCCGCCCGGCCACCCGGGCGCGGCCCTCCACAAGGACCAGGGCGGAGTCGTCGTCTGTCGCGTCCAGCAGCTCGCGGACCAGAGCCTCGTCGATCATCACGTGTTCCCTTCCCTCTTCTCGGTTCTCCGCCTTCGTATGGGCGGCCCGGCCTGCGGGACCGGGCCGCCGTTGCGACGCGGTTCAGCCATCCTGCACCTGACCTTGAGTGATCCGCTCGGGATGTACGCGCATTCCGGTCCGTGCCGATACCGCCGCCGGCTGTTGGACGGCCTCCTCGCCGACTACGCCGAGCCCATCCCCCCGGGGAAGGACGTGCGACGTCGGCTCAGCCGCGCGGGCCGCGGCCCCCTGACCCGGCCGTCTTGACCGCTCGCAGGATCACGAACTTCGGGTCGCCCGCGACCAGTTCGCAGGTGCCGAAGATCCGGCGCAGGGTGATGTGGTAGCCGAGGTGCCGGTTGCCCACCACCCACAGTTCGCCACCCGGCCGCAGCACCCGCCGGGCGTCGGTGAACATGCGGCGGGCGGTGCGGTCGGTGGTGGCCTGGTGGCTGTGGAACGGCGGGTTGTTCAGAACGAGGTCCACCGACTCGTCCGGAAGGTCCGCCGTACCGTCGCCGACCAGGAATTCGGCCTTGCGGCCGGCTCCGGCGTGGGTACGGAAGTTGTCCTCGGCCGAGGCGACGGCCTGGTACGACTCGTCGGTGAAGACCAGCTCGGCCTCGGGTTCGGCGAGCGCGACGGCCAGGCCCACGACTCCGTTGCCGCAGCCCAGGTCCAGGACCCGGGCGGGGCCGAGGTCCGTGGGCAGGTGCCGCAGGAAGAAGCGGGTGCCGATGTCGAGGCGGTCGGCGCAGAAGACCCCCGCCTGGTTGACGACGGTCCGGCCGGCGACGGCCGGGGCGTCGCCCGGGAGGTCGTACCGGTACGGCCACGGGTTGGCGCCGCGCTCCAGGGACGGGTCCGGCGTGCAGAAGATCAGCCGGGCCTTCTTCACGGCCAGCGACGTCCGGGTGGGGCCGAGGATCCGCTCGAAGAGGCGGAGCGTAGAAGTGTGGATCTCCTTGACCATGCCGGTGCCGATGACCACGGTCCCCTCGTGCACGGCCGGTGCCAGGCGGTGCAGCTGGTCCTCCAGGAGCGCCAGGCTCTTGGGGACGCGGACGAGCAGGACGTCGATCCGCGCGGGCGGCGGGTCCTGCGTGGTGAGCAGCCGGACCGCGTCCGGGGCCGCCCCGCAGCGCGCGAGGTTGTCCGCGGTCGCACGTCGGCCGAGATAGGAGTCGCTGATCTGGGTGAGCTCGGTGGGCTGGGTGGTCTCACCGGGCCGCGGGGCTGCCAGCGCGGTCACCAGGGCGCCCCAGCGGTCGCCGACGACCGCGACGGAGCCGGACAGGTCGGTCTCCGTCTCGGCCAGGTGCCGCAGCAGGTACTCGTCGGAGGCGTCCCAGGCGCGGAGGGGGTCGCGCGGATCCTCGGGGAAGCGGGTGAGTGGGAATTCGCCCCATGACGTGGTCAAACGGTTCATCGTGGTCTCAGGCTAGCCGGTCGGCGGTGGCGGTGGGACGGCCCCCGGTCCGCCCCCGATCCGCCCCCGGGTCGGCTCGGGTCGCCTCCACGGCCAAACGTCTCCGGCCTGCCGTTGCGCGCATGGCCCCGCGCCGGAGGGGCGTACGCGCCTCAGCCGGCCGTCGCCGCGAGTCGGAGGTGCCACAGGCCCGGCCGGCCGGTGAGGGTGACGGTGGAGAGGGGGCGGACGTCGACGTTCCAGTACGTGAGGGGCGGCGCCTTCAGGGCGTACACCAGAGCCGCCCGTACGACGGCGGGCTCGGCGACCGCGACGATGGCGCCGTCCTCCGCCGGCCGGGTGTCGAGCCAGCCCCCTATGCGCGAGATGAAGGCGAGCAGGGTCTCGCCGCCGTGCGGAGCGGTGCGGGGATCGGTGAGCCAGGTGTCGACGGCGGCCGGTTCGAGGGCGGCGACCTCGGAGAGGGTGCGACCGCGCCAGCGGCCCATGTCGCAGTCCCGCAGGGCGGGCTGGGCGAGCGGTGCGTAGCCGAGGGCCGTGCCGGTGGCGCGACTGCGGGGCGTCGGGGAGCAGTAGCGCAGCTCGGCCGCGCCGAGCGGGACCAGTGTGTGCGCGGCGAGCTGCACCTCGTACCAGCCGGCCTCGTCGAGCGGCCGGTCGTCGTCGAACCGCTCGGCGAGCAGGGAGGAGCTGCGCGCCGCTGCGACCAGCGTGACCCGAAGACCCATGGCCGCGATCGTGAGGCCGGGGGCCTGGCAGGTCAAGGGGGCATATGCGCCGCGTCGCACGGGGGTGCGAGGCGGCCAAAGGGACGGTTGAGACCGAGAACCGTTCTTTTGTCAGGGTCTCGAAGTGGCTCGAACCCGACCTTCTCGTACCCGTCGTGGGCGTCGGCGGCCGCCAGCGAGGTGGCCATCTCCCTTTCGGGGGCGGGTCACAGCGCCAGCTCTTCGACGGCCGTCCGCAGCCGCCGTACGCCCTCCACGATCTCCGCGGCGCCCGCGACACCGGCGAAGCCGAGCCGGAGGTGACCGGCGGAGGGTTCCGCGCAGAAGTAGGGGCGGCCGGGGGCGGCGGCGACACCGGTGCGCAGGGCGGTGGCGTGCAGAGCGGCCTCGGAGAGGCCGTCGGGAAGGCGGAGCCAGAGGTGGTAGCCGCCGGAGGGGATGTGGGGCAGGGCGACTTCGGGGAGGTGGAGGGCGAGGGCGCCCGTCATCGTGTCGCGACGGCTCTTCAGCTCCTGGGACACCGCGCGCAGATGGCGGCTCCAGGCGGGCGAGCCGACCAGTTCCAGTGCGGCCTCCTGGAGGGGGCGGGGGACGAAGAAGCTGTCGACGACCTGGATGGCGCGCAGGCGTTCCAGGACGGGGCCCCGGGCGGCCAGGGCGCCTACGCGGAGGCTCGGGGAGGTCGGTTTGGTGAGGGAGCAGACGTGGACGACGACGCCGTCGGGGTCCTCGGCGGCCAGGGTCGCGGGCAGCGGCCCGGCGTCCTCGTGGACGAGGCGGCGGGCGAAGTCGTCCTCGACGACGAAGGCGCCGGCCGCGCGGGCGATCCGCACCACCTCGCTCCGGCGCGCCCGGCTCAGCACGGCTCCGGTGGGGTTCTGGAAGAGCGGCTGGCAGACGAAGACGCGCGCTCCGGTGGCCGGGAAGGCGGCTTCCAGCAGATCGGGGCGTACGCCCTCGGCGTCGGCCGGGACCGGGACGGGCCGGAGACCGGCGGCGCGGGCGACCGCGAGCATGCCCGGGTAGGTGGGCGACTCGACGAGGACGGGGGTGCCGGGTGGGGCCAGGGCGCGCAGGGCGGTGGTGATCGCGGACTGCCCGCCGGCGGTGATGAGGATCTCGGCGGCGGTGACGGTGCCGCCGATCGCGCGGGCGAACCATTCGCGCAGTTCGGGCAGTCCGTCGGTGGGCGGCCTCCCCCAGGCGCCGGGGCGGCGGGCGGCGCGGGCCAGGGCGGCGGCCAGGGCACGCTCGGGCTGGAGCGAGGGGTGCAGATAGCCGCCGTTGAACTCGATGACGCCCGGCGGGGGCGCGGAGAGGGTGACCAGGACCCCGGAGGCGTCGACGGCCCTCGGCACGAGTTCGGTGGCCGTGTCGGCGCTCAGCGTCACCTCCTGCCAGGACGTGTCGCCCACGACCGGCGTCGGCGCGCGCGTCTCGGCGCGGAAGGCGCCCGCTCCCGGGCGGGTGACGACCAGCCCCTCGGCGGCGAGCTGGGCGAGGGCGCGGGTAACGGTCACGGGCGAGACGCGGTAGCGCTCGACGAGCGCCCTGCTCGACGGCAGCTTGCCACCTGGTGAGTAGCGGTCGAGCTCCCCCTTCAGGGATTTCGCCAGCTCGGCCACGCTGCTACGCTCTTGCATGACAGCAGAGAATAGCGCTACTCCCCGCAGTGCGATAGCGGTCGACGCCGGTCCGAGCCTGACCGGTCCCACCGCGTCCGGTTCCAGCGCCGGCCCCACCGCCTCGCCGGCCGCCGGCCGCGGCACCCTCCTCGCCGCACTCGGTGTCGTCGCGTTCTCGCTCACCTTCCCCTCCACCGCCTGGGGACTGGAGAGCTTCGGCCCCTGGTCCCTGGTCGCCGTACGCTCCACGCTCGCCGCGCTCATCGCGGGCGCCTTCCTCCTCGCCATGCGGGTGCCCCTGCCCGAGCGGCGCCACTGGGCCGGCCTCGCGGTGGCGGCCGGCGGTGTCGTGGTCGGCTTCCCCCTGCTGACGACGCTCGCCCTGCAGACCTCCACCACCTCGCACGCCGCCGTGGTCGTCGGGCTGCTGCCGCTCACCACGGCCACCTTCGCCGCGATCCGCACCGGCCGCCGACCCTCCCGTACCTTCTGGATCGCGGCCGTCTCCGGAGCGGCGGTCGTCATCGGCTTCACCCTCCAGCAGAGCGGTGGCGCCCTGTCCACCGGCGACCTGTACCTCTTCGGCGCGCTGCTCGTGTGCGCCGCCGGATACACCGAGGGCGGCCGGCTCGCGCGGGTCATGCCCGGCTGGCACGTCATCGGCTGGGCGCTGATCCTCTGCCTGCCTCTGATGGCGATCGGCTCGGCCGTCGCCCTCTCCTTCGAACCGGTGCACCTGACCGTCCACGGCGTCGTGGGCCTGGTCTGGGTGGCCGCCGGATCGACGTTCTTCGGCCTGTACGTCTGGTACCGCGGCATGGCGGCGATCGGCATCCCCAAGGCCAGCCAGCTGCAGCTGGCCCAGCCGCTTCTGACCCTGGTCTGGTCGGTGTCGCTGCTCGGCGAGCCGCTCACTCCCGCCGCCCCGATCGCGGCGGTGGCGGTCCTGGTCTGCATCGCGGTGACCCAGCGCGCCAAGAGCTGAGCCGCCGTGGGGCCGACAGGACAGCAGGGGGTGACGCAGGTCACAATGGCGGACGTAGACTCCGTTGTAGAAGCCCGGCCCCGAGGAGGCCACCCGATGCAGGCGAGCGTGGGCGACAAGCTGCTGATGCACGGCCGCACCGTCGGCCAGCACGACCGTACGGCCGAGATCACGGAAGTACTGGGCGAGAACGGCACCCCCCCGTACCGCGTGCGATTCGACGACGACGGTCACGAGGCCCTGATGTCGCCGGGGCCCGACTCGGTCGTGCGGCACCCCGAGAAGTCCTAGGAGCAGGCCCCTGGCCACGTCCTAGGACACGATCACTGACGACCACGACCCGGAACGAACTGCGATCACTCCCGGCCCGGAACGACTGACGGTCACTCCGGCCCGGAACGCCGGCGCGGCGGACGCGCCCTGGTCGGGTAGTGGTCCGCCACCACGGCGGCCATCGCCCCGATGGGGTCCGCCGCGACCTCTTTCGCGGCGAAGTAGCAGTGGCCGCCGACCGACGCGTACCGGGCGGCGAGCGTCAGATGGCGGGAGAGCTCCTGGGGGTCCTGCCAGGCGGCGGGCTGCGCCGGGTCGCCGCACTTGTACAGCGCCTCGCCGACATGGAGAGCGACGCCGGTGCCCCGTACCACCGCGTCCCACCACGGCAGCGCCTTGGCGTAGTCCACGGCCGGGTGACCGATGTTCCAGTACAGCTGCGGGATCACGTGGTCCAGCCAGCCCTCCCGGATCCACTTGCGCGTGTCGGCGTACAGGTCGTCGTAGGTCTGCACGCCCGCGCGGGTGTCCGAGCCCTCCGGGTCGGTGGCGGCGTTGCGCCACACTCCGAAGGGGCTCACCCCGAAGGCGACGTCCGGGTTGATCTCCTTGATCCGGGCCGCCATGCCGGAGACCAGCAGATCGGTGTTGTTCCGCCGCCAGGCCGCCTTGTCCGGGAAGTCCCCGCCGTAGCGCTCGTAGGCGGCGTCGTCGTCGAAGACCTCGCCCTTGACCGGATACGGGTAGAAGTAGTCGTCCCAATGCACCGCGTCGATGTCGTAGCGGCGGACGGCGTCCAGCATCGCGTCCTGGACGAAGGCGCGGACCTCGGGCAGGCCGGGGTTGTAGAAGAGCTTCCCGCCGTACGGCAGCACCCACTCCGGGTGGAGCCGGGCCGGGTGGTCCGCCACCAGCCGGGACGGGTCCGTGTGATGAGCCACACGGTACGGGTTGAACCAGGCGTGCAGCTCCAGACCCCGGTCGTGGGCCTCCTCGACGGCCGTGCGCAGCGGGTCCCAGCCCGGGTCGCGGCCCTGGACCCCCGTCAGGCACTGCGCCCACGGCTCGTACGGCGACGGCCACAGCGCGTCGGCCGTCGGCCTGACCTGGAGGATCACCGTGTTCAGCCGGCGCTCCACGGCCATGTCCAGATGGGCCAGGAGTTCGGCCCGCTGCTCGTCGGCGGTGAGACCGGGGCGAGAGGGCCAGTCGCGGTTGGAGACGGTGGCGATCCACACGCCCCGGAAGTCGCGGACCGGACGCGCGCCTCCCGCCGCGGCACCCGCGCCTTCTCCGCCCATAGTGGCGAACGCCGCAAAAACGGTGCCCGCGACGAACCCTCTTCTACCGATAGATCCCATATGGCACCCCTCAAGTGTCGGACACGTCACACCCATCCAGGCAGAGCATGCCCGCCCCGGACGATCGATCATCCGCCCGGGCGGAGTAACGTCGTGGGGTCGAGGCGGACGCACCGGAATCACACGGGGCCCGCCGCCAGAGAAGAGCGAAAGGCACGAGGTGACGGACTCCATGGCCGACATTGAGCGCGTCGGAGTGGTGGGCTGCGGCCAGATGGGCGCGGGCATCGCGGAGGTGTGTGCCCGCAGCGGCCTTGAGGTGAAGGTCGCCGAGACCACCGGCGAGGCGCTGGAGATCGGCCGCACGCGGCTCTACAACTCGCTGTCGAAGGCCGCCGAACGCGGCAAGATCAGCGACGAGGAGCGCGACGCGACGCTGGCGCGCCTCAGCTTCACCACCGACCTCGGCGAGTTCGCCGACCGCGATCTCGTCATCGAGGCCGTCGTCGAGAACGAGCAGGTCAAGACCGAGATCTTCCAGGTGCTCGACCAGGTGGTGACCCGGCAGGACGCGATCCTGGCCTCCAACACCTCCTCGATCCCCCTGGTGAAGCTGGCCGTGGCGACCTCGCGGCCCGACCAGGTCATCGGCATCCACTTCTTCAACCCGGCCCCGGTGCAGAAGCTCGTCGAGCTGATCCCGGCCCTCACCACCTCCGAGGGCACGATCAGCCGGGCGCAGATCTTCGCGGAGAAGGTGCTGGGCAAGCACGCGATCCGCGCCCAGGACCGGTCCGGCTTCGTGGTGAACGCGCTGCTGGTCCCGTACCTCCTCTCCGCGATCCGGATGTTCGAGTCGGGCATCGCGAGCCGCGAGGACATCGACAACGGCATGGAGTTCGGCTGTGCCCACCCGATGGGCCCGCTCAAGCTCGCCGACCTGATCGGTCTGGACACGATCGCCTCGATCGCCGACTCGATGTACACCGAGTACAAGGAGCCGCTGTACGCCGCTCCCCCGCTGCTCCAGCGGATGGTGGACGCGGGCCGGCTCGGCCGGAAGACCGGCTCGGGCTTCTACCCGTACCCCTGACCCCGCCGACGCCGACCGGCCCGTACACCCGCACAGGTACGGGCCGTTCCGCGTCCCCGAGGCCGGTCAGCCGAGTCGCAGATGGTGCAGCATCAGCAGCCCTGCGGCCATGTTGGCGGCCGGGACCTCACCCCTGGCGATCATGTCGGGGACGAGCTTGAGCGGTATCCACTCCCGCCGTGAGGACTCGAAGTCGTCCTCGGGCGGACCGATGTACGTGGCGTGCTCCGCCCAGTAGAGGTGGTGCCGCGCGTCGGTGAGGCCGTTGGACGGCTCCACGGTCAGGAGAGGGCGCAGGGGCCCGGGCCGCCAGCCCGTCTCCTCCTCCATCTCGCGGGCGGCGGCCGTCTCCGGGTCCTCGCCGTCCTCGACGACACCGGCGGCCAGTTCCCAGCCCCAGCTGTCGGTGATGAAACGGTGGCGCCACAGCATGAGCACCTCGTCGTCCTCGTTGACGACGGTCGCCACGGCGACGGGCCGCAACCGGATCAGATAGTGGTCGAGGCGGCGGCCGTCCGGGAGCTCGACGTCCGCGAGGTTCACCCGGAACCAGCGGTTCTCATAGACCGGTTGTTCGCTTAGTTTCGTCCACTGCACGTTTCTGCCACCTTCCGATTGGTCGGTGGCAATATGGCAGCAGTCCTGGGGTCAGAGGGGAACGCGTAGCGCCCCATCGATGAGCGCGGCCGCCTCCCGCGCGTCCGCGCAGTCGCTCGCCAGAAGATGCTCCCGCACCAGCCGCAGCCGGTCGCGCAGCCGCTGCGACTCCATGCCCCGGGCCCGCTCGGTCATCTCCACCGCCCTCCGCGCCGCCTGGTCGGCCTCCCCCTGGCGCAGCTCGATCTGGCACAACATCGCCAGCCGGTGCACCCGCCCCCGGTCGTGGGCCGGTGTCCCCACGGCCGCCACCGCGTGCTCACGCGCCGCCGGAAGATCACCCAGACTGAGCAGAGCCTCGGCGACCTGCACATTGACGAGCCCCGGCTGGACATAGCCGGTCTCGGCCGGCTCATGCCCCGGAGAGATCCGCTCCGCCTCCGCCTCCGCCCGCCGGATGCACGCCAACGCCGCCGAACCGTCCCCGAGATGGGCGTACGCCTTCGCCTGCATCGCGGAGAGGTCGGCGGCGAGCGCGGGGGTGATCTGCCGCCCTGCCGACCGCAGCGCGGCCTCGGCGAACGCCACCGCCTGCCGGAACTCCCCCATGAACAGCGACTGATTGACGAGCAGCGCCACCACGTACGCGCCCAGCCCCCGGTCGCCGCTCGCCTTCGCGAGCCGCAGCGCCTGGTGGAAGTAGCGCTGGGCGAGCCCGAGCGCGTCGGAGTCGTACGCGCAGATCCCGGCCACCGCCACCAGACCGCCCGTGGCACGGTGCAGCTGCCGGCCCAGACTGTCGCTGTACGCCCCCCGCAGCAGCGGCGCCGTCTCGGCGTTGAGGAAACCGACGATCCGCACCCGGGTCGCAACCCCGCCCGCCTTGCGGTACATCTGCTCGTAGTGCGCCCGGGCCGCGCGGAGCATCGTGATGTCGGCCATCGAGACCCGGGTCAGGCCGTCGCGGGAGACGTCGGAGTCCTCCGGCGGGTTCTCCCACTCCCAGACGGGCATCACCGCGGGCGTACCGGTGACGGCCTGCGCGCCGAGTATGTGCGGCCGCTGCTGCTCGTCGGAGCGCCACAGGGCGGTGGCTCGCTCGACGAACGAGGAGAGCGGCGAGCCGTGGGCCGGGGCGGCGCCGCCGGGCACACCGAGCCCGATGTCGTCGAGGGTGACCGCCCGGCGCAGACGTGCGGCGAGCACCTCGCAGATCAGGTCGGGCACCTGGCCGCGCGGCCGCTGGCCCTTCAACCAGCGGGCGACGGCGGTGTGTTCGTACCGCAGGGTGAGGCCACGGGCGCGGCCGGCCTGGTTCACATGGGCGGCCAGACCGGCGTTCGACATGCCCGCCTCGTCCAGCAGGGCGTCGAGCAGGGTGTTGGGCAGCATGGGCCCCTCCGGTGGCTCGGTCCGCCCACATCGATGGCAGGCGGTTTCGCACGGGGTGTGAATGAAGTGCCCGTTCCTCCCGTCCGCGCGCTCTGCCGCCGGACGGCCGCGAACGGTTGACTGGGCGCCTCGCCGAAAGGCGACCGGGCCGCCGGCTCCCCCTCGTACAGTGCGGTGGCCCGTCCCGCGCCGCCCGCCCTGCCGATCTGCCCGACACTCCGTGGCAGGACGGGTGGCGCCGTCCGGCCGGACCCGTCCCTCACCGGCGCTCACCGGTGGGGGGAGGGTGAGGGCCGGGTACGGCGCAGCCCGGGTTCGGCGGGCTGCGCCGGCACCCGGGCCCGGTCGTTGCGGACGACCAACAGCGCCATGTCGTCGGCGAGTCGGCCGCCGGTGTGCCGCAGCAGCGCGGTGTGCACACGGCGGACCAGCGCGGCGGGCGGGACGGGCGCGTCCCGGACCGCCTGGGCGAGCATGGCCTCCAGAGCGAAGAAGCGCCCGGCGGCGTCGCGGGCGTCCTCGGCTCCGTCGGTGTGCAGGAAGAGCGCCTCGCCCGGCAGGAGGCGGGTGCAGGCGTACGGGGAGAGCTCGTCCGGCAGCGGGAAGGCGCCCAGCGGCGGCAGCGGGTCGCCGACCGGCACGGCCTCGACGGAGCCCCCGATCCGGTAGGGGCCGGGGTGACCGCAGTTGAGGGCGTACACCTCCCCGTCCGCACGGATCTCCAGGAGCAGGACGGTGACGAACTCCTCGGCCGCCGGATGCTCCGGCTCACGCCCGGCCCGGGAGGGATGCTCCTCACGGGCCCGCTCGCGCAGATGCCGCCCCAGCGCCCGGTCGAGGCGGCGCAGCACACCGCCGAGCTCGGGCTCGTCGTGGACGGCCTCCCGGAAGCTGCCGAGCACGGCCACGACCGCGCCGAGGGCGGCGAGGCCGTGTCCCCGTACGTCGCCGATGACGATCCGCACCCCGTACGGCGTGGCGATCGCCTCGTACAGATCGCCTCCGACGGCCGCGCCGCGCGAGGCGGAGAGCTGGCCGGCCGCGACGGTGAGACCGTCGAGCCGGGGCGGCGGCGGGCGCAGCAGCACCCGCTGAGTGGCGTGCGCGATGGCGCGCACCCGCGCCAGCTCACGGGCGGGGCCGCACCGGATCCCCAGGACAAGACCGGTGCCCACGGTGAAGAAGACGACGCTGGTCGCGACCCGCATGGCCGTTCCCGGCTGCTGGGCCAGCGGACAGGCGAGCTTCCAGGTGACGGCGACCGCACCCCAGAGGGTGGGAAGGGCGAGGGGGCCCAGACGGCGTAGCCGTGAGCCATCGGAGAGCAACGACCTGGTACGGATCATGCACGGCCCTTCCTGAGGCCCTACGGCGCCCGAAAGCCCTGCGGCACACAGACCCGCCCCTGCGGCCGCGTCGATTCTCCCGACGGCACCGGGCACGGCGGAACACCCTCCGGGCATCTCACCCGAAGGAGTGAGCGCCCTCGGCACGCCGCCCCGCACGGCGGAGGACGCCGGCTCGCACGGACAGACGGTCGCCGTATACGCGTACGGAGGCCCGCAGCCGTATACCCGTCCCGTGCCGAGGCCCGCAGCCGTATACCCGTCCCGGCAGGGCCCCGGGCCCGGGGAACGCCGGAGGGGGCCGGCCCGGTGTGTGCCACCCGGCCGGCCCCCTCTCCCAGGGTCCGCGATCAGGCGCCGCGCAGCGTGGCGCCCGTGCGCTCGGCGGCGAGGGCCACGGCCGCGTCACGGGCGGCGGTGGCCTCGTCGACCGTGAGGGTGCGGTCCGTGGCGCGGAACTTCAGCGCGTACGCCAGGGACTTCTTGCCCTCGCCGATCTGGTCGCCGGTGTACACGTCGAACAGCCGGATGGACTCCAGGAGTTCACCGGCGCCGTCGCGCAGCGCGGCTTCGACCGCGTCGGCCGGCACCGCGGTGTCGACGACCAGGGCGACGTCCTGGGTGGCGACCGGGAAGGAGGAGATCCGGGGCGCCTTGAGCGGGCCCGTCACCGCCTGCTCGACCAGGTCGAGGTTCAGCTCCATCGCGCACGTGCGGGCCGGCAGACCGAACGCCTTCACGACGCGCGGGTGCAGCTCACCCGCGTAACCGACGGTCCGCTCCTCGCCGTCCAGGACGACGAGCAGCTCGGCGCAGCGACCGGGGTGCCACGGGCCGTACTGGCCCTGGCGCACGATCAGTTCGGCACCGGTCTCGCGGGCGACCGTGCGGGCGGCCTCGACCGCGTCCGCCCAGTCGGCCGGACGGCCCTTGCCCCACCAGCCGGCCTGCTCGCGGGCGCCTGCGAGGACGACGGCGGCGTGCCGGGGCTGCTCGGGCAGCGCGGCGTTGACCTCCGCGATCTCCGCCTCGGTCGGGCGGCGGTCGACGGGGAGCCGCACCGCGACGCCCGGCTTCTCGCCCGCCCGGAAGACCAGACCGGTCTCGA
This sequence comes from Streptomyces sp. NPDC093600, assembly GCF_044764755.1. Classification (NCBI taxonomy): domain Bacteria; kingdom Bacillati; phylum Actinomycetota; class Actinomycetes; order Kitasatosporales; family Streptomycetaceae; genus Streptomyces; species Streptomyces sp. NPDC093600. The sequence goes on from NZ_JBIWIU010000004.1 coordinate 212,092, forward strand.
AGAGCGCGAGGTCGTGCGAGCCGCGGCCGTCGTTGCGGCGCAGCGCGCCGAGCAGGCCCGGCAGCAGGGCCGTACGGAGCGCGGGCTCCTCGTCGGAGAGCGGGTTGACGAGCGTGACCACGCGGCGGCACGGGTCGTCCGCGTCCAGGCCGAGCTGGTCGAAGACCTGCTCGCCGATGAACGGGTAGTTCAGCGCCTCCACGTAGCCGGCGCCGGCCAGGGCGCGGCCGACGCGGCGGTGGGTGCGCTGGCGCTCGGTCAGCCCGCGGCCGGCCGGCGGCTTGGGCAGCGTCGAGGGCAGGTTCTCGTACCCCTCGAGCCGGATGACCTCTTCGGCGAGGTCGTTCGGCTCGTTCAGGTCGGGGCGCCACGAGGGGACCGTGACGACGAGCTCGTCCTGGCCGTAGACGTCGCAGCCGATCTCCTGGAGGCGGCGGACGACGGTCTCGCGGCCGTAGGCCACGCCCGCGACGCGGTCCGGGTGGTCCGCCGGCATGGCGACCGTACGGGGCGCGGAGGGCGCGATGAGCTCGGTGACGCCGGCCTCGGCGGTGCCGCCCGCGAGGAGCACGAGCAGGTCGACGGTGCGCTGTGCGGCGGCTGCCGTGGCCTGCGGGTCGACTCCGCGCTCGAAGCGCTTGGACGCCTCGGAGGACAGCTTGTGGCGGCGGGCCGTGCGGGCGACGGAGATCGGGTCGAAGTGCGCGGCCTCGATGACGACCTCGGTCGTCGCACTGGCGGCGTCGGCGTGGTCGGCGATCTCGGTGTTGGCACCGCCCATGACGCCCGCGATGCCGATCGGCCCGCGGTTGTCGGTGATGACGAGGTCGGCGCCGTCCAGGACGCGAACGGTGCCGTCGAGGGTGGTGATCTTCTCGCCGTGCTCGGCGCGGCGGACCCCGATGGGGCCGTCGAGCCGGGTGCGGTCGTAGGTGTGCAGCGGCTGGCCGAGCTCCAGCATCACGTAGTTGGCGATGTCGACGGCGAGCGAGATCGGGCGCATGCCGGCCTTCTGCAGGCGGCGCCGCATCCAGATCGGCGTGCGCGCCTCCGGCTCCAGGCCGACGACGGTGCGCGCGGTGAAGCGGTCGCAGCCGATCGGGTCGGCGATCTGGACCGGGTAGCCGTACGAGTTGGGCGCGGGCACGTCGAGGAGCGCCGGGTCGCGCAGCGGCAGGCCGTAGGCGATGGCGGTCTCGCGGGCGACGCCGCGCATCGAGAGGCAGTAGCCGCGGTCGGGGGTGACGGCGATGTCGAGGACCTCGTCGTACAGCTCCAGGAGCTCGGTGGCGTCGATGCCGACCTCGTACTCCGGCGGGAGCACGATGATGCCGTGCGTGCCGTCGTCGCCCATGCCGAGCTCGTCACCGGAGCAGATCATGCCGCGGGAGACCCGGCCGTACGTCTTGCGCTCGGCGATCCGGAAGTCACCGGGCAGCACGGCGCCGGGCAGGGCCACGACGACCTTGTCGCCCTCGGCGAAGTTCCGGGCACCGCAGATGATCTCCTGGGGCTCGCCGGTGCCGTTGGCCTGGCCGACGTCGACGGTGCAGAAGCGGATCGGCTTCTTGAACTCCGTCAGCTCCTCGATGGTGAGGACCTTGCCGACCACCAGGGGGCCGGTCAGGCCGGCGCCGAGCTGCTCGACGGTCTCGACCTCGAGTCCTGCCGAGATGAGCTTGGCCTGGACGTCACGTCCGGTCTCCGTCGCCGGCAGGTCGACGTACTCCCGCAGCCAAGAAAGCGGGACCCGCATCAGATCTCCATCCCGAACGGCCGGGTGAACCGGACGTCACCCTCGACCATGTCTCGCATGTCATCGACGTTGTGGCGGAACATCAGCATCCGCTCGATTCCGAACCCGAAGGCGAAGCCGCTGTACTTCTCCGGGTCGACGCCGCAGGCGATCAGCACCTTGGGGTTGACCATGCCGCAGCCGCCCAGCTCGATCCAGCCCTCGCTGCCGCAGGTGCGGCAGGGGCGGTCGGCGTTGCCGACGGACTCGCCGCGGCAGACGTAGCAGAGCATGTCCATCTCGGCGGACGGCTCGGTGAACGGGAAGAAGTTCGGGCGGAGCCGGGTCTTCATGTCGGGCCCGAAGAGCGCCTGGACCATGTGGTCCAGGGTGCCCTTGAGGTCGGCCATGGTCAGGCCCTCGTCGACGGCGAGCAGCTCGATCTGGTGGAAGACCGGGGTGTGCGTGGCGTCGAGCTCGTCGGTGCGGTAGACGCGGCCGGGGCACACGACGTAGACCGGGGGCTCCCGGTCGATGAGCGTGCGGGCCTGCACCGGGGAGGTGTGCGTACGGAGGACGACACCGGACTCGTCACCGGTGGTCCCCTCCGGGCCCTGCACGAAGAAGGTGTCCTGCATCTGGCGCGCCGGGTGGTCCGGTACGAAGTTGAGGGCGTCGAAGTTGAACCACTCCGCCTCGACCTCGGGACCTTCGGCGACCTCGTACCCCATGGAGACGAAGACGTCGGCGACCCGCTCCATGAGCGTGGTCAGCGGGTGGCGGGCGCCGGCCGGGGTGCGGTCGTAGGGCAGCGTGACGTCCACCGCCTCCTCGACGAGCACACGGGCGTCGCGCTCGGCCTCCAGCTCCGTCTGGCGGGCCGCGAGGGCTTTGGAGACGACGCCGCGGGCCTGGCCCACCAGCTTGCCGGCCGCTGCCTTGGCCTGCGGCGGCAGCGCGCCGATCTCCCGGTTGGCCAGCGCGAGCGGCGAGGTGCCACCGGTGTGCGCGGTCTTCGCGTGCGCGAGCGCGTCGAGGTCACCCGCGGCGGCGAAGGCGGCGAGCGCCTCGTCCCGCATGCGCTCGATCTCTTCCGGTTTCAAGGCCTCGACCTCGACCGGGTCGTACGACTTATTGGGTGCGGACATCTCTTCCCGTGCTTCCGTTCGGCTGGCTGACTGTGCCCTTCCGGGGGACACCCCCGGGCCCCCGAGGCCCTGCTCGACGACAAGGGCGCAAACGTGCCAAAGGTCGAGTCTAACGGGGTGCGAGGACGCGAATGAGCCCGTGGGGGCCGGGCGGCTGGTGATCTCGTCAGGCGAGATAGGCCGGGGCGCCGACGGGCAGGATAAATCGGAACTCGGCGCCGCCCCGGGGGCCGCGGCCGACGGTGATGGTGCCGCCGTGGGCCTCGACGATGCCCTTGACGATGTAGAGGCCGAGTCCGGTGCCACCGCGCTTGCTTCCCCGCCAGAAGCGGGTGAAGACGCGTCCCATCGACTCCTCGGGGATGCCGGGGCCTTCGTCGCTCACGGTGACCGCCGTTCCCTTCTCTCCGTCGGTGGTGTCGCGGGGTGCCACCTCGATGGTGACGGTTCCCTCGCCGTGGCGCACCGCGTTTTCCAGGAGGTTGCCGAGGATCTGGTCGATCTTGTCGGGGTCGGCCCACAGATCGGGCAGCTGGGGGTGGACCCGGACGAAGAAGCGGTCGGGGGACTGCCCGCCGGTGGTGTGGGCCTGGATGTGGCGGCCGACGGCGGCGGCGATGTCGACGGGCTGGCGGCGCACCTCCAGCCGGCCGGAGTCGATCCGGGAGATGTCGAGGAGCTCGGCGATGAGCCGGGTGACGCGGTTGGCGTCGGCGTCGACGGTCTCCAGCATGAGCCGCTTCTGGTCGTCGGTGAACCGTTCCCACTTGGCGAGCAGGGTCGCCGTGAAGCCCTTGACGGAGGTCAGGGGGGAGCGCAGTTCGTGGGCGACGGTGGCGATGAGCTCGGCGTGGCTGCGTTCGGTACGTCGCCGGGCCTCGGTGCCGCGCAGGCAGACGACGACCCGGCGGACCGGCCCGGTGGGGTGCTCGCGGACGTAGCGGGCGGAGACGAGCACCTCGCGGCCGCCGGGCAGCAGCAGATTGCGCTCGGGCTGGCCGCGGCGGGTGGCGAGCCCGCCGTACGGGTCCGTGAGCGCCCACCAGCGGCGGCCCTTGAGGTCTTCCAGGGGGAGGACCTGGTCCAGCGGACGGCCGAGGGCTTCGTCGCCGGGGACGGCGGTGATCCGGCGGGCGGCCGCGTTGAAGCAGATGACACGGCCGGTCTCGTCGGCGACGACGAGACCGTCGGGCAGGTCGTCCGGGTCGATGCCGGGCCAGGGTTCGTGGGCGCGCGGCGTGGCCCCCCGTCCGTCCGCGGGCCTGTCCGTGCCGACCGTCATCCCCGTTCCCCACCCCTCCATGTAGCGCAGTGGGCCCCCGAGCCCGTCACCCTACTAGTTGAAGGTGACGCGGTGGACCCCTCAGGCGGTGGTTCGGGGGCGCTGGGCGCGCGCGGAGGCGTAGAGGCAGACTGCGGCGGCCGTGGCGAGGTTGAGGCTCTCGGCCTTGCCGTGGATGGGCACGCGCACCACGGCGTCCGCGAGCGCGCGGGTCTCCTCGGGCAGGCCCCAGGCCTCGTTGCCGAAGACCCAGGCGGTGGGTCCGCCCATGGTGCCGGCGTCCAGTTCGTCGTCGAGGTCGTCGTCGCCGGCTCCGTCGGCGGCCAGGATCCGGACGCCGACGCTCTTGAGTCCGGCGACGGCCTGCTCGACCGGGACGCCGACGGCGACCGGGAGGTGGAAGAGGGAGCCGACGGAGGCGCGGACGGACTTGGGGTTGTAGAGGTCGACGGAGGCGTCGGTGAGGACGACGGCGTCGGCCCCGGCGGCGTCGGCGCAGCGCAGGACGGTGCCGGCGTTCCCGGGGTCGCGGACGTGGGCGAGGACGGCGACCAGCTTGGGGCGGGCGGCGAGGATCTCCTCGAACGGCGAGTCGAGGAAGCGGCAGACGCCGACGAGGCCCTGCGGGGTGACGGTCTGGGAGACCTCGGCGAGGACGGCGTCGGAGGCGTGGTGGACGCGGGCCCCGGCCTCGCGGGCGGCGTCGACGATCCCGGCGTACCGTTCGGCGGCCTCGACGGTGGTGAAGAGCTCGACGAGGGTGGGCTCACCCGCGCTGCCGCGGTGGTGGACGGCCTCGCGGACGGCCTGCGGCCCCTCGGCGATGAAGAGGCGGTCCTTGCCCCGGAAGTTGCGCTTGGCGAGCCGCCGTGCGGCGACGACGCGCGGCGAACGCGGGGAGATCAGCTCGGGGGTGCCCATGGGGTCGGCGGCTCTCTTTTCGTACGTACGAGAGGGGTGCGAGGGGGTTGTGGCTGCGGTACGGCGGGCGGGCGCGCGGTCCGGGGAGGCGGAGGTCCCGGTGGTCCGGCGGGGCGGGCGGGGCGGGCGCCTGGAACGGCCCGGCTCGGCCGGGACGGCCACGGAGCCGGAACGGTCCGGTCGGCCGAGGCGGCCCAGCAGCCCGGAGCGGCCCGGAAGCCCTGAACCGGTCCGGTCAGGGCAGGCGGCCCGGGAGCCCGGAACGCGCCGGACCCGCAGGCGCGGGGCCTGCGGGTCCGGGCGAAGTGCTGCGGCCTGGAAGATCAGGCGGCGGCCTTCGGGGCGTTGACGTCGGCCGGCAGAGCCTTCTGCGCGACCTCGACCAGCGCGGCGAACGCGTTGGTGTCGTTGACGGCCAGCTCCGCGAGGATCTTGCGGTCCACCTCGATGTTGGCGGCCTTCAGACCCTGGATGAGGCGGTTGTACGTCATGCCGTTCTGGCGGGCAGCGGCGTTGATGCGCTGGATCCACAGCTGACGGAAGTCGCCCTTGCGCTTCTTGCGGTCGTTGTAGTTGTAGACCAGGGAGTGGGTGACCTGCTCCTTGGCCTTGCGGTACAGGCGCGAACGCTGACCGCGGTAACCGCTGGCCTGCTCGAGGATCGCCCGGCGCTTCTTGTGGGCGTTGACTGCCCGCTTGACGCGTGCCACTTGTTAACTCCTTGTAGCGGGGTCGTGGTTGGACTCACACGACCCGGAAACGAATGGGGCCCGGACTGGGCCGGTGGCTCTCGGTCACCGAGAGCCGGAGATCAATCAGATGCCCAGCATCTTCTTGATCTTGGCCGCGTCGCCCGGGGCCATCTCGGCGTTGCCGGTGAGGCGACGCGTCAGCTTGGACGACTTGTGCTCGAGCAGGTGGCGCTTGCCGGCGCGCTCACGGAGCACCTTGCCGGAGCCGGTGATCTTGAAGCGCTTCTTGGCACCGCTGTGCGTCTTGTTCTTCGGCATCGCGCCGTTATCTCCTCGTCAGTGGCGCTCCCCCCGGTGCGGGCACCGGACAACCGGGAGCGTCAGATCTTCGTTTGGTGGTTCCGGGCGGGGCCCCGGGGCTGCCTGGGTGGCAGCCCCTCGGGTCACGCCTCGGGGTTCTCGGCCGGAGCCTCGACCGGGGCGTCCTCGGCGGAGGCGTCCTCGGCGGTGTCGGACGAACCGCCCTGACGCTCCGCCTTGCGCGCGGCCTGGGCCTCGCGTGCCTCGGCCATCGCCTCGGTCTTCTTCTTGTGCGGGCCAAGAACCATGATCATGTTCCGGCCGTCCTGCTTCGGGTTGGACTCGATGAAGCCAAGCTCCTCGACGTCCGACGCCAGTCGCTGCAGCAGACGGAAGCCAAGCTCGGGGCGGGACTGCTCACGACCACGGAACATGATCGTGATCTTGACCTTGTCGCCCTGCTTGAGGAACCGGACGACATGACCCTTCTTGGTGTCATAGTCGTGCGGGTCGATCTTCGGCCGGAGCTTCATCTCCTTGATGACCGTGTGCGCCTGGTTCTTGCGCGCCTCACGGGCCTTCATGGCCGACTCGTACTTGAACTTCCCGTAGTCCATGAGCTTGCACACGGGCGGACGGGCGTTCGCCGCGACCTCGACCAGGTCGAGGTCGTACTCCTGTGCGAGCTCCAGGGCCTTGGCAAGCGGAACAATCCCGACCTGCTCGCCGCTGGGTCCGACAAGTCGCACCTCGGGAACGCGAATCCTGTCGTTGATGCGGGGCTCGGCGCTGATGGATCCTCCTCGGTAGCACCACGCGACCGCCTGGCGGACGGACGCGCAACGTCTGTTTAGTGAGACCAACCGCGCCGGAACACGAAAAATGCCCCGGACGGGACACAGGCGGGGCTCCAGGGGAATACCGGAGCACCGCCGCGGTCAACCGCGGGGCGCACATCGGGCGGCTCCATCGTCCGTACGGAACGATGGGCGCCACCTGACCGGTGACCCGCCGCCCGCGAGGGCGGCCAGGTGGGAAGTCGGAGCCTCCACTTGTGGGCCGGGCACACACGTGTCCGGCCGGTCGTTACACAAGGTTAGCACCCGGCGGGCGGGTGCGCTAACCATGGGCGCGGGCGTCGCGCCTCCGGGGGCGGCTTATCGTGTGGGGCATGAGCGAAACGCCCCACACCGAGCCCACGGACTCCCCCGACTTCGACGCCATGACCCGCGACATCGCGGAGGTCCCGGCGGTCGAGGTGATCGTGACGGTCGCCGTCAACCTGATGAGCGCCGCCGCGGTGAAGCTCGGGCTCACCGAGGAGGGCGACGAGCACAAGGACCTCGACGAGGCGCGCAAGCTGGTCCACGCCCTGGCGGGTCTGCTGGACGCCGGCGCGACGGAGATCAGCTCCTTCCACGCGGCGCCGCTGCGGGACGGCCTGAAGTCCCTGCAGCTGGCCTTCCGCGAGGCCTCGATCATCCCGGACGAGCCGGGCCAGGGCCCGGGCGAGAAGTACACCGGGCCGGTGTACGGCTAGAGCGTCGCGCGGGGGCGGGTGCGCCGGCCGGTCGGCCGGCGCACCCGCCCCTCGTCACTTCCTGAGGTAGAAGGGCTCGCCGGGAGGCGTGGCCGTGGCTGGCAGCAGTGCCAGGTCCAGGCCCCGCACCAGGCGGGCCCTCAGCGTTTCGTCGGCGGCCAGCAGCCGGGCGACCCGCTGGGCCGCCTCGGCCGGTGCGGCGTCCTCGGCCAGGACGAGGGCGAGGGTGCCGTCGGCGCTGCCGGGCCCCAGATGGGCGCGCAGGACGGCGGGCTCGGCGGCGACGGCGGCGCGCACCGCCTCCCGTACCGCCGGGTCGTCGAGCGGGTCCGCGCTGTCGCGGCCCTCCGCGAGGGCCAGCAGCGCGGGGCCGGTCAGCTGGTACGGCACCGGTCCGGCGAGGTCCAGGACCACGGTGTCCGCCTTCTCGTGCGCGGCGGCCTGGAGCGCCTGGTGCAGCGGTACGGCGACGGGGCGGGCGGCGGGGTCCCACAGTGCGAGCGAGGCGATCGAGGTGAAGGCGGGCAGGGCCCGCCGGTCGCCCGCGGTGAGCGTGGGCACGGCCATGTCGCTCGTCTTCTCGCGGCGCAGCCCCGTCTCGGGGTCCTCCTCGACCTCTCCGAGCACGGCCACGACGGGAACCATCAGGCGCGCGTTCCGGAGGGCCTCCAGGACGGGGCCGTGGGCGGTTCTGTCCTCCGCCCAGGCCGCGAGGGCCGCGGCGAGCCGCGGATCGGCGGTGCCGTCGTCGTCGGAGAAACCGGGGTCAGGGATGTTCTTGAGCGCCACCCGACGAGCCTAACCGTCCACGGTCAGGGCGGTGGGCGCGGGACCGGTCGGCGCGGTCGGCATGGTGGGTGCGGTGGGCACGGGGCCGGTCAGCGGGGTGGGCGCGGGCCGGGGAGGCCGGCGCGCCACAGGAGCGCCGCGGCCACGAGCAGCAGCGCGCCGAGGCCTCCGGCGGCCGGGGCGAGCAGGCCGATGGACTCGCTGTCCTCGGGTGCGGGCAGCGGTCCGGGCCCGAAGTACCGCCCTTCGTAACCGGCGGCGGCGTTCTTGGGGTCGGCGCCCTTGAGCGCGGCCCCGGCCCTGATCGCGGCGGCCGGGTCGACCGTCCCGTACCCCTTGGCGTCGCTGCGGCCGGACTTGGGCCGGTTCCGGGCGGTGTCGATGAGGAGCCTCTTGACCTGCGCGGGGGTCAGGTCGGGGTGGGCGGAGCGCACGAGCGCCACGGCGCCGGAGACGAACGCGGCGGCGGCGCTGGTGCCCCAGCCCTCGTAGTAGCGCCGGTCGGGGTCGGCCATCACGATGTGGACGCCGGGGGCGCTGACGGTGGCGTACCAGCGGCTGGTGGAGAAGGAGGCGTGGGTGCCGTAGCGGTCGACGGCGGTGACGGCGATGACGCCGGGATAGGCGGCGGGGTACGAGATGTGGTCGCCCTTCTCGCCGCCGTTGCCGGCCGAGGCGACGACGGAGACGCCCTTGGCGAGGGCGTACTGGACGGCCGCGTCCTCGCCCGCGTCGGGGTGGGCGGACTCGGAGTCGTCGCCGAGGGAGAGGTTGATGACGTCGGCGCCGTGGTCGGCCGCCCAGCGGATGCCCTGGGCGAGAGCGGTGCCACGGGACTTGCGGGCCTTCTCGCGGGCCTTGTCGGTGCCTTCGAGGATGACCCGGACGGGCAGGATCTTCGCGCCGGGCGCGACACCGAGGACACCGTCCTGGCGGCCGGGGCCGTGGCCGTGGCCCGCGATGATGCCGGCCATGGCGGTGCCGTGGCGGGCCCAGGCGCGGTCGCCCCGCTGGGCGCCGAAGCCGATGAGGTCGGTGCCGGGGAGGACGGAGCCGGCGAGGTCGGGGTGGTCCGCGTCGACGCCGGTGTCGAGGACGGCGACGGTGACGCGTTCGCCTTCGGTGGTGCGCCACGCCTCTTGGGTGCGCAGGGCCTCCAGGCCCCATTGGCGGGCCCGGATGGTGTCGGCGTGGGCGGGGGTGGTGGTCGCGGGAAGGACGGTGAAGGCGGCGGCGAGGAGGGTCGCGGCCGCGGCGCGGGGGCGGCGGCGGGTACGGCGTGGGCTCACCGGTCTTCGTCCTTCTTCACGGCTTCGGCGACGGTCTTGCGCAGGCCGCGCTCGATGCCGTCGGCGACGCCCTTGGCCTCGTGGCCGAGACCGGCCTGAGCGGGGGCGGAGGTCCGGTCGGCGGCCATGGCCTCCGCGGCGGGCTCGGGCTGGTCGATGCGGCGGCCGTCGGCGAACCCGGAGACGGAGAAGACGACGACCGGCAGGTCGGCGAGGGAGCGCGTCCACCAGCTGGCGCGCTGGTCGGCGCCGAAGCGTTCGGCGACGGTGCCGGGGGCGGAGAGCGGAGGGGGCACGTCGGTGCCGAGCTGGGTACCGCCCAGGGTCCGCATGGCGGCGGGTTCGGCCCCGGTGAAGGCCAGGCCCACGGTGATGACGCTGCTGGTGGTGGCGTCGGTGTACGTGGCGCGCAGGACGCGGTCGCAGCCGACGGGGCTCAGTGCGGTGAGGACGCTCGCGGGCAGCACGGTCGCCGAGCAGGCGGCGTCGGGGGCGACGACGACGCGCGTCCAGGTCCGGGCGGCCTCCCCGGGGCCGGCGTCGGCGCCGGAGAGGGTGCGCGGGAAGAGGGTGTCCACGGGGGCGCTGTGCCAGAGCGTCTTGGCCTGGGAGTAGCCGACGGGCTCGGCGGGCTTTCCCACGTTCGTGGCGGCGAGGACGACCCCGGTGACGGCGCCGCCGATCAGCCCGAGACCGACGACGAGACACACCCCGGCCGCGACGACCGCCCCGACCCGGCGCTCGCGGATCGGCCGCAGCCGCGTGGTCGTCTCGACAAGCGTCTCGGGCGGCACGGCGTACGCCTGAGGGGCACCGTAGGGCCCGTACGCCTGCGCAGAACCGGCGTGCGCGCGGCTGGGGCTCGCGCCCGGGCGGGCGGCGGACGGGGCCTCCTCCGGCAAGCGCGCGGGGCGGCCGGGGCCCGTGCCCGGGCGGCGGGGGGCCGACGGAACTTCGTCATCCTCCGGCCGCCGCGGGGCGGTCACCGGCAGGGGGCGGGCGGCGGGCGGCGGGTCGGTGTCACGGATGGCGCGCAACCGTGTAGTCGTCTCGACGGCGGGCACGCCGTCGGCGCCGGAGCCCTCGTACGAGGCGCCGCCGCGCGCCCCAGGACGCCCGGCGGAAGCGGGCTCGCCGACAGCCGCCGTACGCGGGTCGCGCGCCGGACGCGGCGGGACGCCGTCGACGGCGGAGCCGTGCGGGTTCCCGGCAGGCCCTGTGGGCCGGTCGCCCGCCGGGCGCGGCGGGGTGGGCGCGTTCGCACGCGAACCGGCGGACGGACGGGGCTGGCCGGCGGCGAACGAGCCTTCGGTGCCTGCGGCAGTACGCGACGACGTCACCTGCGAGGCATCGCCGGCCGGACGCGGCTGAGCCGGGGCGGACACGCCCTCGGCGCCTGCGGCCAGGCGCGGCGCCGGGGTGGCCCAGCCGTCGCCGCCTGCCGGACGCGGCTGAGCAGGGGCAGACGAGCCTTCGATGCCGGCGCCCGAACGCGGCGCGGTGACGTGGGAACCAGCGGGGGACGGACCGGGCTGAGCAGAGGCGGACACGCCGTCGCCGCCTGCGGCCGGGCGCGGCGCCGGGGCGACCCGGCCCTCGGCGCCCGAGGCCGGACGCGGCTGAGCCGGGGCGGACACGCCGCCGTTGCCCGCGGCACCTACCGGGTGCTGCTGGCCAGAGGCAGATGGGCCTTCGGTGCCGGCACCCGGACGCGGCGCGGTGACGCGCGAGCCACCGGCGGACGGACCGGGCTGACCGGAGGCGGACAGGCCGGCGCCGCCTGCGCCCGTGCACGGCACCGGGGCGACCCGGCCATCGACGCCTGCCGCCGTACGCGGCGGAGTCGCGTGCGAGGCGTCGCCCGACTGGCGCGGCTGGGCGGAGGCGGACACGCCCTCAGCGCCCGCAGCCGGGCGCGGCTGAGCGGAGGCGGATACGCCCTCGGTGCCTGACGCGCGCGGCGCCGGGGCGGACTGGTCCTCGGTACCTGCCGCCGTACGCGGCGGGAAGGCGGCCCCGCCCTGCGCGCCCGCCGCCGGGGGTCGTGCGGGTGGGAGGAGCGCGTCGGTGATGCGGGACGCGGGAGGGTGCGCGTCGGTGGTCATACCCGTCCCCCTGGTCGTCCTGGCAATGCCCGTCACTCTACGGGCTGTTCCCCCCAGCACGGGAACCCAGGGGCTACCCCGCCCCCAACCCGTCTGGCAAGCTCGGGCCATGACTCCCCGTGCCGCCGACCGAGCCCGGTACGACCGGGCCACCGCCCACCTCGACGCGCCCGTGGCGATCGTCGACCTGGAGGCGTTCGACGCCAACGCCGAGGACCTCGTCCGCCGGGCCGGTGGCAAGCCGATCCGGGTCGCCAGCAAGTCCGTGCGGTGCCGGGCGCTGTTGGAGCGGGTCCTGGCGCGCGAGGGGTTCGCCGGGATCATGTCGTTCACGCTGGACGAGTCCCTCTGGCTCGCCAGGGCCGGGTTCGACGACGTCCTCCTCGCCTACCCCTCCGCCGACCGCACCGCGTACGGCGAGCTGGCGAACGACCCCAAGCTCGCCGCCGCCGTCACCGTCATGGTCGACGACCCGGCGCAGCTCGATCTGATCGACCACGCCCGGGCGGGCGGCGGCGAGGAGATCCGCGTCTGTCTGGAGCTGGACACCTCGCTCCGGCTGCTGGGCGGCCGGGTGCGGGTCGGCGCGCTGCGTTCCCCGCTGCGCGAGCCGGCCCAGCTCGCCGAGCTGGCCCGGTCCGTCGTCCGCCGGCCCGGCTTCCGGCTCGTCGGGATCATGGCGTACGAGGGCCATGTCGCCGGGGTCGGGGACGCGGTCGCCGGGCGGCCGCTGCGCTCCCGGGCGATCCGGCTGATGCAGTCGGCCGCCCGCAGGGAGCTGGCTGAGCGGCGCGCGGCCGTGGTGCGGGCGGTACGGGCGGTCGCGCCGGACCTGGAGTTCGTCAACGGCGGCGGAACGGGCAGCGTGCAGTACACGGCGGCCGAGGACGCGGTGACGGAGATCGCCGCCGGGTCGGGCCTCTTCGTGCCGCGCCTCTTCGACAACTACACGTCCTTCACCGGCCGCCCGGCCGCCCTCTTCGCCCAGCCCGTCGTCCGCCGGCCCGGCGTCGGGGTGGTGACCGTGCTCGGTGGCGGCTATCCCGCGTCCGGCGCGGCCGGCGTGGACCGGCTGCCCGTCCCGTACCTGCCGGAGGGGTTGCGGTACGACCCTCGGGAGGGGCCGGGCGAGGTGCAGACCCCGCTGATCGGCGGCCCCGCCGACGATCTCCTCATCGGCGACAAGGTGTGGTTCCGGCACGCGAAGGCCGGGGAGCTGTGCGAGCGGTTCGACAGTCTGCGGCTGGTCGAGGGCGACCGGGTCACGGCGACCGTGCCGACGTACCGGGGTGAGGGCCGCACCTTCCTCTGAGCCCCACCACGGGCGTGGGCGAGGTCAGGATCCCGGAGTGAGGGGCGCGCCCACCCCGCCGCTCGTCGTGCTGCCGATGGGGAGGATCCCCTTCGTGATCTCGTCCATCGCGGCGAGCGGCGGCCCTTCCGGACCCGCGTCGAAGGCGAAGCGCACGACGACGGGGGACTCGCTGCCCAGCGGTGACGAGAAGGCCAGCGACTGGACGTAGGCGCCGGGGCCCTTGCCGGTGGTGAGCTGCCAGCGCACGAGGTAGCCGGTGCGTCCGGCGACGACGGCGGGGCGGGCCGCGACCACCTTGTGGGAGACGATGCCGCCGTACGGCCTGTTGCCGAGGACGTCCTCCTCGAAGAAGGCGTCGGCGGCGAGGGCGATGTCCTCCTTGGCGACCGCTTCGGGGGTCGCGGCGTCCGTGCCCGACACCGTACGGGAGTTCACCGTGCCGCGACGGCAGTTGACATCGGCGGCTCCGGGGCAGGGGTAGGTGCCCGTGGTGGCGATCGTGGGTACGCCGCCCGAGATGTACTTCGGCTTCTCCCAGCCCTTGAGGACGGGCAGGGTGATGCCGTTGAGCGGATCGGCGACCCGGGTGGGGTCCTCGGCCGCCGGGCTGGTGGAGGGCGGCGAGGTCGGGGCGGGGCCCGTGGTGCTCGCGCTCGTCGTCGCGGGCGGGCCGGCCGTCCCGGGTTCCTCCCCGTCGTCACCGTCGAGGGCGACGACGCCCGCGACCACGAGGGCCGCCACGACGACGGCCGCCACCGCGGCGAGGGCGACGGTCCGGCCGCGGCCGGGCGACGACGCAGGAGGCACCGCTGCGGGCCGGGTATGGGCGCTCCACGTCGTACCGTCCCACCAGCGTTCGACGGCGGGCGTGGCCGGGTCCGGGTACCAGCCCGGGGGTACGCCGCCGGGCGTGGGGGGAGGGGTCGTCATGCTCATCCGGCCAGCCTAGAGGGCGTGTTCATGACCCGTACACGGAGTCCCGGGAGCACGACAGCCGGGCACCTGCGCGGCGCCCGGCTGTCGTGGGGTGGGGGGCGGGATGGTCTGAACGGCTAGAGCGGCGTCACGTACGCGCCCGAGATGCCGCCGTCGACGAGGAAGTCGGTGGCGTTGATGAAGGAGGAGTCGTCGCTGGCGAGGAAGGCGACGGCGGCCGCGATCTCCTCGGCCTCGGCGAACCGGCCGACCGGAATGTGGACGAGGCGGCGCGCGGCGCGCTCCGGGTCCTTGGCGAACAGCTCCTGGAGCAGCGGGGTGTTGACGGGCCCCGGGCAGAGCGCGTTGACGCGGATGCCCTCGCGGGCGAACTGGACGCCCAGTTCGCGGGACATGGCGAGCACGCCGCCCTTGGAGGCGGTGTACGAGATCTGGCTGGTGGCCGCGCCCATGATGGCGACGAAGGAGGCCGTGTTGATGATCGATCCGCGGCCCTGCCGCCGCATGTAGGGCAGGGCGGCCTTGCAGCAGAGGTAGACGGAGGTGAGGTTGACGTCCTGGACGCGCTTCCATGCCTCCAGTCCGGTGGTGAGGATGGAGTCGTCGTCGGGCGGCGAGATGCCCGCGTTGTTGAAGGCGATGTCGACGGAGCCGTAGGTGTCGAACGCGGTCCTGAAGAGCGCCTCGACCTGCTCGGGATCGACGACGTCGACCTGTACGAAGGTGCCGCCGACCTCCTCCGCCGCCGCCTTGCCCGCGGTCTCGTCGATGTCGCCGCAGACGACGTTGGCGCCTTCGGAGGCGAGCCGGCGGGCGGCGGCGAGTCCGATGCCGCTGCCGGCCCCGGTGATGACGGCGGTACGGCCGACGAGGCGGCGGCAGACGTTCTCGGTGTCGGTGACGGTGTCGGTCATGGTGCTCAGGCCTCCGTGCTCTCGGTGCTCTCGGTGCTGATGAAGACGTTCTTGGTCTCGGTGAAGGCGGTCAGGGCGTCGGGGCCGAGTTCGCGGCCGAGGCCGGACTGCTTGTAGCCGCCGAACGGGGTCCAGTAGCGGACGCTGGAGTGCGAGTTGACGGAGAGGTTCCCCGCCCGGACGGCGCGCGAGACGCGCAGGGCGCGAGCGACGTCGCGGGTCCAGAGGGAGCCGGACAGGCCGTAGTCGGTGGCGTTGGCGAGCCGGATCGCGTCGGCCTCGTCCTCGAAGGGCAGGACGACGGCCACCGGTCCGAAGACCTCCTCGACGGCGCAGGGCGCGTCCTCGGCGACGTCGGTGAGGACGGTCGGCGGGAACCAGAAGCCGGGGCCCTCGGGGGCCTTGCCACGGATGGCGGGGGCGGAGTCGGGGACGTACGCCCGTACGCGCTCCAGTTGGGCTCGCGAGATCAGCGGACCCATCTGGGTCCGCTCGTCGGCCGGGTCGCCGACGACGATCTCCTCGACGGCGGGGGTGAACAGCTCCATGAAGCGGTCGTACACGGACCGCTGGACGAGGACGCGGGTGCGGGCGCAGCAGTCCTGGCCGCTGTTGTCGAGGAAGGCCATCGGCGCCGCCGCGGCCGCCGCCTCGATGTCCGCGTCGGCGAACACGATGTTGGGGCTCTTGCCGCCGAGCTCCAGGGTGAGGCGCTTCACCTGGTCCGCGCACTTCGCCATGATCGACTTGCCGACGCGGGTCGAGCCGGTGAAGACGATCTTGGCGATGCCGGGGTGCCGGACGAGTGCGTCGCCCGCGACGGGTCCCTCGCCCGGCAGGACCTGGAAGAGGCCCTCGGGGAGTCCGGCCTCCAGGGCGAGTTCGGCGAGCCGGAGCGCGGTCAGCGGGGTGGTCTCGGCGGGCTTGAGGAGGACGGCGTTGCCGGCCGCGAGGGCCGGGGCGAGGGCCCAGGCGGCGATGGGCATGGGGAAGTTCCAGGGTGCGATCACGCCGACGACGCCGAGGGGTTCGAGGATCGTGATGTCGAGGCCGCCGGCGACGGGGATCTGGCGGCCGCTGAGCCGTTCCACTCCCCCGGCCGCGAAGTCGAGCAGGTCGCGGACGTTGCCCGCCTCCCAGCGGGCGTTGCCGATGGTGTGGCCGGCCTCGCGGACCTCGAGGAGGGCCAGCTCCTCGTTGTGGGCGTCGACGACGGCGGCGAAGCGGCGCAGCAGCCGGGCCCGGTCGGCGGGGGCGGCGGCCGCCCATCCGCGCTGGGCATCGGCCGCTCGCACGACGGCGGCGTCGACGTCGGCCGGCGTGGCGGCGGGGACGGTCGCGACGACCTCCTCGGTCGCCGGGTTCAGTACCTGAAGCAAGGTGGTCCTCACATCGTCCTCACATGCGTTCGAAGGAGCGGCGCAGCTCCCAGTCGGTCACCGCGGCGTCGTACGCGTCGAGTTCGACGCGTGCCATGTTGCGGTAGTGGGCGACGACCTCGTCGCCGAAGGCGGCCTTGGCGATGGCGCTGGTCTCCCAGAGTTCGGCGGCCTCGCGCAGGGTGGTGGGGACGTGGGCGTAGTCGGCGGTGTAGGCGTTGCCGTCACAGGCCGGGGGGAGTTCGAGGCGCTGCTCGATGCCGTACAGGCCGGCGGCGACCAGTCCGGCGACGGCGAGGTGGGGGTTGACGTCCCCGCCGGGGAGGCGGTTCTCGAAGCGCATGGAGCGGCCGTGGCCGACGACGCGCAGGGAGCAGGTGCGGTTGTCGACGCCCCAGGCGACGGCGGTGGGGGCGAAGGAGCCGGGCTGGAAGCGTTTGTAGGAATTGATGTTGGGGGCGTAGAGGAGGGAGAAGTCGCGCAGGGCGGCGAGCTGTCCGGCGAGGAAGTGGCGCATGACGTCGGACATTCCGTCCGGTCCGTCACCTGCCATGACGTTGCGGCCCGGTTCGTCGATGGACTGCAGGGAGAGGTGGATGTGGCAGGAGTTGCCCTCGCGCTCGTTGTACTTCGCCATGAAGGTGAGCGAGACGCCCTCCTGGGCGGCGATCTCCTTGGCGCCCGTCTTGTAGACGGCGTGCTGGTCGCAGGTGACGAGGGCCTCGTCGTACTTGAAGGCGATCTCGTGCTGTCCCGGATTGCACTCGCCCTTGGCGGACTCGACGGTCAGTCCGGCGGCGGCCATCTCGTTGCGGATGCGGCGCAGGAGGGGTTCGACGCGGCCGGTGCCCAGGATGGAGTAGTCGACGTTGTACTGGTTCACGGGGGTCAGGCCCCGGTAGTTCGCGTCCCAGGCCTGTTCGTAGCTGTCCTTGAAGACGATGAACTCGAGCTCCGTGCCCACGTGGGCGGTGTAGCCGTGTTCGGCGAGCCGTTCCAGCTGGCGGCGGAGGATCTGGCGGGGTGCGGCGACGACGGGTGAGCCGTCGCTCCAGGCGAGGTCGGCGATGAGCATCGCCGTACCCTCGTTCCAGGGGACGCGGCGCAGGGTGGAGAGGTCGGGGCGCATGGCGAAGTCGCCGTAGCCGTGGTCCCAGGAGGACATCTCGTATCCGTCGACCGTGTTCATCTCGGCGTCGACGGCCAGGAGATAGTTGCAGCCCTCGGTGCCGTGGTCGAGGACCTCGTCGAGGAAGAACGGTGCGGCGAACCGCTTGCCCTGGAGCCTGCCCTGCATGTCGGGGAAGGCCAGGACCACGGTGTCGATCTCACCGCTCGCGACGAGGGCACGCAGCTCCTCGACGGAGAGCGGGGCTTTGCGGTCTGCCACGGGATTACTCCTCCTTCGGCCTGCCGGGAGCCATAAGGTATTGCGGAAGACCATTGCTTGGGAAGGGGAAACCAGAACGTGTCCAGTACGAGTGAATCGGCGGACCGGCTGACGCCCGTGCTGCGCCCCGTCCGGGCGGGCAACGGTTTCGAGGAAGCCCTGGAGCAGATCCTGCAGGTGGTACGGCTCGGGCTCGTTCCCGGCGGGGAGCGGCTGCCGGCCGAACGGGAGCTGGCCGAGCGGATGGGGATCAGCCGGGTGACCCTGCGCGAGGTGCTGAAGGTCCTCCAGGAGCAGGGGCTCGTGGAGAGCCGGCGCGGACGGTACGGCGGAACGTTTGTGCGGCAGCGTCCGCAGACGGCCGGCGAGGACGAGCTGCGGCGCCGGATCGCTTCCGTCGACGTCGAGGACACCCTGCGGTTCCGGGAGGTCCTGGAGGTCGGCGCGGCGGGGCTCTGCGCGGCGCACGGCCTCGACGAGGCGGGCGCGGGACGGCTGCGCGCGGCGCTCGCGGCGACGCACGACGCCCCGCTGGCCGACTACCGCCGCCAGGACACGCTGCTGCACCTCACTCTGGCCGAGCTGTCGGGTTCGCCGTCGCTCACGGCGCAGTACGCGGCCGTCCGGGCGACGGTCAACGACCTGCTGGACTGCATCCCGCTGCTCGTACGCAATCTGGAGCACTCGCAGCACCAGCACACCGCCCTGGTGGAGGCGATCCTCGACGGCGACGTGGACGCGGCGCGCGAGGTGATGCGCGAACACTGCGGCGGCACGGCGGCGCTGCTGCGGGGCTTCCTGACCTGACCCCCAAACCGACGGCGCCTACGACAGGCGAGTGAGCCGAAGTGCGCGCGGGCGTCGAAAGGGAGAACGCGCGCAGGCGGCGAGGAACGAGCCGCCGAGCACGGCCGACCGTCGACGCACGCACCAAGCGCCCTGTGGGGTCCCCCCGGCGAAGCCAGGGGGAGAACCGAGCCCCGAGAAATTTGGCGCCGCCCGTAACGCGAAAGTAACGCACGGGGGTTGCGTTCCGTCAGGGTCAACGCAAAGGTATGGGGCCAATCCATTGGTCCCGCTGCGGGGAGCTGACGCTGCCATGACGCTCGAAGACACCACCGGGGACAAGACCGCGCCCGACGACTATCTCGAACGCCGCGCCCTGCGGCGCGGCAGCGCCGGCTGGCTGCTGCTCACCGGCCTCGGCGTCGCCTATGTCGTCTCCGGCGACTTCTCCGGCTGGAACATCGGCCTGTCCAAGGGCGGCTTCGGCGGGCTGGCCGTCGCCACCGTCCTGATGGGCGCGATGTACGCCTGTCTGGTCTTCGCGCTGGCGGAGCTCTCGGCCATCCTGCCCACCGCGGGCGGCGGTTACGGCTTCGCTCGCCGGGCGCTGGGCACCTGGGGCGGGTTCCTGACCGGCACCGCCATCCTCATCGAGTACATCCTCGCCCCCGCCGCGATCTCCATCTTCATCGGCGACTACGTCGAATCGCTCGGCCTGTTCGGCTTGGAGTCGGGCTGGCCGGTCTATCTCGCCTGCTTCGTGATCTTCATCGGGATCCATCTGTGGGGCGTGGGCGAGGCCCTGCGCTTCAGCCTCGTCGTGACGGCGATCGCGGTCGCCGCCCTGGTCGTCTTCGCCCTGGGCGCGCTGAGCGACTTCCACGTCGACGGGCTGAACGACATCCCGGTCGACGACACGGCGCTCGGCGCCAACTCCTGGCTGCCGTACGGGCTCCTCGGGATCTGGGCGGCGTTCCCGTTCGGCATGTGGTTCTTCCTCGGCGTGGAGGGCGTGCCGCTCGCGGCGGAGGAGGCGAAGGACCCGGTCCGTTCGATGCCGAAGGCCCTGGCGATCTCCATGGGCGTCCTGGTGCTGCTGGCCGTGGTGACCTTCCTCGCCGCGACGGGGGCTCGCGGCTCGGCGGCCATCCAGGAGGCGGGCAACCCGCTGGTGGTGGCGCTGCAGGGCGACGGGGAGCCGACGGCGCTCAGCCGGTTCGTGAACTACGCCGGTCTCGCGGGGCTCGTGGCGTCGTTCTTCTCCCTCATCTACGCCGGTTCGCGGCAGCTCTTCGCCCTGTCCAGGGCCGGGTACCTGCCCCGGTTCCTGTCCCTGACCAGCCGTCGCAGATCGCCGTACCTGGGACTGCTCATCCCGGGCGCCATCGGCTTCGCGCTCGCGGCGGGCACCGGGAACGGGGCGCGGATGCTGAACATCGCGGTGTTCGGCGCCACCATCTCGTACGCCCTGATGGCGCTCTCCCACATCGTGCTGCGCCGCCGGGAGCCCGGGCTGCACCGGCCGTACCGGACCCCGGGCGGTGTCGTGACCTCGTCGGTGGCGTTCGCGCTCGCCCTGTCGGCGCTGGTGGCGACGTTCCTGGTGGACAAGGACGCGGCGTTCATCGCGCTCGGGGTCTACGTGATCGCCCTCGCCTACTTCGCGTTCTACAGTCGCCACCATCTGGTGGCCAAGGCGCCGGAGGAGGAGTTCGCGGCGCTGGCGGCGGCCGAGGCCGAGCTGGAACGCCCCTGACTCCCCCTCGTTTCTCCCGGAGGCATGACGTGACCAAGCCGCTCATCGGCGTGACGACCTATCTGGACCAGGCCCGCTGGGGTGTGTGGGACATGCGCGCCGCGCTCCTTCCCGCACAATATCCGCGCCTGGTGCAGGCGAGCGGCGGCCTGGCGGCGATGCTCCCGCCGGACGACCCGGCCTCGGCGGCGGGGGTGGTGGCGCGGCTCGACGGCCTGGTGGTCGCGGGCGGCGCGGATGTGGAGCCGGTACGGTACGGGGCCGCGCCCGACCCGCGTACCGGCCCGCCCGCCCGGGAGAGGGACGCGTGGGAACTGGCGCTCATCGAGGCGGCGCTCTCCGGCGGAGTCCCGGTGCTCGGCATCTGCCGGGGGATGCAGCTCCTGAACGTGGCGCTCGGCGGCACGCTCGTGCAGCACCTGGACGGTCATGTGGAGTCGGTCGGTGTGATCGGCCGCCACGCGGTGAAGCCGGTCCCGGGCTCGCGGTACGCCTCCTTGGTGCCCGAGCTGACGTCCGTACCGACCTATCACCACCAGGCGGTGGACCGCCTCGGCACGGGCCTGGCGGCCTCGGCGTACGCGGAGGACGGCACGGTGGAGGCGGTGGAACTGGCGGACCCGGCCTGGGTGCTGGGCGTGCAGTGGCACCCGGAGATGGGCGAGGACCCGCGCGTGATGCGGGGCCTGGTGCGGGCGGCGGGCGGGGGCGACTGAGCCTTGGGGCTCTTGCCGGGGCCTTGGTTGGGCCCTTGGGGCTCTTGCCGGGGCCTTGGTTGGCCCTTGGGGGTCTTAGGACCGGGCGCTCCCGCGGGCGGGCGCTCCGGGGAGCCGTCCGCCCTGCCGCACGGCCGGGCGGCCCCCGGCCGGGTCACCCCCGGGTCAGCGAGAGCAGGTCGCGTGCCGGGCCCGTCGGGCGGTGGCCGGTGGGCCAGACCGCTCGGAGGTCGCGGCGCAGCAGGACGCCCTCGACCGGGATCGCGACCAGGCGGCGAGAGGCCAGTTCCTCCGCGACCGCGAGTTCGCTCAGGACCGCCGGGCCCGCGCCGCTGACCGCCGCCGCCTTCACGGCCGTGGTGGACGCCAGTTCCAGGAGCGGCTGGGCGAGGCCGCCGTGGGCGGAGAGGGCGGAGTCGAGGACCTGGCGGGTGCCCGAGCCGCGTTCGCGCAGGATCAGCGGGGTGGCCGCCAGTTCGCCGGGCTCCAGCGGCCTGCGACGGCGGGCCCACGGGTGGGACGGGGAGGCGACCACGGCGAGCCGGTCGTGAGCGACCACCGCGCCGTCGAGCCCCTCCGGCACCGCGAGCCCCTCCACGAACCCGAGGTCCGCCTCGCCCGCCAACAGCCGCTCGGCGACCGCCGCCGAATTCCCGGCCAGCAGCGACACGGCCGTGTCGGGCCGCCCCGCGCGCAGGGCGATCAGCCACCCCGGCAGCAGGTACTCGGCGATCGTCATCGAGGCGGCGACCCGCAGCCGCGAGTCGCGGCGTCCGCGCAGCGCCTGCGCACCCACGTCGAACGCCTCCGCCGCCTCCACGATCCGGCGCGCCCAGTCCGTCACCAGCGCGCCCGCGTCCGTGAGCCGGGAACCGCGCGGTGAGCGGTCCACCAGGGCCACCCCGAGCTGCCGCTCCATGGAACGGATCCGGCTGCTCGCCGCGGGCTGGGTGATCCCGACCTCCCGGGCGGCCCGCCCCAGGCTCCCGTGGCGGGCGACGGCGAGGAGCAGTTCGAGCGCCCCGAGGTCCGGGACCCGGTGGGACAGGGGGGCCGTCATACCGCTCTCACTGCTCGCACTGCTCATAAAGTCAGCTTATGACGTCATAGCATCGAGATCCCTGGCCGGGACCGCGCACCCGTACGATGGTGGGTCCATGGCAACCCTCGCGCCTTCCCGTCCGGCCCCCCTCGCCACCACCCCCGGCGTGCGGGCGGCCGCGGTCCGCCACCTCGGCCCCCACTGGTACGCCTGCGTGATGGGCACCGCCATCGTCGCCACCGCGGGAGCGACCCTCCCCGTGCACGTCCCGGGACTCCGCACCGCCTGCACGGCCGTCTGGGCGCTCTCCCTCGCCCTGCTCCTGGCCCTGCTCACGGCCCGCGCCCTGCACTGGGCACACCATCGCGACCGGGCCCGCGAGCATCTGATGGACCCGGCCGTGGCCCCGTTCTACGGCTGCCTGTCGATGGCTCTGCTCGCGGTCGGCGGCGGCACGATGATCGTCGGCAAGGACTGGATCGGGCTCCCGGCGGCCGTCGCCGTCGACACCGTCCTGTTCACCGCCGGCACGGCCGTCGGCCTGGCGGCCGCGGTGACGATCCCGTACCTCATGGTGGCGCGTCACCGGATCGAGAGCGCCTCACCGGTGTGGCTGCTGCCCGTCGTCGCGCCGATGGTCTCCGCCGCGCTCGGCCCGCTGCTCGTGCCGCATCTGCCCGCCGGGCAGGCCCAGCAGACGCTCCTGATCGCCTGCCACGCCATGTTCGGCATCAGCCTGCTCGCGACCCTCGTCATGCTGCCGCTGATCTTCGGCCGCCTGGTCACCGGCGGCCCGCTGCCGCTCGCGCTCACCCCGACCCTCTTCCTGGTCCTCGGCCCCCTGGGCCAGTCGACCACCGCCGCGAGCAAGTTCGCCGACGCCGCCCCGGGCGTGCTGCCCGCTCCGTACGCCACGGGATTCGCCGCGTTCGCCGTCCTGTACGGCGTGCCCGTGACCGGCTTCGCGCTGCTGTGGCTGGCCCTCGCGGGGGCGATGGTGGTGCGGGCGCGGCGCCAGGGCATGGGTTTCGCGATGACATGGTGGGCGTTCACCTTCCCGGTCGGCACCTGCGTGACGGGCGCGGAGGGGCTCGCGCTGCACACCGGGCTCGATGTCTTCCGCTGGCTGGCGGTGGGGTTGTACGCGTTCCTGGTCGCGGCCTGGCTGGTATCCGGCTGCCACACCGTACGGGGGCTGGTCAGCGGCGCGCTGCTCGCAGGGCCCGGCCCAGTA
Organism: Streptomyces sp. NPDC093600; assembly: GCF_044764755.1. Taxonomy (NCBI): domain Bacteria; kingdom Bacillati; phylum Actinomycetota; class Actinomycetes; order Kitasatosporales; family Streptomycetaceae; genus Streptomyces; species Streptomyces sp. NPDC093600. The sequence goes on from NZ_JBIWIU010000004.1 coordinate 235,361, forward strand.
CGGCCGGCGCCTCGCGCAGTGACGGCCCGTACCACGTGAGATGGCGTCCGCTGACGAGCGCGGCGGGCGTCCCGGGGAAGGCTTCGGGCCCGTCGTCGGGCGTGAAGCGGTAGGGCTCGTCGGGCAGGACGACGAGGTCGGCTCCGGCGGTCCGGAGCTCGTCGAGGGGGACGCGCGGATAGCGCTCGGCGTGATCGGCGTACAGCTGGTCGACCCCGAGCCGCGCGAGCAGGTCCCCGGCGAAGGTGTCGCGGCCCAGGACCATCCAGGGGCGGCGCCAGATCGGCACGACGGCGGTCCGCGGCGGTGCGGCCGGCTCCACGGCGGCCCACGCCCGCTCCGCCTCGTCCAGCCAGCGGGGCCGCGCGGTCGCACCGCAGGCCCGCAGCACCCGGTCGAGCTCGCTGAACGCCTGGTCGAGCGTGCGGACCTCGGTGACCAGCACGTCCAGGCCGGCGGCGCGCAGGGCGGCCAGGTCGGGGGCGCGGTTCTCCTCCTCGTTGGCGATCACGAGGTCGGGGCGCAGGGCGGTGATCGCGGGGACGTCGGGGTTCTTGGTGCCCCCGATCCGTACGGCGTCGAGAGCGGCCGGGTGCGTGCACCAGTCGGTGGCGGCAACGACGGCGGCGGGGGCGGTGACGGCGACGGCCTCCGTCAGCGAGGGGACCAGCGAGACGACACGGGCCACCGGGCTCATACGTCGCCGGCCTCGATGTGGTCGGCGACGGCGACGACGAGGAGGCGGGTGCCGGGCTCGGTGCAGCGCCACCGGTGCCGTACGCCTCCGGAGAGGTGGAGCGTGTCGCCGCGGGCGAGGCGGTAGGCGCGCCCCTCGGCCTCGACCTCGACGGAGCCTTCGGCGACGTGGAGCAACTCGTCGTTGCGGTGCTGGAATTCACGTCCGGCGTCCTGCTCGCCGGTGAACTCCAGGGCGTGCAGCTGGTGCCGGCCCCGCACCAGGGGGCGTACCCCGGCGGGCATGTCGTCCGCTGCCTCGCCGGCCCGGACCACCTCGACCGTACGGGCGGACTCGGCGGCGGCGAGCAGTTCGCCCGCCGTGGTGTCCAGGGCCTCGGCGACGAGCTGGAGGGAACGCGTGCTGGGGCGGGCTCGCTCGTTCTCGATCTGGCTGAGGAAGGGGACGGACAGCCCGCTGCGGGAGGCGACGACGGCGAGGGTGAGCTGAAGCGCTCTGCGCCGCCTCTTGACGGCCACGCCCACGCGCGGTGATTCCTTGTCGTCCATGCCGGCTCCCTCCCTCGTGCCCTCGTGCCGTGACGCGTGTGCCGTGTGCCGCGTACTGGTCGGTTACCTGCACCTTACGCAGCTTTGGGGCGTGGTTTCGCGTCGTGGCGAAAAGGGGTGGCCGCCGAATACGCTCGGCGACCACCCCTTTTCGGACAGGAGTCAGAATTCCCTCGACCGGACCTCGGCCGGACCCCTACTGCGGGGTCAGCTTCTCGACGAGGCCGGGGTTCTTCTCCAGCCAGGCGCGGACCGCCTCCTGCTCCTTGCCCTTGCCGGTCTCCTGGATGACGGCTTCGAGATCGGTGAGCTGCTTCTCGGTCAGCCGGAAGTTCTTCAGCCAGGAGCCGATCTCCGGGTTGTCGGCGGTGAAGCCCTTGCGGGCGAGGGTGTGGACGCCGTCGCCCTTGCCCCAGCTGCCCTTCGGGTCCTTGAGCTTCTTCAGGTCGTAGGTGGCGTACGCCCAGTGCGGCGACCAGAGCGTGACGACGACCGGTTCCTTCTTGTCGTACGCGCGCTTCAGCTCGGAGAGCATGCCGGGCGTCGAGCCGTCGAGGACCTTGTACTCGCCCTTCAGGCCGTAGTCGTCGAGGACCTTGTCCTTGAGGATGCCCATCATTCCGGCGCTCGGCTCGATGCCGACGATCCGGCCCTTGAACTGTCCGGCCTTGCCCTTGAGGTCGTCGAGGGAGTCGACGTCCTTCATGTACGACGGTACGGACAGTTCCAGGGAGGTGGGTCCGTACCAGGAGCCGAGGTCCTCAAGCTTGTTCCGGTACTTCTCCCAGTACTGGGCGTGGGTGACGGGCAGCCAGGCGTCGGTCTGGAAGTCGATCTGGCCGCCGGCGAGGCCGGTGTAGAGCGCGCCGGCCTCCAGCTGCTTGGTGTCGACCTCGTAGCCGCGCCGTTCCAGGAGTTCCTTCCAGAGGAAGGTGGAGGCGATCCCCTCGTCCCAGGGGATGTAGCCGAGGCTGATCTTCTTGCCGTGACCGGTGTTCTCGCCGTCGGAGGCGGCGGTGCCGGCCTGCTTGCCGGCGCCGAGGAAGCCCATGCCGCCCGCCACGAGCGCGAGGACGACGACGCCGACGAGGGCGGTGACGGGCTGCGGGCGGTGGCCCCAGACCTTGGCCCCGGTGCGGGCCGAGACCGCGGCGCGCGCCTTGGCGAGCGCCCGGCGGCCGAGCGGCGAGACCTGGCGGCCGAGCGCGCCGGTGATCCGGTCCAGGTACATGGCGAGGATGACGATGGAGATGCCCGCCTCGAAGCCGAGACCGATGTCGACGTTGCCGATGGCGCGGTAGACCGCGCCGCCGAGCCCGCCGCCGCCGACCATGCCGGCGATGACGACCATCGACAGGCCCAGCATGATCACCTGGTTGATGCCGGCCATGATCGTGGGCAGGGCGAGCGGCAGCTGCACGCGCAGCAGGGTGGCGCGCGGGGTCGTGCCGAACGCCTCGGCGGCTTCGACGAGTTCGCCGTCGACCTGGCGGATGCCGAGTTCGGTCATGCGGACGCCCGGAGGCAGGGCGAAGACGATGGTGGCGATGATGCCGGGGACCACGCCGACGCCGAAGAAGATGATGCCGGGGATCAGGTAGACCATCGCCGGCATGGTCTGCATGAAGTCCAGGACCGGGCGCAGTACGGCGCTGACGGTCTTGGAGCGGGCCGCCCAGATGCCGAGCGGGACGGCGATCACCAGGGTGACGAGGGTGGCGACGAGGACCAGGGAGAGGGTCGACATGGCGTCGTCCCACAACTCGATGGAGTCCACGAGCGCGAAGCCGGCGAAGGCGAGCAGACCGGCGGCCAGACCGCGCAGCCACCAGGCGACGACGGCGAGGATGCCGGCGAAGAGCAGCGGCTCGGGTGCGGAGAGGACCGCGTCGATCCCGTCGTAGAGACCGGTGACGCCGGTGCTGATGGCGTCGAAGAGCCAGGAGAGCTGGGCCTGGAGCCAGTCGACGCCGCTGTCGACCCAGTTGCCGAGGGGGAGCCTAGGCATGGGCGGCCACCTCCTCGGTGCCGGTGGTGCAGGCAAGGGGCGGGCGCTGCTCGTCCCCGATGAAGCCGATCAGCCGGGACTGCGGTACGACTCCGAGGACCGCGCCGTCGGCGTCCTTGACGGCCACCGGGTGCGGGACGCGGGCGCTGACCGCGCAGAGGTCGGCGACGAGGGTGTCGGGGCCGACGGTCTCGCAGTCGCAGGCGTCCGGCGCGGGGTGCTCGGGGGTGGTCATCACGGCGGCGGCCGTGAGGACACGGGAGCGGTCGACGTCCTGGATGAAGGAGGTGACGTAGTCGTTGGCGGGGCGGATCAGGATGTCCTCGGCGGTGCCGAGCTGGACGATCCGGCCGTCGCGCATCACCGCGATCCGGTCGCCGAGGCGCATCGCCTCGTTGAGGTCGTGGGTGATGAAGACGATGGTCTTCTTGAGCCGCTTCTGCAGTTCGAGGAGCTGGTCCTGCATGTCGCGGCGGATCAGCGGGTCGAGGGCGCTGAACGACTCGTCCATGAGGAGCAGGTCTGCGTCGGTGGCGAGCGCCCGGGCGAGCCCGACGCGCTGCTGCATGCCGCCGGAGAGCTCGTCGGGCCAGGACTTCTCCCAGCCGGCGAGGCCGCACAGCTCCAGGGCCTCGGCGGCGCGCGCGTGGCGCTCGGCGCGCGGGACGCCCTGGACCTCCAGGCCGTAGGCGGCGTTCTCCAGCACGCTGCGGTGCGGGAAGAGCGCGAAGTGCTGGAAGACCATGCTGATCTTGGTGGACCGTACGGTGCGCAGATCGCGGGGGCTCAGCGCGGTGAGGTCCTTGCCGTCGAAGAGGACGCGGCCGGCGGTGGGCTCCAGCAGTCCGTTGAGCATGCGCAGGAGTGTGGACTTCCCGGACCCGGAGAGACCCATCACGACGAAGATCTGGCCGGGCTCGACGGTGAAGGACGCGTCGATGACCGCCGCCGTCGCGCCGTCGGCACGGAGCTCGTCGCGGTCCGCCCCTTCGGCCAGCTTCTTGACGGCTTCCTCGGGTCGTCTGCCGAACACTTTGTACAGGTGGTCGGCCTGGAGCCTGGACACATACACCTCACGCGTCGAAACGAAAAACGGCCCGCCACCCCCGCAGCCGGGCCGTGGAGCGGGGCGGTGTCGGCCCGCGTCTCCCTGAGCACGGCGATTCGTTCGTTGAATCCCGTACCGGGTCCGCTCCGGGCGCGCTCCTGCCCGGGGGCCTGGGGCGCAAACCGAAAGGTGACGGGGGTCACGGGGAGGGGGGTGGGTGGTCGGTGGGCGTGGGACGCCGGACGTGACGGATCGCCAGGTCTGGGTGCGGCGCGGGGCGTCGGTCGGGGTGGGGCGTCGGTCGGGGTGGGGCGTTGGACGGGGTGGGGCGTTGGTCGTGCGTCGTCGGCCGTCGGTCGGGGTGGGTGTCGGTCGGGTGCGGCATGATCGGGGTGTGACGCCACGCCTGATGCTTCTCGACACCGCCTCCCTCTACTTCCGTGCCTACTTCGGTGTGCCGGACTCGGTCCGGGCCCCCGACGGCACCCCGGTCAACGCCGTGCGCGGACTGCTCGACTTCATCGCCCGGCTCGTACAGGACCACCGCCCCGACGAGCTGGTGGCCTGCTGGGACGCCGACTGGCGGCCGCAGTGGCGGGTGGACCTGATCCCGTCGTACAAGGCGCACCGGGTGGCGGTGGTGGCGGAGACGGGTCCGGACGAGGAGGAGATCCCGGACACGCTCTCGCCGCAGGTGCCGGTGATCGAGGCCGTCCTGGACGCCCTGGGCATCGCCAGGGTCGGCGCCGCCGGCTACGAGGCGGACGACGTCATCGGGACGCTGGCGGGGCGGGCGAAGGGCCCGGTGGACATCGTCACGGGAGACCGCGACCTCTTCCAGCTCGTCGACGACGAGCGCGGTGTGCGGGTGCTGTATCCGCGCAAGGGCGTGGGCGACTGTGATCTGGTCGACGGGGAGCTGATCCGTACGAAGTACGGGGTGCGGCCCGACCAGTACGCGGACTTCGCGGCGCTGCGCGGAGACGCGAGTGACGGGCTGCCCGGGGTGAAGGGCATCGGCGAGAAGACGGCCGCGCAGCTGATCACCGAGTACGGCGACCTGGCGGGCGTGCGCGCGGCCGCCGTCGACCGCACGTCCAAGCTGACACCGGCGAAACGGCGCGGGATCGTGGAAGCGGCGGCGTATCTCGACGTGGCCCCCACCGTCGTCCGGGTGGCCGGTGACGTATCGCTGCCGGACTTCGACCCGGCCCTGCCGAGCGGGCCGCGTGACCCGGCGGCGCTGCAGGCGCTGGTGGCTCGGTGGGGACTGGGCGGGGCGGTGGGCCGACTGCTGTCGGTGCTGGAGCGCTGACGGCGGCCGACGACTTCTGTCCCCGGGGGCCACGGGATGCTAGCTTAGGTAAACCTAAGTTGACCAAGCCAGGGAGACGGTCGTGGCAGAGCAGCCGGCGCGCAAGGCACCCAAGGCTCACGAGGCGCAGGTGGTGCGCACGGAGCGGATCACTCCGCACATGGTGCGGGTGGTGCTGGGCGGGAGCGGACTCGACGCGTTCGAGGTGGGTGACTACACCGACCACTACGTGAAGCTGCTCTTCGCCGCCGAGGGCGTCAGCTACCCGGAGCCGTTCGACATGGAGCGGATCCGCGAGGAGTTCCCGCGCGACCAGTGGCCCACCACCCGGACGTACACGGTACGGAACTGGGACCCGGTCCACCGCGAGCTGACCATCGACTTCGTGGTCCACGGCGACGAGGGCCTGGCCGGCCCGTGGGCGGCTCGGGCCCGCGCCGGCGAAACGATCCGCTTCCTGGGGCCGGGTGGCGGTTACGCGCCGGACCCGGCTGCCGACTGGCACCTTCTGGTGGGTGACGAGAGCGCGCTGCCGGCGATCGCGGTGGCGCTGGAACGGCTGCCGGAGGGCACGGCCGTACACGCGTTCCTGGAGATCGCGGACGCGGCGGAGGAGCAGAAGCTGGCGACGGCGGCGGGCGTGGAGGTCACCTGGCTCCACCGGGGCGACCGGGCGACGGGCGAGGCCCTGCTGGAGGCGGTGCGCGGCCTGGACTTCCCGCCGGGCGACGTCCACGCCTTCGTCCACGGCGAGGCGGGCTTCGTGAAGGAACTCCGCCGCCACCTGCGCCTGGAGCGGGCCATCCCGCGCGAGCGGCTCTCGATCTCGGGCTACTGGCGCGTGGGCAAGACGGACGAGGCCTGGCGCGCGATCAAGCGCGAATGGAACGACCAGGTGGAGCGGGAACAGGAGTCGTAGGCCGGCTGGGCAGGCGGGGCCGGTCGGGCGTCTGGGGGCCGGGGCCGAAGGTCGGGGCATCCGCGGGGCCCGGGCGCGGGTCGCGAGCGTCCGCAGGGCCGCGCGCGGTCGCGAGCGTCCGCAGGGCCGGGCGCGGGTCCGAGCATCCGGAGAGCCGGGCCGTGCGTCGGGAGTCCGGCTCGTACCAGCCGAGGGCTGCACCCGGTCGGCCGAAGGGCCAGGCCGAGGCCCGGCGCCTCCCGGTCGGCCGGAGGCTCAGGATGTGGCCCGGCACCTCTCGGTCAGCCGGAGGCCCGGGCCCCTGGGGTCCGCACAGCCACGAGTCCCCGCAGCCCGGCCGGCCGGAGGCCCAGCCGCCGCCCCGGGGAGGCGGTCGCCGCCCAAGGGGCGGCCCCGCACCCCCCGTCACACCTCTTCGCCGAAGACCCGGTCCGACGCGTCCACGTGCGCCAGCCTCCGTAGCGCCGCGAACATCGCGTCCCCCAGCATCGTCCCCACCACCACGCTCTCCACGAGCTCCTCCCGCCGCACATTCCGCGCCACGTACTCCAGGTCCGTCCGCGCCACCCGTTCCGCCGCCTCCGCGTACGCGTCGAGCACCTCCGCGAACCCGCCGTGGCCGACGTCCTCCAGTGCCGCCAGCGCCACGGCCAGCGCCTCCCCCGCCGGGCTGTCCGGACGTGTCCGCCAGCCGCGCCGCTCGACCAGCTCGGCCACCGACTTCCGGGCGGCCACGACACCTTCGCCCGGTTCCTCGGTGTAGCGCGGCACGACCCGGTCCGCCACCGCCCCCAGCACCTTGTGCACGGGCCGCTCCGTGTCGTCGATCGCCTCGACGACCTCGCGGATGCCGGCGACTGAGAGCCCTCCCACGTCCAGGAGCGCCCGGATCAGCCGCAGCCGCCGCTCGTGCGTCTCGTCGTACGACGCCTGGTTGGGGCTGGTCAACCGGCCGGCCGGCAGCAGCCCTTCCCGTACGTAGTACTTGATGGTCGCCACCGACACTCCCGTCCTGCGGCTCAACTCCCCGATACGCACAGTCGCGTTCACCTTTCCACCCTCGCCCAGGCCTTGCAGCCCCACCCCTCCATCATAGATAGTGGCGCTATCAGATAGCGGCGAGCGCCACTACCTATAGTTCACTCCGGGGGTTTCCATGTCCTTATCGATGCCGCGACTCCGCGAACTCCACCGGCCACTGGTCTGGTTCTCCGCCGCGATGGTCCTGACCGCCCTGATCTCGGCCGGCGGCCTGCTCTTCGACGACCGTGTCCTCGTCGGCGCGCCCATCTGGTACAAGCCGTTCAAGTTCGCCGTGTCCTTCGTCGCGTACTGCATGACGCTGGCCTGGATGATCTCCCTCCTCCCCCGCGCCCGCCGGGCCGCCTGGTGGGCGGGCACCGTGGTGGCCGTGGCGAGCGCCGCGGAGATGGTGCTCATCGTCGGGCAGGTGATCCGCGGCAGGCAGAGCCACTTCAACAACGAGACCGCCTTCGACGCGGCCGTCTTCCAGGCGATGGGCATCACCATCGTCTTCCTCTGGCTCGCCGCCCTGATGATCGCGGTACTGCTGCTGCGGGCCCGGATCCTGGACCGCGCCACCGCCTGGTCCGTACGCCTCGGCTCCCTGATCGCCCTCGCGGGCGCGGCCATCGGCTTCCTGATGGTCCGGCCCACCCCCGAGCAGCTCGCGTCGGGCGACGACGCGGGGATCGTCGGCGCCCACAGCGTCGGCGTCCCGGACGGCGGTCCGTCGATGGCGGTGACCGGCTGGTCCTCGACCGGCGGTGATCTGCGTGTCGCCCACTTCTTCGGCATGCACGCCCTTCAGGCGATCCCTCTGCTCCTACTCGTCCTGGTGGCCCTCGCCCCGCGCTTCGCCAGCCTGCGTGACGAGCGGGTACGCCTGCGGCTGACGCTCGGGGCCTCGGGTACGTACGCGGCGGTGTTCGTCCTCCTCACCTGGCAGGCGTTGCGGGGTCAGGCCCTCCTCGACCCCGACGGCACCACGCTCGCCGCGGCAGGCACCCTCGCCCTCCTGGCGGCGGTGGGCACGGGAGCGGCCTTGCGGACCCCGTCACGTACCGCGCCTTCCCGCGCCGACCAGGATGTCGCGGCATGACCGGCTTCCTCTTCGAGCTGTCGTTCCTGCTCGCCGCTCCTGTCTGGTTGCTCATGATCTTCGCGCCGGGATGGCGGGGCACCGAGCGGATCGCGGCCTCGCCGCTGACCGTCGTACCGATCCTGGCGGTCTATCTGGCGATGGCGATCCCGGTCTTCCCGGAGCTGTGGACCGCGGTCAGCGGTCCGGACATCGACACCTTCCGGGATCTGACGGCGCTGGCGAACGGTGCCGGGGCGATCTGGGCGCAGGTCATCGCCTGGGACCTGCTGCTCGGCCAATGGATGTACCGGGAGGCGCGCCGCCTCCGGCTCTCGCCGCTGCTGACGGGCCCGCTGCTGGTGCTGACGATCCTTCTTTCACCGATCGGGCTCCTGGTGTTCCTCGCCCTGCGCGCCACGAGGAAGCCATCTCCCGTAGCTCCGCAGGGAGTTCATCCCTCACCGGACGCGGCGGTGTGACGAACCCCTTATGGGCCGAGGGCGGGTGCGGCCGGCCACCCGCCCGCCCCCGACGACGTGGCCCCGGGCCCCGCTCCGAGCGTCGGCGTTGCTAGCGGGCGTCCGTGGCTCGTCGGCGCGGGCGGGTTCTGGCCGTGGCGTGGAGGTCGCGGTCCGGTTGGAGGGTCAGGCTGGGTACGGGGCGTATCTCGCCCGGGTCGACCGTGAGGGTGAAGCGGCGGGCCAGGACGGCGAGAACGAGGACGGCTTCGACCATCGCGAAGCGGGTGCCGAGGCAGACGCGGGGGCCGCCGCCGAAGGGGAACCAGGCGTACTCGGGTATCTCCTCGGGCGGTTCGTTCCCGGCACTGCCGGGCGTGTGCCAGCGTTCGGGACGGAACTCCTCCGGGTCCGTGAACCAGCGGCCGTCGCGGTGGGTGGCCCACTGGCTGCTCCACACCCGTGTGCCCGGGGGTATCGGTGTCCCTCCGAGGCTGGCGCCGTCCTTGGCGATGCCGGTGATGAGCCAGATCGTGGGGTAGAGCCGCAGCGTCTCCTTGACGACCGCCTGCGTGTAGGTCAGTCGGGAGTAGTCGTCGAAGCCCGGCTCGTGGTCGCCGAGGACTCGGTCGAGCTCCTCGGTGAGTGCGTCGCGGACCCGTGGATGGCGCGAGAGGAGGTACCAGGCCCAGACCAGGGTGGAGCTGGTGGTCTCGTGCCCGCCGATGTAGAGGGTGACGGTCTCGTCGCGGATCTCCCGGTCGGAGAGGCGGGCGCCGGTCTCGTCCCGGGCGGCGAGGAGGCGGCTGAGGAGGTCGGGCCGTTCGCTGTCGCCCTCGCGGTGACGGGCGACGACCCGGGCGACTTCGGTGTCGATGACGGCGGTGGCTCGCGTGACGCGGGCGCGGCCGGGGGTGGGCACCCAGTCCGGGAGCAGGGCTCCGATGCCGCTGAACTCGGCGCCGATCTCCTTCTGTGCGACATCCATGGCGCGGCCGATGGCTTCGGTGTCGGCTGCGGTGTCGGCGCCGAAGATGGTGCGGACGGCGATGAGTTGGGTGAGGGCGGTCATCTCCTTCTTGATGTCGACGCGCTGTCCGTCGGTCCAGCGGTCGGCGAGGGCGACGGCGCATTCGGCCATGGTGGCGGCGTAGGAGCGTACTTGCCGGGGCCGGACGGACGGCTGGACGAGGGAGCGCTTGCGGCGCCAGTCGGCGCCTTTGGCGACGACCACGCCGTTGCCGAGGAGGGTGCGGAAGGCGATGCCGAGGTCGGGCTGGTCGAAGGTCCGCTCGACTTCGGTGAGGAGTTCCCCGATGGTGTCGGGGTGGGCGATGAAGAGGGCGGGGCTGCGACCGAATCGCCAGCTCACGAGGTCTCCGCGGGCGCGGAGGCGCTCGAAGAAGGCCAGGGGGTCCTTGCCGAATTCCGGAAGGTTTCCCAGGAGCGGCATGCCTCGTGGTCCCGGCACGATCTTCTGTCCGGCCGCTGTGCTCTCGACGGTGGTCGGACGGGCTTGCGTGGTCACGCGCGTTTCCCCCCAGCGGTGTCGCCCGGTGTGTGACTCCATGGAATCGGAGAGCCGCGACACTCCGCCACCCCTGTGGACAACCGCCTGTGGACAAGCAAGGCGAAGGGCCCGTGGTGTCGACCACGGGCCCCTCTCCGCGCTGGTGTCACATGCTCCGTCAGCCGACCGAGCTGTAGGCGACGACGCCTCTCAGGAGCGAGTCCACGGCCTTGCGCGCATTCTTGGCGACCGTGCTGTTCTCCTTGGGCGCCGCCGCGGCGATCTGCCCGAGGACGTCGATGACCTGCTTGCACCAGCGGACGAAGTCGCCGGCGGGCATCTCGGCCTCGCGCAGGACTTCGTCGAGTCCCCTGTCGGAGGCCCACTGGTGGGCGGCCCAGGCGAACCCGAGGTCGGGTTCGCGCTGCCCGACCCCCTCCGCCTGGTTGATCTTGAACTCTTCTTCCAGTGCGTCGAGCCGCCCCCAGATCCGCACCATCTCGCCGAGCGCGGCCTTGGCCTTGCCGGTGGGCAGCTTCGGCGGTACGGCGTCGTCGGCCTGCCGTGCTTCGTACACCAACGCCGAGACGCAGGCGGCGAGTTCGGCCGGGTTGAGGCCTTCCCAGACGCCTTCGCGGAGGCATTCGCTGGCGAGCAGGTCGAGTTCGCCGTAGAGCCGGGCGAGCCGCTTGCCGTTGTCGGTGACGTCGTCGCCGCGGAGGTAGTCGAGTTCGGTGAGGAGGGCGACGATCCGGTCGAAGGTGCGCGCGATGGTGTTCGTACGGCCTTCGATGCGCCGTTCCAGCTGGCGGGTGTCACGCTGGAGGCGGTGGTAGCGCTCGGCCCAACGGGCGTGGTCCTCGCGCTCGTCGCAGCCGTGGCAGGGGTGGGCGCGGAGCTCGCTGCGGAGACGGGCGATCTCGCGGTCGTCGGCGGCGGCGGAGCGCTGCTTGCGCTGCCGCTCGGGGTTGATGTGTCCGGCCTTGGTGCGCAGGGCGGAGGCGAGGTCGCGACGGGACTGCGGGGAGCGCGGGTTGAAGGACTTGGGGATCCTCATGCGTTCCAGTGCTTCCACCGGGATCGGGAAGTCGATCGACGCGAGCCGCTTGACCTGACGTTCGGCGGTGAGGACGAGAGGACGGGGCCCGTCGTGGTGCTCGAAGCCGCGATGGCCGTTGGTCCGGCCCGCCGGGATGCCGGGGTCCAGGACGAGCGCGAGTCCGGCGAACTTGCCGGTGGGAACGTGGATGACATCGCCCGGCTTGAGTCGCTCCAGAGAGGCGGCGGCCTGGGCACGGCGCTGTGCGGCGCCCTGCTTGGCCAGTTCCGTCTCGCGGTCCTTCAGTTCACGGCGGAGCCGTGCGTACTCCTCGAAGTCTCCGAGGTGGCAGGTCATGCCTTCGCGGTAGCCCGTCAGGCCCTCTTCGTTCTTCTGGACCTGGCGGGAGATGCCGACGACGGACCGGTCGGCCTGGAACTGCGCGAAGGACGTCTCGAGCAGTTCGCGGGAGCGGTGCCGTCCGAACTGGTCGACGAGGTTGACGGCCATGTTGTAGGACGGCTTGAAGCTGGAGCGGAGCGGGTACGTGCGGGTGCCGGCGAGTCCGGCGAGGTGGCCGGGGTCGAGGCCGCGCTGCCACAGGACGACGGCGTGGCCCTCGATGTCGATGCCTCGGCGGCCCGCACGACCGGTGAGCTGGGTGTACTCGCCGGGGGTGATGTCGGCGTGCTGTTCGCCGTTCCACTTGACGAGCTTTTCCAGGACGACGGAGCGCGCGGGCATGTTGATGCCGAGAGCCAGGGTCTCGGTGGCGAAGACGGCCTTGACGAGGCCGCGGACGAAGAGCTCTTCGACGACTTCCTTGAAGGTCGGGAGCATCCCGGCGTGGTGCGCGGCGATGCCGCGTTCCAGGGCTTCCAGCCATTCGTAGTAGCCGAGGACGTTGAGGTCTTCGGTGGGGATGGAGGCGGTGCGCTCCTCGACGATCTCGCGGACGCGTGCGCGGGCCTCGTCGTCGTTGAGCCGCAGTCCGGCGTAGAGGCACTGCTGGACGGCGGCTTCGCAGCCGGCGCGGCTGAAGATGAAGGTGATGGCGGGCAGGAGTCCCTCGGCGTCGAGCCGGTCGATGACCTCGGGCCGTCCGGGCGTCCAGATGCGGGAGCGCTGGCGGCGCTCGCGCTCACGGTCGGCCTCGCGGATCATCTTGCCGCGGCGCCGGTCGCGCGGGTTGTACGTGCGGGAGTTCTCGGTGTGGGCGAGGCGGAGCAGATCGGGGTTGACCTCGCGGCGGGAGGCGCCGCGGCCGCCGTGGTCGGTCTCCTCCTCGAAGAGGTCGTACATCCGGCGGCCGGCGAGGACGTGCTGCCAGAGGGGGACGGGGCGGCTCTCGGAGACGATGACCTCGGTGTCGCCGCGGACGGTGTCGAGCCAGTCGCCGAATTCCTCGGCGTTGGAGACGGTCGCGGAGAGTGAGACGAGCGTCACCGACTCCGGGAGGTGGATGATCACCTCTTCCCAGACGGCGCCGCGGAAGCGGTCGGAGAGGTAGTGCACCTCGTCCATGACGACATAGCCGAGGCCGGAGAGGGCCTGGGACCCCGCGTAGAGCATGTTGCGGAGGACTTCGGTGGTCATGACGATGATCGGGGCGTCACCGTTGACACTGTTGTCGCCGGTGAGGAGGCCGACCTTCCCGGGACCGTACCGCTTGACGAGGTCGGCGTACTTCTGGTTCGACAGCGCCTTGATGGGTGTCGTGTAGAAGCACTTGCGCCCTTGGAGAAGGGCGAGGTGGACGGCGAACTCGCCGACGATGGTCTTGCCCGAGCCCGTGGGCGCCGCGACGAGCACGCCCTTGCCCGTTTCGAGGGCCTGGCAGGCCTCGATCTGGAAGGGATCCAGATCGAACTCGTACATCTCGCGGAAGGGGGCCAGCGCGGTGGCCTGCTCGGCGTTGCGCATCCGGGCAGCTGCGTACGCTTCGGCTGGTGTGAGGTCCTCTGTCATCTTGCTGTCGAGCCTACCCGCCCCCTCTGACAGTGACGCGATCTTTAATGACCGGCTGTTCTCGGTGGGCGGGCGACCGGGCGAGGACACGCCCTCGCGGGTACACGACGCGCGGTGAGGGGGCCGGGCCGGACCATCAGGTGATGTCGTCGTAACCGCTCTGCCGGAGCGCGCGGGCGCCGTCCGGTGCGCCGGTGGCCTGTTCGGGCAGGGCGGGGGTGGCGCTGACCGGTTCGACGGCTCCGACGGCCTCGGGGGTGAGGTCGATGCTGGATGCTTCGTCGTCGTCGAGTGCGGCGTCGGGGTTGCTGCGGCTGCGGCGCCGATCGTTCAGCAGCGAGAAGCCGACGGCGGCGAAGTAGAGGACGGTGATCGGCCCGGCGAGGGCGATCATGCCGACGGGGTCGGTGGTGGGGGTGATGATGGCGCCGAAGACGAAGACGCCCATGATCACGGCGCGCCACCAGCCCGCCATGCGGCGCCCGGTGAGGACGCCGGTGAGGTTCAGCATCACCAGGATGAGGGGGAGCTCGAAGGCCAGGCCGAAGACGAGCACCATCCGCAGGGTGAAGTCGAGGACGTCACCGAGGGAGAGGATGTTCGCGGAGCCGCCGGGCGTGAGGCTGATGAGCACCTTGACGCTGATGGGGAGGATGAGGTACGCGAGGTAGGCGCCGGCCGAGAACAGCGGGACCGCGGCGCCGACGAAGGCGTAGGTGTACTTCTTCTCGTTCTTGTGCAGGCCGGGCGCGATGAAGGCCCACAGCTGGTAGAGCCAGATCGGGCTCGCGACGACGAGGCCGGTCACGAGGCTGACCTGGATCGTCGTGCTGAAGGGGGCGATCAGCGTGTTGAAGGAGACGATCGCGCAGTTTCCACCGTCGCTCGTGACGTTGGGTCCGCACTTGGGCACGGACTTCGTCAGGAACTGCATCAGCTCCTCGCTGTACACGAGGGCCACGACGGTGACCGCGGCGACGGCCAGCAGGCCTTTCGCCATGCGGTTGCGAAGTTCACGCAGGTGTTCCACGAGGGGCATGCGACCCTCGGGATCCTTCTCCTGCTTGCGGGCAGACTTGAGCAACCCACGTCCTCATCTCGTGCGGCAGCCGCCGCTCGGTGCGGCGGCGGCGGACCGGTCAGCGCTTGGTGGTGTCCGACGGCTCGGTCACGGGACGCGAGCTGCTGACGTCGCCGGGCGCGGCCTGGATGGTGCGCGGTACGGCCTGGTCCGGGGTGCCGGGGTGGGGGGGGTCGGCGGGGGCGCTCTTCTGGTCGTCGGACTTCATCGCCTTGGCCTCGCTCTTGAGGATGCGGGCCGACTTGCCGAGCGAACGGGCCATGTCCGGGAGCTTCTTGGCGCCGAACAGCAGGATGATGACGACGAGGATGAGGATGATCTCGGTGGGGCCGAGCCTACCCATAGCTGTTTACCTTCTTCACCGAGGCGACATGGTGTGCGGTGCCCGGCGGGTCGGACATGCGTCCGGCCACCGCGCTGTCTGCGATCGTAACCCGCAGGAGTAAACGGGGGGCAATGCCTGTGCATACTCACGATTGCGGTCCGCACTCCTGTGCGAGGGTCGCTTTACGCAGCGTACGGCACGGGATCAGCGCAGCGCCTCGCCGGTGGCGGCCAGGTCGGCGGCGGCCTTTTCGAGGTCTTCGGCGGCGCGGTTGATGCGCTCGGCGGTGCCGGCGACCTGGCGGCCGAGCCGCTGCGCCTCCAGGAAGACCTTGATGCCGAGGACGCCGAGGACGGAGATCCCCAGGAATCCGAGTGCGATGGCGAGCATGGGCCAGAACATGGGGCGAGCCTAGGGGTTGTGGGGGTGCCGGTGCGTGCGGGACGGGCGCCGGGCCCGGCCGGTCGGACGGTCAGACGGTCGGTCGGTGGAGTTCAGGGCCAGGCGGTGGAGCTCAGAGTCAGCGGTGGAGTGCGGGGTCACACGGTGGAGTGCAGGCGCAGGGTGCGTACGCCGCCTCCGGTGAGGAGTTCGATGATCCGCTCGCCGGCGGGTTTGCGGACGGTGCTGCCGCACTCGGGGCAGGTGAAGGAGTAGAACGTGGTGCGGCGGCTGGCCCCGATCGCGAGGCGCAGGGCGCTCGCGGAGAGTTCGCAGCGGGAGCGGCAGTCGGGGCAGGCGGCCTTGAAGAGGACCGGCGCGATCGACGCTGTCATTCCGTGCATCACGGACATTTCCCTCATCTCTCTCGACTCCCGCGCTCGCGCGGTCTGTCGGCTCACAGAAGCAACAGCGTCGACTGCACGAGGAATGTCACATTGAATGTCACATTCCCCCTTACCCCCCTCGCTCCCCCGCTCGGAGGGGGGCCACTCCGGCGGGGTCACTCCACGCCGTCGTAGGCCGCCAGTGCGGCGGTCGCCGCCTCCCGCGCGCTTTCGGCGAGCTCGGCCGGGGAGACGATCCGCCCGTCGCTGCCCAGCCGCAGCGCGAGACGGCGCAGCGAGGCGGGCACGGGCGTCCGCAGCGTGATCCGCAGCCCTCCGTCGGCGAGCTCCTCGGCCCGGTCGTGCGGGTAGTACTCGGCCACCCACCGGCCGCCGGGACCGACCTCGACCACGACCTCCGGATCCTCCGCGGACGGCTGGACCAGCCCCTCGGAGAGATCACGCAGCTCGATCTCCGGCGGGGCCGCGTGCTCGTCGAGGATCCGGATCTCGGCGACGCGGTCGAGCCGGAACGTGCGGCGCGCCTCGGAGAGCCGGCACCAGGCCTCCATGTAGGTGTGGCCCACGGCGAACAGCCGGATCGGGTCGACCTCCCGCTCGGTCAGCTCGTCCCGCGCGGGTGAGTAGTAGCGCACCCAGAGCCGCCGGCGCTCGGAGATCGCCCGGTCGACCTCCGCGAAGACCCCGCCCTCGGACTCGAAGGTGACCGAGAGCCGGGAGCTGGCCCCGGCGGCCTCCCCGGCCGCGGCCTCCAGCTTGGCGGTGGCCCGCAGCAGCGCCTCACGGTCGCTCTCGCGCAGCCCCGGCAGCGTGGACACGGCGCGCGCGGCGACCAGCAGGGCGGTCGCCTCGTCGGCCGCGAGCCGCAGCGGCTCCGCGACGTCGTCCGGGTTGTGCCACCAGATCCGGTCACCGTCGGTGTCGATGTCGAGCAGATCGCCGCCCCGGAAGCTCGTGCCGCACATGGGCAGCACATCGAGGTCGGAGATCAGCTCGTCCTCGGTGATCCCGAAGGCGCGAGCCACGTCGGCGACATGGGCGCCGGGGCGTTCCCGCAGGTAGGTGACGAGGGAGAGCATCCGCCTCGTCTGGTCGATCGCGTTCGCGGCCATGCCGTACGTCTCCCCTTCAGCCCTTGGCCACGGCGCGCAGCCGGTCCACCACATCGGCCCGCAGGTCCGCGGGTTCCAGTACGACGACATCGGGGCCGAACTCGACCAGCCAGGCGTCGAGGCCGTGCCCGTACGGGATCTCCAGCTCGTCCCAGCCGTCCGCCCCTTCCCGTACCGACTGGGCGCGCGCCCGCAGCGGGTAGCCGCAGCCGGCGCGCAGCCGGATCCGGGCGGAACGGGTGGCGGTCTCGCCCGCCCAGCTCTCGACGGTCTCCCGGACGGTGACGACATCGGGCACGGGCGCGGTGAAGGCGCCGGCCCGGGAGCGCACCTTGCCGGTGATACGGGAGAGGCGGAAGACGCGCTCGGCGCCGCGGTCGCGGTCCCAGCCGGCCAGGTACCAGTGGCCGCGCCAGCACTCCAGCGTCCACGGTTCGACCTGGCGGGTCTCGGGGCGGGCGGCGGTGGCCTTGCGGTAGTCGAAGACGACGGGCCGCCGGTCGCGGCAGGCGAGCATCAGCGGCTCGAAGGCGGCCTCGTGGACCGGGATGCGCGGTTCGAGGGCGCTGTGCTGGATGTCGTACGAGTCCTCCGCCTCGGGCATGCCGGCGGCGCGGAGCTTCTGGAGGGCGCCGCTGGCGGCCCCGGCGAGGCGGGCCTGCTGCCAGACCTTGGCGGCGAGGCCGAGCGCGGCGGCCTCCTCGGCGTCGAGGGTGATCGGCGGGAGCCGGTTGGAGTCGCGGCGCGCGAGGTAGCCGGTCTCGCCCTCGAGGTTCTCGACGGTCTCGATCACCAGACCGAGTTCGCGCAGATCGTCCTTGTCGCGCTCGAACATCCGGTTGAAGGCGTCGTCTCCGCCCGCGTCGAGGTAGGCCTCGATGGAGCCGCGGAGCTCACGCTTGCTCAGCGGGCGGCGGGTTCCGAGCAGGCACAGCGCCAGATTCATCAGCCGCTCGGCCTTGGCAATCGCCATCGACGCCCTGCACCTCTTCTGCCGGATTGACTTCTCAGACGTCCGACCGTACCGCCCCGGGGTGTCGCGGCAAAAGCCGAGGGCCCATGCCGGACGGCATGGGCCCTCGTGGTGATCGTTTCCTTGTCAGAAACCGGTCACTTCGGGTCCGATCAGACCGCGACCAGGTCGCAGACGAAGATCAGGGTCTCGCCCGGGGCGATCTTGCCGCCGGCGCCGCGGTCCCCGTAGGCGAGGTGGGCGGGGATGATCAGCTGGCGGCGGCCGCCGACCTTCATGCCCTGCACGCCCTGGTCCCAGCCGGCGATGACCTGGCCGGCACCGAGCTGGAACCGCAGCGGGGTGCCACGGTTCCACGAGGAGTCGAACTCCTCGCCGGTGGAGAAGGAGACGCCCACGTAGTGGACGGAGACGGTGGCGCCGGCCTTGGCCTCCGGGCCGTCGCCCTCCCAGATGTCCTTGATCTCCAGGTCCTTCGGCGGCTCGCCGCCCGGGAAGTCGACCTCAGGCTTCTCGATGCTCACTGCAGTGTGCTCCTTGTAGCGTTGCGTACAACCGGGACAGTCTCACAGATGGGCGGTCAGACGGTGCCCAGGATGTCGACCGAGAAGACCAGCGTGTTCTTCGCCAGCTCACTGGACGGGTTGGCGCCGTAGCCGAGGGACGGCGGGATCACCAGGAGTACGCGGTCGCCGACGTTCTTGCCGACCAGGCCCTTGTCCCAGCCCTCCACGACGGAGCCGGAGCCGATCTGGAAGGCGGTGGCGCCGCCGTGGTCCCAGGAGGAGTCGAACTTCTTGCCGTCCTCCCACTTCACGCCGGTGTACTGGGCGATCAGGCCCTGACCCGCCTGGACCTTGGGCCCGGTGCCCTTGATGAGCACCTGCTCCTTGAGCGTGGTGGGGGCCTTCTCACCCTTCGGGACCGTGATCGTGGCGGCCGCCTGCGACGGGGCCTTCACCTCGGGCATCCCGGCCGCGGTCGGCGCCTGCTGCCCCTTGGCCTCGGCCTTCGGGTCCACGGAGGCCGCTGCGACCACGTCGACGACCCAGACCAGGGAGTCCTCCGCGGTCAGGCCGGACTGCGGGTTGAGGGTCTGCCCGATGAGGTCGCCCGCGGTGCCCTGCACGAGGACGCGGCTGCCGGCCTTGCGGTCCACGACGGCGTTCAGGATCTTCTCGGGCAGTTGCTGGCTCGGCTGGCCGACCCGCTCCACGGCCTGGCGGCGCGGTCCCTTGGCGCCGGGGGTCTGCTGGGTCCAGGTGCCGCCGAGCGACTCGGCGCCCTTCCACTTCTCGACGGTCCAGTCCAGCCGGACGAAGTCGCCCTTCTTGACCGTCGCGCCGTCACCTTCGGAGACGGTCTCGATCACCGTCTTGTCGGCGGGCTCCGCGTCCTTCGGGATGGAGATCTCGGGGGCGGCCCCGAACTTCCCCGTGACCTTGGCCACGTCGGCCTTCTGCGCGTCCGAGTCGGATCCGCAGGCGGCGGTGAACAGCAGGGCGGGTACCGCCACCAGGGCGGCGATACGGCTCTTCGTGTTGTAGTTCATCAGTCCAACTGGGAGTCGAGGCCATGGCAATGGGCCCCACTCTACGGTGCGCGCCAAGCGCCGTACGGGTTCCACGACACCCGAACGGAGGAGGGCGCGCGGTGACGGACGGGGCCGGCGGTCCGCGAGGTGCACCTCGCCGAGCGCCGGCCCCGTCCGTCGACGGCTCACCGGATCACATGCCGGCGATCAGCTTCTCCACCCGGTCGTCGACCGACCGGAAGGGGTCCTTGCACAACACCGTGCGCTGCGCCTGGTCGTTGAGCTTGAGGTGGACCCAGTCGACGGTGAAGTCCCGCCGCTGCTCCTGTGCGCGGCGGATGAAGTCGCCGCGCAACCGCGCCCTGGTGGTCTGCGGGGGCACGGACTTGCCCTCGAAGATCTTCAGGTCGTTGCAGATCCGGGCGGCCTGGCCCTTCTTCTCCAGGAGGTAGTAGAGCCCGCGCCGACGGTGGATGTCGTGGTACGCGAGGTCTATCTGGGCGACCCGGGGGTGCGACATGGTCATGTTGTTCTTGGCCCGGTACCGCTCGATGAGCTTGTACTTCATGACCCAGTCGATCTCAGTGCCGATACGGTCGAGGTCCTCGGCCTCGATGGCGTCCAGGGTCCGGCCCCAGAGCTCCAGGACCTGTGCGACCGTGCCCGTACGGATGCCGCGGCGGTCGACGAAGTCCGCCGCCTTCTCGTAGTACTCACGCTGGACCTCCAGGGCGGAGGCCTCGCGGCCGCTGGCGAGGCGGACCTTGCGCTGGCCGGTGATGTCGTGGCTGACCTCCCGGATCGCCCGGATGGGGTTCTCCAGCGTCAGGTCGCGCATGACCGTGCCCGCCTCGATCATGCGCAGTACGAGGTCGGTCGCGCCGACCTTGAGGAGCATGGTCGTCTCGGACATGTTCGAGTCACCGACGATGACGTGCAGACGGCGGTAGCGCTCGGCGTCCGCGTGCGGTTCGTCGCGGGTGTTGATGATCGGCCGCGAGCGGGTGGTCGCCGAACTGACGCCCTCCCAGATGTGCTCGGCGCGCTGCGAGACGCAGTAGACCGCGCCGCGCGGGGTCTGCAGCACCTTTCCGGCGCCGCAGATGAGCTGGCGGGTGACCAGGAACGGAATGAGGATGTCCGCGAGACGGGAGAACTCTCCGTGGCGGGCGACGAGATAGTTCTCGTGGCAGCCGTAGGAGTTTCCCGCCGAGTCGGTGTTGTTCTTGAAGAGATAGACGTCGCCGGCGATTCCCTCCTCGTGCAGGCGGCGTTCGGCGTCGACGAGCAGGCCTTCGAGAATGCGCTCGCCGGCCTTGTCGTGCGTGACCAGTTCGGTCACGTTGTCGCATTCGGGAGTTGCGTATTCCGGATGCGAGCCCACGTCGAGGTACAGACGGGCGCCGTTCCGCAGGAAGACATTGCTGCTGCGGCCCCATGACACGACACGGCGGAAGAGGTAGCGCGCCACTTCGTCAGGAGACAGTCGGCGCTGTCCCCTGAACGTGCACGTGACGCCGTACTCGTTCTCCAGCCCGAAAATGCGGCGGTCCATGTCTGAACATTACGCCTGATGGCCTGAGCTGAAACCGGGTTGGGCGGCCCCGTTTCGATCATTTTCCGATGAGTGCGTGTTCTTTTCGGTGTGGCCGGGGTCGGCGCTTCCGGCACTGACGGCGTGTCGCACACCGGGGCCGGGGACGGCGAGGACCCGTCCGGTGGCGAGCAGGACCAGCAGGGCCACGAGACCTCCCGCGCCGGCCACGGCGAAGCCCGCGGTGGTCCCGGCGAGTTCGACGGCGGGCCCGGCGACGGCCGAGCCGAGGGCCGCCCCCACGCCGAAGGTGGTGACGAGCCAGGAGAACGCCTCCGTGACGGTTCCGCGGGGCGCGTGCCGGTCGACCACGATGAAACCGCAGGCCAGTGCCGGTGCCAGGAAGACCCCGGAGAGGGCGGCGAGCCCCGTCATCGGGACCACACCGGGGGTGAGCATCAGTGGCAGGTACCCCAGCGCGAGCAGGCCGACCAGGACGCGCAGCCGCTTCTCGGGAGCGCCCGTCCACCGGCGGGCGCCGTAGAGGACACCGCCGACGAGGGCGCCGAGGCCCAGGGCGGCCATGATCCACCCGTAGGCGGACGCGTTGCCCCGGTCGTCGGCGTAGGCCAGACCGGCGACGGTGATGGAGCCGAGCGCGAGCCCTACGAAGAAGAACGAGCCGAGCAGGGCCAGCAGGCCGGGCGAGCGCAGGGCGCCGAGCCAATGAGCCTCGCGGGGATCCGAGCGCCACGCGCGCGAGGGTTCCGAAAGGACGACGGAGAGGGCGCCCAGGACGCCGAGGACGTTGATGACCAGGAGGGCGGCGGCCGGTGACCACAGCGCGACCAGGAGGGTCACGAGGAGGGGGCCGACGGTGAACATGACCTCCTGGGCGACCGCGTCCAGGGCGTAGGCCCGGTGGACCCGGTCCTCGCGGCCCAGGACGCTCGGCCACAGGGCCCGCAGCCCGCCTTCGAGGGGCGGGGTGAAGAGGCCCGCGACGACGATCGCGGCGTAGGCGAGGGCGATGTTGCCGATCCCCGCCAGGGCGAGGACCGCCATGCCGAGGGCGGAGACGATCGCCGCCGGCAGCTGCACCCGCGGCTGCCCCTTCAGGTCGACCGCGCGGCCGAGGAGCGGCTGGCCCACGGCGGTGGCCACACCGTAGGCCGCGACGAGACCTCCGGCGAGGCTGTAGCTGCCGCCCTCGGCGCGGGTGAAGACCACCGCCGCGATCGGGCCGGTGCCGTTGGGCAGCCGGCCGACCAGGGTGCCGGTGAGGAGCCGCAGGGCGTGCGGCGCCCCGAGGATGTCGCGATAGCCGCCGCTCGCCGTGGCCTCGGTGGCCATGTCGGTCTCCTCTCCCCCGGCGTCACGCCCGAGGTTTTACGTATAACGTACCGCGTCATACGTACCATGGCTCCAGCCCGCGGGTCCACCCCCGCGAGAACGGACCGTCCCTCGCGGAGGCATGAGTGCACACCCCGGAGCAGACCCCGGAACACGCCCCGGAACCGTCCGGCGGAACGCGGCCCACCAGCCGGGACGTCGCCCGCGCCGCCGGAGTGTCGCAGGCCACCGTCTCCCTGGTCCTCGGCGACAAATGGCGCGGACGGGTCTCCGAACGCACCGCGGATTCCGTACGCGAAGCTGCCCGCGGCCTCGGCTACCGCCCCAACCTCGCCGCCCGCAACCTCCGGCTCGGCAGCACCCGGACCGCGCTGCTCGTCGTCCCGGCGCTCACCAACGAGTTCTTCGCCCGCGTCTACACCGGCGCCGCATCCGTCGCCGCCCGGCACGGCTTCGGCGTGGTCCTCTACCCCTCCCCCGAAGGCGTCGGCCCGGCCAGGGACCCCTTCGCCTCCGCCCGCGCGGCCCTCGACGGCGTCATCGCCTCCTCCATGGCGGCCGTCGCCCTCGAAGCCTTCCGCGGCACGGACCTGCCGCTGGTGATGCTGGACAGCGACCCCGCCGACACCGGCGCCGCCGCACACGTCAACCTCGACATCGCCGACGGCATGCGCCAGGTGACCGGGCACCTGCTCTCCCTCGGACACCGCCGGTTCGTCCACCTCGCCTCGGCGGTGCCCTCCTGGACCTTCGACGTACGCGGCGCGGCCCTGGCCGACGCGCTGCGCGAGGTGTCCGTACGCACCGTCCGCGCGCCGCTCGACGTCGACGGCGCCCGCACCGCCGCCGAAAAGGCCCTCACAGGTCCGGGCGCGAGGCCGACCGCGATCGTCTGCGACGACGACATCCTGGCCGCCGGTGCCTGCAAGGCGGCCCGGCGGCTCGGCCTGAGGGTTCCCGAGGACGTCTCGGTCACCGGCTTCGACGACCTCGCCCTCGCGACCGCCGTCGAACCGGAGCTCACGACCGTCCGCCTCCCCGCCGAACGCATCGGCGAGCGCGGTATGGCGGCCCTCCTCGCCGTCCTCGCCGGCCGGCCTCCCGAGCCCGGCGACCTCCCAGTGACCCTGATGGCCCGGGGCTCCTCCGGCCCTCCCCCCGCCGCCTGACCGGTCGGGCACACATCGGCCCCGGTCCGCGAGCGCGGGCCGGGGCCGTCGTACGGGCTCGACGAAGGGGTTACTCCTCCGTGTCCTCCGGGATCTCGTCCGACGGTTCGTCGGTCTTGGCGATCGCAGCGTTGTCCGCCTCCAGCAGGCGGACCAGCTGCCGTCCGACGATCCGCTTGAACTTCCGCTGCTGCGGGCGCGTGCGGTCCAGGACCGCCACCTCCAGCCGCTCCGCGGGAATCTCCCGCTCACTGCCGTTGGTGTCCCGGGACAGCGCCTGGACCGCCAGCTTCAGCGCCTCGGCCAGGGACATCCCGTCACGGTGGCGCTGGTCCAGGAAGCTGCCGATCTGCTCGGCGTTGCCACCGACCGCGACCGAGCCGTGCTCGTCCACGATCGAACCGTCATGGGGCAGACGGTAGATCTGGTCGCCCTCGGGCTCCGTGCCCACCTCGGCGACGACCAGCTCCACCTCGTACGGCTTCTCCCCCGCGCTGGAGAAGATCGTGCCCAGCGTCTGGGCGTAGACGTTGGCGAGGCCCCGGGCGGTCACATCGCCCCGGTCGTAGGTGTAGCCCCGCAGATCGGCGTAGCGCACACCGCCGATACGGAGGTTCTCGTACTCGTTGTACTTGCCGGCCGCGGCGAAGCCGATGCGGTCGTAGATCTCGCTGAACTTGTGCAGCGCACGGGACGGGTTCTCGCCGACGAAGACGATCCCGTCGGTGTACTGGAGGACGACCAGGCTGCGGCCGCGGGCGATGCCCTTGCGGGCGTACTCCGCCCGGTCGGCCATGGCCTGCTGGGGTGAGACGTAGAACGGAGTCGACACCGGCTATCCGTCCCTTTCTTCTGGGATTCTGCGGACGAGGAGAGGTCAGAGCAGCTCGGCGCGCGGCCCGTCGGGCTGCACCAGGCGCCGATCGGTGACCGAGCGGGCGAGCGCCGAGGACTCCGCCTCGGTGAGCCTGCGGAAGCCCTCGTCGGTGATGACGGTGACGATGGGATAGATCTTGCGGTACAGATCCGGACCGCCGGTCGCCGAGTCGTCGTCGGCCGCGTCGTACAGCGCCTGGACGACCAGCGTGGTGGCCTGCTCCTCCGTCAGGTCGGGACGGTAGAGCTTCTTCATGGAACCCCGGGCGAAGATCGAACCGGAGCCGGTGGCCGCGAAGCCGTGCTCCTCCGAGCGGCCGCCCGTCACGTCGTAGGAGAAGATCCGGCCCTTCTCCTTGCCCTCGTCCCAGCCCGCGAACAGCGGGACGACGGCGAGGCCCTGCATGGCCATGCCGAGATTGCCGCGGATCATGGTGGAGAGGCGGTTGGCCTTGCCCTCGAGGGAGAGGGTCGTGCCCTCCACCTTCTCGAAGTGCTCGAGCTCCAGCTGGAACAGCTTGACCATCTCCACGGCGAGCCCGGCCGTGCCGGCGATGCCGACGGCCGAGAACTCGTCGGCCGGGAAGACCTTCTCGATGTCGCGCTGCGCGATCATGTTCCCCATGGTCGCGCGCCGGTCACCGGCGAGCACGACCCCGCCGGGGAACGTGACGGCCACGATCGTGGTGCCGTGCGGGGCCTCGACGATCCCGTCCGGCAGCGTGCGGTTGCGTGGGAGGAGCTCCGGCGAGTGATCGGAGAGGAAGTCCATGAACGAGGACGATCCCGGCGTCAGGAAGGCAGCTGGTAGACGCCCGGTGCTACGAGTGTTGGCTTCCACGCGTGTCCCTCCAAGTATGAGACGGCCCGACACAGAGAGTCGGGAACGTCTCCCCACATGCCGTTGGCCGATTTGCAGTTGAAGCACAGTACGCCACGGACCCTACCCGCCATGTGACGGTGATCAACATGATCGGACCGGGCAGCCGCGGGCTTCGTCGGCTCCGGTGATTCCCCCCATGAGCCCCAGGGACGTGGAGCGGCCCACCGGAACGAAGGCCGCGCGCGGGCGTTCTCAGCCGCACCGCGCGCGATCCCCGTGACGTCCGTCCGCCGACCAGCCCCCACCTTCGATTCGAAGGTGGATCGCTCTTACTGTCCGCCCTTTTGCACGAAGGACCGGACGAAGTCCTCGGCGTTCTCCTCAAGGACGTCGTCGATCTCGTCCAGTACCGAGTCGACGTCGTCGCTCAGCTTCTCCTGGCGCTCCTTGAGGTCGGAGCTTTCCTCGGTGGCGGTCTCCTCGACCTCCTCCGTGGAACGCGTCGCCTTCTGCTGTCCGCCGCCGGTGTCCTTGGTCGCCATATCCTCACCCCGCTCGAATCGGCCCGCTCGGTTGGGTCTCTCAAGATCAGACCCTACAAGGCGGGTCTGACATCGGCCCCGCAGTCGCTACAACGTCCGGGCACCACTTCCATGATTCCCATTACCCGGCCACTTCAGCCGCCGGAGAGGACGCGGACCAGTTCCTCCGCGGTCCTGCACCGGTCCAGAAGCTCTTTCACGTGGTTCCGGGTGCCCCGCAGAGGCTCCAGGGTGGGCACCCGCTGGAGGGAGTCGCGACCCGGGAGGTCGAAGATCACCGAGTCCCAGGACGCGGCGGCCACGTCGTCCGCGTACTGCTCCAGGCAGCGGCCCCGGAAATAGGCCCTGGTGTCCTCAGGAGGCTTCGTCTCGGCCCGCTGGACCTCGTCCTCGGTCAGGAGCCGCTTCATGCGCCCACGGTCCACCAGACGGTTGTACAGGCCCTTCTCGGGGCGTACGTCGGCGTACTGCAGGTCCACCAGGTGCAGCCGGGCCGCGTCCCAGTCCAGGCCGTCGCGCCGGCGGTAGCCCTCCATCACCTCGCGCTTGGCGATCCAGTCCAGCTCCCCGGCCAAACTCATCGGGTCGTTCTCGAGCCGGTTGAGGGTGTCCTCCCACCGGACGAGGACGTCCTTGGTCTGGTCGTCGGCGTCCGCGCCGAAACGCTCCTCCACGTACTTCCTGGCCAGCTCGAAGTACTCCATCTGGAGCTGCACGGCGGTCAGTGTCCGGCCGCTGCGCAGAGTGATCAGATACGCGAGGCCGGGGTCGTGGGAGACCTCGTGCAGGGTGCGCACCGGCTGGTCGACGGCGAGGTCGACGTTGATGAACCCGTCCTCGATCATGGACAGGACCAGGGATGTGGTGCCCAGCTTGAGGTAGGTGGAGATCTCCGAGAGGTTGGCGTCGCCGATGATCACATGGAGGCGGCGGTACTTCTCGGCGTCGGCGTGCGGCTCGTCACGGGTGTTGATGATGGGCCGCTTCAGGGTGGTCTCCAGGCCGACCTCGACCTCGAAATAGTCGGCGCGCTGGCTGATCTGGAAGCCGTGCTCGCGGCCGTCCTGTCCGATGCCGACGCGGCCGGCGCCGGTGACGACCTGCCGGGAGACGAAGAACGGGGTCAGGTGGCGCACGATGTCCGAGAAGGGGGTCTCCCGCTTCATCAGGTAGTTCTCGTGCGTGCCGTAGGAGGCGCCCTTGTTGTCGGTGTTGTTCTTGTAGAGGTGGATCGGCTGAGCGCCGGGGAGCTGGGCGGCCCGTTCGGCGGCCTCGGCCATGATCCGTTCGCCGGCTTTGTCCCACAGGACGGCGTCGCGGGGGTTGGTGACCTCGGGGGCGCTGTATTCCGGGTGGGCGTGGTCGACGTAGAGCCGGGCTCCGTTGGTGAGGATCACGTTGGCCAGGCCGATGTCCTCGTCGGTGAGCTGGCTGGAGTCGGCGGCTTCGCGGGCGAGGTCGAAGCCTCGGGCGTCCCGCAGGGGGTTCTCCTCCTCGAAATCCCAGCGGGCGCGGCGCGCCCGGTGCATCGCCGCCGCGTAGGCGTTGACGATCTGGGACGAGGTGAGCATGGCATTGGCGTTCGGGTGCCCCGGAACGGAGATCCCGTACTCCGTTTCGATGCCCATTACTCGCCGTACGGTCATGCGGCCCTCCTTGCCCGGCGGCGCTCCCCCTTCGGGTGCGGCGCTCAAGTACCGCTCTTCTCGTGCATGCGGTGCCCGTCCCCGCACTGCGCGAATCGGCGGTACCGAAGAGCCTAGAGCGACTCCGCGCCGGTGGGGAGATCGAATACGTCTTTTGCTCGTCTGATGGCTGGGGGAAAAGAGCCCGGCTGCGGATGCCCGTGGTCCGGACATCCGCAGCCGGGTCGCGATCTACAGGTACTGACCGGTATTCGCCACCGTGTCGATGGAGCGACCGGTGTCGGCGCCCTGCTTTCCGGTGACGAGGGTGCGGATGAAGACGATCCGCTCGCCCTTCTTTCCGGAGATACGGGCCCAGTCGTCCGGGTTGGTGGTGTTGGGCAGGTCCTCGTTCTCCTTGAACTCGTCCACGCATGCCTGGAGGAGGTGGGAGACGCGAATGCCCTTCTGGTTGTGGTCGAGGAAGGCCTTGATGGCCATCTTCTTGGCCCGGTCCACGATGTTCTGGATCATGGCACCGGAGTTGAAGTCCTTGAAGTACAGGACTTCCTTGTCGCCATTGGCGTAGGTGACCTCGAGGAAGCGGTTCTCCTCGGATTCCGCGTACATCTGCTCGACCACGGACTGGATCATCGCGTGGGCGGCGGCTTCCTTGGAGCCCTGGTGCTCGGAGAGGTCGTCGGAGTGCAGCGGCAGCGAAGACGTGAGGTACTTCGCGAAGATGTCCTTCGCGGCCTCCGCGTCCGGACGCTCGATCTTGATCTTGACGTCGAGTCGGCCGGGCCGCAGGATCGCGGGGTCGATCATGTCCTCGCGGTTGGAGGCGCCGATGACGATGACGTTCTCCAGGCCCTCCACACCGTCGATCTCGGCGAGCAGCTGGGGGACGATGGTGTTCTCCACGTCCGAGCTGACTCCGGATCCGCGGGTGCGGAAGAGGGATTCCATCTCGTCGAAGAAGACGATGACGGGGGTGCCCTCACTCGCCTTCTCCCGGGCACGCTGGAAGACGAGGCGGATGTGCCGCTCGGTCTCACCGACGTACTTGTTGAGGAGCTCGGGGCCCTTGATGTTCAGGAAGTAAGACTTCCCCGCGGGCTGGCCGGTCACCTCGGCGACCTTCTTGGCAAGGGAGTTGGCCACCGCCTTGGCGATGAGCGTCTTGCCGCAGCCGGGCGGGCCGTAGAGCAGGATGCCCTTCGGCGGCCGCAGTTCGTGCTCCTTGAAGAGATCCGGGTAGAGGTACGGGAGCTCGACCGCGTCGCGGATCAGTTCGATCTGGTTGCCCAGGCCGCCGATCTTGTTGTAGTCGACGTCCGGGACCTCTTCGAGGACGAGCTCTTCGACCTCGCTCTTGGGAACCACTTCGTAGACGTAGCCGGACCTGGGTTCGAGCAGCAGGGCGTCGCCGGGGCGGATGGTGATGTCCAGCAGCGGCTCGGCGAGCCTGACCACCCGTTCCTCGTCGGTGTGCCCGATGACCAGGGCGCGCTCGCCGTCCTCAAGGATCTCCTTGAGGGTGACGATGTCCCCGGCCCGCTCGAACTCCATGGCCTCGACCACGTTGAGCGCTTCGTTGAGCATGACTTCCTGGCCGCGCCGGAGCTCGTCGAGCTCGACGCTGGGACTGACGTTCACCCGGAGCTTGCGGCCCCCGGTGAAGATGTCGCAGGTGCCGTCCTCGTTGGCTTGCAGGAAGACACCGAAGCCTGCCGGTGGCTGTGCGAGCCGGTCGACCTCCTCCTTGAGGGCCACGATCTGGTCGCGGGCCTCACGGAGGGTGTTGGCGAGCCGCTCGTTCTGTGCGGACACGCCGGCCAGGTTGGTCTGCAGCTCGACGATCCGCTCTTCGAGAATCCTCGTATGACGCGGAGAGTCGGCGAGCTTGCGGCGCAGGACGGCGATTTCCTGCTCGAGATAGGCAACCTGACCGGCGGGGTCTTCAGACCCCCGCCCCGGCCGGATGCCGCGGTTGATGTCATCGTCGTGGGCTGCCACGGTCCTCACCTCCTCCAAGGGGAGCTGGACGCTTCCTGACCCTACCTGCGTGGGTGGTGATTGAAACCCCTAGATCACAAAGACTGCGGGACGTGTCCGATCTTCACCCTTGCGCTTCCCCTCACGCCAGGGGGATACCCACCCATCAACATCGGAAAGCGGCCGGTTGTATCGTCGTCGGTGGCCAACACCCGCCAGGGTTGGCCGGACTTAGCAGAACGATCTCTTCAGAAGCTCAGGAACGGCAGGAGACATGACCGTGCGGCACGAGGCCCCGACGACGGGCGCCGGCGAGGCTCTGGAGGTCTGGATCGACCAGGATCTCTGCACTGGGGACGGCATCTGCGTGCAGTACGCGCCCGAGGTCTTCGAGCTGGACATCGACGGTCTGGCCTATGTGAAGAGCCCGGACGACGAGCTTCTACAGGATCCGGGGGCGACGACGCCGGTGCCGTTGCCGCTGCTGCGGGACGTGGTGGACTCCGCGAAGGAGTGCCCGGGCGACTGCATCCATGTGCGCCGGGTTTCGGACAGCGTCGAGGTGTACGGCCCCGACGCGGAGTGACGGCGCGCGCACGCCGCGTGGTTCACATGGCGACGGGTTCGGCGAGGGCGGTGCGGACGAACGCGCCGCCCTTCCAGTGCCATTCGACGCGCTCCCGCTCGTCGGGGCAGCAGCTCGGGACGTCGGGGGACGAGTAACCGAGGAGGGTCGCGGTGACCGCTCCGTCACGTACGGCGAGCTCGGCGACGTTCTTCTGCTCCGCGGGTTCCACGAGGGTGGCGACCACGCGCGCGCCGGCGCCCGTGCCGCGGGTGAGGACGTAGACCCCGCTGGGGGGCGTGCCGGAGCCGGCTTCGCAGTGCGCGACCGCGACGGTTTCGGGGTGTCCGTCGCCGTCGAGGTCGCCGCGGGCCTGCTGGGCGACGGTGCTCGCCGCTCCGCCGCATGCGAGGGGGTAGGTGGCCGTGCGGGCGTCCGGGGCGGGCGCGGTGGCGGGGGCGGGGGCGGCGTGGGGTCCGCCCGCGGAGGTGGCGGTCGCGGCGCCGGGCTGCAGCAGGCCCGCGGCCGCGACGACGGCGGCCATCGCGGTCGCGGTGGCCAGCCAGTGCACCGGCCGGGCGTGGGTGTGCGCGAGATCCGTGACGGCGGAGGGCTGCACGCGGGAAGTCTCCTGTGAGGGTGGCGCGGAAGGAGTTGCGGGCATCGTGCCACACGTCACAGGTGGGTGGAACAGCCGGGGTGAGGGCGGCCGTGGGAATGTGGGCGCGAAGGTGCCGAACGTGAAGCCGCCGCCGTCCAGTTCCCGCGGCGGGGCGGGAACTGGGCGGCGGCGCGCCTTCGTTGTCGGTGCGTCAGTCGGGAGGCGTCAGCCCTTGTTGGGCCCCTCGTAGTCCTCGCCGTAGGCGCCCTTGGCGGGGCGGCGGCGGCGCATCGGGGGCTCGACTCCGTCGGCCAGGCGGCGGGCGGTGACGAGGAAGCCGGTGTGGCCGATCATCCGGTGGTCCGGACGGACGGCGAGGCCCTCGACGTGCCAGTTGCGGATCATGGATTCCCAGGGCTGCGGTTCGGCGTAGCAGCCGAATTCGCGGATGGACTCCACGGTGCGGGCGAGCTGGGTGGTGGTCGCCACGTAGCAGCAGAGGATGCCGCCGGGGACGAGCGCCTTGGAGACGGCGTCCAGGCACTCCCAGGGGGCGAGCATGTCCAGGATGACGCGGTCGACATCACTGTCGGACAGGTTGTCCTGGAGGTCGCCGACGGTCAGCTGCCACGCGGGGTGGGGGCCGCCGAAGTAGCGCTCGACGTTGCCCTTGGCGATCTCGGCGAAGTCCTCGCGGCGCTCGTAGGAGTGCAGCATGCCGCTGTCGCCGATGGCGCGGAGCAGGAAGCTGCTGAGCGAGCCCGAGCCCACACCGGCTTCGACGACGCGTGCGCCGGGGAAGATGTCGGCGAAGGCGAGGATCTGCCCCGCGTCCTTGGGGTAGACCACGGCGGCGCCGCGGGGCATGGACAGGACGTAGTCGGGGAGCAGGGGGCGCAGCGCGAGGTAGGCGACGTTTCCCGTGGTACGGACAACACTGCCCTCGGGAGCACCGATCAGCTCGTCGTGGGGGAAGGAACCCTTGTGGGTGTGGAAGTTCTTCCCGGCTTCGAGCGTGAACGTGTAGTGGCGTCCCTTGGGGTCGGTGAGCTGGACCTGGTCCCCGACCTTGAAGGGGCCGCGACGGCGGGCGGCACCGGTCGGTTCGGACATGTGAGCACCATATCAAGGGCTTACTCACCTGCGGTCCGCTCAAGTCGGCGTTCGGCTCGCAAGCCGAGTACCGGGGTTATGAGGAGGGTCTTGCCATGGCCCGGACGAAGGCGCGTTCCACGTCGGCGGTGGACAGGACGCCGTAGATCTCCCCGGTGTCCTCGACGACGAGGTACTCGGTGGCGGGGCTGGCGCGGAGGTGGTCGAGGAGGGGCTGGCCGGTGAGTTCGGCGGGGACCCTCATGCCGTCGGTGAGGTCCTGCGCGAGGCCGCTGACCGCGACCCAGGGGCGGCGGTGCTGGGGGACGCCGGCGATGGCGGTCTCCCGGACGAGGGCGGTGGGGCTGCCATGGCCGTCGACGACGACGAGAGCGCGGGCGCCGGCCTCGTTGGCGCGCCGCAGGGCTTCGGAGAGCGGTGTGGCGGGTTCGACGGGGATGGCGCGGCGGGTGAGGGTGCGGGCGCGCAGCTCGGGCAGGTGCTCGCGCAGCCGGGCCATGCGCAGGCTGTTGCCGGCGCCGGTCCAGATGATGCCGGCGAGGATGGCGGCGAGGAGTGCGTCGGTGACGGTGTCCAGGCCGCTGATGTCGTCGGTGGAGTTGCCGAGGAGTCCGGTGCGGGTGAGCAGCGGCAGGCCGATGAGGACGGCGACGGCAAGGGCGCGGCCGACCCAGGCGGCGGCGACGGTGCCGCTCATGGGCTTGCCGGTGATCTTCCACACGACGGCGCGGAGCATGCGGCCGCCGTCGAGGGGGAGGCCGGGGAGCAGATTGAAGACCGCGACGATCAGGTTGGAGATCATCAGCCCGGCGAGCAGGACGCCGGGGACTGTGCCGGGCTCGACGGCGTACAGGGAGACGTAGAAGAGGCCCGCGAGGGCGAGGGAGAGCAGGGGGCCGACGAAGGCGAGGACGAATTCGCGGCCGGGGGTCTCTGTCTCCTTCTCGATCTCGGAGACGCCGCCGAAGAACTGGAGCTGGATGCGGCGGACCGGGAGCCGGAAGCGCAGTGCGGCGATGGTGTGGGCGAGCTCGTGGACCAGCACGGAGGCGTAGAAGGCGATGGCGAAGAAGAGCGAGACGAGATAGCGGGCGGCGCCGAGCTCGGGCAGGACGCGCTCGATCTGGTCGCCGAAGACCCAGGTGATGAGGGCGGCGACCAGGAACCAGCTGGGGGCGACGTAGACGGGTACGCCGAAGGGGCGGCCCATCAGGAGGCCGCCGCCGGGTTCCTCGGCGCGCCGGGGCTTGTCCGCGTTCGTGCCGGCGGGGCTTCCGGCGGGGTTCGGTGCCGCGGGCTTCGATTCCGCTTCACCGGACTGCGGCCGGTGCTTGTCGCCGCGCTCGTCGTCCTGGTTCACGGGTTCCTTTCGTCGCCGGACTGCATGACCTGCGTCACTGCGTCACGGTTCGATCATGCAGTGCGACGGGCTCTGTCGTCGATGGTATTCCGCTCGCTGTCGGTGGCGGGCCGTAGGGTCTGGGTCATGAGTACGAGCGAGCAGCCTCCGGCGGGGGCCCGGACGCCCATGTCGTTGTCCCCTTCTCGGGCGAGCGACTTCATGCAGTGTCCCCTGTTGTACCGGTTCCGGGTGATCGACAGGCTGCCGGAGAAGCCGAGTGAGGCGGCGACCCGGGGCACGCTGGTGCACGCGGTGCTTGAGCGGCTGTTCGACGATCCGGCGGTGGAGCGGACGGCGCCGCGGGCGAAGGCGATGATCCCGGCGCAGTGGGACCGGCTGCTCGAGTCGAAGCCGGAGCTGGGTGAGCTGTTCGCGCAGGACGAGGAGGGTGAGCGGCTCGCGCGCTGGCTGAGCGAGGCGGAGCGGCTGGTCGAGCGGTGGTTCACGCTGGAGGACCCGACGCGCCTGGAGCCGGCCGAGCGTGAGCTGTTCGTGGAGACGGAGCTGGAGTCCGGGCTGCGGCTGCGCGGGGTGATCGACCGGATCGACGTGGCGCCGACGGGCGAGGTGCGGATCGTCGACTACAAGACCGGTAAGGCGCCTCGGCCGGAGTACAGCGAGGGCGCGCTGTTCCAGATGAAGTTCTACGCCCTGGTGATCTGGCGGTGGAAGCGGGTGGTGCCGCGCCGTCTCCAGCTCGTGTACCTCGGCAGTGGCGATGTGTTGACGTACGACCCCGTCGAGGCGGATCTGCTGCGGGTGGAGCGGAAGCTGCTCGCGCTGTGGGAGGCGATCCGGGAGGCGACGGAGACGGGTGACTGGCGGCCGCGGCCGACGAAGCTGTGCGGCTGGTGCGACCACCAGGAGGTGTGCCCGGAGTTCGGCGGGACTCCCCCGGTGTATCCGCTGGAGATCGTTTCCGCGCGCCCGGCGGAGTCGGGCGAATCGGGGCAGGGCAGAATGGGCCCGGTCCCGCCCGCCCCCTGAAGGAGTTCTCGTGGCTATCCGCGTCCTACTGGTCGACGACCAGCCGCTGTTGCGCACCGGCTTCCGGATGATTCTGGAGGCGGAGCAGGACCTCGCGGTCGTCGGTGAGGCCGGGGACGGTCTCCAGGCTCTGGACCAGGTGCGGGCGCTGCAGCCCGATGTGGTGCTGATGGACATCCGGATGCCGCGGATGGACGGGGTGGAGGCCACGCGGCAGATCACCGGGCCGGGACGGGACGGACCGGCGAAGGTGCTGGTGCTCACCACGTTCGATCTGGACGAGTACGTGGTGGAGGCGCTGCGGGCCGGGGCCAGCGGGTTTCTGCTGAAGGACGCTCCGGCCAATGAACTGGTGCAGGCGATCCGGGTGGTGGCGGCGGGTGAGGCGATGCTGGCGCCGTCGATCACGCGGCGGCTCCTCGACAAGTACTCGGCGCATCTCCCCTCGGGCGACGAGCAGGTGCCGGACACGCTGAACACGCTCACCGACCGTGAGGTCGAGGTGTTGAAGCTGGTGGCGCGGGGGCTGTCGAACGCGGAGATCGCGGCGGATCTGTTCGTCAGCGAGACGACGGTGAAGACGCATGTGGGGCATGTGCTGACGAAGCTGGGGCTGCGCGACCGGGTGCAGGCGGCGGTGTACGCGTACGAGAGCGGTCTGGTCCGCCCGGGCGCCTCCCAGTAGCGCGCACGGCACTGAACAGCGCCGCACAGCGGTAGAACGGTGGTGGGAACGGCGGAAGGGCCCGGCGCGCGAGGTGCGCGCCGGGCCCTTCCGTCGGGTGGGGCCGGACAGGGCGTCAGCTCTTCTTGATCTCCCAGAAGCGGAAGACGGTGGAGGCGTCCAGGGTCCACTCCAGGCCGGTGACGTTGTCGCGGGCGACCGCGTACTGCTTGCCCTGCCACAGCGGGAGGAGGGGCAGTTCCTCGGCGACGATGTCCTGGAGCTTGCCGAAGTCCGCCGCGGTGGAGGCACGCTCGGCGGCGGCGGAGGTCTTCGGGATGAGCCGGCCGGTGACGGTCGCGTTCTCGTAGTTGTTGCCGAGGACGTTGCCCTCGCCGAAGAACGGGGCGGTGAAGTTGTCGGCGTCGGGGTAGTCGGGCACCCAGCCCTTGACGTACACGCCGTACTTGCCGGCCTCGATGTCCTTCTCGTACTGCTCGAACTCGACCGACTTCACGTCGGCCTCGAACAGGCCACTGGCGTTGAGCTGGCCGGCTATCGCCTTGAGCTCCTGGTCGGTGGCGGGGCCGTAACGGCTGGGCGTGGACCAGAGGGTGAGCTTCACCTTGCCGGTGATGCCGGCCTTGCGGAGCGCCTTCTTCGCCTTGGCGGCGTCGGGGCTGCCGTAGGTGTCGAAGAACGCGGTGTTGTGGCCCGCGATACCGGCCGGGACGATCGAATAGAGCGGGGTGGCCGTGGACTTGTACACGTCCTGGACCAGGGCCTCGCGGTCGACGAGGTGGGCGATGGCCTGGCGGACGCCGAGCTTGCCGACGACGGGGTCCTTGACGTTGAAGACCAGGTGCTGGACCTCGGCGCTGGTGCCCTGGACGATCTCGATGCCCTTGTCGTCCGTGGTCTCGGAGGCCTCGAGTGCGGCGATGTCGTCGGCGGCGAGGCCACGGTAGGCGACGTCGATGTCGTCGGCGGCGAGGGCCTTGGAGAGGGCCTCCCGGTCGCCGCCGTACAGCTTGAGGGTGACGCCGCCGTTCTGCGGCTTGGCGCTGCCCTTGTAGCCGCTGTTGACGGAGAAGACGGCCTCGGTGTCGCTGATGGAGTCCAGCTTGTACGGGCCGGAGCCGACGGCCTTGCCGTCGGTGCGCAGCGCGTCGGCGGCGTACTCGCGGTGGTCGACGATGGAGCCCGCGCCCGAGGCGATCTTGCTCGGGAAGGTGGCGTCGGGGACCTTGAGACGGAAGACGACGGTCCGGTCGTCGGGGGTCTCGATGGAGTCGATCGTCGACAGCAGGGGCGCCGGGCCCGAGGGGTCGTCGATCTTCAGCGCCCGCTCGAAGGAGAACTTGACGTCCTCCGAGGTGAGGGGGTTGCCGTTGGAGAACGTGAGGCCCTCGCGCAGGGTGCAGCGGTAGACCTTGCTGCCGCTCTCGAAGCCACACTCCTCGGCGGCCTCCGGCTCGGGCGAGGAGGTCCCCTTCGGGAAGCTGAGGAGGGACTGGAAGACGTTGTTGAACAGGAGCCAGGAGCCGGGGTCGTATCCGGCGGCCGGATCCGTGGCGAGGATCTCGTCCGACATGCCGACGCGGACGCTGCCGCCGGTACCGCCGGAGTCCCCGCCCTGCTCCGCGCCGCAGCCGCTGAGCAGGGCGGCGGACAGACCCGCGGCGAGCGGGGCCGTCAGCCACTTGTTGTGCTTCACAGAACTTGCCTCTTGATCTCTTGCCAGGCCGGCCGCGCGCCGTGCGCGGCCGGTGTAACCGAGCTGGGTGAGGGGGTCAGGCGGTGCCCCGGCCGAGCTCCCACAGGAGCAGGTCCGAGGAGGTGTTGAGCGCCCATTCGACGCCGGCCAGGTCGTCGCGTGCGGCGACGTACTGCTTGCCCTGCCACAACGGCAGGACGGGCACGTCCTTGGCGACGATCTTCTGGATCTGACCGAAGACGGGGCTCGCGGCGGTGCGGTCGGCCGAGCGGCGCGACTGCGGGATCAGCTTGTCGCGTACGGCCTTGTTGACGTACGGGGTGTTGAGGAAGTTGTCGGCGTCGAGGAACGGGGCGACGTAGTTGTCCGGGTCCGGGAAGTCGGGGAACCAGCCGAGGCCGTAGACGGCGTACTCGCCGCGCTTCTGCGCCGGGCGGAACTTCGACCACTCGGTGCCTTGCAGGGTGACGTCGAAGAGCCCGCTGGCGTTGAGCTGGTCGCGCAGCGCCTCGAACTCCTTCTTCGTACCGGAGCCGTAGTGGTCGTTGGTGTAGTGCAGGGTCAGTTCGACGGTCTCGTCGATGCCCGCCTTGCGCAGGATGCCGGCCGCCTTGGCGGCGCTGGGCTCGCCGTAGGCGTCGAAGAAGGCGGTGGAGTGCCCGGTCACGCTGGAGGGCACCAGCGAGTAGAGCGGCTTGGCGGTGGGGCCGTAGACGTCGTTGACGAGTGCGCCGCGGTCGACGACGGCGGCGACGGCCTGCCGGACGGCCGCGTCCTTGACGGCGGGGGCGTCGGTGTTGAAGGCGAGGTAACGGATCTCCAGGCCGGGGACCTCGGTGAGCTCGATGCCCTCCTGGGGTCTCTCGGTGAGTTCCTTGATCTGCTCGTGCGACATGGAGCGGGTCATCATGTCGATCGTGCGGTCCCGGAGCGCCTCGCCCATGCTCTCCGCGTCGGCGAAGGAGCGCAGCTCGACCCGGTCGTTGCGCAGGGTGATGTCACCCTTGTACTTCGGGTTCTTGGTGAACACGACCTTGGCGATCTTGTCGCCGTCGCGTTCGACCTTCATGGCGTAGGGGCCGGAGCCGTCGACGTCGAAGCCCTCGCGCAGCTTGTCGGCGCTGTACCTGCTCTTGCTGAGGATGCCGGCGACCGGGGTGGAGAGCTTGTACGGGAAGGTCGCGTCGGGCGTCTTGAGGTGGAAGACGATGTCGCGCTCGCCGTTGGTCTCGACGGTGTCGATGTTGGCGAGGAGGGCGGCCGTTCCGTTGTCGGACTTGATGGCCAGCACGCGCTCGACGGAGAACTTGACGTCCTCGGCGGTGACGGGCGTGCCGTCGGCGAAGGAGAGCCCCTCCCGCAGGGTGCAGCGGTAGCTCTCGCTGGCCCGGTCGCTGAAACCGCAGCTCTCGGCGGCCTCCGGGACGGGCTCGCCGCCACCGCGCGGCACGTGCAGGAGGGTCTGGACGGTCTGCCGCAGGATGTTCCAGGCGCCGGTGTCGTAGGCGAAGGCCGGGTCGAGGGGGGCGGGAGCCTCTTCGGTGGCGACGAACTGGTCCGTGGTGCCGACGACGATGGCGCCGGTCTCGTCCGAGTCACCGCACGAGACGAGCAGCGGGGCGAGCAGTGAGGCGGCCAGAGCCGGCAGCACCAGGGTCTTGCGGTTCATCGGGGTCGTTCTCCTCATCCGGCACTGGGATACAGCGGGTACGGACACTGCGCCGCTGCCGCCCGGTCGGGGCGGGAGATCGGGCCGGGATGGTGAGCGATCGGTCCTGTGTTCGCGGCGACTGGGGTATGCGCCGGGGCACTCGGAGGGTGCGGCGAAGTACTCGCGAAAGGTTAGTGGGCGCCGCACCTATTGCCGGACCGAGGGCGGCTCGATGCGTAATCGCATAGTGATCATGGATGCGGCGGGCCCTATAGTCATGCGCCGGAATGTTTCGTTACGGAGTGCACGAATCGGGACACACGGGGAGGGCGCAACCCCCGCGTACCGGACACCGCGCACACGGAGGCCACCCGCCGGTCGGCACACTGCGTGACCAAGGTCACGCCTTTGGCTTCTCGGCGGATGGCCGGAATACAACCCCGTCGACAATCCCGATACGGCGGCGGATGACGCACGGTCACGCGCCGCGCGTTTCCGTGAGCGCATTCGGAAAGGACTCCGGAGAAAGCTCCCGGAAAGCTCAGAGAGAGCTCAAACGATCAGAGCCAGGCGATCAAGGCCCGGTGATCAAGGAAGGCCCCCGGTGATCAGGGCCCGGTGATCAGGGCCCGGTGATCAGGGCCCGGTGATCAGGGTTCTCAGAAAGGGCACGTCGACGTCCTCCAGGGACCGTACGACGACACGGCCCTCGGACGGCGCGATCGGGGCCACGGAAGGCACGGCGACCACCCGGCAGCCGGCCGCCTCCGCGGCCGCCACACCCGTCGCCGTGTCCTCGATGACGGCGCACAGCGCCGGCTCGGCGCCGACCCCGCGGGCGGCCGTGAGGTAGGGCTCCGGGTGCGGCTTGGTGCGGACCACCTCGTCGCCCGCGACGGTGAGGGCGAAGCGGTCGGCGCCGAGCGAGGCCAGGACACGGTCGATGATGCGGCGGTGGGAGGCGGAGACCAGGGCGGTGGGGATGTTGTGGTGCGCCAGCTCGGCCAGCAGCCGTTCCGCGCCCGGCATCAGCGGCACCCCGCGGTCGATGCGCTGCTCGAACTTCTCGTTGAGCAGCACGGTCAGCTCGGCGAGCGTGATGTCGGCGCCGGTGGCCTCGATGAGGTACCCGGCGCTGCGGGTCATGGGCCCGCCGACGACGACGTCCCGCCAGGACTCGTCCAGCCGGTGCCCGAGATCGGCGAAGGCCTCGACCTCCGCGTCCCACCAGAACCCCTCCGTGTCGACGAGGGTGCCGTCCATGTCGAGGAAGACCGCCTGCAGGGCGGAGCTTCCGTTGGCGTGGATCAGGGACGCGGGGACCGTACTGGTCATCCGGCA
This sequence comes from Streptomyces sp. NPDC093600, assembly GCF_044764755.1. Taxonomy (NCBI): domain Bacteria; kingdom Bacillati; phylum Actinomycetota; class Actinomycetes; order Kitasatosporales; family Streptomycetaceae; genus Streptomyces; species Streptomyces sp. NPDC093600. Next base: position 274,749 of record NZ_JBIWIU010000004.1, read on the forward strand.
CACCTCCATGGAGGGACGAGAAGGCCGGCCTCCCTCCCCGGTACGGAGAGGGAGACCGGCCTGCGCTGGACCGACAAGTGTACGTCCCGATCATGCGGGATGCCGGTAATAGCGCGTGACGTGCGTCGCGGTGTCGCTCAGCGCGCGTTGAAGTACTTCGCCTCGGGGTGGTGGATGACGATCGCGTCGGTGGACTGCTCGGGGTGGAGCTGGAACTCCTCCGAGAGCTGGACCCCGATCCGTTCGGGCCGCAGCAGCTCGGCGATCTTCGCCCGGTCCTCCAGGTCGGGGCAGGCGCCGTAGCCGAGGGAGAAGCGGGCGCCGCGGTACTTGAGCGCGAACATGTCCTCGACGTCGGACGGGTCCTCGCCCGCGAAGCCGAGCTCGGCGCGGACCCGGGCGTGCCAGTACTCGGCGAGGGCCTCGGCGAGCTGGACGGACAGACCGTGCAGTTCGAGGTAGTCGCGGTAGGAGTCGGACTCGAAGAGCTTGGCGGTGGCCTCGCCGATCCGGGAGCCGACGGTGACGACCTGGAGGCCGACGACGTCGGTCTCGCCCGACTCCTCCGGGCGGAAGAAGTCGGCCAGGCACAGCCGCCGGCCGCGGCGCTGGCGCGGGAAGGTGAAGCGGGTGCGCTCGGAGCCGTCCTCGTTGAGCAGGATCAGGTCGTCGCCCTTGGAGACGCACGGGAAGTAGCCGTGGACGACGGCGGCCTCCAGCAGGTTCTCGGTGTGCAGCCGCTCCAGCCAGCCGCGCAGCCGCGGCCGGCCCTCGGTCTCGACCAGCTCCTCGTACGAGGGCCCGTCACCGGTCCGGTTCTGCTTGAGGCCCCACTGGCCCTTGAAGAGGGCGCCCTCGTCGAGCCAGCTCGCGTAGTCCTTGAGCGGGATGCCCTTGACGACGCGGGTGCCCCAGAACGGCGGGGTGGGGACGGGATTGTCGGTGGCGACGTCCGAACGGCCGGCCGGCTCGGGCTCGGCGACTTCGAGGGCCGTGGCGCGCTGCGCGACCCGGCGCTGCTTGAGCTCGGGGAGCGCGGCGCCGGGGACGCCGCGCTTGACGGCGATCAGGGCGTCCATGAGCCGCAGGCCCTCGAAGGCGTCGCGGGCGTAGCGCACCTCGCCCTGGTAGATCTCGTGGAGGTCCTGCTCGACGTAGGCCCGGGTCAGGGCGGCGCCGCCGAGGATGACGGGGAAGTCGGCGGCCAGTCCGCGCTGGTTCAGCTCCTCCAGGTTCTCCTTCATGATCACCGTGGACTTGACCAGCAGGCCCGACATGCCGATGACGTCGGCGCGGTGCTCCTCGGCCGCCTCCAGGATCGCGGAGACCGGCTGCTTGATGCCCAGGTTGACCACGTTGTAGCCGTTGTTGGACAGGATGATGTCCACGAGGTTCTTGCCGATGTCGTGGACATCGCCCCGGACGGTCGCCAGGACGATCGTGCCCTTGCCCTCGTCACCCTCGACCTTCTCCATGTGAGGTTCGAGGTAGGCCACGGCCGTCTTCATCACCTCGGCGGACTGGAGCACGAACGGCAGCTGCATCTGGCCGGAGCCGAACAGCTCACCGACCACCTTCATGCCGTCCAGCAGCGTCTCGTTGACGATGTCCAGGGCGGGCGTGGTCTGCAGGGCCTCGTCGAGGTCGGCCTCCAGGCCGTTCTTCTCGCCGTCGATGATGCGGCGCTTGAGGCGCTCCTCCAGCGGGAGGGCGAGCAGCTCCTCCGCCTTGCCTGCCTTCAGCGACTTGGTGGTGGCGCCCTCGAAGAGGGCCATCAGCTTCTGCAGGGGGTCGTAGCCCTCGGCGCGCCGGTCGTAGATCAGGTCGAGGGCGGTGTTGACCTGCTCCTCGTCGAAGCGGGCGATCGGCAGGATCTTCGACGCGTGGACGATCGCCGAGTCGAGCCCCGCCTTCACGCACTCGTCGAGGAATACGGAGTTGAGCAGGATGCGGGCGGCCGGGTTCAGCCCGAAGGAGATGTTGGACAGGCCCAGCGTGGTCTGGACGTCCGGGTGGCGCCGCTTGAGCTCGCGGATGGCCTCGATGGTGGCGATGCCGTCCTTGCGGGACTCCTCCTGCCCGGTGCAGATGGTGAAGGTGAGGGTGTCGATGAGGATGTCCGACTCGTGGATTCCCCAGTTGCCGGTGAGGTCGTCGATGATCCGCTCGGCGATGGCGACCTTGTGCTCGACGGTGCGGGCCTGGCCCTCCTCGTCGATGGTGAGCGCGATCAGCGCGGCGCCGTGCTCCTTGGCGAGGCGGGTGACCTTGGCGAACCGCGACTCGGGCCCGTCGCCGTCCTCGTAGTTGACGGAGTTGATGACGGCGCGGCCGCCGAGCTTCTCCAGGCCCGCCTTGATGACGTCCACCTCGGTGGAGTCGAGGACGATGGGCAGCGTGGAGGCGGTGGCGAAGCGGCCGGCGAGCTCCTCCATGTCGGCGACGCCGTCGCGACCGACGTAGTCCACACACAGGTCGAGCATGTGCGCGCCCTCGCGGATCTGGTCGCGGGCCATCTCGACGCAGTCGTCCCAGCGGCCCTCCAGCATGGCCTCGCGGAACTTCTTGGAGCCGTTGGCGTTGGTCCGCTCACCGATCGCCATGTAGGAGGTGTCCTGGCGGAAGGGGACCGTCTGGTAGAGCGAGGCGGCGCCGGGCTCGGGGCGCGGGTCGCGGGCGGCCGGGCTGAGGCCGCGGACCCGCTCGACGACCTGGCGCAGGTGCTCGGGGGTCGTACCGCAGCAGCCGCCGACGAGGGAGAGTCCGTACTCGCGGACGAAGGTCTCCTGGGCGTCGGCGAGCTCGGCCGGGGAGAGCGGGTAGTGCGCGCCGTTCTTGCCGAGGACGGGCAGGCCGGCGTTGGGCATGCAGGACAGCGGGATGCGGGAGTGGCGGGCGAGGTAGCGCAGGTGCTCGCTCATCTCGGCCGGGCCGGTGGCGCAGTTCAGCCCGATCATGTCGATGCCGAGCGGCTCCAGGGCGGTCAGCGCGGCGCCGATCTCGGAGCCCAGCAGCATGGTGCCGGTGGTCTCGACGGTGACGGAGCAGATCAGGGGTACGTCGGCGCCCAGGGCGTCGAGGGCGCGGCGGGCGCCGATGACGGAGGCCTTGGTCTGCAGCAGGTCCTGGGTGGTCTCGACGAGCAGCGCGTCGGCGCCGCCGGCGAGCATGCCCTCGGCGTTCTGCTGGTAGGCGTCGCGCAGGGCGGTGTACGGGGCGTGGCCGAGGGTCGGCAGCTTGGTGCCGGGGCCCATGGAGCCGAGGACCCAGCGCTGCTGTCCGGTGGAGGCGGTGAACTCGTCGGCGACCTCGCGGGCGATCCGGGCGCCGGCCTCGGACAGCTCGTAGACGCGCTCGGGGATGTCGTACTCCCCCAGCGCGGCGAAGTTCGCGCCGAAGGTGTTGGTCTCGACGCAGTCGACGCCGGCGGCGAAGTACTCCTGGTGGACCGTGCGCACGATGTCGGGCCGGGTCACGTTCAGGATCTCGTTGCAGCCTTCGAGGTTCTCGAAGTCCTCCAGCGTGGGGTCCTGTGCCTGGAGCATGGTGCCCATGGCGCCGTCCGCGACGACGACTCGGGTGGCGAGTGCCTCGCGTAGGGCGGCGGCGCGGTTCCGGCTGTCAGCGGAAAGGGTCGGCGACGAGGCCATGGATGAGCTCCCTGGGATGCGACGGCTGTCGGCTTTGCACGCTCGGAGGAGGGTGCACGGGGCCCAGCGTAACCGTGTGGGTGCCGGGGTGGACATGGCGTCCCAGTGACCGGACGGCATCCTGTGTGCGGGGACTCGGGGTCGCACATGTTGCGGGCTGCCATCGACCGGGTAACACAGGGTCGGCATCGACCGATAGTGTTCAGCATTGTCGAACGGCATGATCCACGGGATCCTGTCCGTAGGATCCCCGCGGACCTGGCGGGGGCGAGGAGAGGGAGAAGGGCCGGGCGATGGCGAAGAACATCCAGTCGCTTGAACGGGCGGCGGCGATGCTGCGACTGCTCGCGGGCGGCGAGCGCCGGCTCGGCCTGTCCGACATCGCCTCCTCCCTGGGGCTCGCGAAGGGGACGGCGCACGGCATCCTGCGCACGCTGCAGGCCGAGGGCTTCGTGGAGCAGGACGCGGCCTCGGGCCGCTATCAGCTGGGCGCGGAGCTGCTGCGCCTGGGCAACAGCTATCTGGACGTGCACGAGCTGCGGGCCCGCGCGCTGGTCTGGACGGACGACCTGGCCCGCTCCAGCGGCGAGAGCGTCCATCTGGGCGTGCTGCACCAGCAGGGCGTGCTGATCGTCCACCACGTCTTCCGGCCGGACGACAGCCGCCAGGTCCTGGAGGTGGGGGCCATGCAGCCGCTGCACTCCACGGCCCTGGGCAAGGTCATCTCGGCCTACGACCCGGTGGCGCACAGCGAGGCCATGGACGTGCCGCGGGAGGCGTTCACCCCTCGTACGGTCACGGATCTCGAGGAGTTCGAGACCCTGCTCGACCTGACCCGGGCGCGGGGCTGGGCCGCGGACATGGAGGAGACCTGGGAGGGCGTGGCGTCGGTGGCCGCACCCATCCACGACCGGCGCCGGATGCCGGTGGGCGCGGTGGCCATCACGGGCGCGGTGGAACGGGTCTGCGGCGACGGCGAGCTGCGTTCGGAGCTGATCGCGGCGGTACGGGACTGCGCGCGGGCCGTCTCGCGGGACCTGGGAGCCAACCGCTTCTGAGAGGTTCGTACGACACCACTCGACCCGTCGGTAACGATCGCGTTATCGGCGGGTTTTTCGCTCCTCAGACCCTTGACGTGCTGTTAACCCCAGGGCAAAACTTCCGTTCATCGGTCGGCATTGTCGAACACTTACCGGCAATACACGCTAGAGTGTGGCAGTGCCAAGGGCCGGCTACGCCCTCACCTGAGGGCGCGGACCACCGGAGGGACCCGGGGTTCGCCTTCCCCTGGACGAAGGACAAAGGAGTCGCGGGTGTCCAGCTCCGACATCTTCATCGGCGAGATCATTGGTACCGCCGTGCTCATCCTGCTCGGTGGCGGCGTGGTCGCCGCCGTCGTGCTCAAGCGCTCCAAGGCGCGGAACGCCGGCTGGCTCGCGATCACCTTCGGGTGGGGCTTCGCCGTCATGACGGCCGTCTACATGACGGGTACCCTCTCCGGCGCTCACCTGAACCCGGCCGTCACCGTCGGCATCGCGATCAAGGACGGCGACTGGAGCAACGTTCCGGTCTACTTCGCCGGCCAGCTGCTCGGTGCCATGCTCGGCGCGTTCCTGGTCTGGATCGCCTACTACGGCCAGTTCCAGGCCCACCTCACGGACCCGGAGATCGTCGGCGACCCGGAGAAGAAGGCCGTCGAAGGCCCGCACCACGAGGGCGACGGCCGCAGCGGCCCGGTGCTCGGCATCTTCTCCACCGGCCCCGAGGTCCGCAACGTGTGGCAGAACCTGGCCACCGAGATCATCGGCACCGTCGTCCTGGTCCTCGCGGTGCTCACCCAGGGCCTCAACGACAGCGGCAAGGGCCTCGGCGTCATCGGCGCCCTGATCACGGCCTTCGTCGTGGTCTCCATCGGTCTCTCGCTCGGCGGCCCGACCGGCTACGCCATCAACCCGGCCCGCGACCTCGGCCCGCGCATCGTGCACGCACTGCTGCCGCTGCCGAACAAGGGCGGCTCCGACTGGAGCTACGCCTGGATCCCGGTCGCCGGTCCGCTGATCGGTGGCGCCCTCGCGGCGGGTATCTACAACATCGCGTTCGCCTGAGCCGTCCTTCTTCCAGACCCCCTTGGAGTACACCGTGACCGACGCACACACCGCCGGACCGTTCATCGCGGCCATCGACCAGGGCACCACCTCGTCCCGCTGCATCGTCTTCGACCGCGACGGACGCATCGTCTCCGTCGACCAGAAGGAGCACGAGCAGATCTTCCCGAAGCCGGGATGGGTGGAGCACGACGCGGCCGAGATCTGGGCCAACGTCCAGGAAGTGGTGGCCGGCGCCGTCGACAAGGCGGGCATCACCGCCGCCGACGTCAAGGCCATCGGCATCACCAACCAGCGCGAGACCACCCTGCTGTGGGACAAGCACACCGGCGAGCCGGTGCACAACGCCCTCGTCTGGCAGGACACCCGCACCGACTCCCTCTGCAAGGAGCTGGGCCGCAACGTCGGCCAGGACCGGTTCCGCCGCGAGACGGGCCTCCCGCTCGCCTCGTACTTCGCCGGTCCCAAGGTCCGCTGGCTGCTGGACAACGTCGAGGGGCTGCGCGAGCGCGCCGAGCGCGGCGACATCCTCTTCGGCACCATGGACTCCTGGGTCATCTGGAACCTCACCGGCGGCGTCGACGGCGGCCACCACGTCACCGACGTCACCAACGCCTCGCGCACCATGCTGATGAACCTCCACACCATGGAGTGGGACCAGAAGATCCTCGAGTCCATGGCGGTCCCGGCGGCGGTGCTGCCGGAGATCCGCTCCTCCGCCGAGGTGTACGGCCACGTCAAGGGCGGCGTCCTGGACGGCGTCCCGGTCGCCTCCGCACTCGGCGACCAGCAGGCCGCCCTGTTCGGCCAGACGTGCTTCGCCGAGGGCGAGGCCAAGTCCACGTACGGCACCGGCACCTTCCTGCTGATGAACACCGGCGAGAAGATCATCAACTCGTACTCCGGGCTGATCACCACCGTCGGTTACAAGATCGGCGACGACGCTCCGGTGTACGCCCTCGAGGGCTCCATCGCCGTCACCGGTTCGCTGGTGCAGTGGATGCGCGACCAGATGGGCCTGATCAAGTCCGCCGCCGAGATCGAGACGCTCGCCTCCTCCGTCGAGGACAACGGCGGCGCGTACTTCGTGCCGGCCTTCTCCGGACTGTTCGCCCCGTACTGGCGCTCCGACGCCCGCGGTGTCATCGCGGGCCTCACCCGGTACGTCACCAAGGCGCACATCGCCCGTGCCGTACTCGAGGCCACCGCCTGGCAGACCCGCGAGATCACCGACGCCATGACGAAGGACTCCGGCGTCGAGCTGACCGCGCTCAAGGTCGACGGCGGCATGACCTCCAACAACCTGCTGATGCAGACCCTCTCGGACTTCCTGGACGCGCCCGTGGTGCGTCCGATGGTCGCCGAGACGACCTGCCTCGGCGCCGCCTACGCCGCCGGCCTGGCCGTCGGCTTCTGGCCGGACACCGACGCGCTGCGCGCCAACTGGCGCCGTGCCGCGGAGTGGACCCCTCGCATGGACGCCGACAAGCGGGACCGCGAGTACAAGAGCTGGCTGAAGGCCGTCGAGCGCTCCATGGGCTGGCTCGAAGAAGAGAACTGACGAGGAGTAAAGCGACATGACCACCTTGCAGAGCGTCCCCGCCCTGGGGACGCACCCGGCTGCCGGCTCCCTTCCGAGCCGCGCCGAGACTCGGGAGCAGCTGTCCAAGGCGACGTACGACCTCCTGGTCATCGGCGGCGGCATCCTGGGCATCTCCACCGCCTGGCACGCCGCGCAGTCGGGCCTGCGGGTGGCCCTGGTGGACGCCGGCGACTTCGCCGGCGCCACCTCCTCCGCCTCCTCCAAGCTGCTCCACGGCGGCCTGCGCTACCTGCAGACCGGCGCGGTGAAGCTGGTGGCGGAGAACCACTTCGAGCGGCGTGCGGTCTCGCGCCAGGTGGCACCGCACCTCGCCAACCCCCTCACCTTCTACCTGCCCGTCTACAAGGGCGGCCCGCACGGCGCGGCCAAGCTCGGCGCGGGCGTGTTCGCGTACAGCGCCCTGTCGGCGTTCGGTGACGGTGTCGGGCACCTGCTCAGCCCCTCGAAGGCCGCGCAGGACGTGCCGGAGCTGCGCACGGACAACCTCAAGGCCGTGGCCGTCTACGGCGACGACCAGATGAACGACGCGCGCATGGCGCTGATGACGGTCCGCGCGGCGGTCGAGGCCGGCGCCACCGTCCTCAACCACGCCGAGGTCACCGGACTGCGCTTCACCCGCGGCCGGGTCACGGGCGCGGAGCTCAAGGACCGCACCAGCGGCGACGAGTTCGGCGTCACCGCCCGGCTGGTGCTCAACGCGACCGGCCCGTGGGTCGACCACCTGCGGAAGATGGAGGACCCGAACGCGGCTCCCTCGATCCGGCTGTCGAAGGGCGCCCACCTGGTCCTCAAGCGCACCTCCCCCTGGAAGGCCGCGCTCGCGACCCCGATCGACAAGTACCGCATCACCTTCGCCCTCCCCTGGGAGGACATGCTGCTGCTCGGCACCACCGACGAGGAGTACGAGGGCGATCCCGGCCAGGTCGAGGTCACCGAGAAGGACACCGCGCAGATCCTGGACGAGGCCGCGTTCTCCATCCGCGACCAGCAGCTGTCCCGCGATCTGATCACCTACTCCTTCGCCGGGCTGCGCGTGCTGCCGGGCGGCCCGGGTGACACCTCCAAGGCCAAGCGCGAGACGGTCGTCACCGAGGGCCGGGGCGGCATGCTGTCGGTGGCCGGCGGCAAGTGGACGACCTTCCGCCACATCGGCCGTACGGTGATGCGGAAGCTGGAGTCCCTGCCGGGCGGCCCGCTCGGTGAGGACTACGAGCCGGTCTCCACGCTGCCCAAGCGGCTGCCGCTGCCCGGTATAGCCAACCCGAACGCGGTCGCGCACCGCCTGCTCGTGGACGGCCCGGCGCCCGGCCCCCGGATGGCCGCCGACACCGCCAAGCACCTGGCGACGCACTACGGTTCGCTCGCCTTCGACATCGCCCGGATGGCGAACGAGAACCCGGAGCTGGGCGAGCGCGTCCACCCGGACGCGCCGGAGATCTGGGCGCAGGTCGCCTACGCCCGCGACCACGAGTGGGCCGAGACGGCGGACGACGTGCTGCGCCGCCGTACGACGCTGACCATCCGCGGTCTGGCGACGGACGACATCCGCCGCAGGGTCGAGGACATGCTCGGCCGGTGAGCCGGGGTTGAGGGGCGGTCTCCCGGAGGGGAGGCCGCCCCTCACGCGTGCCCGCCCGGCGCCGGGGGCCCGTGTGCCGACGGGATTTCCTGGGTAGTCGATCACGGCGACGAAGGCCCCCGGGCGTCCGACGAGGGCTGCGGACGGACCGCCGGAAAGCCGTAAGGTTGTGCCGTACGACAGGAACTTCGAAGAAGGAGGCACTGGGTGATCGAGCTCGAGGGGGTTCCCGAGCTGATCGACCCGGTCATGGTGGCCGCGTTCGAGGGCTGGAACGACGCCGGCGACGCCGCCTCCACCGCGGTCGCCCATCTGGACCGGGAATGGAAGGGCGAGGTGTTCGCGGCGCTCGACGCCGAGGACTACTACGACTTCCAGGTCAACAGGCCGACGGTCTGGCTGGACAACGGTGTCCGGAAGATCACCTGGCCGACGACCCGGCTCTCGGTGGTCCGCGTCGGCGGCGAGAAGCCGCGCGATCTCGTCCTGGTGCGCGGGATCGAGCCGTCGATGCGCTGGCGCTCGTTCTGCAACGAGATCCTGGGCTTCGCCCACGAGTTGGGTGTGGAGATGGTGGTGATCCTGGGCGCGCTGCTCGGCGACACCCCGCACACCCGGCCCGTACCGGTCAGCGGGGTCACCTCCGACCCGGATCTGGCGCGGACGATGGATCTGGAGGAGACGCGCTACGAAGGCCCGACGGGCATCGTGGGCATCCTCCAGGAGGCGTGCACGCACGCCGGTGTGCCGGCGGTGAGCCTGTGGGCGGCCGTCCCGCACTATGTGTCGCAGCCGCCCAACCCCAAGGCGACGCTGGCGCTCCTGAACCGTCTCGAGGACCTGATCGGTCTGCGCATCCCGCTGGGCGAGCTGCCGGAGGACGCGCGGGCCTGGCAGCTGGGCGTGGACCAGCTGGCCTCCGAGGACAGCGAGGTGGCGGAGTACGTCCAGACGCTGGAGGAGGCCCGGGACACGGCGGAGCTGCCGGAGGCCTCGGGCGAGGCGATCGCCCGCGAGTTCGAGCGGTATCTGCGGCGGCGCGAGCCGGGACAGGGCCCGGGCCAGGCGCCCGGCCTCGCGACGGACAGCGGCGACGCCTCGTATCTCCGCGACACCTCCAGCGGCCGGACACGACCGCCGAAGCCGGAGCAGCCCGGGCCGGAGGCGGCCCCGGGGCCGGCCGAGCAGGAGCCGCCCCGCGAGGGCGATGGCTCCGACGGTGAAGCCGAGGAGTGAGTCGTACGGAAGGGGGCCGCGCCGGGACCGGCGCGGCCCCCTTCCGCGTGCTCACACCCGCTCGACGGTGTCAGGCGCAGTCGAAGCGGGCGGCCGCCCAGTCCCCGTGATCACCGCTCTTGGAGCCGTTGGTGTCGGTGATCCGCAGCCGGACGTGACGGGCGCCGCTGACGTCGACGTGCACCGGTACGGTCGCGGAGGCGCCGGTCAGCTTCGGTGAGGTCCACAGCACCTCGCCGTCGGCCTCGACCGAGAACGCCACCTCCCCGTAGCCGTTGATCTCGTCGTCGATGCCGACGTCGGCGGTGAAGGCGGTGCAGCGGCCGCCGAGGTAGACCTCGATGCCGGAATCGGCGTGGGCGCCGATGCCCTTCTCGTAGGTCTTGCCGGCCAGGGTGAGCGTACGGCCGTCGTGCGCGCCCGACTCGCCGTTGGAGCGGTCGCGTTCGGGCGGGCCCCAGCCGTTGGTGGACTTCAGCCAGACGAGATCGCTCGCCCAGGCGTCGGCGGACGGCGGCTGGGGCATCACGCCGACCGCGAACCGCTGGACGGCGGTGCGGTCCTGTCCCGCGGAGCGGTGGCGGGCGGTCGCGGTCAGGGTCGCCTCCCCGGGCTTCGCGTCCTGGGCGGGGGTCACGGCGACCTCGACCCGCCGGGTGGTGCCGGCCCGGACGCGGTCGACGACGGCGGGGGTGACCTGCCAGCCGGCCGGGGCCTGGAGGGACACCTGGACGCCGGTGGCGTCCCTGGTGCCGGCCGTGACGTCGACGGCGACGGTTCCGGGCGTGCCCGCGCCCAGCTCCTGGCCGGCCGGTGCGGCGACCGTGGCGGCGGCGCCGGGGACGGCTCCGCCGACCGCGCTGGTGTCCTTCAGTTCGAGGACGAAGCCGCGGTCGGTGCGCTGCGCGGTCGTCTTGACCCGCACCACTCCCCCGCGGTGGTCGCGGTCGTACCACCAGCCCTGGGCGGCGGCGTCGAACGCGGCCCGTGAGGTGATCCGGGGCAGCGCGCGGTCGCCGAGCCGTACGGTGCTCGGCGCGTCGCCGGTGTGCACGGTGAACTGGTAGGGCCGTGCGGCGGCCTTGCCGGCGTAGCTGCCCTTGCTCGCGCCGATCCGTACGGTCACGTCGCCCGCCCCGCGCCTCGGGGCGAGGACGTCGGCGCGCTGGGTGGCGTACTGGCCGGTGCGGTGGGCGCGGGTGACGCCGTCGTCCTCGTACAGCTCGAACGACGAGGCGCCCTGCGGGTAGACGTCCCAGGCGAGCGGGGAGTCCGGGGCCCGGTCGGCGTACGAGCGGATGCCGCCGGGCCACATCGGGACGGTGGCCCCGGCCCGTACGAACAGGGGCAGGGTGTCGAGCGGGGCGCTGTAGTCGTCGACGGTGACGGGGCCTTCGTGGACGCGGCCGCTCCAGTAGTCGATCCAGGTGCCCTTCGGCAGGTAGATCCCGTCGCGCTCCACGGTGTCCTGGTAGACGGGGGCGACCAGGAAGTCCTCGCCGCTGAGGAATTCGTACTTCGCGGCGTCACCTGCGGCCCTGGGGTCGTCGGGGTATTCGAGGACGAGGGGGCGGGCCAGGCCGACGCCGTCCTGGGTGGCCCGGTGGGCGTGGGAGTAGATGTAGGGCAGCAGGGCTTCGTGGAGCTTGAGGTAGTCGCGGTTGATCGAGGTGTACGGCTCGCCGTAGCGGAACGGCTGCTTGTCGTTGGCGGCCCAGCCGTCCATGGTCATGGTGACGGGCAGGAACATCTTCCACTGCAGGTCGCGGGTGTACGTCTTGGCGCTGCCGCCGAAGATGCCGTCGACGTCGCCGGTGGTGTAGGCGAGGCCGGACATGGAGGCACCGGCGTAGGTGGGGATCTGCCAGCGGATGTACTCCCAGGTGCCGGACTGGTCACCGGACCACTGCACACCACAGCGCTGGGCGCCGGACCAGCTCTCGGGGGCCCAGGTGAAGCCGCGTGCGTCGCTGTGGGCCTCGATTCCGGCGTAGGCGTCCTTGCAGCCGTCCAGGGCGAACTTGTAGCCCGCGCCGACCCAGGCGACGTCGAGCTTGGCGACCCGCTGGCCGGCCTTCACCTGGTCGGCGAGCTTGTCGAGGCCGTCCTCGGTCCACAGGCCGAGCTGCATCTTGCGCTGCTGGAGGCCGGCGGCGGTCTCGGCGAGGTCCTCGTAGCCGCAGCCGTAACCGTCGTTGACGAGCATCCAGCCGTTGGGCATGTCGTTCTGGACGTAGCCGTCGGCGACCTTCAGGGCGTCGAGGGTGTGGCGCTCGCCGCGGTTGGCGTTGTGGAGGTAGCAGTCGGCGTCGCCTATCTCCAGGCCGTAGACGGGCGGCAGGAAGGGCTTGCCGGTCAGGTCGGTGTAGCGGCCGATGACGTCCTTGAGGGCGTCGCGGCCGGAGCCCGTGAAGTAGTAGGCGTCGAAGCGCTGTTCGCGGGCGGTGGCGGTGACGGGTTCGCCGAAGACGTAGGTGTTGGGGGCGTAGGTGTTGCGGTAGACGCCGTAGCCGGCCGAGGAGAGGTAGAACGGCACGGAGTTGGGGTGGCCGCCGTCGTTCCAGTTGTAGTCGACGCCGACCTCGACGGTCTTGCCCCGGTGCGAGGTGTTGCCGCGCCCGTTCTGCATGCCGGCGCCGTAGAACTGCTCGTCGGCGGCGCGGGCCAGGGTCTGGGTGGTGCGGTCCCCGTTCCAGGTGAGGCCCTTGGTCTCGGACCACAGCGGGGTGCCGTCGGCGCGGAAGGCGGCGAAGCGCAGGGGCGCCTTGTAGGCGCGCAGGGTGACCTTCGCGGTGGAGAGTTCGTAGCGGTCCCCGCGGTCGGACCAGCGGGTGGTGGGGGGCGCTCCCTGGGGCAGGACGATGTCCTGTCCGGTGGGGTCGGTGAACGTGCCGTCGGGGGCGAGTTCGATACGGAAGGTGTCGTCGGAGACGAAGCTGACGCGGGCCCGGGCCTGGCCTGCGGTCAGGTGGTAGACGGCTCCGTCGGCGGAGAAGCCGGTGACGTCCCCGACGGTGGTCGGGGGCGGCTCGGCGGACTGGGCGCTTCCGGGCCCCGCGAGCACCGCGAGGAGTCCGAGCAAAGCGCCGCTGACTGCGACCCTCATGCGCATTGTTGATTGCATGGAGCGTATTTAGCGCAGAAACGAGCATCAGGGATAGGACAAAACGGAACCGCCCCCGGACTTCACCAAGAAGTCCGGGGGCGGCCGCGTGAAAGAGGTCGCGCGGGAGGGTCCGTTACAGCGCCACTCCGAGCAGGGCGTCCACGGCGCGCGAGACGAGGCCGGGCGCGGACTCGTCCGTGCCGCCCTCCGCGCTCTGCCGCTCCGCCCAGCGGTCGACCGCTGCGAGCGCGGCGGGGGCGTCGAGGTCGTCGGCGAGCGCCTCGCGGATCTCCTCGACGAGCGCGTCGGCGGACGTGCCGTCGGGGCGGGAGACGGCGGCGCGCCAGCGGCCGAGGCGCTCCACGGCGTCCTGGAGGACCTGGTCGGTCCACTCCCAGTCGGCGCGGTAGTGGTGCGAGAGGAGCGCGAGACGGATGGCGGCCGGGTCGACGCCGTCGCGGCGGAGCGCGGAGACGAAGACCAGGTTGCCCTTGGACTTGGACATCTTCTGTCCGTGCAGCGCGACCATGCCGGCGTGGACGTACGCCTTGGCCATGGGGAACTCGCCCGTGAGCGCCTGGGCGTGGGAGGCGCCCATCTCATGGTGCGGGAAGATCAGGTCGGAGCCGCCGCCCTGCACGTCGAAGCCCATGCCGAGGTGGTCGAGGGCGATGGCGACGCACTCGATGTGCCAGCCGGGACGGCCCCGGCCGAGGCTGCCGCCGTCCCAGCTCGGCTCGCCCTCGCGGGCGGCCATCCACAGCATGGGGTCGAGCGGGTTCTTCTTGCCGGGGCGGTCCGGGTCGCCCCCGCGCTCGGCGGAGAGGTGCCGCATCAGCTCGGTGTCGTAGTTCGACACCTGGCCGAAGTGCGGGTCCGCCTCGACCGAGAAGTAGATGTCGCCGTCCAGTTCGTAGGCGGCGCCGGAGTCACGCAGCCGCTCGACGAGCGGAACGATGCCCGGTATGGCCTCGACGGCACCGATGTAGTGCTGCGGCGGCAGCATCCGCAGGGCGGTCATGTCCTCGCGGAACAGGGCGGTCTCGCGCTCGGCGAGGCCGACCCAGTCGATGCCGTCGCGCAGGGCCCGCTCCAGGAGGGGATCGTCCACGTCGGTCACGTTCTGGACGTAGTGCACCTGCCGCTTGGTGTCGAGCCACACGCGCTGAACGAGGTCGAACGCGTTGTAGGTCGCCGCGTGACCCATGTGGGTCGCGTCGTACGGCGTGATGCCGCAGACGTAGATACGGGCGACGGGACCGGGGGCGAGGGTCACTCGTCCGCCGGTCGCGGTGTCGTGGATCCGGAGGTCGCGGCCCTTGCCGGGCAGGGCGGGGACCTCAGAAGCGGGCCAGGCATGCATGTCCTGAGCGTAACCGGACACCTGTTCCGGATACGAACCGGATCCGGGATCTTGACCGAATAGGCGGTCTTGCGGCTCAGGGCCGTCCATGCATACCCCTGGGGGGTGCGAGCGGCCGTTTCCGGCATGGCCGGATCCGGTCGCTCACACCGGCGGCCAGGGGATCGCGGGCCACTGCCCGGAGGGCTCGGGGTGCCGGCCGCTCGCACGCAGCGCGGCGACCCGGCCGCGCAGCGCGTCCACCTCGGCCGCGGTGAGCAGCTCGGCCAGCCGGGTGGCGAGCGGGGTGCCGGGGGCGAGTGAGACGTCGAGCCGGTCCAGCACCTCGGTGGCCTCGGCGGGCAGCTCCTCGCCGGCCCAGCCCCACAGCAGGGTACGCAGCTTGTCGTCCACGTTGAAGGTGACGCCGTGGTCGATGGCGTACAGGCGCCCGTCGGGGGCGGGGAGCAGATGGCCGCCCTTGCGGTCGCCGTTGTTGATGACCGCGTCCAGGACGGCGAGGCGGCGCAGGTCGGGGCTGTCGGCGTGCACGAGGAGGGCGGTGCGGTCCTCGCCGATCTGGGCGGGGCCGACGGCCTTCCAGCCCTCCTCCGCCTCCTCGGCCTCGGTGAGGGCGAGCAGGCCGGCGCCGGGGTCGGCCTCGATCCAGAGCTGGACCATGCCCTCGCCGTAGGGGCCGTCGCGCAGCACGGTGGGAGGTACGAGTCCCCAGCCCGTCGCCTCGGAGACCTCGTAGGCGGCGACCTCGCGCTGGGCGAGGGTGCCGTCGGGGAAGTCCCACAGCGGCCGCTCGCCCGCGACGGGCTTGTAGACGCAGGCGGTCTCCTCGCCGTCGAGGGCGACGGAGCAGAAGAGCACGGCGTTGGACGCCTCACGGACCTGGCCGCGGACGGTGAGCTCCCCCTTGGCGAGCAGCTCGACGACCGCGACGCCCGACGGGCCCGGCGCGGCGGGCCCGTCGGGGGTGGTCGGCGCGGCGGTCGCCGACGGCGCGGCGGGCGTGGTCGGCGCGGCGGGCGTGGTCGGCGCGTCAGGCGTGGTCGGCGCGGCGGGCGTGGTCGGCGCGTCAGGCACGGGCGTTACGTCGGTCGCCGACGGCGCGGCGGGCGTGGTCGGCGGGGTCGGCACGTCGGTCATGCTCCGCGCCGGTATCCGTTCTGGCGCGGGCACACATGGCCCTCCGGGTCGAGCGGCAGACTGCACAGCGGGCACGGCGGCCGGCCGGCGTTGACCACGTCGAGGGCGCGCTTGGCGAAGGCCCTGGCCTGGGCACCGGTGAGCCTGACCCGCAGCATCGGCGGGCCGTTCTCCTCGTCCTGCAGCAGCCGTTCCTCGGCCTCGGCGAGGTCCTCCTCGGAATCCGCGTCGAGTTCGACGAGCGCCTGGGCCTCGACGATCATGCGCTGTTCCTCGCCGTCCCAGGCCAGCGCCATGGTGCCGACCCGGAACTCCTCCTCCACCGGGGCGTCCAGCGGGGCGGTGTCGGCGATGTCGGCGGGGGCCATGGCCGGGACGGGGGCGTTGCCGCCGGTGCGGCGCACGACCTCGTCGAGCAGTTCGTCGATGCGTTCGGCGAGCGCCGCGACCTGGGTCTTCTCCAGGGCCACGCTCGTGACCCGGCCGGCCGCGGACGCCTGGAGGAAGAACGTACGGCGGCCAGGCAGCCCGACCGTGCCGGCCACGAAACGCTCCGGTGGGTCGTAGAGGAACACCTGACGGGACACGTCCCTGTCTCCCTTGGTTCTCGACAATCGGGGGCCTACAGCGGCCCGTCCACCCTACTGCGCGGATGGATCACGGTGCGCCCGCACCGCCCCCTACCTCCGCGGCGCCGCCGTTGTCACCGCTCTCGCGCGGGGCGAGGGCGGCGAAGTCACCGGTGTCGCCGAGGCGTACGAGGAAGGGGCGCAGCCGGGTGTAGCGGATGACGGTCAGGGAACACGGGTCGACATGGATTCGCTGGAAGAGGTCGAGGTGCATGCCGAGGGCGTCCGCGACGACCGACTTGATGATGTCGCCGTGCGAGCACATGGCATAGACCGCGTCCTCGCCGTGCTCGGCCTCGATCCGGGCGTTCCAGTCGCGTACGGCGTCGACGGCCCGCGCCTGCATGGCGCGCATCGACTCGCCGCCGGGGAAGGCCGCCGCGGAGGCGTGGGCCTGGACGATCTCCATCAGGGGCTCGTCGGCGAGTTCGGCGAGCTTGCGCCCCGACCAGTCGCCGTAGTCGCACTCGCTGATCCGCTCGTCGGTGTGCAGCGGCAGCCCCGGCCGGGCGTCGAGGAGCGGCCGCAGGGTCTCGCGGCAGCGCTGCAGCGGACTGCTCACGACGGCGGCGAGCGGCACGCCCGCCAGCCGTCCGGGCAGCGCGGCGGCCTGAGCGGTCCCCCGTTCGTCGAGCGCCACCCCGGGCGTCCGCCCGGCGAGGACTCCGGAGGTGTTGGCGGTGGAGCGTCCATGACGGACGAGGATCAGCGTGGCCATGGCGGCAAGGGTAGGCGGAGGCACGCGCGGGTGGGTGGTGGTCGGGCGGAACAGCCGCCGCACGCGCGCGTGGGGCCGGGCGCCGTGGCCGGTCCACGGCAGGCGTGCGGGCCGTTCCCCGGCGGGGGAGAATACGCCGCGTGATCGTCGACTCCGCCCTGTACAAGAACGGTGCCCGGGCCACCGGGCCCGCCGACCTGTCCGACGCGCTCGCGCAGGCGCGGGCGATCGGTGACTCCTTCCTGTGGGTCGGTCTGCACGAGCCGACGGCCGACGAGTTCGACCATGTCGCGGACGAGTTCGCGTTGCACCCGCTGGCGGTCGAGGACGCTTTGAAGGCCCATCAGCGGCCCAAGCTGGAGGTGTACGACGACTCGCTCTTCGTGGTCCTCAAGCCGGTGCTGTACGAGCCGGAGAGCGACCGGGTGAGCACCGGCGAGCTGATGGTGTTCATAGGCGACTCGTTCGTGGTCACCGTCCGGCACGGCGAGGGCGCGCCGCTCGCGGCCGTACGGCGCCGTCTGGAGGCCGAGCCCGAGGTGCTGCGGCACGGTCCGACGGCCGTGCTGTACGCGATCAGCGACGCGGTCGTGGACCACTATCTCGACGTGGCCGGTGAGCTCCAGATCGACCTGGAGGAGCTGGAGGCGGACGTCTTCGCGCCGACCGGCGGGAATCCGGCGAACACGGCGGAGCGGATCTACACCGCCAAGCGGCAGGTGTTGGAGTTCCGCCGGGCCACCAGTCCGCTGGCGGCGCCGATGGAGCGGCTGGCGGCCGGGACCGTGCCGTTCGTGAACGAGCACGCGCAGCCGTTCTTCCGGGACGTCAGCGACCATCTGATCCGCGCCAACGAACAGGTGGAGGGGCTCGACCGGCTGCTCTCGGACGTGCTGTCCGCGCATCTGGCGCAGATGGGCGTGCGGCAGAACGACGACATGCGGAAGATCTCGGCGTGGGCGGCCATGGCCGCGGTCCCCACGATGGTCGCGGGTGTCTACGGCATGAACTTCGACCACATGCCCGAGCTGCGGTGGGTGTGGTCGTACCCGGCGGTGGTCGGGCTGATGGCGGGGGCCGTGTTCGGCCTGTACCGCCTCTTCAAGCGCAGGGGCTGGATGTAGCCGGTCCCGGCCACCACGCCCCGCCGCTCACCGGGCCCTCGGGGCCTGAGGAGTGCTCAGACGGCCGAGGCCGGAGTCGGCGGGCCGCCCAGCGCGTTGCGCCGCTCGGGCATCCGGAGGCCGACCATCGTGCGCCGGCCGGCGACGCGTTCGTACGCGTACATGACGTGGATACCGGCGGCGAGGGCCGCGGACTTCGCCTTGGGCCACTTCAGGATGCGGCCCATGTGCCGCATCACGGCGAGGCTGACGTCGCGGTGGACCCGGA
Organism: Streptomyces sp. NPDC093600; assembly: GCF_044764755.1. NCBI lineage: Bacteria > Bacillati > Actinomycetota > Actinomycetes > Kitasatosporales > Streptomycetaceae > Streptomyces > Streptomyces sp. NPDC093600. The sequence continues at coordinate 293,267 of NZ_JBIWIU010000004.1, forward strand.
TCTCGGCGAGGGCCGCCTCGCGCAGCGTCCGGTGGATGAGCGGGCCGTGTCCGGCGGAGGCGAGGCGCAGCAGCTCCTCGTGGCAGTACGCGAGGTGGTTGACCTCGTCGTCGGCGATCATGCGGACGGCCTTGCCGAGGTCGGGGTGGTCCCCGAAGTGGGAGGCCAGCATGTCCATCTGCGCGGCGGCCCGCTGTTCGGTGACCCGGCTGTGCGCGAGGTAGACGATGATGTCCCGCTCGCTCAGGGGTTCGTCGCGGCGGAGCTTGTCGTGGGCGAGTCCGATGCCACGCTGTTCGAGCAGCATCGTGTAGTCGGTGTCCGGCGGCACCGGTACGGGCTCCAGGCCGCGTTTCCTCATCAACGCGTTGAAGATCCGGCCGTGCTTGTCCTCGTCCGCTCCGTGCCGGGTGATCTTGGGCGTCATCTCCCGCATGCCGGGTGGGACGAGTGCGGCGATCCGGCCGTTCTCCCAGCCTCCCTGGGCCTCGCCGCTGGCGGCGATGGAACAGAAGAGCCGGAAGGCCTCGTCGTCGTCGATGATCTCCTGGAACAGCCCCTTGGCCGTCAGCATTGCCGCCACCTCTCATACGGGCGTCCGCACGCCGCACGTCCGCAGAGCACGAGTCAAGTGCGCCGCGGGGGCGCGGGCAACAACCGGAGCCCGCAACTCGCCCGAAAGACGGAGTCGCCGGTGCGTAACCGGGCGTGGCGGTGGAGCGTTGTGCTGCGTGACGGCCGTGGCGGGGAAGACCCCCGAGCCCCCACCACGGCCGCGGACGTCAGGCCAGGCCCGCCAGCTCCAGGGCCTCCGTGCCGGCCCGCAGCGCCGCCACCCGCTCGTCCAGGGTGAAGCCGGCCGGGGCGAGGGTGAGGGTGGTCACGCCGGCGGCGGCGTAGGCCTTCATCCGGTCGGCGATGCGCTCGACGGAGCCGAGCAGGGTGGTCTGGTCGATCAGCTGCCGCGGTACGGCGGCCGCGGCGCCGGTCTTGTCGCCGGACAGGTACTTGTCCTGGATCTCGGCGGCCTGCTTCTCGTAGCCCATGCGCTGGGCGAGCTGGTTGTAGAAGTTCTGCTTGCGGCTGCCCATGCCGCCGACGTACAGCGCGGTGTACGGGCGGAACACGTCGGCCAGGGCGTCGATGTCGTCGCCGAGGGCGATCGGCAGAGTGGGGTGGACGTCGAAGCCGTCCATGGTCAGCCCGGCCTTCTCGCGGCCCGCGCGCAGATGGCGCAGGGCGGTGTCCTCCAGGTGCTCGGCGGAGGGGAAGATCAGCAGCGCGCCGTCGGCGATCTCGCCGGTCTGCTCCAGGTTCTTGGGGCCGATCGCGGCGATGTAGAGAGGGATGTGCTCGCGCTGCGGGTGAACGGTGAGCTTGATGGGCTTGCCGGGGCCGTCCGGCAGCGGCAGCGTCCAGTGCTCGCCCTCGTAGCTGAGCCGCTCGCGGGACATGGCCTTGCGGACGATCTCCACGTACTCGCGGGTGCGGGCGAGCGGCTTGTCGAACTTGACGCCGTACCAGCCCTCGGAGACCTGCGGCCCGGAGACGCCGAGGCCCAGACGGAAACGGCCGCCGGAGAGCGAGTCGAGGGTGGCGGCGGTCATCGCGGTCATGGCGGGCTGGCGGGCGGGGATCTGCATGATCGCGGAACCGACGTCGATCCGTTCGGTCTTGGCGGCCACCCAGGCGAGCACGGTCGGCGCGTCGGAACCGTAGGCCTCGGCGGCCCAGCAGACGTCGTAGCCGAGGCGGTCCGCCTCCTGGGCGACGGCGAGGTTGTCGCCGTCCATACCCGCGCCCCAGTAGCCGAGGTTGATGCCGAGCCTCATGACCGCTCCCTCTTCACTGTCTTTACTGATCAGTAACGTCTCTTGGGGCGGACTCTAGCGCGCGGGTGCGGGATCCGACAGAAGGAGGTTGTCCACAGGCTCTCTCCGCGTACGGCCCTGGCCAGTAATCTCCCGCCCATGGAGCAGAGGCATCTCGGACGTACCGGCCTGCGCGTGTCCCGCATCGGGCTCGGCACCCTCACGTGGGGCCGGGACACCGACGAGCATGACGCCGCCGACCAGTTGAAGGCGTTCTGGGAGGCGGGCGGGACGCTGGTCGACACCGCGGACGTGTACGGCGGGGGCGAGGCGGAGTATCTGCTCGGACAGCTCGTGGAACGGCTGGTGCCGCGGCGGGATCTGGTCATCTCCACGAAGGCGGGCAGCGTGCCGGATCCCGACCGGCGGACGGACGGCTCGCGCGGCCATCTGCTGGCGGCCCTCGACGCGTCGCTGGAGCGGCTGGGGACCGACCACGTCGATCTGTGGCAGCTGCACGCCTTCGATCCGCACACCCCTCTGGAGGAGTCCCTGCAGGCTCTGGACATCGCCGTGAGCAGCGGTCGCGCCCGCTATGTGGGGGTGGCCAACTTCTGCGGCTGGCAGCTGGCGAAGGCGGGCACCTGGCAGCTCGGCGCCGGGAGCGGGGCGAGAACCCGGCTCGCGGCGACCCAGATGGAGTACTCCCTGCTGCAACGGGGCGTCGAGCGGGAGGTGCTCCCGGCGGCCCTCGATCTCGGGATAGGCCTGCTGCCGTCCTCGCCGCTGGGGCGCGGTGTGCTGACGGGCAAGTACCGGCACGGCACGCCGACGGACTCCCGGGGCGGCTCGGAGACCATGGCTGCGTTCGTGGAGCCCTATCTGGACGAGGCGGCCGGCCGGATCGTGGACGCGGTCGCCACCGCCGCGGACGGCCTCGCGGCCACGCCGTTGCAGGTGGCGCTCGCGTGGGTGCGCGACCGGCCCGGGGTGGTCGCTCCCGTCGTCGGCGCGCGCAACACCCGGCAGCTCACGGCCGCGCTGTCAGTGGAGACCCTTAGTCTTCCTGACGAGATCCGCCGGGCTCTCGACGACGTGTCGGCGCCCGTGCACCGCTATCCGGACCAGGACTGGAGCACCCTGTGACCGAGCCTTCCCGGGAGACCACTCCCGAGGCCGCCGAGCCCGTACGGGGCGAGAACGACGACGCCCTCGCGAGCCCGTCCGCCGCGGAGCCCGTGGCCGCCGACGGTGACGGCGGCGGCGACGAAAGCCAGGACGCGGCGGTCGGTGACGAGACGGGCGGTACCGAATCGGATGGTGCCGGATCCGGCGAGGGCGCGGCGGAGGCCGCCGGGGTCTCCGAGGCGCAGGCCGAGCTGGCCGCGCAGCGGGAGTTGCGGGCGCGGATCGAGCAGCGGAAGTCCGAGAAGGACGCGCCGATCGAGGCCGGTGCGAAGCTCAGGGGCAAGGCCGCCGATCTGCTGGCGGCGGTACGCGCCGTGGAGAGCGGTACGACATCGGGCACCGCGTTCTTCGAGGAGCCGGAGCCCGCGCCCAGGCGTCCCGCCGCCGCGGCGCCGGCCGTGACGGCGCGGCCCACCCCGAAGCAGCCGACGGCCGTCCCCGAGACGCTGGCCGCCGTGCGGGAGGTCCTCGCGCGCGGCGGGGCGCCCGAGACGCTGGCCGGACCGACCGCGGCCACCCTGGGCGAGGGCGCCGCGCAGGCGCTGCTCGACGATCCCTGGCGGCTGCTCTCCGTGCCCGGGGTGGGTCCTGAGCACGCCGACGGCTTCGCCCGGGCCCTGCTCGGCGCCGAGTGCGGCCCTGGCGACCCGCGCCGGGCCGTCGCCCTGGTCGTCTGGCTGCTCGAACGGGCCGCGGTGCGGGGGCACACGGCCCTGGAGGCCGCCGAGGTGCGGGCGGGCCTCGCCAAGCTCTCCCTGCCGGACCCGGACGCGGCGGTCCAGGAGGCGATCTCCGAGGGGGCGGTGCTCGTCTTCCAGGAGGAGGAAGCGCCGTCGTCGGAGGACGAGCCCCTGGACGAGGGGGAGGCGGCGGCGGCCGAGGAGGCACCGGCCGCCGACGTTCCCGTGCTCCTGGGGCTCGACCGGTACGCCCTCGCCGAGGAGAGCCTGGCCGACGGGCTGGCCCGGCTGGTCAGGACCGTCTCCGGGGAGAGCTGGGAGGGCCCGGAGCTGGTGACCGCCGCCGGGGCGCACGGTCTGGTGCTCCACACCGGCGGTGAGGCGGCCCGCGGCGAAGCCGTGGCGCTCGCCCGGGTGGCCCGTGAGCGAGGTCTGCGGGTCGCGGTCGCCGTGCACAGCGAGAACGGCCGCCGTCGTCTCGGCGGCGACGCGGTGACGGTGGCCGCCCTGCTGTCGGGCGAGGCGGGTCCCGGCCGTGACGAGGAGGGCGCGCTCGCCCTGGACCTGCTCGTCGTCCTGGACGCCCCGCAGCTGGACGTGGAGAGCGCCGCGATGCTCGTGGAGTCCCTGCCGGACGGCTGCCGTCTGGTCCTCAGCGGCGACCCGAACGTCCTCGGGTCCGCGGGCGCGGGCCGGGTGTTCGCCGATGTGCTGGCGGCCCGGGTGTGCCCTCAGATCGCCTCCCGGGTCCCCGACCCGGGCCCGATCGGGGAGCTCGTCTCGGGCATCGGCATCGGCGAGCTGAACCAGGTGGAGGCCCCCGGCAAGGAGGTCGTGATCGTCCCGGTGAGGGACGCGGGCGAGGCCGTGCACCGCACGGTGCAGCTGGTCGCCGACTCGGTCCCGCGGGCGATCGGTGTGCCGCCCGAGGAGACGCGGGTGATCACCGTCGGCCACAGCGGCTCCGCGGGAACCCGCGCGCTGAACGCCGCCCTGAAGCAGCGTCTCAACCCGGGTCCCGGCCGCTTCGGCGGCTTCGACCCGGGCGACCGGGTGGCCTACGTGCCCGCTCCGGGGCGGACGGTGGGCGCGACGGTCCTCTCGGCGGACGCCGAGGGGCTGCGGCTGGAGTCGGAGAGCGGCGAGAAGCTGCTCGTGCCGAAGGAGCGGGTGGAGACGGCGCTGCGGCACGGCTGGGCGCTGACCGCGCACCAGGCGGCCGGGATGCGCTGGCCCGCCGTGGTCGTGGTCCTGCCGGGGGACGCGGCGCAGGGGCTCAGTCGGCCCTGGGTCTACACAGCGTTCGGTCGCGGCGAGCGTCATCTGTCGGTGGTGCACGGTGTGGATCAGGCGCTGCCCCGGGCGGTCGCCGAGGGCGTCTCCCAGGACCGCACCACCCGTCTGCGCCCGCTCCTCGAAGCGCTGCTGGCCGACGCGGAGGGCTGAGGCCGCCTTTGTGCGGCGTGGGGGACGGCGAAGGGCGGGGCGCCCCGTGAGGTGCCCCGCCCTTCGCGGGGGCGGTCAGGCCCCCCGGCCCTTCAGGTCGTCGTCCGGCTCGTCGTCGAAGACGGCGCTGACGTCGAAGCGGCAGACGATCCGCTCCGGATCGGCGTGCTCGAAGGGGGCGGCGAGCCAGTCCCCCGGGTCCGGCAGCTCGTCGGCGGCACAGACCCAGAGGGTGGAGTCGCCCTCCTCCAGGCCGAACTCCTTGTGCCGTGAGGCGATCTCGTCCGGTTCGAACTCACCGAAGAGCAGTCCGAGCGCCGCGTGGGCGCCGGCGGCGACCACGGGGGTGGCGTCCGGGCCCTCCTCGTCGCTGTCCAGGTCGGCGATGCGCTGGGCCTGGGCGAGGAGTCGCTGCGGCTCCACCACGGCGTAGTCGCGGCGGATCAGCACGCTGAGGGCATGGGGCTCCTCGGGTCCGGCGTACGGCGGCAGGGAGTCGTCGGCGCCGGGGATCTCGAAGGGGGTGACCTCGTCGTAGCGGTCGTAGAGCCGCTCGTCGTAGGCCTCGGCCGCCGCGGCGAGGGCGTTGAAGGCTTCGTAGACGGCCGGGTCGTCGTCCCCCGTGCGGCGTTCGACCGCCTCGAGGTGACGGTCCAGTGCGGCTTTGACCGCCTCGGCGGCGGCACGTACCTCGGCAGCGGTGGGCTGCGCAGCATCAGACATGGGACAGACGCTATCCGTACCGGGCCGGTGCCCGCACAATAGATGCGATGCCGGAATACGAATTTGTCGACGTGTACGTGCCGCGCGGCGTCTCCCGCAAGGAGGCGACGCGGCTCTTGACCGACCATGCCGAGTACGGACACTGGGAGTTGGACCGCCTGACCCTGCACCGGGACGGCAGCCGCAGGGTGCGGCTGCGCCGGCGCATCATCCGTCAGGTCCGCGCCACCTGGTGAGACGACAAGGGGCCCCGCCGCGGCGGGGCCCCTGCGTACGCCTGCCGTCCTACGCGGACTGGCGGGCGCGGCGGTAGAGCACGGAGCCGGCGAGCAGCAGCCCGGCGCCGGCCGGAAGGATCAGCCCGAGCGACCCGGCGCCGGTCGCCGCGAGTTCCTCCGTGGCCTCCGGCTGCGTGATGGTGTGCGTACCCGGCGTGTTCGGCCCCTGCGGGGTGGCGGGGCCGCCGGGGGTCTCCCCGTCACCGCCGGGGTTGCCCGGGTTACCGGGGTTACCGGGGTTGCCCGGGTTCTCCGGATTCCCGGGGTTGCCGGGGTTGCTCGGCTCTCCCGGGTGGCCCGGGTGCGTCGGCTCGACGCCGTTGCCGCATTCGTTGCCGAACGCCGGATTGATGGCACCGACGCCCGTGACGCTGTTCCCGCAGACGTTCACGGGGGCGTCGACCGGCGCCTGCACGGTGTTGCCGGAGCCGATGCCGGACGAGTTCTCGGTGCCGCCCTCGGCCGAGGAGCCGCCGCCCGGATTGCCCGGGCGATCCGGCTTGGAGGTGTTGGCACACGAGTTGCCGAACGTCGGGTTGAGCAGTCCGACGACGTTGACGCTGTTTCCGCACGCGTTCACCGGGATGTGTACCGGCACCTGGACGGTATTGCCGGACGCGATGCCCGAGGAATTCGAGGACGTACCGGTCGCACCGGAGTCGGCGTGCGCGTAACCGCCGCCGAGGGCGAGTACTCCGCCCGCGGCCGCAACGGTGATCAGGCCTTTGCGTGTGACCTGTCGCATAGGTTTTCCCTGCCTTTTCGGCTTCTGCCTTCGCGGCTTCGGAAGAGGGCCTCGGACACCGCGCCCGAGGCGGAAATGCCCACCGGCCCCGGAGTGCATGGCACGCACTCCGGGGCCGGCCTGGGCTCAGACCCTCGTGGGTCGAGACTCAACGTCAGGCGTTGACACAGGTGTTGCCGAAGGTGGGGTTCAGCAGCCCGATCACGGAGACCGTGTTGCCGCACACGTTCACGGGGATGTGAACCGGCACCTGGACGACGTTGCCCGAGAGCACGCCCGAGGACGCGATAGCGGCACCCTGGGCACCCGAATCGGCAACGGCCATGCCCGCACCCGCGAGAACGAGACCGCCGGTGGCAGCCGCAGCAGCGACGACCTTCTTGATCATTATTCCTCCTTGTTGGCAATGCGGTCACGCGTTACCGCCGACCGCACCACCTGTAACGAGGGGGAGGTAACCAAGCTACGACTGTATGAGTGCATTCACTCTTTCCGGTCACACGCGCACGCGTGAACGAATATGAAGATCGGTTGATCAGGACGCGTCGATGAACCGGTCGAGCACGCGGACACCGAACCTGAGGCCGTCGACCGGCACCCGCTCGTCCACGCCGTGGAACATGCCGGCGAAGTCCAGCTCCGGCGGCAGCTTGAGCGGCGCGAAGCCGAAGCAGCGGATGCCGAGGTCGTCGAAGGACTTGGCGTCGGTGCCGCCGGAGAGCATGTACGGCACGGCCCGCGCGATCGGGTCCTCGGCCCGGAGAGCCAGCTGCATGGCGTCGACGAGGTCACCGTCGAAGCTGGTCTCCAGGGCCTTGTCCTCGTGCACGTCCTCACGCCTGACCCGCGGCCCCAGGATCCGGTCGAGATCGGCCAGGAACTCGTCCTCGTACCCGGGCAGGAACCGCCCGTCGACGTGCGCCGTGGCCTGTCCCGGGATCACGTTGACCTTGTAGCCGGCGCCGAGCATGGTCGGGGCGGCGGAGTTGCGCAGGGTGGCGCCGATCATCTTGGCGATGCCGCCCAGCTTGGCGAGCGTGGCCTCCATGTCCTCGGGGTCGAGCGGGGTCCCCAGCGCGTCGGAGAGCTCGTCCAGGAAGGACCGTACGGTCTTGGTCACCCTGACCGGCCACTGGTGGCGGCCCAGGCGCCCCACGGCCTCGCAGAGCTCGGTGATGGCGTTGTCGTTGTTGGTCATCGAGCCGTGACCGGCCGTGCCCTCGACGGTCAGGCGCATCCAGTGCATGCCCTTCTGGGCCGTCTCGACCAGGTAGAGCCGCAGGTTCTCGTTGACGGTGAAGGAGAAGCCGCCGACCTCGCCGATGGCCTCCGTCACCCCGTCGAAGAGGTCCCGGTGGTGGTCGACCAGATGGCGCGCGCCGTAGGTGCCGCCGGCCTCCTCGTCGGCGAGGAAGGCGAGGACGATGTCGCGCGGGGGCTTGCGGCCGCTGCGCAGCCGGTCCCGTACGACGGCGAGGGTCATCGCGTCCATGTCCTTCATGTCGACGGCGCCGCGGCCCCAGACGCAGCCGTCGGCGACCTCGCCGGAGAAGGGGTGGTGCGTCCAGTCGTCCGCGTCGGCCGGCACGACGTCGGTGTGGCCGTGGATGAGCAGGGCGGGCCGGGACGGGTCCTCGCCCTCGATGCGGGCGACGGTGGAGGCCCGCCCCTTGTGCGACTCGATGATCTTCGGCTCGAGACCGACCTCGGCCAGCTTCTCGGCGATGTACTCCGCCGCCGCGCGCTCCCCCGGGCCCGAGTGGTCGCCGTAGTTGCTGGTGTCGATGCGGATGAGGTCGCGACAGAGGTCGACGACCTCGTCCTCGGCCGCCCCGCCGTTGGCGCTCCGGCCCGTGTTCGACTCGCTCACGCTGCTTCCTCCCACTACGTGCCCCACGTGGTTGCTGGTGATCCCCCTCATCCTCCCCCGGCCGGGCCCCCCGCCCAAGGGCGGTCCCCGGCCGGAATGGGGCCGTCACCCGCCGCGGCGGGTTTGGGCGGGGCCGGGGGTGGGCACGGGGTGGTGATCGGCCGCCTCGATTGTTTGCTATGGTTTTCCACGTCGGAACGGCCCAGCGGCCGGAACGGCAGACACCTTGTCCGGGTGGCGGAATGGCAGACGCGCTAGCTTGAGGTGCTAGTGCCCTTTATCGGGCGTGGGGGTTCAAGTCCCCCCTCGGACACCAACGAAGGACCCCACGTCATGTGGGGTCCTTCTTGCTTGTGGATGAGGCTTCGTGGATGAGGCTTCGTGGATGAGGCGGGGTGATCCGGTGAGACGCAGGACGAAGCCCCCCGCCGCCCCGCTGCCCCAGCGGGAGGGGGTCGATCCGGTGCGGGTGCGGCTGCCCGAGGACCGGGGCGGGGCCTGGGTGACCGTCGGGGACCATCTGCGGGATCGCTTCGGGGGTGCCGTCGGGGGTGCGCGGGTGGCGGAGATGCTGCGGGGTGGGCGGTTCGTCGGGGTGGACGGGGTCGTCACCGGGGAGGAGCCGTACACCGCCGGGATGTATCTCTGGTTCCACCGGGACTTTCCGCCCGAGGAGCGGGTGCCGTTCGAGATCGGGGTCGTGTACCGGGACGAGCGGATCGTCGTCGTCGACAAGCCGCACTTCCTGGCGACGATGCCGCGCGGGCGGCATGTGACCGAGACGGTACTGGCGCGGCTGCGGCGGGAGCTGGGGCTGCCCGACGTGCAGCCCGCGCACCGGCTGGACCGGCTGACGGCGGGCCTGGTGCTGTGCGTCGTGCGGCCGGAGGACCGGGGCGCGTACCAGAACCTCTTCCGGGACCGGCTGGTGCGCAAGGAGTACGAGGCGGTGGCACCGTACGATCCCGCGGTCGCGCTGCCGGTGACGGTGCGGAGCCGGATCGTGAAGGAGCGCGGGGTGATGGCCGCCCGGGAGATGCCGGGCGAGCCGAACAGCGAGAGCCGGATCGAGCTGGTGGAGCACCGGGGCGGTCTGGGGCGGTACCGGCTGCTGCCCACGACCGGGCAGACCCATCAGCTGCGCGTGCACATGAACGCCCTGGGCCTGCCGATCCAGAACGACCCCGTCTATCCCGTGGTCCGTGAGGACGGGCCGGAGGACTTCGGCCGTCCGCTGCGACTGCTCGCGCGGCGACTGGAGTTCACCGACCCGGTCACGGGTGCCGGTATGCGGTTCGAGAGCCGGCAGCGGCTCAGTGGCCTCGGCCACGCGGCGGAGCCGCACATCTAACGCAGCCACTCCTCCAGGTGCGGGGCCTCGGCGCCGATGGTGGTGGGGTCGCCGTGTCCGGTGCGGACGACCGTCTCCGGCGGGAGGGTCAGGAGGCGGTGCCGGATCGAGTCGACGATGGTCGGGAAGTGGGAGAAGGACCGGCCCGTCGCGCCGGGGCCGCCCTGGAAGAGGGTGTCGCCGGTGAAGACCGTGGCCAGGTCGGGGGCGTACAGGCAGACCGCTCCGGGGGCGTGACCGGGGGTGTGGATGACCTTGAGGTCCGTCCCCGCGATGGTCAGGGTCTGGCCGTCGGTGAGGTCGCCGTCCGGGGTGTGGTCGGGGTGGGTCTGCTTCCACAGCGGCTGGTCGTCGGGGTGGAGCAGGATCCGGGCGCCGGTGGCGGCGGCGAGGGCCGGTGCGGCGTCGATGTGGTCGTTGTGCGCGTGGGTGCAGACGATGGCGCGCAGGGTGCGGCCGTCGAGCGCCGCGAGGATGGCGGAGGCGTCGTGGGCGGCGTCGATGACGATCGCCTCCGAGTCGTCGCCCACGATCCAGACGTTGTTGTCGACGTCCCAGGTGCCGCCGTCGAGCGAGAAGGTGCCGGAGGTGACCAGATGGTCGATGCGGGCGGCCATCAGAGGACCACCACCGAGCGCAGGACGTCGCCGTCGTGCATGCGGGCGAAGGCCTTCTCCACGTCGCCGAGGCCGATGGTCTCGGTGACGAAGGCGCCGAGGTCGATGCGGCCCTGCTGGTGCAGGTCGATGAGCATGGGGAAGTCCCGGGACGGCAGGCAGTCGCCGTACCAGGACGACTTGAGCGCGCCGCCGCGGCCGAAGACGTCGAGGAGCGGGAGTTCCAGCGTCATCTCGGGGGTGGGGACGCCGACGAGGACGACGGTGCCGGCGAGGTCGCGGGCGTAGAAGGCCTGTTTGTACGTCTCCGGGCGGCCGACGGCCTCGATGACGACGTCGGCGCCGAAGCCGCCGGTGAGGTCGCGGATGGCCTCGACGGGGTCGGTGGTACGGGAGTTGACCGTGTGGGTGGCGCCCATCGAGCGTGCCGTGTGGAGTTTGCGGTCGTCGATGTCGACGGCGATGATCTTCGCCGCTCCGGCGAGCCGGGAGCCGACGACGGCCGCGTCGCCGACGCCGCCGCAGCCGATGACGGCGACGGTGTCGCCGCGGCCGACGTCTCCTGTGTTGATGGCGGCGCCGATGCCGGCCATGACGCCGCAGCCGAGGAGACCGGCGACCTCGGGGGCGACGGAGGGGTCGACCTTGGTGCACTGGCCGGCGGCGACGAGGGTCTTCTCGGCGAAGGCGCCGATGCCGAGCGCCGGGGAGAGCTCCGTCCCGTCCGACAAGGTCATCTTCTGCCGCGCGTTGTGGGTGTCGAAGCAGTACTGGGGGCGGCCGCGCAGGCAGGCCCGGCAGGCGCCGCACACGGCGCGCCAGTTGAGGACGACGAAGTCGCCGGGGGCCACGTCGGTCACTCCCGCGCCGACCGACTCGACGACGCCCGCCGCCTCGTGGCCGAGGAGGAAGGGAAAGTCGTCGTTGATGCCGCCCTGTTTGTAGTGGAGGTCGGTGTGGCAGACACCGCAGGCCTGGATCCTCACCACGGCCTCACCCGGTCCGGGATCGGGGATCAGGATCGTCTCGATCCTCACGGGCTCGTTCCTGCCGGGTGCGACGACCCCCTGGACTTGCTGCGGCATGGCAGACACCCCTTCGCTGGTAAGGCTCTTGGGTACCACTATCTCCTGACGCGGCGCGAGACCCCCGCAGAGCGCGTCTGCGGGGGTCTCGTCATTCGCGGGGACGGAAGCGGGTTCAGTCCTTGTGCGTGACCGCGGTCGCGCGGACCCGCTTGCGGACCAGGAACCAGCCGCCGACCAGCATCAGGGCGATGAGCGGGAGGCAGTTCACCGTGGTGCGGCTGATGCCGCCGTCCATCCACATCAGGACGAGGACCGAGCCGAGGAAGAACAGCGTGACGAGCTGGGTGTAGGGCGCCCAGGGCAGCCGGTAGCCGGGCCGGGTGACCAGCCCTTCCTTGGAGCGGTTCACGAACAGCAGCGAACAGACCATGATCATGGCCCAGGTGCCGATGATGCCGATGGAGGCGAAGTTCAGCACGAGCTCGAAGGCCTCGCCGGGCATGACGTAGTTCAGCCCGACACCGAGGACACCGAAGGCGGCGGTGAGCAGGATGCCGCCGTAGGGGACGCCGCCCTTGTTCATGACGCCGGTGAACTTGGGGGCGGAGCCCGCCAGGGACATGGAGCGCAGGATCCGGCCGGTCGAGTAGAGACCCGAGTTGAGGCTGGAGAGCGCGGCGGTGAGGACGACCAGGTTCATGACGCCGGCGGCGCCGGGGACACCGAGCTTGTCGAAGACCGTGACGAAGGGGCTCTGGTCGCCGGAGTACGCGGTGTACGGAAGCAGCAGCGCGAGCAGGACGACGGAACCGACGTAGAAGAGGCCCACGCGCCACATGATCGAGTTGATCGCCCGCGGCATGATCTTCTCGGGGTTCTCGGTCTCACCGGCGGCGACGCCGCACAGCTCGACGGAGGCGTACGCGAAGACGACACCCTGGATCAGCAGCAGCATCGGCATGACACCGCTGGGGAAGATGCCGCCGTTGTCGGTGATGGTGGAGAAGCCCGGGGTGTGGCCGCCGACGTCGTGCGACGTCACGATCAGGAAGATGCCGATCAGCATGAAGGCGACGAGGGCGCCGACCTTGATGATCGCGAACCAGAACTCCATCTCGCCGAAGTACTTCACCGAGATGAGGTTGGCGGCGAGGACGACCGCGAGGGCGATCAGGGCCAGGATCCACTGCGGGACGTCGCTGAACATCGCCCAGAAGTGGGCGTAGGTGGCGGCCGCGGTGATGTCGGCGATCGCGGTCGTCGACCAGTTCAGGAAGTACAGCCAGCCGGCGGTGTAGGCGCCCTTCTCGCCCATGAACTCACGGGCGTACGAGACGAAGGCGCCGGAGGAGGGGCGGTACAGGACCAGCTCACCGAGGGCCCGCACCACGAAGAAGGCGAAGACGCCGCAGACCGCGTAGGCGATGAAGAGGGACGGCCCGGCGTTGGCCATGCGGCCGCCGGCACCGAGGAACAGGCCGGTTCCGATGGCGCCACCGATGGCGATCATGTTGATGTGCCGGGACTTCAGGTCCTTGCGGTACCCGGCGTCACCGGCGTCGACGTGGGGGGAGCCCGCCGGTGCCGGTGGCGTGGCGGACAGCGTGTCGGCCGCAGGGGAGATGCGGTCACTCATGGAGTTGTTCGCCTTCGTGAGGGGGAGGGTCTGTGCGGTACCCGGCCGCGCGTGGAGGTCGTCCACCGTTTACGGCCAGCGCACATCGTCACGTCAAGGCGGGAATTCGGCAGTGGCCAATGTCACTGCTCGCCCATATTTGAGCTAATTCTGAGGTTCCTCCAAGCGAATGCCTGGGGTCCGCAGGTCTTACGGCGCGAGAACGTCCAGTTCCTTCAGTGCGCCGACCGCGATCTGGCGGGTCAGCTCCTCGGCGCGGGTCGCGTCCCTCTCCCGTACCGCCTCGGCGACCTGGACGTGGAGGGTGACGGCGGCGGGGTCCGGGTCCTCGAACATCACCTGGTGGTGCGTGCGGCCGGTGAGCACCTCGGCCACCACGTCCCCGAGCCTGGCGAACATCTCGTTGCCCGAGGCGTTGAGCACGACCCGGTGGAAGGCGATGTCGTGGACGAGGTACGCCTCCAGCTGCCGGCCGCGCGAGGTGGCGACCATGCCGAGCGCCTGCTCGGTCAGCTCGCGGCACTGCTCGGGGGTGGCGTGGACGGCGGCGAGGCCGGCCGCGACCGGTTCGACCGCCGAGCGCAGGACGGTGAGCGAGCGCAGCTGGCGGGGACGGTCGGCGCCGGCCAGGCGCCAGCGGATGACCTGGGGGTCGTACACGTTCCACTGCTGCGTCGGCAGGACGGTCACGCCCACGCGGCGGCGGGACTCGACGAGGTGCATGGATTCCAGGACGCGCACGACCTCGCGGACCACCGTCCGGGAGACGTCGAAGCGCTGGGCGAGCTCGTCGGTGCGCAGCACGCTGCCGGGCGGATACTCCCCCGCGGTGATCGCGAGGCCCAGGGCGGCGAGGACGTGTGTGTGGAGCCCCTGGGCCGGTGTCGTCATGGGGTCAGCCTATGCGGGGGCCCCACGCGGGAACGAAAAGCCCGAACGAAAAGTATGACTTTTAAGTCACAGGCTCTTGAATAAGTCGTACCCAATGGGTTTCATGAGCGCGACGGAATCGATGTCGAAGAAGACAGCGAGGCACCATCCATGAGCACCACCCCGCAGACGGCACGCCCGGCGCCCCCGGTCGTCGTCGTGATGGGCGTCGCCGGCACCGGCAAGACCACCATCGGTCCGCTGGTCGCCGACGCGCTCGGCGTCCCCTACTCCGAGGGCGACGACTTCCATCCGGCCGCGAACGTCGCCAAGATGTCGGCCGGTGTCCCGCTGGACGACGAGGACCGCGGCCCCTGGCTCGACGCGATCGGACAGTGGGCGCACGGCAGGGCGGGGCGCGGCGGCGTGGTGAGCAGCTCCGCGCTCAAGCGGATCTACCGGGACCGGCTCCGGGCGGCGGCCCCCGGGGTGGTCTTCCTCCATCTGACCGGCGAGCGCGAGCTGATCGAGCGGCGGATGACGGCCCGCAGGGGCCACTTCATGCCGACCGCGCTCCTGGACTCGCAGTTCGCCGCCCTGCAGCCCCTCCAGGACGACGAGGCCGGCGTCGCCGTCGATGTCTCCGGATGCCCCGAGGAGATCACCGACCGGGCCGTCGCCGCGCTGCGCGCGCTCGCGGCCCCGGGCCTGTCCACCGCAGCCCGTACGCCCCACCTCCCGTAGCTTCCTCCGCCCACCCGTCACCTAAGGAACCCGCCGTGACCAGTCTCAGCGTCGAGATGCTGGCAGCGGACGCCGTCGAGCCGATCACCTCGGCCGGCAACGCCCAGCTGGGCATAGCCGTGCTCGCGGGCATCGCCGTCATCGTCCTGCTCATCACCAAGTTCAAGCTGCACGCCTTCCTGGCGCTGACCATCGGGTCCCTGGGCCTGGGCGCCTTCGCCGGCGCCCCGCTCGCGGCGACCATCGGCTCCTTCACCACCGGGCTCGGCAACACCGTCGCGGGTGTGGGCGTGCTGATCGCCCTCGGCGCGATCCTGGGCAAGCTGCTCGCGGACTCCGGGGGCGCCGACCAGATCGTCGACACGATCCTCGCCAGGGCGGGCGGCCGGGCCATGCCGTGGGCGATGGTGCTGATCGCCTCCGTCATCGGCCTGCCGCTGTTCTTCGAGGTCGGCATCGTGCTGCTGATCCCGGTGGTGCTGCTGGTCGCCAAGCGCGGAAACTATTCGCTGATGCGGATCGGTGTCCCCGCCCTCGCCGGCCTGTCCGTGATGCACGGGCTGATCCCGCCGCACCCCGGACCGCTGGTCGCCATCGACGCGCTCGGCGCCAACCTCGGCATCACCCTCGCGCTGGGCGTCCTCGTCGCCATCCCGACCGTGATCATCGCCGGTCCGCTCTTCGCCCGGTACGCCGCGCGCTGGGTGGACATCCCGGCACCCGAGAACATGATCCCGGCCCGGCCGTCGGAGGACCTGGAGAAGCGCCCCGGTTTCGGCGCCACCGTCGCCACGGTGCTGCTGCCGGTCGTCCTGATGCTGGTCAAGGCGCTGGTCGACATCGTCGTCGACGACCCGGCCAACGGTCTGCAGAAGGTCACCGACGTCATCGGCTCGCCGCTGATCGCGCTGCTCGCGGCCGTGATCGTCGGTCTGTTCACCCTGGGCCGCGCGGCCGGCTTCAGCCGGCAGCGGCTCTCCACGACCGTCGAGAAGTCCCTCGCCCCGATCGCGGGCGTGCTGATGATCGTCGGTGCGGGCGGCGGCTTCAAGCAGACCCTGATCGACGTCGGCGTGGGCCAGATGATCCTGGACTTCTCCAAGGACTGGTCGATCCCCGCGCTGCTGCTCGCCTGGCTGATCGCGGTGGCGATCCGGCTCGCGACGGGCTCGGCGACGGTGGCGACGATCTCGGCCGCCGGTCTGGTGGCCCCGCTCGCCGAGGGCATGTCGGCGAGCGAGAGCGCGCTGCTGGTCCTTGCGATCGGTGCCGGATCGCTCTTCTTCAGCCATGTGAACGACGCGGGGTTCTGGCTGGTGAAGGAGTACTTCGGGATGAACGTCGGCCAGACGATCAAGACCTGGTCGGTGATGGAGACCATCATCTCGGTCGTCGGCATCGTCTTCGTGCTGCTGCTCTCGCTGGTGTTGTAGCCGCCCGAACCCCTGGTGTCGTAGCCGTACGAACCCTGATGTCGTAGCCGTACGAAATCGAGCGGCGCGGGCCGGTCGTGGCTGACACACTGTCGGCCATGACCGGCCCTCATGCGCTGAAACCGTTCCTGCTCGCCTTTCCCGGACCGCTGCGGGACCGGCTCGTGGCCGCGGTGCTCTCCGGCGAGAAGACCTCGACGACCGGGCTCTTCGCCGAGTGGGAGGCGGAGAAGGAGGAGCTGCCCGAAGTGGGCGAGCGCTCGGCGCTCATCGACTCCGACGGGCGCGAGGTGGCGATCGTGGAGGTGACGGAGGTACGGGTCCTGCCGCTGGGTGACGTCGATCTCCAGCACGCGCTCGACGAGGGCGAGGGACACACGTCGGTGGCCGAGTGGCGGGCCGACCACGAGCGTTTCTGGCACAGCGACGAGATGCGCGAGGCGATGGGCGACCCGGCGTTCACGGTCGACGACGCGACCATGGTGGTGGCGGAGCGCTTCCGGGTGGTGGAACGGCTCGCGCCCGCCTCCGAGGAGTCACCGAAGCGGCCGACCGCGAGGCGGGACGCGCCCTAGGGTCGCGTCCACCGCCTGGCAGCCAGGGCAGGGGGTCCGGTGGACTCAGTGGAGGCAGAGGCAGAACGGATGGCCGGCCGGGTCCGCGTAGACCCGCCAGTTGGCCCCCGGGCGGAGCTGGTCCGTCCGCTCCAGCACGGTCGCGCCGAGGGCGAGCGCACGCTTCTCCTCACCGTCGAGATCGTCCACGTCGAAGTCCAGGTGGAGTTGTTGCGGGCGCCCCTGGCCGGGCCATTCGGGCGGTCGGTAGCCGTCCACCCGCTGGCAGGCCAGCGGTGTCCCCTCGAACCCGTGCACCTCGACCCAGTCGTCGTCGCCGGCGTCCGCGACCACCCGGCCGCCGAGCAGTTCCGCGTAGAACCCCGCGAGCCGTACCGGATCGGCGCAGTCCAGCGCTACCGCCTGCAGCTTTCGAATCACTTCTGACACTCCTCGCTCTTCGGCCGCTTCCGCGACATCCGTACGGCAGGGGTCGTACCCGCCGACGCGCCGCGCAAGCCCGGCGGCACCACGGCCCTAGCCGACCGCCTTCGCGGCGGCGCGGCCCGCCGCGCGGCCGGAGAAGACGCAGCCACCGAGGAAGGTACCCTCCAGGGAGCGGTAGCCGTGGACACCGCCGCCGCCGAAGCCGGCTGCCTCGCCCGCCGCGTACAGCCCTTCCAGCGCCTCTCCGCCTTCCGTCAGCACCCGTGACGACAGGTCGGTCTCCAGGCCGCCGAGCGACTTGCGGGTGAGGATGTTCAGCCGTACGGCGATCAGCGGGCCGGCCTTCGGATCGAGGATCCGGTGCGGGGCCGCCGTACGGATCAGCTTGTCGCCCAGGTACTTGCGGGCTCCCCGGACCGCCATCACCTGGAGGTCCTTGGTGAAGGGGTTGGCGATCTCGCGGTCGCGGGCGGTGATCTCGCGCCGGAGCTCCGCCTCGTCGATGAGCGGCTCGTCGGTGAGCGCGTTCATGCCCCGGACGAGGGCGGACAGGTCGTTCTCGACAACGAAGTCCACGCCCTTGTCCATGAACGCCTTCACCGGGCCGGGCACGTCCTGCC
Source organism: Streptomyces sp. NPDC093600 (assembly GCF_044764755.1). Classification (NCBI taxonomy): domain Bacteria; kingdom Bacillati; phylum Actinomycetota; class Actinomycetes; order Kitasatosporales; family Streptomycetaceae; genus Streptomyces; species Streptomyces sp. NPDC093600. The sequence continues at coordinate 311,308 of NZ_JBIWIU010000004.1, forward strand.
GCGCGCGGCCGATGACGTCGCGGATCGACTTGCCGGTCAGGTCGGGGTTCTGCTCGGAACCGGAGAGGGCGAACTCCTTGCCGATGATCCGCCGGTCGAGCACGAACCAGGTGTGGTCGTACCCGGTGCGCGTGATGTGTTCGAGCGTGCCGAGGGTGTCGAAGCCGGGGAAGAGGGGGACGGGCAGCCGTCGGCCGCGCGCGTCCAGCCAGAGCGAGGACGGGCCGGGCAGGATGCGGATGCCGTGCCGGGCCCAGATCGGATTCCAGTTCTCGATGCCCTCGGTGTAGTGCCACATCCGGTCGCGGTTGATGTGGTGGGCGCCGGCCTTTTCCGCGATGCCGAGCATCAGCCCGTCGACATGGGCGGGCACGCCGGAGAGCAGCTTCGCGGGCGGGGTGCCGAGCCGCTTCGGCCACTGCCGGCGCACGAGGTCGTGGTTGCCGCCGATGCCGCCCGAGGTGACGATCACCGCCTGGGCCCGGTAGGCGAAGGCACCCGTCACCTCGCGGCTGCTCGCGGTGCCGCGTGCGGCGGCGGACGGTTCCAGGATCTCGCCGCTGACGGTGTCGACGGCTCCCGCCGTACGGCCGAGGGCGGTCACGCGGTGGCGGAAGCGGAGCTGCACGCGGCCCGCGGCGACGCCCTCGCGGACGCGGCGCTCGAAGGGGGCGACCAGGCCCGGTCCCGTACCCCAGGTGATGTGGAAGCGGGGCACCGAGTTGCCGTGGCCGCTGGCGTCGTACCCGCCGCGCTCGGCCCAGCCCACCACGGGGAAGAAGCGCACCCCGCGCGCGTGCAGCCAGGAGCGTTTCTCGCCCGCCGCGAAGTCGACGTACGCCTCGGCCCACTTCCTCGGCCACCGGTCCTCGTCGCGGTCGAACCCGGCGGTGCCGAGCCAGTCCTGGAGGGCGAGCGCGTGGCTGTCCCTGATCCGCAGGCGGCGCTGTTCGGGCGAGTCGACGAGGAAGAGTCCGCCGAAGGACCAGTGCGCCTGGCCGCCGATGGACTGCTCGGGCTCCTGGTCGAGCAGGATGACGCTCCGCCCGGCGTCCACCAGTTCGGCGGTGGCGACGAGCCCCGCGAGGCCGGCCCCGATCACGATCACATCAGCGTCGTAGGACATGGCCCGACTATTGGATACACGAATGTATCGAGTCAACCGTTCCGACGGAGAGAAACGCTCTCGTTATGCGAGATGGGGCGGTGCCCGCGGGCGGTCGGCGGACCGGTGGTTTCATGGCGGCATGACCGACCCCGCTGAAGAGATCCTGGACGTCGTCGACGAGAACGACGAGGTGATCGGTCAGGCCCCGCGCGGCGAGGTGTACGCGCGCGGCCTGATCCACCGCTGCGCCTTCGTCCTGGTACGGGATGCCGAGGACCGGATCTTCGTGCATCGCCGCACCCCCACGAAGCTCCTCTTCCCCTCGCTGTACGACATGTTCGTCGGCGGGGTCCTCGGGGCGGGCGAGTCGTACGACGCGGCGGCGCTGCGCGAGGCCGAGGAGGAGCTCGGTGTGAGCGGACTGCCCCGCCCCGAGCCGCTGTTCCGCTTCCTCCACGACTCGGGGGGCGTCGCCGGGAAGTGGTGGTCGGCCGTGTACGAGGTGCGGTGCGAGCTGCCGGTGAACCCGCAGGCGACGGAGGTCGCCTGGCACGCCTTCCTGCCGGAGGAGGAGGTGGCCGCCCGGCTCGCCACATGGGAGTGGGTGCCGGACGGTCTGGCGGCCTATCAGCGGATGTCCGCGCTCCGGGCGGGCCGCTCGGCCGGCGAACCGGGAGGGACGGGCGGAGAGCGCGCCGGCGGATAGGGTGCCCCGGTGAGCGACTTCGTACAGAGCCTGCGGTTGTGGTTCGCGCCGCGGCGGATCCGTGACGAGGGCGAGACCCCCGACTACCGCTTCTCGCTGGCCAACGAGCGCACCTTCCTCGCCTGGATCCGGACCGCGCTCGCGCTCGTCGGCGGCGGTTTCGCCGTCGACCAGTTCCTGCCGGATCTGCGCTGGGGGGTACGGGTCGGGCTGGCGCTGGCCCTGCTGGGCGCGGGGGCGCTGTGCGCGCTGCGGGCGGTGAACCACTGGGTGCGGTGCGAGCGGGCGATGCGCCGGGGTGAGGATCTGCCGGTGTCACGGTTCCCGACGGTGCTGAGCCTGGCGGTGGCCGTGGTGGCGCTCACGATGGTCGTGGTCGTCGTCTTCGGCTGGGCCGGGCGGTGACGGAGGTACGGGATCCGGGGCTGCAGCCCGAGCGGACGCGGCTGGCGTGGCGGCGTACGACGCTGACCTGCACGGTCGTGGCGGTCCTCGCCGCGAAGCAGGCCATCCATGACGACATCACGGCGGCCGGAGTGGCGGGGGCCGCGCTGTCGGCGCTGGTCTGGATCGCGTTCCTGGCCGTCGCCCACCGCCGTATCCGGTCCCTGGAAGCGGCGCGGCCCCGGCCGTTCTCGCACCGGGGCGCGGTCCTCGCGGCCGTGTGCACGATCGCGCTGGCCGGGTTCGCCGTGGCGGTCGTGGTCTGAACGGGCCCTGGCCGTTCGAGTGGTTCAGGTGGCGTCGGTCGGCCACTCCACCGTGACCACGACCTTTCCGTTCAGGCCGCCCTCCGCGTTGGCCCGCTGGGCGTCGGCCGCCCGCTCCAGCGGGAAGGCCTTCGCCACCCGGACCGTCAGGACGCCCTCCTCGGCCAGGGTGGCGAGCGCGGCCAGGTCGTCGCGGTCCGGGCGGACCCAGAAGTAGCGGCCGCCGAGGCCGATGACCTCGCCGTCGGCGACCGAGGCCAGGCGGCCCTCGGGTGCCAGCACCTCCGGGCTGATCTTGAGGAACGGGCCTCCGATGGTGTCCAGGACCGCGTCGACGCCCGCCGGGGCCAGGGCGCGGACCTGTTTGGCGAAGGTGTGCTCGTCGTAGAGGACCGGCTCGGCGCCCAGCTCCCTGATCCGGTCCTGGCCCGACTCGCGGGCCGCGCCGATGACCCGGCAGCCGAGGTGGCGGGCGATCTGGACGGCCATGGAGCCGACGCCGCCGGCCGCCGCGTGCACGAGGACGGTCTCGCCCGAGCGCACGGACAGCGCCTGGTGGAGCACCTGATAGGCGGTGAGCCCGGCCAGCGGCAGGGCCGCCGACTCCTCGAAGCCCATGGTGCGGGGCTTGCGGGCCAGGGTGCGGACGGGCGCGGCGACGTACTCGGCGAAGGTGCCACGGGAGAGGAAGTCCTCGCGGACATAGCCCATGACCTCGTCACCGACGGCGAGCTCCGGGACGGAGACGCCGGGCTGCACGACGACTCCGGAGACGTCCCAGCCGGGGATCACGGGGAAGACGGCGTCGATCATCCCGTCGAGGTATCCGGCCTGCGCCTTCCGGTCGACGGGGTTCACGGCCGCCGCACGCACCTTGACGAGCACGTCGTCCGGTCCGACCTTCGGGTCGGGCCGTTCGCCGTACTCGAGCACCTCGGGCCCGCCGTACCGGCTGTAGCTGATCGCCTTCATACCCCGAACCATCGAGGTCAGGCCCGCACCTCGCAAGCGGGACTCCCCCGGCCGGGCGGTCGGGCATGGGAGTCCCGCTTGCGATCGCCGCGCGGGCCGCGTCACCAGCGGGGGACGTCCGGTGTCCGCCAGTCCGGGTCCGCCACCCGCATCGCCGCCGCGTCGTCGCGGTCGCGCATCGTGCCGTCGTCGTCGAGCCAGCGGCGGTGCAGGGCCGCGAGCCGGTCCCGGTCCAGTTCGACGCCGAGGCCCGGGGCGTCCGAGACCGCGAGCCGGCCGTCGCGGAAGACGGGCCGGACGGTGACGACGTCCTCGGTCTGCCACGGGTAGTGCGTGTCGCAGGCGTGGTGCAGGTCGGGAAGGGTGGCGGCGACCTGCGTCATGGCGGCGAGGCTGATGCCGAGGTGGGTGTTGGAGTGCATCGACAGGCCGACGCCGTACGTGCGGCAGAGCGCGGCGAGTTCGCGGGTGCGGTGAAGCCCGCCCCAGTAGTGGTGGTCGCAGAGCACGATCCGTACCGCGTCACGGGAGAAGGCCTCCGGCACCTCCTCGAAGGTGGTGACGCACATGTTGGTCGCGAGCGGTACGTCCGTACGGGCCGCGACCTCGGCCATCGGCTCCGTACCGCTCGCGGGGTCCTCCAGGTACTCCAGGACGTCCTTCAGCTCCCGTGCCACGGCGAGGGAGGTCTCCACGGACCAGGCGCCGTTGGGGTCGAGACGGAGCGGGCGGCCGGGGAACGCCTCCGCCAGAGCCCGGATCGCGGCGATCTCCCGCTCCGGAGGGAAGACGCCCCCCTTGAGCTTGAACGAGCGGAAGCCGTACATACGGTCGAATCGGCGGGCCTGGGCGACGACGCCGGCGGGGTCGAGCGCCGCGTCCCAACCGTCCGCCTCTCCGCCGTCGGGGTGGGTGGCCCAGCGGTAGAAGAGATAGGCGCTGTACTCGACGGAGTCGCGGACCTTGCCGCCGAGCAGGGCGTGGACCGGGAGGCCGAGCGTCTTGCCGAGGGCGTCCAGGCAGGCCACCTCGAAGGCGGAGACGACGGAGAGCCGGAGCTTGTCCGCCGTCTGCGCGCCCCGCAGCCCGCCCGCGTCGACCCGCCCGTCGGTGGCGCTCGGCTCCCCGCACACCTGACGGGCGAGCGCGAACAGGCCGTTCACGTCCGTGACCGAGCGGCCGGGCAGTGCCTCGGCAAGGGGCCGGGCCGGCTCCAGGTACCGGGTGTCGCCGTAGGTCTCGCCCAGGCCGCTGACACCGCCGCGCGTGACCACTTCGACGATGAGCCGGGGCGCGTAGGGCTGGTGGACTCCCTGGGTGTTGAGCAGCGGGGGGTCGGGGATGAGGATCGGGGTCAGCCGGACTTCCTCGACGAGCAGCTCTGAATCCATATGTGAACCCTATTCATGGGGCAGATCCGTGGGCCAGACCCCGGAAGGGCATTTCAGGTCCCGCCCTGGACGACATACCGACTGGTCGGTCATCATGGGCGCCGACCCCATGACCGCTTCCGGAGGTACGCACGATGAGCTCAGCCCCTCCCCCGCAGTCCGCGACGCGGGAGGTGCCCCCGCCGGGCCTCGACCCCGAGCAGCTGCGCGGGTTCCTCGACCGCGAGCGGCCCGGTCTTGTGGCCGGGCCGCTCACCGCCCGGCTGATCGAGGGCGGCCGGTCCAATCTCACCTACGTCGTCAGTGACGGCACCGGCAGGTGGGTGGTGCGCCGGCCTCCGCTCGGCCATGTCCTCGCCACCGCGCACGATATGAAGCGCGAGCACCGGGTGATCAGCGCCCTGCACCCGACGGCCGTGCCGGTCCCGGAGACGGTGCTGCTCTGCGAGGACGACAGCGTCCTCGGAGCCCCCTTCTACGTCATGGAGTTCGTCGACGGAACGCCGTACCGCTCGGCCGGCCAGCTCGCCCCGCTCGGCCCCGAGCGGACCCGGGCCGCCGTCCTCGGACTGGTCGACACCCTCGTCGATCTGCACGCCGTCGACCCCGCCGAGGTCGGCCTCGGCGACTTCGGCCGCCCCGAGGGCTTCCTCGACCGGCAGCTGCGCCGGTGGGGCAAGCAGCTCGACGCCTCGCGCGACCGCGAGCTGCCCGGGATCGACGAGCTCCACGCCGGCCTCGGCCGCGGCCTGCCCGCCTCCCCCGCCCCGACCGTCGTGCACGGCGACTACCGCCTCGACAACGTGCTGATCGGCGAGGACGACCGCATCAAGGCCGTCCTGGACTGGGAGATGTCCACCCTCGGCGACCCGCTGACCGACCTCGGGCTGCTGGTGATGTACAGCGCGAGGCTGGACATCCCCCACTCCCCCGTCAGCACGACCGCGGCGGCCGCCGGACACCCCGCGCCCCAGGAACTGATCGAGCGGTACGCCGCCCGCTCGGGCCGCGACACCTCCGCCATCTCCTGGTACACGGCCTTCGCCTGGTTCAAGCTCGCCGTGATCCTGGAGGGCATCCACTACCGCTACACCCTCGGCCAGACCGTCGGCGCCGGCTTCGACCGCATCGGCGAACTCGTCCCCGTCTTCATCGAGCACGGCCTCACCACCCTCCAGGAAGGCTGATCCGCCATGGACTTCGCATTCGACGCGCGCACCGAGGAGCTGCGGGCGAAGCTGCTCGCCTTCATGGACGAGCACGTCTACCCCGCCGAGCAGGTCGCCCACGAGCAGCGGGCGCTGCTCGCCTCGCCGTGGGACACCCCGCGGATCGTGGAGGAGCTGAAGGCCGAGGCCAGGCGCCAGGGGCTGTGGAACCTCTTCCTGCCGGACGCGGAGCACGGGGCGGGGCTGACCAACCTCCAGTACGCGCCGCTGGCCGAGATCACCGGCCGCAGCCCGCAGCTGGCCCCCACGGCGCTCAACTGCGCCGCCCCGGACACCGGCAACATGGAGGTGCTCGCCCAATTCGGCGACGAGGCGCAGAAGAAGCAGTGGCTGGAGCCGCTGCTGGCCGGGGAGATCCGCTCGGCGTTCGCGATGACGGAGCCGGAGGTGGCCTCGTCGGACGCGACGAACATCGAGACCCGGATCGAGCGGGACGGCGGGGACTACGTCGTCAACGGCCGGAAGTGGTACATCTCCGGTGCGATGAACCCCGACTGCCGGATCTTCATCGTGATGGGCAAGACCGACCCCGACGGCCCGGACGTCCGCCGCCAGCAGTCGATGATCCTGGTGCCGCGCGACACCCCGGGAGTCGAGGTGCGCCGTGCGATGCAGGTGTACGGCTACGAGGACCACTCCCACGGCGGTCACGCGGAGGTCCTCTTCCACGACGTCCGCGTCCCGGCCTCGAACCTGATCGGCGAGGAGGGCGGCGGCTTCGCGATCGCCCAGGCCCGCCTCGGCCCGGGCCGCATCCACCACTGCATGCGGCTGATCGGCATGGCGGAGCGGGCCATCGAGCTGATGTGCCGCCGGGCGGTGTCGCGTACGGCGTTCGGCAAGCCGATCGCCCAGCAGGGGGTGGTGCAGAACTGGATCGCCGACGCCCGGGTGACGGTCGAGCAGCTGCGGCTCCTCGTCCTCAAGACCGCCTGGCTGATGGACACCGTCGGCAACCGGGGCGCGCACACGGAGATCCAGGCCATCAAGATCGCGACCCCGCGCGCGGTGGTCGAGATCCTCGACAAGGCGGTGCAGGTCCACGGCGCGGGCGGTGTCTCGCAGGACTTCCCGCTGGCCGAGCTCTGGGCCGGGGCGCGGACGCTGATGCTGGCGGACGGCCCCGACGAGGTGCACCAGCGCTCGCTGGCGCGCCGGGAGATCAAGAAGTACCTGTAGGGCGGATCCCCTAGGGCCGCAGCGCCCTCAGCAGCAGGTCGGCGAGCTGGTCGGCGACCTGCTGCGGGGTGAGCGGGCCGTCCGGGCGGTACCAGGTCGACAGGTGGTGCACCGAGCCGAAGTGGTAGTCGACGACCAGGTCGGCCGGGGTCGCGGTGGAGAAGACCCCGGCCTGCTGGCCCTCCTCGATCAGGGCGCGGAAGCGTTCGTGGTAGCGGCGGCGCTCCGCCCGTACCTGCTTGTTCTTCTCCGGGCTGAGGTGGTGCATGGAGCGGAAGAAGATCGACGCGTCGTCGAGGTTGTCGATCGTGGTGACGACGACGTCGGCGGCGGCGTCGCGCAGCCGCCGCTCCACGGGGGCGTCGGCGTCCGCGAAGGCGTCGAGCCGCTCCTGCTGGAGGCGCAGCACCCGGGAGTAGACCTCTTGGAGGAGGTCCTCCTTGGAGCCGAAGTAGTGGTAGAGCGCGCCCTTGGTGACGCCCGCCGCTTCCACGATCTCCTGGACGGAGGTGCGGTCGTACCCCCGCTCCGCGAAGAGCCGGGTGGCGGCGGCCAGCAGCCTCTGGGGGACGGGCGTGCCGCTCCCGTCCGTCGTCCTGGCCATGCTCCGCCGCCTTTCCGTCGTGCTCGTCGTCATCGGGGGGAACGAAGTTCCCTTCGGAGGATCTTCCCACTTGTCGTCTTGGGCAGCTCCGCCAGGATCTCGACCTCGCGCGGATACTTGTACGCGGCGAGCCGCTGCTCGCAGTAGGCGGAGAGCTCGGCGGGCTCGGCGCTGGCCCCCGGGCGCAGGCTCACGTACGCCTTGACCGTCTCCCCGCGGTAGGCGTCGGGGATGCCGACGACGGCTGCCTCGCGGACCGCCGGGTGGGTGTAGAGGACGTCCTCCACCTCCCGTGGCCAGACCTTGAAGCCGGAGGCGTTGATCATGTCCTTCTTCCGGTCGACGACGTAGAGCCAGCCGTCCGGGTCCATGAAGCCGATGTCTCCGGTCCGCAGCTCCCCGTCGGGGAAGGTGGCGGCGGTGGCCTCGGGCAGGCCCCAGTAGCCGGGGACGACCTGGGGGCCGCGGACCGCTATCTCGCCCTGCGCGCCGAAGGGGACCTCGGCGCCGGTCTCGTCCAGGACGCGGACGACGGTGTCGGGTCCGGGGACGCCGACGGAGAGGGTTCCGGAGGCGGGGTCGACGGGCGCCTCCTTCTCCGGCGGTACGGAGGCGCAGGGCGCGGTGCACTCCGTGAGGCCGTAGCCGTTGCGGATGTACGGGCCGAAGCGGGCGCGGAACGTCTCCACCAGGGCGGGTGGCAGCGGGGCGCCGCCCGAGGAGAGGACCAGGAAGGAGGAGAAGTGGTCGCGGGTGGCCGCGGGGTGGGCGCCGAGCGCCATGAAGGCGGTGGAGGGGCCGACGGTGTAGGCGGGCCGGTGCTCCAGGAAGGCGTCCAGGACCACGCCGGCGTCGAAGCGGTAGGCGAGGACGAGGGTGCCTGCGTTGGCGAAGCAGGCGGCGAGCTCGCAGACGAGGCCGGTGATGTGGAAGAGCGGGGCGAGCGCGAAGTAGCCGGCGCCGGGCGGGACGGGGTGCCCGGTGCGCTGGCGTTCGGCGTTGTGGATCACACCCCGGTGGAGGTTGAGCGCGCCCTTGGGGGTGCCGCTGGTGCCGGAGGTGTAGCTGATCAGGGCCACGTCGTCGCCGTCGAGCTCGCGGTCGGCGGGGGCCGGGTGTCCGGCGCGGGCGACGGCGAGCAGGTCGTCGACGTCGGTGGTGACGCGGTCGAAGCCGAGGACCCGGGGGTCGTCGCGGGTCTGCAGGTCGCGTTCGCAGGCGGTGAGCGCGGTCCGTACGGGAGAGTCGGCGGCGGTCTCCCGCAGATGGTCCACCCAGGCGCGGTCGGAGCAGATCAGCGCGGTGGCCCCGGAGTCCCGCAGGGCGTGGCCGACTTCACCGGACTTGTACATCGGGTTGAGCGGGACGACGGTGGCGCCCGCCTTCCAGGCGCCGAGCAGGGCGAGGACGAAGTGCGGGCTGTTCTGAAGCATGATCGCGACGCGGTCGCCGCGCTCCACGTCGCGGGCGGCGAGGTGGCCGGCGACGGAGTCGGACAGGGCGTCGGTCTCGCGGTAGGTCAGCCGGGCGTCGAAATAGGCGAGGGCCGGGTGCTCGGGGGTGCGGGCGGCGGCGGCCCGGAAGGCGTGGAGGACGGTGGGCGGCGGGGAGAGGGGCGCCCGCTGGGCCTCGCTGAGCTGCGCCAGCCAGGGCATCGCCGCGTAGACCGACTCCTTCGTGGTCATCGGCGCCCGCCTTCCCACTTCCGCTGGATGTGGTTCATGTTGCCCAGCCAGCGTTCCGGGTCGGTGGCGCGGGCCCGGTAGTAGTCGGCGACCTCGGGGTGGGGCAGGACGAGGAAGCGGTCGGCCTCTATGGCGTCGAAGAGGGAGTCGGCGACGTCCTCGGGTTCGATCGCGGTGGGGGCGAGGACGAGTTCGCCGGCCGATCCGGCGGCGGTGAGCATGTCCGTACGCACGCCCTGGGGGCAGATGGCGTGGACCTTGACGCCACGGTGGCGGTAGGTGAGGGAGAGCCATTCGGCGAAGGCGTACGCGCCGTGCTTGGAGACGCTGTAGGGCGCGGCGCCGACCATGGTGAGCAGGCCGGCGGCGGAGACGGTGGAGACGAAGCGGCCGCTGCCGCGTTCCAGCCAGTCGGGCAGCAGGGCACGGGCCGCGCGGACGTGGGCCATGACGTTGACGTCCCAGGCGGCGGCCCAGACGGCCTCGTCGGCGAAGGCGTCGCCCGGTGAGGCGAGTCCGGCGTTGGCGCACCACACGTCGACGGTGCCGCCGAGCGCCTCGCGGGCCTCGTCGACGATCGCGGAGGCGTCGCCGGGCACGGCGGTGCCGCCGATCTCCTCGGCGACGGCCTTGATCCGGCCGGGGTCGAGGTCGTTGACGACGACCCGGGCCCCCTCGGCGGCGAAGCGGCGGGCCAGCGTGGCCCCGATTCCGCCCCCCGCGCCCGTGACGACCACTCCAGCGCCCTGCACCGTACTCATCGGGACCCGCCTCTCCGTTGCGACAGTATGAGCAGACTAACCAGTCGGTATGTTGCCTGGGAAGCCCTCTTCGCCGGGGGCACGCCGCGCACGCCTCGTTCCCGGCGGGCGGTCCAAGCGCTAGCGTGCGTGGCCATGTCAGGGAAGGCGATCAGGGAGGTTTCCGTATGAGCCCGTCGAACCTGTCGAGACGCGGTCTGCTCGCCGCCGGCGGCGTGCTGGGGCTGGGCGCCGCGGCCGTCGGGGCGCCCGCCGCCGTCGCGCACGACCGGCCCCACCGGGTCCGCACCGGTTTCGCGCGGCTGGCCGCCGACGGTTACGCCCCGCTCGCCGGGGAGCGGGTCGGCGTCGTCACCAACCCGACCGGGATCACCTCCGACGTCCGCCACATCGTCGACGTCATGCACGCCGACGACCGCGTCGACCTCGTCGCCGTCTTCGGCCCCGAGCACGGCTTCCGGGGCACCGCGCAGGCGGGCGGCTCCGAGGGCCGCCACGACGATCCGGCGACCGGACTGCCCGTCTACGACACGTATCTGAAGAGCGGTCAGCCGCTCGCGGACGTCTTCTCCGCCTCCGGTGTGGACACGGTCGTCTTCGACATCCAGGACGTGGGCGCGCGCTTCTACACCTACATCTGGACGCTGTACGACTGCATGGTGGCCGCCTCGCTGGCGGGGAAACGGTTCGTCGTCCTGGACCGGCCGAACCCGGTGACCGGGCGGGCGGCGCTCGGCCCCGTCCTCCACCGGGCGTTCGCGACCTTCGTGGGGCGGGAGCCGATCGCGCAGGCGCACGGGATGACGGTGGCGGAGCTGGCCCGGCTGTTCAACGGCGAGTTCCTCACGAAGCCGGTGGAGCTGGAGACGGTGCGGATGTCGGGCTGGCGGCGCGCGGAGTTCTTCGACGCGACCGGGCTGCCGTGGGTGCCGCCGAGCCCCAACATGCCGACGCCCGACACCGCGCTCGTCTACCCCGGCACCTGCCTCTTCGAAGGCACCAACCTCTCCGAGGGGCGGGGCACGACCCGGCCTTTCGAACTCCTCGGCGCCGAGGGCGTCGACCGGCGCTGGGCGGAGGCGGCGAACGCCCTGGAGCTGCCGGGCGTGCGGTTCCGTGAGGCGTACTTCGCCCCCACCTTCTCGAAGTTCCAGGGGAGGACGGTCGGCGGGGTCCAGGTCCAGGTGCACGACCGAGCGGCGTTCGACCCCGTACGCACCGGCATCGGGCTGCTGGTCAGCGCCAAGCGGTCGTGGAGCGGCTTCGCCTGGCGCCCCGACCACTGGATCGACAAGCTGACCGGCTCGACCCGCGTGCGCACCCTGATCGACACGGGCGCCGACACGGACGAGGTGGTGGGCGCGTGGGCCTCGGACCTGGCCGCCTTCCGCGCCGTGCGCGAGGAGTACCTGCTCTACCGCTGAACGGGTGGGCTCGACCCCCTGACGACCGGTGGAGTCTCGGCGGCGCGCCCGCGCCGGACGTCTGGCCGCACCCCCGCGCGGGCACAATGCCCGTGGAGCAGCGCACCTCGACGCGGAGGGACGGGGCAGGCCATGGCCGGGATGAGTGTGGAGCCGTACCGGGAGATCACCTTCGACAAGGACGGCGACGGCGCGGCCGGGCAGCGCGAGGCGCTCTCGGCCCTGGCCGCGCGGGGGGTCACGGATCTGGTGATGTTCGCCCACGGCTGGAACAACACCCCCTCCGTGGCCGACCGTCTCTTCGCGGCGTTCTTCGCCCCCTTCCCCCAGCTGCTGCGGCCCGATGCACAGGTCGGGTACGTGGGGGCGGTCTGGCCGTCGATCATGTTCTCGGACGAGCCGATCCCCGACTTCGAGGCGGTGGCGGCGGCGCATCCCGGCAAGGGGCCGGTGGTGGAGCGGCTCGCCGTCCTGCTGCGGGAACAGCCCGACGACGAGGCCGCGTTCACCGAATTCGGCGATCTGCTGCGCGAGTTGACCGACACCGGCTCGGCATCGGCGGGCTTCGCGGTAGGCCCGGGAGCGCCGGAGGTGCCCGACTTCCTCCTGGGCGATCCCGTCGCGGTCTGCGCCATGTTCGCCGACGCCTTGGACGAGGCGGCGGGTCCGGGCGCCGTGCCCACTCCGCGCGAGGCGTTCGGCGGCCGGTTCGGGCGCTACTGGAAGGGTGCGCGCGAGGCGCTGCGCCAGGCCACGTACTACACGATGAAGCGGCGGGCCGGCACCGTCGGCGAGCGGGGGCTCGGCCCCCTCCTCAGCGCTCTCGCCCGCTCCTCCCCCGGTCTGCGGATCCACCTCGTCGGACACAGCATGGGCGCCCGGCTCGTCGCGTACGCGCTGCGCGGGCTGCCCGTCGGTGCGCGGAACGTGAAGTCGGTGACGCTGCTCCAAGGGGCTTTCTCCCACTACGCGTTCGCGGCGAGCCTGCCGCACGATCCGGGCAGGGGCGGGGCGTTGCGCGATCTCCAGGGACGGGTCGACGGGCCCGTGATCGCCTGCCACTCCCGTCATGACACTCCGCTGCGGGTGTTCTATCCGCTGGCCTCCCGGCTGGCCCGGGACGCCCAGTCGCTCCTCGGCAGCGACAAGCGCTGGTGGGCGATCGGCCACGACGGCATCCAGGCCGTGCGCGGCACGGTCGCGCTGCCGCTGTCCGCCGCGCTGGACGGCGGAATGCCGGCGTCGGGGTGCGTCAGCGTGGACGCGGCCGAGGTGGTCGGCGAGCACAGCGACATCTGCCATCCGGAGCTGGCGCGGGTGGTGGCGCTGGGGGGTGGCTTGCCGCTGAGGCCGGCCTGACCGGCTAGGCGCCCGAGGGGCCGGATCGGACGGTGGTGCCGTCCGATCCGGCCTCGTGTGGGACGTCAGCGGTGGGCCGGGAACTCGACCACCTGCTGGTAGGTGGGGCGGTTCTGCCAGTTGACGCCCGGGTGGGTGATGCCGCCGAGTGCCCGGTGCCGGAGGGAGTCCGCGCACCACTGGTCGCCCGCGGCGCAGCTGTCGTCGCCGGGGTAGACCTGGGCCGGTGTCCTGGCGACCGCCTGCTTCAGCGTGGCGAGCAGGGTGCCACGGCAGGCGGCCGGGTCGCCGTCGCCGCAGTACGTCCGGGCCAGCGGGGACCGGACCGGCAGGCCGAGGACCTGGCGCAGGTCCTTGTCGGCGAAGCCCCACCAGCCGTACTGGAAGGCGGAGCCGCCGTGCGCGCCGGTCGGTCCGTGGCTCGCGCCCGGTGACTCGTCGATCGCCAGGCTCGCCGTCAGCGCGGTGTACAGCTCGTCGCCGAGCCCCGGCCGGAACTCGGCCTCGATCAGCAGCGGCCACCAGGCGTCCATGATCCGTACGGCGTCGGCGTGGCCGTAGGTCCGTGAGCCGGGCGCGGTCTCCTTGCGCGGCGCTCCGGCGGCGCGCCAGGAGTCGAGCTGCTGGAGGGCGGTGGCGAGCGCCGGGTCGGTGACGGGCGCGGTGCGGACCACCTTCAGCAGCTCGGGCAGCAGCTGCTCGCCGCGCAGGTCGGTGACCCCTGCCTCGGCCATGGCCCGGGTGAGGGAGGCACGCGTGACCCCGCCCTCTTCGACCAGGCGCCGGACGCGCTGGTCGAGCAGGTCGCCGCGGTGGACGGCGCCGAAGCCGAAGCCGGCGGTGTTGTAGCCCTTCGCCTGCCGGTTGTTCCAGGAGATGTAGTAGTCCTGGCCGATCGACTGGGGGTGCGCGGCGAAGGGGGTGTACGCGGCGGTGTTGGCCGTGGGGTCGAAGTCCCGCCATTCGTAGGCGGCTTCGGCCCGGACGGGGAGGGCCGGGTCGACGCCTTCGGCCCGGACGGGGTTCATTCCGCTGTTGAAGTAGGCGGCCTCCCGGGAGTCCGCGTAGAACCAGTTGAAGGCGTAGTCGATGTGGGACACGGCCTGCTGGAAGGAGCGGGCGTCCTTGACGTACGACGGGTCGTTGAGCATCTGGAAGCCGATGATGGAGTCGGCCTCGTGGCGGTAGGTGGTGCGCAGGGTCGTGTAGGCGACGGGCTTGCCGCCGACCGTGGCGCGGTGGGTGACGATGCCGTACTTGGTGCGCCAGACCCGCATCCGGTAGGAGCCGGCGGCGGTGGAGTCGGCGACGGTGGGCTGCCAGGCGTTGTGCTTCTCCAGCTTCTCCATGGGGGTGCAGACGCCGCGGTACAGGTAGTGGACGTCGTCCTGGCAGAGCTCGATCGCGTAGGTGTCGGTGATGTCCTGGGCGGCGGAGGTGGCGGACCAGGCGTAGTCCTGGCCCCGGCCCATCTGGACGTACATGCCGACACCGGCGAAGGAGGCACCGCGAGCGGAGATGCCCGGCCCCTGGAGCTCCTGGAGCATCAGCAGCTGCGGGGCGAAGTAGCCGGTCTGCGGGCCGAAGACGGCGACCGGGTTGCCGCTCGCGGTGTGGGCGCCGGAGACCAGCAGGGCGTTGGACATGCCCTTCTTCGGGTCGAGCGAACGCGGGTCGATGACCCCGTCGTCGTACATCCCCTGCGCGGGCCTGAGCCGCTCCGGTGCCTTCAGCGGGGACTTGGTGTCCGTGCCGGCCGAGCCGGTGCGGTCGAACACGAGCTGTTCGGGACGGACCGATCCGGGGTCGGGCAGGGCGGTGCCGCGCGGCCGTGCGGGCTTCTCGGCGTACGGGAAGGAGGTGCCGTCGTGCACGGTGAGGACGGCCTCGGCGTCGTCGCGCTGGCGGAACGACTCCCAGACCCGGGTGCCCTCCACCACGCCGTACTTCTTCTGCGCGGCGAGCAGGGAGAGCGCGGCCTGGACCTCGCCACCGCCTCCGCCGCCGAACTGGCCGCCGACGACGGAGGCGATGGAGATCAGGTCGGTGACCTTGAAGGGCTGGATCTCGCCGATGTTGGTGATCGCGTCGACCTTGCCGGTGAGGACGTACTCGCCGGGGAAGTAGCGCCCCTCCTTCGCCGCCTTCCGGTAGGCGTTGATGCCGTCGACGTACGCCTGCGCGTCGGCCATGGCGAGCTCGCCGCGCTCGCCCTCGGTGGCCTTGATGCGGGCGATCTGGGCTTCGTAGTCGGCCTCGGTGTACGGGGCCTGGGGCCAGAACTGCTGCTCCAGGCCCTGGTTGGCGAGGGCGCCGCCGGCGAAGGAGGTCAGTTCGCCGCGGCCGATGTGCCGGAAGAGGTCCATCATCCAGAGCCGGTCCTGGGCGGCGGCGAACCCGGCGCCGAACTCGGTTCCGTAGCGGGTGGTGCCCTTGATGTGCGGGACGCCGGTCTTCTTGTCCCGGGTGATGGTCACGTCCTCGCGGGGCCGGGTGACCGACTCGACCTGGTCGGCCGGGACGCCGAAGGAGGAGTCGTTGAAGAATTCGGTCAGCTTCGCGTCGGTGAGGGTGCCGTATCCGCCGACGAGCGCGTCGTAACGCCCGAGCTGGTCGGAGGAGTGGGCGGGACGGGTTCCCAGCACCCGGTGCGCGAGGACGTCGGCCAGGGTGGCGTTGCCGTTCTGCCCGGGCGGCAGGATGTCGGCGCACTGGCTGCCGCAGAGGTCGGGCACGGGGGTCTCGGCGGTGGCCGAGGCGTTGGGGAAGGGCGCCAGCAGGCCCGCGCCGAGCGCGAGTACGGCGGCGAGGGTGATTCTCAGTCGTCCGGTGCGTCGTCGCATGGTTGCTCCTCGGGGAGGCCGGTGCGCCGGAGGTTACTGGCGGTAGGACCGGTAGGTAAGGTGAGCAACCGTCACTTTTTCCGAATCCCCACAACGGTCGTTTCCGGTCTTCTGATGGGGCCATCGAATTTTGGATGGAACAGGACGGGGCACTCGTTCGTCCATCCCATAACGTCCTTGACGCCGAAGTACGAGCGACGGAGGTGCGGAGCGATGGCCGGTTTCCGGAGTCTTGCGAGACAGGTGCGTGACCCGGCGTGCGACACGGCGCTGCGCAGGTACTCCCTGCGCAAGTGCCTGGAGCGGTTCGCCCCTTACGGGCACCGCGCGACCTGGGACCACCTGTGCCGCAGGCACGGGTTCGGGCCCGAGGACCGCGAACTCGATCCTGGGCGGCTGGTGGCCGCGCTGGAGGAGCTGGAGGAGGCGCGGGCGGTGTGGCTCGCGTACGAGAGGGACTTCGCGGAGCGCCGACGGCGGGAGAAGCACGACGGGCTGCGCCGGCCCGGCGCGCTCGACGACTGGCACCGGCGGACCTGGGGCGGCAACGGAGTGGCGCGGTGCGACGATCCGGCCGTCCACCCGTCGGAGCCGCTGGCGGAGGTGCTGCGGCGGCTGATCGCGGCCCTGGAGTCGGACCCGGGCGAGCACTGCCCGGTGTGCGCGGGGCCGCGGATCGAGTGGCGTCCCGACCTGGCGGACGAACCGTGGTTCGGGCCGGTGTGCGGGGACTGCGGCGTGGTCGTGCCCCGGGCGGTCCTCACCTCGCGGGCGCTGGCACGGGCACGGGAGAGGTCCCTGCCCCGGCTGGTGTCGGCGGCCTGAGGCACGGGTGACGTGCTGATCCAGGTCTGTCTCAACGGGGGCCGCGGGCCCGGGGACTCGGCGGCCGTGCCGATGTCGTCGGCGGCCTTGGCCGAGGAGGCGGCGGCAGCCGTCGCCGCCGGGGCTGGGGACGTCCATGTCCATCCGAAGACGCCGTGCGGCGGGGACACGCTCTCGCCCCGGGTGCTGGCGGAGACGCTGACGGCGATCCGCGCGGTGGTCGACGTCCCGGTGGGGGTGACGACCGGTGCGTGGGCGGAGCCCGATCCGGTACGGAGGGTCGAGCGCGTCCGCTCCTGGACGGTGCTTCCCGACCACGCCTCGGTGAACTGGCACGAGCGGGGCGCGGAGGAGCTGGCGGCGGCGCTCCTGGAGCGGGGTGTGGGGGTGGAGGCGGGCCTCTGGTCGGGTACGGAAGGCCCGGCGAGGTTCCTGCGTTCGCCCCTCGCTCCCCGGGTCCTGCGGATCCTGGCCGAGGTCACGGACCTGGACCCGACGACGGCGGAGGCCACCGCCCACGCCCTGCTCGCCCAACTGGCCGCACTGGGGCCGGATTCAAGCCGACTTGCCGAGCGGGACTCCGCTCACGGCCGCCTCACCGCACCGGGCCACGCCCCTGCTCCCGTCCTCCTTCACGGAGAGGACGCCGGCGCCTGGCCGGTCCTGCGCCTGGCCCGCCGCCTCGGTCTCGCGACCCGCGTCGGCCTGGAGGACACGCTCTTCCTGCCGGACGGGCGCCCGGCGCGGTCCAACGCCGAGCTGGTCGCGGCCGCCGTGACGGCGACGGAACGCTCCCTGTAGCGTTCCCTATAGCAGAGGGAAAACGGCTCGCCCAGGGGAATTCGCACCGGCAGAGTGTCCGGCGATGAGAACGCCACCTGAAGGGCCGGAGAACTGACATGTCGACGCTGCGCGTCACCGCCGAACTGCTGACCGTCCACGCACACCCGAACGCCGACGCCCTCGAACTGGCCCAGGTGGGCCTCTATCGCGCGGTCGTCGCCAAGGGTGCGTACCGCAGTGGTGACGCCGCGCTCTACATCCCGGAGCAGGCCGTGCTTCCCGCCGCCCTCGTCGAGGAGCTGGGGCTGACGGGGCGGCTCGCCGGAAAGGCCTCGGACCGGGTCAAGGCGGTACGGCTGCGGGGCGAGTTGTCGCAGGGGCTGGTGTGCCGGCCCAAGGCGCTCGCGGACGTGGACCTCGTACGGGCGGCCGCGGAGGGGACCGACTTCGCGGAGGTGCTGGGGATCACCAAATGGGCGCCGCCGATCCCGCCGACGATGAGCGGGGACGTGGAGGCGGCGCCCGATCTCCTGCCCTGGGTCGACATCGAGAACCTCCAGCGGTATCCGGACATCTTCGAACCGGGCGAGCCGGTGGTCCTGACGGAGAAGCTGCACGGTTCGGCCTGCCTGATGACGTACTTCGCCGAGGACGGCCGGGTGCAGGTCTCCTCGAAGGGGTTCGGCGCGAAGGGCCTGGCGCTCACGGAGGATCCGCGCAATCTGTACTGGCGCGCGATCCTGGGCCATGACGTCCCGGCCGTCGCCGCGCGCCTGGCCGAGCGGCTCGGGGCGCGCCGGGTCGGCCTGTTCGGCGAGGTCTACGGCTCCGGTGTGCAGGACCTCGGCTACGGCGCGGACGCCCGCACCACCGACCTCTGTTACGCCGTCTTCGACGTCTCGGCCGAGATCGACGGCGAGGTGCGGTGGCTGGACGCGGCCGCCGTCCTGGAGCCGGGCGAACTGCCCCTCGTACCGCGGCTGTACACGGGTCCGTACGACCTCGCCGTGGTGCTCGACCTGGCGAGCGGCCGGGAGACCGTGTCGGGCCGGGGGCTGCATCTGCGCGAGGGCGTCGTGATCCGTCCGGTCACCGAGCGGTACAGCCCCGTCGTGGGCGGCCGCGCCATCGCCAAGGCGGTGAGCCCGGCGTATCTGACCCGCAAGGGCGGCACCGAGTACGAGTAAGAGCCGCCGCGCACCCAGGAACCGCAGGGGCCCGCCCACGGGGGTGGCGGGCTCCTGCTTCGTACCGGGCGCTCCCGCCCTTCGCCCCTACCGGGTCACTCCTTCGTGGCGCGGCGCTCCGGGAGCAGTCGCGAGCCGGCCATCCGCTCGCCGATCACATCGTCCGGGTTGGACAGCACACAGTTCTCCAGGGACAGGCACCCGCAGCCGATGCAGTCGGTCAGGTGGTCCCGCAGCATCCCGAGCCGCTTGATCCGCTCGTCGAGTTCCGTACGCCAGGCCGCCGAGAGCCGCGCCCAGTCCTCGTTGGTGGGCGTGCGCTCCTCGGGGAGCCGGGAGAGCGCGTCGCGGACGGTCGCCAGCGGGATACCGACGCGCTGGGCGGCCCGGATGAAGGCGACCCGGCGCAGGGTGTCACGACCGTAACGGCGCTGGTTCCCGCTGGTGCGGCGGCTGCTGATCAGCCCCTTGGACTCGTAGAAGTGCAGGGCGGACACGGCGGCTCCGCTACGCGCGGAGAGCTGCCCGACAGTGAGTTCGTGGATCTTCTCCGGAATCTGTGGCACCCCTCGAACCCTACTGCGCGCCTTTGCCGGCCCATTGACACAGCCCTCCACCCCCGCCAGACTAAGCAGTCGCTTAGACGAAGCGACATCGGGTGATCGGGTGAGACGCAGGGAGCGGGACATGGCAGAGCCGAGGATCTTCACCTCCGCCGAGGAGCTGCGCGCCGCCGTCGGCGAGCAGCTGGGCCGGAGCGACTGGCTGGAGATCGAGCAGAAGCGGATCGACCTGTTCGCCGAGGCGACCGGCGACCACCAGTGGATCCACGTGGACCCGGAGCGGGCCGCCGCCGGTCCGTTCGGGAGAACCATCGCGCACGGCTATCTGACGCTGTCGCTGCTGCCGGTGCTCGTTCCGCAGATCATGCGCGTCGAGGGCATGAAGATGGGGCTCAACTACGGTACGAACAAGGTCCGTTTCCCCGCACCCGTGCCCGTCGGCTCCCGCGTGCGCGCCGGCGCGGTGCTGACCGAGGTGACGGAGGCGGGCGGCGGTGTGCAGGTGACCGCGACGGTGACCGTGGAGCGCGAGGGCGGCGACAAGCCGGTGTGCGTCGCGGAGTCGGTGTCGCGCTACTACTTCTGAGCGCCGACCATCCGCAGGACGAGGTCGGCGTAGAGCGCGCCGACCTCGTCCGGCGTCCTGCGGCCCCGGACGTTGAACCAGCGTGAGACGTCGATGCAGAGCGAGAGCACCGCGACGGTCGTGCCCGCCACGTCCGGCACGTCGAACTCCCCGGCCTCCACGCCCTCTTCGATGATCCGGCGCACGGCCGCGTCGGACTCGCGGCGCAGCTCCACGATCTCGGCGCGGTGCTCGGGGCCCAGCGCGTCGAGCTCGTACTGGACGACCCGCGCGGTGGTGTGGCGCTCGGCGTGCCAGCGTACGAAGGAGCGCACCGCGTCGGCGAGCCGCTCACCGGCCGTGCCGTCGCCGTCGGCGGCGGCCCGGAGGATCTCCAGGGCCTTGTCGTGGCCGATGCGGCTGATCCGGTGGAGCAGCTCTTCCTTGGTCTTGTAGTGGATGTAGAGCGCGGCCGGGCTCATCCCGGCCCGGCCGGCGATGTCACGGGTCGTGGTGGCGTGGTACCCCCGCTCGGCGAAGGCCTCGACGGCCGCCACCAGCAGCCGCCTGGCCGCTTCGGGCGTGACCTCGCCCCATGGCCCGTCCTCGCCGCCGGGCGTCTCCTCCGCCGCGTCCGCCGCGCTCATCGTTCGCCCCTTCTCCAGCCGGTCAGGACGAACACCATACAACGAAGCTGAGCAAGCGCTTAGAGGCGTGGCGTCCGGAGCCGCGCGCTCGCAACCGGCTCCGCTCAGAGCTTCTGGAAGGGGTCGTGCTCCGCGAGGAGCTTCTCCAGACGGGCCTGGTCGACCCGGCTGACGATCTGGCCGGCCTCCTGGCGGTCGCGGACCACCTTGGCGAGGGTGAAGGCGGAGGTCGTGAGGTAGAGGACCGCGATGGCGAGGAAGGACCGCACCCAGGCGTCGGCGTCCAGGTTGAAGATGCCGATGCTCACGGCCGAGAGGGCGAGCCCGAAGGAGATGACGGCCTGCATGTAGTAGGCGGCCGTGTTCTGCTGCTTGACCGGTGTGTCACTCATGCCGGACAGCATCGGACGGATGTGGCACCCGCCACATCCGTTCGGATACTCATCGCGTACTCACTCGGCGCAGGTGCTCATCGCGGGGACTGGTCGCAGGGGCTCGACGCGGGGGCGCGCGGCGACCCGACGGGGGGGGCTCAGAAGGCCGAGACGCCGGTCAGCGCGCGGCCGATGATCAGTTTCTGGATCTGGCTGGTGCCTTCGTACAGCGTCATCACGCGCGCGTCGCGCAGCAGTTTGCCCACCGGGTACTCGTCGATGTAGCCGTAACCGCCGAAGACCTGGAGGGCGTTGTTCGCCGAGCGGACCGCGGCCTCCGAGGCGTACAGCTTCGCCTTCGACGCGGCGGTGGCGAACTCCTCGCCCCGGTCGATCAGATCGGCGACCCGCCAGGTCAGCAGCCGGGCGGCGTCCACGTCGACGGCGATGTCACTGATCAGCTCCTGCACCAGCTGGTAGGAGGCGATCGGCTTGCCGAACTGCTCGCGCTCCCCGGCGTAGCGGACGGCGGCGTCCAGAGACGCCTGGGCGATGCCGACGCAGCCGGCGGCGACCGACATACGCCCCTTCGCCAGGGCGGACATGGCGATGGTGAAGCCCTTCCCCTCCGGCCCCAGCATGGCGGAGGCCGGGACGCGGACGTCCTCCAGGACCAGCTCGGCGGTCGCCTGCCCGCGCAGGCCGAGCTTGCCGTGGATGGTGCGGCGGGTGAGACCGGGGGTGTCGGTGGGGACGAGGAAGGCGGAGACGCCCTTGTGACCGGGGGTGTCGTTGGTGCGGGCGAAGAGCAGGACGACATCGGCCCAGGTGCCGTTGGTGATGAACATCTTCGAACCGTTGACGACATAGTCGCCGCCGTCGCGGACGGCCCTGGTGGTCAGGTTCCCGGCGTCGGAGCCGGTCCCCGGCTCGGTCAGTCCGAAGCAGCCGACGGCGTCGCCCGCCGTGAGCCGGGGCAGCCACTCCCGCTTCTGCTCCTCGCTCCCCCAGGAGGCGAGGGTCTTGGCGACGAGGCCGAGCGAGACGGAGACGATGCCGCGCACCGAGGAGTCGCCGCGCCCGAGCTCCTCGGTGACGAGGCAGTAGGCGAGGTGGTCACCGCCCGAGCCGCCGTACTCCTCCGCGACGGTCAGGCCGAGGAAGCCGACCGCGCCGAGCTTCTTCACGATCGACTTGTCGACGCTCTCGGCGCGGTCCCACGCGACGACATGGGGAGCGACCTCGCGCGCGACGAAGTCCTCGGCGAGCTTCCGTACGGCCGCCTGCTCCTCGCTCAGCTCCAGATCCACTGCGACACCGACCTTCGGGCGTTCTTCGGGCGTTTCTCGGACGATTCTTCGGAGATGCTTAAGCAGTTAATTAGCGCTGCTAGTTTCTGGGACGCATGCCTACTATGTGCGCCATGGCCCGACCGCGCAAGCCCCTCCTGAGCAGAGACCGGATCGTCGAGACGGCGAGCGCGCTCGTGGACGCCGAAGGCCTCGCGGCGGTCTCCACCCGTCGGCTCGCGGCGGAATTGGGAGTGAGCGGGCCGTCGCTCTACAACCACTTCCGCACCAAGGACGAGATCCTCGACGCCGTCGCCGACGCGGTCAGCGCGAAGGTCGATCTGTCGATGTTCGACGAGGACGACGGCCGCGACTGGCGTACGGCCCTGCACGACTGGGCCGCCTCCTACCGCGCGGCGCTCGCCGACCACCCGAACATCGTCCCGGTCCTGGCCCAGGGCCCCGGCCGCCGTCCGGCGGGCCTGCGGGTGGCGGACGCCGTCTTCGGCGCGATGGTCAGGGCGGGCTGGCCCCCGGCCCAGGCGACCTACATCGGCGCGCTGATGCGCTACTTCGTCACCGGCTCGGCGCTCGGCTCCTTCGCCCGCGGCTTCGTCGACGACGAGACGGCGTACGACCCGGCCGACTACCCCCACCTCGGCCAGGCCCACCTTCTGGCCGAGCACCGGCAGAAGGTCGACGAGGGCGCGTTCGACACGGGGCTGCGGGCGCTGCTCGACGGGTTGTCGATGCAGTACGAGGCGGGGGTACGGGGGAAGTGGCCCAAGCAGGGGTCGGCGAGCGGTTCGTAGCCGGCGGTACGGCCGGACGCGGGGCTGGAGACGGGCCGGAAGGATCGTTCGGCCCCTGCCGAACAGTGCGTGCGGGACCCTGTCTTCCATGGCAGCCAGAGACCTCGCCGCGCTCGCGGCGCTCTTCGCGGACGAGACCCGCGCCGCGTTCCTGCTCGCCCTGCTCGACGGGCGCGCCTGGACCGCCGGGGAACTCGCCCGGCACGCGCGCGTGGCGCCGTCCACCGCCAGTGAGCATCTCGGGAAGCTCGTCGCGGGCGGGGTGCTCGCCGAGGAACGACAGGGCAGGCACCGGCACGTACGCCTCGCCGACCCCGGCGTCGCCCACCTCGTCGAGGACCTCGCCGCGCGGGCCGAGCCCGCCGTCCCCGAGCCGCCGCGCACCTTGCGGGCCGCGAGCGCGGGCCGGGCGATGGCGCGGGGGCGTACCTGCTACGACCACCTCGCCGGGCGGCTCGGGATCGCGATCACCGAGGCCATGACCGTACGCGGACTGCTCCGCCAGGACACCGGGTTCGCGCTGACGGACCGGGGCGTGGACTGGTTCGCGGAGTTCGGCATTCCGCTGGAGGCCAAGGGGCGGCGGCCGGTCGCCCGGGGCTGCCTCGACCTCACCGAACGGAGGCCGCACCTCGCCGGGATCGCGGGGGCGGCGTTGTGCCGGCACGCGCTGGAGAGCGGCTGGTGCGTGCGGATCGGGTCCGGGCGGGCCGTGAAGGTGACCCCCGCCGGGGAGGACGCCCTCCACCGGGCGCTGGGCATCGCGCCGGCGATAATTCGGTGAGCGCCGAAAGGTCGGGGCCCTACGGTCTCCGCATGACCCGTTCCCCCGCAACCGCCCGCCTCGCCCTGGCCGCCGCCGCAGTCACGGTCGTCCTCTGGGCCTCCGCGTTCGTCTCCATCCGCAGCGCCGGGGCCGCCTACTCCCCCGGCGCCCTCGCCCTCGGCCGACTGCTCGCCGGGGCGCTCGTGCTCGGCGCCGTCCTCCTGATACGGCGGGAGGGAGTACCGCCCCGGGCCGCCTGGCCGGGGATCCTGGTCTCCGGTCTGCTCTGGTTCGGCGCGTACATGGTGGCGCTCAACTGGGGTGAGCAGGAGGTCGACGCGGGTACGGCCGCGATGGTCGTGAACATCGGCCCGATCCTGATCGCGCTGCTCGGCGCGCGGTTCCTGCGCGAGTCGCTGCCGCCGCGGCTGATCGCGGGGATGGTGGTGTCCTTCGCCGGCGCGGTGGCCGTCGGCCTGTCGATGTCGGGCGAGGGCCACGCCTCGGTCCTGGGCGTCGTGCTCTGTCTGGTCGCGGCGATCGCGTACGCCGGCGGTGTCGTCGCCCAGAAGCCCGCCCTGGCGCACGGAAGCGCCCTGCAGGTCACCACGTTCGGGTGCCTGGTCGGCGCGGTCGCCTGTCTGCCCTTCGCCGGCCAACTCATCGCCGAGGCGAGCCGGGCACCCCTCGCGGCGACCCTGAACATGGTCTACCTCGGCGTCTTCCCGACCGCCCTCGCCTTCACCACCTGGGCCTACGCCCTGGCCCGTACGACGGCGGGCCGGATGGGCGCGACGACGTACGCCGTACCGGCCCTGGTCGTCCTCATGGCGTGGCTCTTCCTCGGCGAACTCCCGGGCCTCCTCACCCTCGCCGGCGGCGCGCTCTGCCTGACGGGAGTGGCGGTGTCCCGCTCCCGCCCGAAGCCGGAGAAGAGCCCGGCCGAGAGCGTCGAGGCCGCCTGAGGGCGACCCCGTTCGGCCCAACGTCCCGCGCCGTGCCGTCTCCCCGCTCGTAGCGTCGAACCGACGGTCGAACCGACCACGAGGAGGCCTACATGAAGTGCCGCCGCACCGCTGTCGCCGGCATAGCCCTGGCCTTCGCGTCCGTCGTCCCTCTGGCGGGGGCGGCGCACGCGCAGGATCTCGACTGCCGGGACTTCCGCTTCCAGGAGGACGCGCAGGCCGAGTTCAACAGGGACCCGAGCGACCCGCACCGACTCGACGAGGACCAGGGCCAGGACGACCAGATCGCCTGTGAATGGCTGCCGCGCAGGGGCGGCGCGGTCGTCCCCCCGACCGCCCCGACCGCCCCGGTCATCACCCCGAGCGCTCCGAGCGCCCCGGTCGTCACCCCGTCCCCCCGCCCTACCGTGATGCCCTCCCGAGGAGCGCAGGGCGGCGTCGGCGGAAGCTTCGGTCCCGCGGACTGGGAGACGGGCCTGGGGCTCGGCCTGGTCGTCGCGTCCACCGTGGCCGTCGGCTACGCGCTCCACCGGCGCCGCACCCGGCAGCGCGCCTGACGGAGCACGGCCGAAACGACGTAGAGGCCGGCCGCCCCCTAGAAGATCACGAGCGCCCGGCCGCCTTTGCCCGACAGCATGTTGGTGAAGGCGGCCGGGATGCCGTCCAGCGTGATGTGGTCGGTGACCAGGGTGCTCAGGTCGAGGCGGCCGGCGCGGATGTGGTCGGCGAGGACCGGGAGGTCCTTCGCCGGGTCGGAGTTGCCGTAGACGCAGCCGGACAGGGTGCGGCCCCAGTGGAAGAGTTCCAGGGCGTGGAAGGAGACCTGCTGGTCCTTGCCCCCGATGCCGACGATCGTCGTGCGGCCGCCGCGTCGGGTGGAGTCCCAGGCGGTACGGATGGTGGTGGCGCGGCCGACGCACTCCACGGCCACGTCGGCGCCGTGGCCGCCCGTCAGCTTCCGGATCTCCTTGGCGGTCGTCGCGGAGGCCACGACGTACGCGGTGGCTCCGGCGGCCCGCGCCAGGGCCTCCTTCTCCGGCGACACGTCGACGGCGATGATCGGCGAGGCGCCCGCGATCCGCGCGGCCTGGAGGGCGGCGAGGCCCACGCCTCCGGCG
Source organism: Streptomyces sp. NPDC093600 (assembly GCF_044764755.1). NCBI lineage: Bacteria > Bacillati > Actinomycetota > Actinomycetes > Kitasatosporales > Streptomycetaceae > Streptomyces > Streptomyces sp. NPDC093600. Next base: position 337,173 of record NZ_JBIWIU010000004.1, read on the forward strand.
CCGAAGACGACGACGGACTCCCCCTCCCGTACCCGCGCGGAGTGGTGGACCGCACCCCAGCCGGTGAGGACGGCGCAGCCCAGCAGGGCGGCGTCGGTGAGCGGGACCCCGTCGGGGACGGGCAGCACGCAGTTGGCCGCGACGACGGTCTCCTCGGCGAAGGCGGCCACGTTGAGACCGGGGTGCAGCTCCGTGCCGTCCTCGGAGACGGCGTGCACGTTCCCCGCCCCCGTCAGGGCGTCGGCGCAGAGCCAGACCTCCCCGATCGAGCAGTGGTGGCAGGAGCCGCAGGACGGCGCCCAGTTGAGGACGACGCCGTCGCCGGGGGCGACATGGGTGACGCCCTCGCCGACGGAGACGACCGTTCCGGCGCCCTCGTGGCCGAGGACCGCCGGGACGGGCACCCTCATGGTGCCGTTGCTCAGGGAGAGGTCGGAGTGGCACACCCCGGCGGCGGCCAGGCGGACCCTGACCTGGCCCGGCCCCGGCTCGGGGAGTTCGATGCCGGTGATCTCCAGAGGAGCGCCGACGGCGGGCAGGACGGCGGCACGGATGACGCTCACGCTCGTGACTCCTCGGACGCTCAGAACTGGAGGGACTTGGTCTGGAGGTACTCGGCGAGGCCATGGGCGCCGAGTTCGCGCCCCACGCCCGACTGCTTGTAACCGCCGAAGGGCGCCAGCGGGTTGAAGCGGCCGCCGTTGATGTCGACCTGACCGGTGTCCATACGGCGCGCGAAGGCGACGGCGGCCTCCTGTTCGCCCCAGACGGCGCCGGCGAGGCCGTAGACGGTCCCGTTGGCGATGGCGAGGGCCTCCTCCTCGTCCTCGTACCGGAGGATCGAGACGACCGGGCCGAAGATCTCCTCCTGTGCGATGGTCATGTCGGGGGTGACGTCGGCGAAGACGGTCGGGGAGACGTAGTAACCGGTCTCCCGCGGCGCCTCGGGGCCGCCGGCGACGATCCGGGCGCCCTCCTCGGCGCCCTTCCGGATGTATCCGAGAACGCGCTGTTGCTGCTTGGCGTTGACGAGCGGGCCGACGCGCTCGCCGGGGACGTACGCGGCGACGGCCTCGGCGGCGAGCGCCACCGCCTCGTCGTACCGGTCGGTGTGGACCAGCATCCGGGTCCAGGCGCTGCACGTCTGACCGGAGTTGGACATGACGTTGGCGATGCCGACGGCGACGGCCTTGCCGAGGTCGGCGCCGGGCAGGATGACGTTGGCGGACTTGCCGCCGAGCTCCAGGGCGACGCGCTTGACGGCGCCGCCCGCGAGGGCGCCGATCTTCCTGCCCACGGCGGTCGAGCCGGTGAAGGAGACCAGGTCGACGCCCTCGTGCTCGGCGAGCGCCTGCCCCGCGACCGGGCCGAGCCCGGTGACGAGGTTGAACACCCCGGCCGGTACACCGGCTTCGTGGACGGCCTCGGCGAAGAGCTGGGCGGTCAGCGGCGTGTCCTCGGCGGGCTTGAGGACGACGGTGCAGCCTGCGGCGAGCGCGGGGGCGACCTTGGCGACGATCTGGTGGAGCGGGTAGTTCCACGGAGTGATCGCGCCGACGACGCCGACGGGCTCGGAGTAGACGGTGGAATTGCCGACCTTCTCCTCGAAGGGGTAGGTGGCCGCGAGTTCGGCGTAGGAGCCGGCGACGGCGATCGGTAGTCCGGTGTGGACGGCGGCGGCGAGCTTGGGCGGGGCTCCCAGCTCGGCGGTGACCGTCGCGGCGATGTCCTCGGCACGGGCCGCGAGCGCGTCCCGCAGGGCGCCGATGCGGGCCGCGCGCTCGGCGGGCGGGGTGGCGGCCCAGCCGGGGAAGGCGGCGCGAGCCGCGCGTACGGCGGCGTCCACGTCCTCGCCGGTGCCGGCGGGGACATGACCGATGACCTGCTCGTCCGCCGGATTGATCACCGGGATGGTGTCCGTGGAGGAGGCGGGGCGCCACTCCCCGCCGATGTACATCGCGTCGTGGGCCTTCATCCGCTGTCTCCTCACGTCACCGACCGGTTCGCACGTCCGACCCAAACTAGCGCTGATAGTTTTCCGGCGCCAGGGCCGCCAATCGTGGCCCTCGTCTCAGGGCCGGCCCTCAGAAGTCGACCCGGGTCGGCTCGTCGAGCCGCGCCACCGACTCCTGCGCGAAGGCGGTCCGGTACGCCCGCCTGATCCGCTCGATCCACGGATCATGGACCTTCGCCTCGCTCGCCGGGTACAGCAGGATCAGCTCGTACGAACGCTCCCGCTCGATGGTGCCGCTCCTGTCCCTCCACTGTCCACGGCCGTCCTGCACGGTGAGCCCGCCGGGAAAGCGGGGCGTCACCTCCTTGTCGACGAAGGCCATGAACTGCCGGTCGGTGACATCGGGCCCGCCGTCTGGCCGCTCGGTCCCGAAGAACAACCGGGTCTCCAGGTACGCCGCTCCGCGGCCCCGCGCGGCCGGGACGGCTGACTCTGGAGCGGTCTCGTCCCCGAGGGCGGCGTACGCAGCGGGGGCGCCGACGACGATGACCAGCCCGGCGGCGAAGACGGCGAGGCGGCGGCGTGGGGTGGGCAGGGGGTGGGGCATGGGGGCGTCCCTTGGGTGGTGGGGTGGTGGGGTTGAAGGTGACTTTGAGCTCGGCGAGTGCGACGCCGAATGGCTCGGTGGTCGGGGGCGGCGCGGCGGATGTGCCGTCCGCTGGCGGGAGCCGGACTCGGGCGGGCCGGGCCGTCGCGGCAAGCGGACGAGGCGGCTCGGCTGGCGGCCCAGTCGGCGGGCGCGGCCGGCTTGGGCCGTGGGCACGTCAGAGAAGCGGCTGGTGGGCGCCGAGCGACGGAGGCGGGGCGAGCCGGCCGGTGGCTCGCGGAGAGGCGGGGGCGGCATGGCGTCCGCTGGGCCGAACCCGGCTCGGGCGGGGGGCCGGTCGGCGTCGCGGCACGCTGACGGGCGGTCCCAGCTGGGGTACGGGCCAGCCAGAGGGGCGACTGGCGCGGGCGGCCGCCGAGGTGACGGGGCAGGGTGAGCCGGCGAGCGGCTCGTTGAGGCCAAGGGGGGCACGGCAGGGCGGGCCGGCGCGACGCGGCGACCCGCCGTCCACTGGACCGAGCCAGGCTCAGACGGGCGGGCCGTCCCGCCGCGCTGACGGCGCGCAGGCGGGAAGAGACCGAGGCGGACGGGCGAGCCAAGACCGTCGCCGCACGCCGACTGGCCAGGCCGAGCCGGGGCACGGCGCGGCCAGGCCGGACTGCGCTCCGGACGCGCGAGCCCAGGCCGTGGCCGCACGCCGACTGGCGGGCCGGGACGCCGTCGCACTCTGACGACATGGCCGGGCCGGAGGCAGGCCGTACCGACCCCGCCGGGACGGGTGACTGAGACCGGGCGTCGCCGCACGCCGACCGGCCAGGCCGAGCCGGGACACGGCGGGGCCAGGCCCGACCCACCGCCGCCGGACCGACGAGCCCAACCCCGCCGCACGCCGACCGGCCAGGCCGAGCCGCGATACAGCGCGGCCAGGCCCGACCCACCGCCGCCGGACGGACCGGCTCGGGCCGTCGCCGCACTTGCCGGCCCAGTCAGGCTGGATCGGACCTGACCATGCCGCACCAGACGGTCACCGCCACACCGGGCGGCGAAAGATCCGGCCGCGCCGAAGCTGGCCATCGCCGACCCCGGCCACGCGAGCCGTCGACGTACCGCGTCGGGCCGCGCCGAAGCCGGCCGTCGCCGACCCGGCACGCCAGGCCGTCAACGTACCGCGTGGGACCAGTTCGACCGGGCGCCGCCGTAGCCGGCGGGCGCGCGCCGAGTTGGCGGGGCCCGCCGGGCGGTGGCGGCGCGAGGCCGCGGTCAGATCTTCCGGTCGAGATCCGTGAGGTGGGCGTAGACGACGACGTTCGCCTCGTAACCCTTCTTCCGGTCGAACGCTCCGCCGCAGGTGAGCAGCCTCAACTCCGGCCGGCCCGTGGAGCCGTACACCTCGCTGTCGGGGAAATTCTCCTTGGTGTACGTGCGGACCTTGTCGACCGTGAAGACGGCGACCCGGCCGTCCGCCCGGGCGATCCGGACGGTGTTGCCGGGGCTGAGCGCGGTGAGGTTGAGGAAGATGGCGGGCCCCGTGCGGGTGTCGCGGTGGCCGACGACGATGGCCGTACCGCGTTCACCCGGTGTGGGGCCCTGCCGGTACCAGCCGACGACGCGCGGGTTGTCGACCGGTGGGGTGGCGAGCCGACCGGACGAGTCCAGCCCCAGGCCGATGACCGGCGCCTCGATGGTGATCGCCGGGACGGCGAGCCCGGTGGGGCGCGAACGCCCCAGGGGGGAGGGCGGTCCGTTGGGCACCGGTTTCGCCTTGGCCCCCTGCTTCGGCTTCGGCTTCGGCTTCAGCGGGGGCTTCGGCGTCGGCGTCAGCGTCAGCGTCGGCGTCGGCGTCGGCGTCGCCTTGGGCTTCGGCTTCGGCGGGGGCTGCGCCCGGGGCTTCTGGTCGGGCTGGGGCGCGGGTACGGCCGGGGCCGCGGCGGGCACCTCGGCCGCCCCGTGCGCGGCCGGGGCGGCCGCGATCGGTGGGCCCGACGGTTCCTCGTCCTGGGCCCACCACATGCCGCCGACGACCAGGGACAGGGCCACCACCACCGTCCGGGCGAGCCGGAAGAGGCGCCGCTGCCTGCGCGTGTAGCGGGACCTACGCGGCGCCATCGGTGCGGCGGCGCGACCGACGGAGACGGAGCAGGATGAGCCCGGCCGTACCGGCGAGGCCCGCGGTGAGTGCCGTTCCGACACCGAAGGCGGAGCTGTCGGCGGCGAGTTCGGCGCTGCCGCCACCGCCCGCGCCGACGGGGCCGTGCGGCGGCTTGCCGTGGCCCTGGCCCTCGTTCTTCGGCGGGTGGGTGAAGTTGCCGCAGTCGACCTTGAAGACCTTGCTCTTCTTGGCGCCCATCTGGCCCGGCCAGGTCCATTCGACCTTGTACAGGCCGTCGGCGAGTTCCAGGTCCGGAGTGAACCCGTTGCCCTGCGGGTCGACGGTGATCGTGCCGCTCTTCACGACGCCGCCCTTCAGCGGCTGGGGCACGATCGTCCAGGTGAGCGCCGGGAGCCCGTCGAAGCTGAGCGCGGAGAAGTAGAACGTGCAGACCTTGGGCTCGCTGCGCTGGTCGGACTCGAGCGTACGGGGCGGCTCGTCGGGACGCCCGGCGTGGTGGACCTTGACGTCGCCGTTGTCGCCGGGGGCGGCGAGGGCCGCGGGCGCACCGGCCAGGGCCACCGTGCCGAGGGCGCAGGTGGCCACGGCGGTGGACAGCAGGGAGCGGACAGGCAGAGCGGACATGCGGGGGTTCCTCCAGTCATGAAGACGTCGGTGATCAACCGATAATCTGACTATCTGTCATGACATGAACGCAAAGGGTGTCGACCGGGCCGCGACACCCGCCACATTCACCCCTCCGGCGGAGCCTCGGACCTCCGACGGAGTCCCGGGCCTCATCCGGAGCTCCCGGTCCCCCGGCGTGACCGCGCGCCCTAGATGATGCCGAAGAGTATCCCCGCGGCCAGCACGACCAGCGATGTCAGCGCCGCCCACTTCACCGTGAACTTGGTGTGATCGCCGAACTCGACCTTCGCCATGCCGACGAGGACGTACACGGCCGGCACCAGCGGGCTCGACATGTGCAGGGCCTGGCCCACGAGGGAGGCGCGGGCGATCTCCAGCGGCGAGACCCCGTGGGCGGCGCCCGCCTCGGCAAGCACCGGGAGGACGCCGAAGTAGAAGCCGTCGTTCGACATGAAGTACGTGAGCGGGAGGCTGAGGACCCCCGTCACCAGGGCCATGTGCGGGCCCATGCCCTCGGGGATCGCGCCGACGAGCCAGTCGGCCATGTGCTTGACCATGCCGGTGCCGGTGAGCACGCCGGTGAAGACGGCTGCGGCGAAGACCATGCCGGCGACGTTGAGGACGTTGTCCGCGTGGGCGGCGATCCGGGCTTTCTGGTCCGCCATCTGCGGGTAGTTCACGGTCAGCGCGAGGGCGGCGCCGATCAGGAAGAGGACCGGGATCGGCAGCAGCTCCAGGATCATCGCGCTGAGCAGCGCGACGGTGAGACCCGCGTTGAACCAGTACAGCCGGGGCCGCAGCGTCGGGCGGTCCGGGTCGAGGCCCTGGAAACCCCCGCCGGGGACGGCGTCCGGTCCCTCCGGCAGCCCGGCGGCGCCGCCGGACCCGCCGACAGCCTTGCCCGCGCCGGCGTCCGGGCCCCCGCCCGCGCCCGCGCCCGCCTTCACCAGGACCGTCTCGGCCTCGGGCTCCGTCACCAGCACCTCGTCGAGGGTGAGGTAGCCGATCCGCTTGCGCTCGCGGCGGCCGAGGACGTACGCGAGGACGAAGACGAACAGCAGGCCCGCGCCGAGCGCCGGGATCATCGGTACGAAGACGTCGGCCGCGTCGAGCTTGAGCGCGGTGGCGGCGCGGGCGGTGGGGCCGCCCCAGGGCAGTGTGTTCATGACGCCGTTGGCGGTGGCGGCGACTCCGGTCATGACGACCAGGCTCATCCCGAGCCGCTTGTACAGCGGATACATGGCGGAGACGGTGATCATGAAGGTGGTGGAGCCGTCGCCGTCCAGCGAGACGATCGCCGCCAGCAGCGCCGTACCGACCACCACGCGCACCGGGTCGGCCTTGCAGAAGCGCAGGATGCCCCGGACGATCGGGTCGAAGAGGCCGACGTCGATCATCACGCCGAAGTAGACGATGGCGAACATCAGCATCGCCGCGGTGGGCGCGAGCTTGCCGACGCCCTCGAGGACGTAGTCGCCGAGTTGGGCTCCTTGCCCGACGAAGACACAGAACAGCGCGGGGATCAGGACGAGCGCCGCGATCGGCGACATCTTCTTCATCATGATCAGGACCAGGAAGGTCGCGATCATGGCGAAGCCGAGGACGGTCAGCATGGAGGACACCTCACGTTCACCTTTGAACTCCCACCGGGAGGACTCCACCGGTGCGGCGGTTCGGATGACGTTAGGTGCCCTCTTCAGCCGTTAACAAGATGTTGACGCGTGAGCAATACGAGCAAAACCCCAGGTCACAGCAGGGGCATCACAAGGTTCACGGCAGGGGTGATATCTCGACGGGGAATCCGTTGAGGACGGCGGTGCCGGAGAGCGGGTCGAGCCGGGAGCCGTCGAGGAGCTGGTTGACGTTGACGCCCGGCCGGGCGGCGGCGACCGTGAGCCGGGTGCCGGGGCGGTCGTGGCCCCAGCCGTGCGGCAGGCTCACCACCCCGGTCCGTACGGTGTCGGTGATCTCCACCTCGACGTCGAGCGCACCGCCCTCCGCCGTGATCCGGGCGGGCTTGCCGTCGGCGAGCCCGAGCCGGTCGGCGTCGGTGGGGTGGACCTGGAGGGTGCACCGGTTGGAGCCGCCGTTGAGGGAGGGGACGTTGTGGAGCCAGCTGTTGTTGGAGCGCAGATGACGGCGGCCCACGAGCACGAGCCCGTCCGGCTCCGCGTCCAGGGCGGCGCGCAGCCGGGGCAGGTCGGCGGCGAGGGGTTCCGGCAGCAGCTCGATCCGCCCGCTGCGGGTCTTGAGGAGCTGAGGGACCCGGGGCTTCAGCGCGCCGAGGTCGATGCCGTGCGGTGCCTGCCGCACGTCATCGAGGCCGAGGCCGTACGGGCCCAGGCGCAGCATCATGTCGAGGCGCCGCTCAGGTCCGGTGCGGCCGGAGAGGAGCCGAGCCTGTTCCCGCGGGTCGGACCCGAAGAAGGGTGAGTGCTCCTGGGTGACGGCCTTGGCGAGGGCGGTGTCGATGGCCAGGTCGTCGACGGCCGAGGGCGGGGCGCCGTGCATGCCGGAGACGGCGAGGATCAGCCGGGCGTGGATCTCGCACTCGTCCATGCGTCCCTCTTCCAGAGGGACGGCGGCCGGGGTGTAGCGGACCTGGTTGCGGACGGCGAAGCCGTTGAAGGCGAAGTCGAAGTGCGCGCTCTGGGACGGCGGCGGCGGGGGCAGGACGACGTCGGCGTGGCGGCTGGTCTCGTTGAGGTACGGGTCGACGGCGACCATGAGGTCGAGGGCGCCGAGGGCCGCGTCGAGGCGCCGGCCGTCGGGCGCGGACAGCACGGGGTTGGCGGCGATGGTGATCACCGCCCGGATCCGGCCTTCGCCCTCGGTCTCGATCTCCTCGGCGAGGGCGGCCATCGGGAACTCGCCCTTGACCTCGGGATGGCCGGAGACCCTGCTGCGCCAGCGGCCGAGCGTGAATCCCCTGCCGGGGCCGGCGGGGCGGGAGGCAGGGGCGGTGGCGGAGAGCGGGAAGAGTGCGCCGCCGGGGCGGTCGAGGTTGCCGGTGAGGATGTTGAGAACGTCGACGAGCCAGCTGGCGAGGGTGCCGTAGGCGACGGTGGAGCTGCCGATGCGTCCGTAGACGGCCGCGGAGGGGGCCGCGGCGAGTTCACGGGCGATGGTACGGATGGTGGTGGCGTCCAGGTCGCAGGCGGCGGCGACCGCTTCGGGGGTGAACTCCCGTACCGCCGCCCGGACCTCCTCCACGCCCTCGACATGCCCGTCGAGCGCGCCGAGGTCGGTGAGGCCCTCCTCGAAGAGGGTGTGGGCGAGCGCGGCGAGGAGGAGGGCGTCGGAGCCGGGGCGGATGGCGAGGTGCCGGTCGGCGAGGGCGGCCGTGCGGGTGCGGCGCGGGTCGACGACGGTGAGGGTGCCGCCGCGCTTGCGCAGAGCCTTCAGCTTGCCGGGGAAGTCGGGGGCGGTGCACAGACTGCCGTTGGACTCCAGCGGGTTGGCGCCCAGCATCAGCAGATGCGCGGTGCGGTCCAGATCCGGAACGGGCACGGCGAACGGGTCGCCGAAGAGCAGTCCGCTGGAGACGTGCTTGGGCATCTGGTCGAGCGTGGACGCGGTGAAGAGGTTCCGCGTCCCCAACGCCCCGAGGAGCAGGGGCGGATAGAGGGCGCCGGCCATGGTGTGGACGTTCGGGTTGCCGAGGACGATACCCACGGCGTTCGGCCCGTACTCCTCCACGAGCGGCCGGATCCGGGCGGCGATGGTGTCGAAGGCCTCGTCCCAGCTCGCTTCCCGGAGGGCGCCGCCCTCGCGGACGAGGGGCCCCTTGAGCCGGTCGGGGTCCGCGTCGACCTCGCCGAAGGAGGCGCCCTTGGGGCAGATGAAGCCCTGGCTGAAGACGTCGTCACGATCGCCCCGGGCGCCGGTGACCCGGGTTCCTTCGAGGGTCAGGGTCAGCCCGCAGGTGGCTTCGCAGAGGGGGCAGATGCGCAGTGCGGTGGACATGACGGGCTCCCTGGAGCGCTGGGGCGGGCAGCGGGTGGCGCCGAGCATACCGACCGGTAGGGATGATCGGGAGGGTGGTGACGGGCGGGGTTCGATCGGCAGCGGTCACGACAGGGAGGGTGCGAGGTACGCGTACAGCAGCTCGCGCGTCTCGGCGATGAGGGCCGGATCGCCGGACGCCGCCGTACGGAAGGCGAGTTGGAGCAGGGCGTCGGTGGCCTCGACGCCGACGAGGACCTTGCGGCGCAGGGTCTCGTCGGCGGGACGGCCGAGGGGGGCGGCGAGCAGCTCGCAGAGGCGGTCGGCGACCAGGTGGTTGGGGTCGTCGTCGCCGGCCTCGCCGGGAGCCGGGACGCCGAAGTCGACCAGCGCGAAGCCGGGCACGGTGCGCTTCATCGCGATGTACTCGTCGAGGACGGTGTCGATGGCCGCGTGGGCGTCGACCGCGGGGAGCACGGCGAGGCGGGCGGTGATGCGCGCGGCGTAGCGGTCGAGGTTCCGGTGGGCGAGGGCGGCGGCCATGGCGCGTTTGTTGCCGAAGAAGCGGTAGACCGAGCCGATGGGGACGCCGGCGCGGACGGCGACGGCCCGGGTGCTCAGCTGCTCGTAACCGGTCTCGTCGAGGAGTTCGGCGCAGGCGTCGAGGATCCGGGCGAGACGGTCGGCACTGCGCTGCTGGACGGGGGTACGGCGCAGGGCGGGCGGTGGGGGCGGGGCGACCGGGCCGGCGACCTGGCCGGGGTGGGGGTGCGGGCCGGGTCTGTCGGACGGGCTGGGCCTGCCGGAGGGACCGGGCTTGTCGGACGGGCGGGGCTTGTCGGACGGGCTGGGTCTGCCGGACGGGCGGGGCTTGTCGGACGGGCTGGGCTGGGGCACGGGGACCATGATGCCGCTCCGGCCGGAATCAGGCGATGAGCAGGCGGATGCCCCCGAGGGTGTACACCGCGAGGACGACCGAGAGCGTGAGAAGGAGCCTGCGGGTCCACCACATGCGCGTGAGAGTAGAGCAATGCTCATCTTTGGAACCCCTCGTGCACGCACTTCGTCCCACCCCCGCCGCGAGTGCCCCGTTGACGCGGGCGGGCGCGGAATCCTACGGTCATGCATAGGATTGTTTCGGGGCATGAGGACAGGAGCGCGCGATGACCACGGAGAGCACCGAACAGGTCGCGAAGACGGCCGAAGGACTCCGGTACTCCACCGGCTTCGGCAACGAGCACAGCTCGGAGGCGGTCCCGGGCGCGCTGCCGCACGGCCGCAACTCCCCGCAGCGCGCGCCGCTGGGCCTGTACGCGGAGCAGTTGAGCGGGAGCGCGTTCACCGAGCCGCGCGCCCACAACCGCCGGTCGTGGCTGTACCGGATTCGCCCCTCGGCCGCGCATCCGGCGTTCACCCGGATCGACAACGGCGCCGTCCGTTCCGCGCCGTTCACCGAGACGGTCCCGGACCCCAACCGGCTGCGCTGGAACCCGCTGCCCGACCCGGCTCCCGGAACGGACTGGCTCGCCGGCCTCTGGACGCTCGGCGGCAACGGCGACGTGACCCAGCGCGCCGGCATGGCCGTGCACCTCTACCACGCCAACACCTCCATGGACCGGGTCTTCAGCGACGCCGACGGCGAGCTGCTGATCGTCCCCGAGCGCGGCGGGCTCCTCCTCCGCACGGAGATGGGCCTGCTCGCCGCCCGCCCCGGCGACATCGCGCTGATCCCCCGCGGGGTCCGCTTCCGGGTCGAGCTTCTCGACGAGACGGCCCGCGGATACGTGTGCGAGAACTACGGCGCGCCCTTCCAGCTCCCCGACCTCGGCCCGATCGGCGCCAACGGCCTCGCCCATCCCCGCGACTTCCGCGCGCCCGTGGCCGCCTACGAGGACGTCGAGGGGCCGGTCGAGGTCGTCAACAAGTTCTGCGGCAACCTCTGGTCGGCGACCTACGGCCACTCCCCGCTCGATGTGGTCGCCTGGCACGGCAACCACACCCCGTACGTCTACGACCTGCGCCGCTTCAACGTCATGGGGACGATCTCGTACGACCACCCGGACCCGTCGATCTTCACGGTGCTGACCTCACCGACGGACACCCCCGGCCTGGCGGGCGTCGACTTCGTCGTGTTCGCCCCGCGCTGGCTGGTCGGCGAGGACACCTTCCGGCCGCCGTACTTCCACCGCAACGTGATGAGCGAGTACATGGGCCTGATCGAAGGCGCCTACGACGCGAAGGCCGAGGGCTTCGTGCCGGGCGGCGGCTCGCTGCACAACATGATGTCCGCCCACGGGCCCGACCGGGAGACCTTCGACCGGGCGAGCGCGGCGGAGCTGAAGCCGCAGAAGGTCGACGACGGTCTCGCCTTCATGTTCGAGACCCGCTGGCCCGTCACCGCCACCGGCCAGGCGGCGAACGCCGACCATCTGCAGAGCGGCTACGACGACGTGTGGCAGGGTCTTGAGCGCCACTTCCGGTCGTAGTACGGAGAAACCGTGACCGCCTTCGCTCCCGACTCGCTGATCCTGAACCGCAAACTGCCGCTCTGGTACCAGGTCTCGCAGTCCCTGCGCGCCTCGATACTGGGCCGCACGCCCGACGCCTCGCTGCGGCTGCCCACCGAGGAGCAGCTCGCCGCCCACTACGGCGTGAGCGTGCTGACCATGCGACAGGCCCTCAAGGAGCTGGAGCAGGAGGGGTTGATCAGCAGGCACCGGCGGCGCGGCACGTTCATCGAGCCGGGGGCCCGGCGCTCCACCCCGCGTCGGCTGCTCGGCTCGATCGACGCGATCGTGGCCCAGCAGTCGGGCGAGCGGACGACGGTCCTCGGCCACGGCCCCGAGCCGGTGCCCGGTGAGCTCGCCGAGTACTTCCCCGACGACTCGGAGGTGGTCGCCTACCGCAGGCTGCGCTGCGACGGGGAGACCGGTGAGCCCACCAACTGGGCCCGGAACTGCGTACGTCCGGATGTGGCGGCCGGACTCGACCCGGCCGATCTGGAGCGCTGGCCGATGACGAAGGTCCTGCGGGACGTGGTCGGCGTCCGGATCAGCCGGATCACGGACACGGTCGAGGCCCGCCTCGCCGACCCGGAGACGGCGGCCCTCCTCGAGGTCCCGCTGCTCTCACCGATCCTGCACTACACGGGCGTGACCTACGGCGAGGACGGCCGGGTGGTGGACGTGGCGCGCATCCAGTACCGGGGCGACCGGTTCTCCTTCACGGTGACGGTCGAGTCCCACTGAGCCGGCGGCCCGGCGGGCGGGAGGCCCTGCTGCGCGGCCCCGGGGCCGCTCATTAGCATGCGGCGGGTGACCGAAGACCCGCGGACGGACGAGGTGCCGCTGCTCGACGAGCTCATGCCGTGGTCCGTGGCGCCGCTGCGGTTCGGCCGGTCCTGGGTGGTAGCGCCGGACGTGCGGACGCTGCGCGCCCGTTGGGAGCGGCTGGTCGGGGCCGAGGGGGAGGAGCGGGAGCGGCTCTTCCGGCCCAGCCGGGCGCGTACGCCGGCGAGTTCGGTGGCCGCGCTCCCGGGGCAGGCGACCGGCACCGGCCGGTTCGCGCGGGAGTCCGGGCCCTGTCCGGCGCCTGTGCGGATCGCGCACGGGCCGTTCGACGAGCAGTGGCTGATCCCGGACCACCGGCTGATCGACACCGCCCGGCCCGAGCTGTGGCGCGTCGCCGACGGGCGTCAGCTGTTCGCCGTCGAGCAGGGGTACGTGCCGGGCACCGGTTCCGGCACGGCCGGTCCCGCCCTGCTGGTGACCGCGGCTCTGCCCGACGGCCGCTCCCCCGCCGGCCGGCCCGGCCGGATCCGTCCGCTGTTCCGGCGCCCCGGCGGCCTGGAACCGAACGTCGCACCCGGTCTCCTGCCCCTGCTGAGCGAGCGGTACGGGCACGAGGTCGCCGCCCACGACCTGCTGGCCTGGGCGGTGGCGGCCGCACGCCCCTCCCCCACCGGCTGCCGTGTCCCGCTCCCCGAGGACCCGGCCGTCTGGCTCGCGGGCGTGGAGCTGGGCCGGCGGCTGACCGGCATTCAGCTACGCGGCGCCCGCGGGGGTGACAGGCCCCGGCTGCCCGGCGGCCGGCGGCCCTATGTGCGGGCGGCGATTCCCGCCCGGCCGACGACGCTCGCGTACGACCCCGGGGAGGAGGCCCTGGACCTCGACGGGGGACGGATCTCGCCGGTGCCCGCCGAGGCGTGGGAGTTCCATGCCGGGGGCGTACGCGTACTGGAGCAGTGGTTCGCGCGCCGGACCGCGCCGGCCGAGCCGGGGAGCCTGGAGGCGATCGGGCCCGCGACCTGGCCGCAGGAGTGGACCTCGGAACTCCTGGAACTGATCACCGTCCTCGCCCTGCTGGCCCAGCGGGAGCCGGAGCGCGCCGCCCTCGACGCCGGGCCGCGCCTGACGCGCGGCGCCCTGCGGGAGGCCGGCGTGCTGCCCGTACCGGACCGGGCACGGCGCCCGGCGTCCGTCCTGGACCATCAGGAGGAGGGCCCGGAGGGCCAGTTCGCCCTGCTCTAAGGCGCCCTCACCGCCCTATCCGCCTACGCCGCCCTATCCCCGTACGAACGAGTCCAGCGCCCGCCCCAGCGTCCGCTCGAAGACCTCGTCCGGGTCGAGGCGTTCGACACCACCCTCCCCCAGGACGGCGGCCAGGCGCGGGTACGCGCCGCCCGCGAGCCGGCGGGCGAGGTAGGCGGCGCGCACGGCCTGTTCCTGCTCTTCGGACCAGGGCAGTCCACGGGCGCGCTCGGCGAGGGCGAGTTCGTTGGCGACGATGGTCATCACGGTGCCGTTGACGGTCGCGATCAGCTCCAGTTTGGTGCCGCCGGGCAGGTCGAGCCCGTCGAGGCAGGCCAGACAGGACTCCAGGAACCGCAGGGCGTTGGGCCCGAAGGCGTACCCCGTCGTCATCAGCCGGATCACCCAGGGATGGCGGCGCAGGATCGCCCGGGCCTGGCGGCCCACCTCGAGCATGTCCGCGCGCCAGTCGCCGCTGGGCGGATCGGGAAGGACGTACTCGCCGCTGACGGCGTCGACCATCAGCTCGTACAAGTCCTCCTTGCGCGGCACGTAGTTGTAGAGCGACATGGTGCCGCAGCCGAGATCGGCCGCGAGTCGGCGCATCGAGAGCGCGTCGATGCCGTCCTCGTCGGCGATGCGCACCGCGGCGGCGACGATGTCGTCCCTGCTGTACGCCGGTCTGGGACCTCGGCCGGTGCGCTCGGGGCGCGCCCAGATCACTTCGGGGTCGGCCGCTCGGCCCGCCATGGATCATCACCTCACCCCCATCCTAGTTACGTACACCGTACGTAGTGCGCTATGGTCACACCATGACAACTACGTACGCTGTACTTAGTGAGGGTCTGTCGAAGCGGTACGGCGAGGTCTCCGCCCTGCGCGGTCTCGATCTGGCCGTGCCCGAGGGCACGGTCTGCGGCGTCCTCGGCCCCAACGGAGCGGGCAAGACCACGGCCGTACGGGTGCTGACCACGCTGCTCAGGCCCGATGCGGGCAGCGCTCGCGTGGCGGGGAGGGACGTGGTGCGCGACCCGGCGGGTGTCCGGGAGCGGATCGCCGTCACCGGGCAGTACGCGTCGGTCGACGGCGACCTCACCGGCGCCGAGAACCTGCGGCTCTTCGCCGGGCTGCTGCGTGCCCCGCGCGGCCGCGCCGACGAACTCCTGGAACGCTTCGGGCTCACGGAGGCCGCCGGCCGGCCGGCCCGGACGTACTCGGGCGGCATGCGCCGCCGCCTCGATCTGGCCGCGAGTCTGCTCGTACGGCCGCGGGTCCTCTTCCTCGACGAGCCGACGACCGGGCTCGACCCGCACAGCCGGGGAGAGATCTGGGACGCCGTGCGGGAATCGGCCTCCCAGGGCACGACCGTGCTGCTGACCACGCAGTATCTGGAGGAGGCCGACCAGCTCGCCGACGACATCGTGCTCATCGACGGAGGACGGGCCGCCCACCGGGGCACCCCGTCCGAGCTCAAGGCGATGCTCGGCAGCCGGGCGGAGGTGGTCGTCGCCGATCCCGCCCTGCTGCACGCCGCCGCTGCCGTCCTGGACCAGCTCACCGGCTCCGTCCCGACGCTGGACGCCGAGCGCCGCACGGTCGGAGCGGTGACCACCGACATCACGCTCACCCTCCCCCGGATCGTCCGCGAGATCGACGCGGCGGGCGTCCACATCGTCGACGCCACCCTGCGTCCGCCCACCCTCGACGAGGTGTTCCTGCGCCTCACGGAGCGGCCCGACGCCCCCACCCCCTCCCCCTTGAGGAGCTGATCGCATGAGCGCCCTCGTCCACGACGGCACCTACATCCTCGGCCGCCATCTGCGACGGGTTCGGCACGCCCCGGCCATCCTCGTGATGACGCAGACGATGCCGATCGTCTTCCTCCTCTTCTTCGGTTACGTCTTCGGCAGCGCGCTCGCCATGCCCGGCGCCGAGTACCGGGCGTATCTGGTGCCCGGTCTGCTCGTGGCGACGGCGGCGGGCGGGCTGATGACGGGGATGTTCCAGGCCGCCCAGGACGCGCACCGGGGGGTGACGGACCGGTTCAGGACCCTGCCGATCAGCCGGGCCGCCGTGCCGCTGGGCCAGGCGCTCGCCGACCTGGTGACCAGCGCGGTCGGCATGGTCCCGATGATCCTGGTGGGCCTCGCGATGGGCTGGCGGATCGAGGGCACGGCCCTGGAGGCCCTCGGCGCCTTCGGTCTGCTGCTGCTCTTCCGGTTCGCGACGACCTGGGTGGGCATCCTGCTGGGCCTGGCCTCCCGGAGCGAGGAGGCGGCCGGCCAGCTGGGCAGCGCCACCTTCATGCTGCCGCTGCTCTCCAACGCGTACATCCCGACCGAGAACATGGCGGGCTGGCTGCGGACGGTCGCCGAGTGGAACCCCATCTCGGCGGTGACGACGGCGGTCCGCGAGCTCTCCGGCAGCGCGGCGCACGTGCCGCCGGACGCCGCCTGGCCGGTGGCGCATCCGGTGGCGGGCGCCCTGCTCTGGTCGCTGGCGCTGGTCGCGCTCTGCGCTCCGGCGGCGGTACGGCGGTACGGGCGCGGCTGACCGCACCCCGGCCGGCCCCGGCCTCGCGGGACGCGGGCCGCGGTGACGGCGGCCCGCGGGTGAGAAGGGCCGCAGTGACAAGCGCGGCTCGGCAGGGTAGGCAGGGCTTCCATGAGCACTCAGCCACTCCCCCTAAAGGGGATCACGGTCGTCGCCGTCGAGCAGGCGGTCGCCGCTCCCTTCGCCACCCGCCAGCTCGCCGATCTCGGCGCCCGGGTCGTCAAGATCGAGCGCCCCGACGGCGGGGACTTCGCCCGCGGGTACGACACGGCGGCCCGGGGGCTCGCGTCGCACTTCGTGTGGTGCAACCGGGGCAAGGAGTCGGTGGCCGTCGACCTCAAGGACGCGCGGGGGCTCGCGCTCGTCCGCCGGCTGGTCGCCGGCGCCGACGTCTTCGTACAGAACCTGGCGCAGGGGGCGGCGGCGCGGCTGGGTCTGGACGCGGCCACGCTGTGCGCCGCCCATCCGCGGCTGATCGCGGTGGACGTCTCGGGGTACGGGCCGGGCGGGCCGTACGCGCACCGGCGGGCGTACGACATGCTGGTGCAGTGCGAGGCCGGTCTCGTGTCCGTGACCGGGACCGAGGAGCGGCCGGTCAAGTCGGGGATCCCGGCGGCCGACATCGCCGCGGGGATGTACGCGTACGCGGGTGTGCTCGCCGCGCTGGTGCGGCGCGGGACGACGGGGCGCGGCGGGCCGGTGGAGGTGTCGCTGCTGGACGCGCTGGCCGAGTGGATGGGGCATCCGCTGCATCACGGGATGCATGGGGGGACGCCTCCGGCGCGTACGGGCCTGGCGCACGCGGTCATCGCGCCGTACGACGCCTATCCGACGGCCGACGGGAGCCTGGTGCTGCTGTCCGTGCAGAACGACCGGGAGTGGCGGCGGCTCGCCGAACAGGTCATGGGCCGGGCGGAGCTCGCGGACGATCCGGCGTTCGCGACCAACGCGGCCCGGGTGGCCGGCCGGGAGAGGACGGACGCGGTGGTCGCCGCCGCGCTGGCGCCGCTGACGGCGGCGGAGGCGCTGGCCCGGCTGGACGCGGCGGGGATCGCCTGTGCCCGGCTGAACACGGTGGCGGATCTGGCGGAGCATCCGCAGCTCGCCGCGCGCGACCGCTGGCGGTCCGTGGACTCGCCGGTGGGGCCGCTGCGCTCACTGCTGCCGCCGGTCGTCTTTCCCGACGGTCCGGAGCCGGGGATGGGCCGGATCCCCGCGCTGGGCGAGGACACGGAGCGGGTTCTCGGGGAGTTGGGGGTCACTTCGGCCGAGCTGGGGGTGCTTCGAGCGGAGGGTGTCGTGGCCTGACCAGGCCGGTCGGTACCTGAGCGCGGAGGTGGGGGTTGTGCGCACCTCCCCCGGGCTTTCGTCCGGGGGAAGCCCCCCGGCCCGGCGGAACGTGTGCCCACAACCCTTCCGGTGGGCCTGCTGGGCCTGCTGCTTTAGCCTCGGCTGCCGAACAGCGAGCGGCGCAGGCGTCGCAGGGGCGCGAAGAGCGAGACGCGCGCGCTCTTGCTGCGACGGCTGTGCGTGACGTCACGTGTCGTGAGTTCGCGCATCAGCAGCGTCGCCTCGGCCGCCTCGCGCTGTGGCACGGCGGGACCGCCGAGTACCGCGAGATGGCGGTCGAGCCGCGAACTGGTCGCGCCGCTCCCGCATGTGATGGCAGGCACTCGCGGCCTGCTGCGCATTGCTATCTGTTCCATGTCACTCCCCACCCAAACGAGGGCACCCGGCCCGGGCAGGTTAACCCTATCGCCCCGTCTCGACACCCGTGTATCCCGGCGGTGGTATTCACCGCACTCGTACGGGGGTTGACGGTTACTGTCCGAATCCAGCTGATTCCAGGGCGAGTTGGACAGCGCTCGAACACCTGCCGAACTGTCAGGAACCATCCTGCACGCAAGGACGTCACCCACGGTCATCTGACGGAGTGTGATCTCCGCCACCAAGATCACCGGACCTCCTTCCGCCGGAGTTCGAAGTACCCGGCCCGGGGGCAGAAATGCTCCACCGGGCCAACGACGGACAGGGGACACGCCATGACCGTGATCGCGGGTCGGTACCGGCTCCTGGACATCCTGGGCGAGGGCGGGATGGGCACCGTCTGGCGCGCCAGGGACGAGGCCCTCGGCCGCGAGGTCGCCGTCAAGGAGGTCCGCGCCCCGGTCGGGACACCCGCGGGCGAGGAGGGCCGACTGTACGCGCGGCTGGAGCGCGAGGCGTGGGCGGCGGCCCGGATCTCGCACCGGAACGTGGTGACGGTGTACGACGTGGCCACTGACGGCGGCCGCCCCTGGATCGTGATGGAGCTGATCCGCGGGCTCACCCTCTCCGAAGTCCTGGACGCGGAGGGCCCGATGCCCCCGCGGCGCGCCGCGAGCATCGGCGCTGAGGTGCTGGCCGCGCTGCGTGCCGCGCACGGGGCCGGGGTGCTGCACCGGGATGTGAAACCCGTCAACGTCCTGCTGAGGAACGACGGTCGGGTCGTACTGACCGACTTCGGCATCGCGACGGTGGAGGGCGCCTCGACGCTCACGGTGCCCGGCGAACTGGTCGGGTCGCCCGAATTCCTCGCTCCTGAGCGGGCCTTGGGAGACACGCCCGGTCCGGCGTCCGACCTGTGGTCGCTCGGCGTGCTGCTCTACGCCTCGGTGGAGGGCAACTCCCCCTTCCGCCAGGACACTCCGCTGAGCACCCTGCGGGCCGTGGTGGACGAGGAGCTTCCGCCGCCCCGCAGAGCCGGCCCGCTGGCCCCGGTGATCGAGGGGTTGCTGCGCAAGGAGCCCGATGAGCGGCTCACCGCCGAGGAGGCGGAACGGCAGCTGCGCCTGGTGGGCGCGGGCCGAGCGCCGGAGCCGGGGACGCTACGGGCGGAGCCGTACGGTCCGGTCGTTCGCGCCGACACCTCCGACATGCCTCCGCCCCTGCCCTTTCTCTCGTCCACCGCGCCGCTCTCCCGGAGCCCCGCGACGGGTGCGGGGACGTCGTCCGGCCGGGGGCGGCGGTCGGGGCGCGGCGGGCCGCTGCTCGCCGTGGCGATCGCGCTGCTGCTCGCCGCGATCGCGCTGGCGTACTGGCTGTTGCGGAACGAGGATCGGATCGGCGCCACGGGCAAGGGCGGCGGGCCCACGAGCAGCGCGCCCGGAGCGAGCTCTCCGCCGGCGAGCACCACGAGCGCCCCGTCGAGCGGCTCGCCCTCGGCCACCCCGACGACCACCGCGACCACGTCCCCGCCCGCTACGACGACCACGACCGCGACAGCGACCACGACCGTGACCGCCACGAGGACGAACACCGCCACCGGGACCACCGCGCCGCCGTCCCCGTCGGTCCTGGTGTACGTGACGGCCGTACGCGGCGGTTACAGCGGGCCGTGTCCGCCACCGGCGGCCAAGGCCCCTGCCTTCTCCGCCACGTTGATGGTGGGGCGAACCCCCGCGTCGGTGGAGTACCGCTGGGTCACGGAGAGCGGGGAGACCTCGGCGGGCGGCTGGCGGACGCTGGAGTTCGCGGCGGGCGGTCCGGAGCGGCGGAGGGTCGACCACACGGAGCTGACGTACCGGGCGGGCGACACGCGGCGCGACCGGATCCGGGTGGAGGTCCGCGAGCCGGTGGAGACCCGTTCGTCCTGGGTGCGGTTCTCGGTGACCTGTGAGCAGGCGACCCCGACGGGCGGGGCCGCCTCCCCGGGCGGGCCGACTACACCACGTTCCTGAAGCTGGGCAGGTAGCCGCCGGACTGTCCGGCGGCAGTGGGGTGGTACGACTCGCCGATGTTGCTCCAGTTGACGCTGTGCAGCCAGGACGAGCCGGAGCAGATCTCGTGTCCGGTGAAGGCGGGGACGACGCTCGCGAAGGTGTAGCCGTGGTCGGCCGCGCGCTTGGCGGTGGCCGCGTTGAGGTGGTCGGCACCGCCGTTGATGGCGCGGCGCTCGTTCTCGGTCAGCCCGGCGATGCAGCTGCCGCCGATCTTGTAGAAGCGGGGGTAGCCGAGGACGACGACGCGCGCGTTCGGGGCCTTGGTTCTGATCGCCGAGTACACGGAGTCGAGCTTTCCGGGAAGCGTGGTGTCGACGTAGCTCTTGGCTTGATTCACGCGGTTGATGCAGCTGGCCTCCGACTGGAGGACGCAGGTGGTCATGACGTCGGCGAAGCCGGCGTCGTTGCCTCCGACGGTGATGGAGATCAGGTCGGTGGCGGCGGAGAGGGGTCCGAGCTGCCCGCTCGTCACATCTCCCGTCCGGGCGCCCGAGCAAGCGGTGAAGGAGAACGAGGAGGGCGAGTTGGCGTTCGCCCACAGGACGGGGAAGGCGCGGGTGGAGCGCTTGCAGTTGCCGCTTGCGCTGTCGTAGCTCCCGGCTCCGACGCCGGAGGAGTAGGAGTCGCCCAGCGCCACGTAGTCGTGGGCGGCGGTTTCGGCGGCCTGCGCGGCCCCAGCGCCGGTGAGGGCGAGGACGGCGCCGAGCAGGAGCGAGGACGAGACGGCCGCGAGACGGGACAGTTTCATGGAACCTCCCTGGTAGCAGGACCTCTGCTGTTACTAGGTAGTAGCAGCGTGAACGATCCGCTGGAAGTGTCCATGCCAAGAACATTTGGCGAGAACCTGCCGACCGCCCGTCAGGCACCGCTCGAATCAGGCCACCTGGCGATCCGACAGGTCGGCCGGCTCCCGGTCGGCCGCGGGGCGTCTCCAAAACACTGTGCGCTCGATGCGCGATTGCCGGATCATGGGCGCCATGTCTGCCACCCCCGCGGAGCCCGCCACCTCGTCGGATTCTCGTGATCCGGTTCCAGTTGACGCTCCGTCCGCCGTCGATCCGTCAGAGCCCGAACGAGCGCTGCCGATCCGGCTCAACGTCGACGACAGCGACTCGCCCGCCGATGTCGTCGACGCGCTGTTCCTCGGCCGCTTCGCGACGGGCGAGCAGCCGCACTCCCACAGCACCACCCTGGACCGGGTCAAGCCCGCCGCGACGCTGCTGCCCGCCGGGGCGAAGGTGCTGCGCGCGGCCAAGGACGACGACCGCAGCGCCGTGCTCGCCGAGGGCGACGGCTGGACCCTGCTGATCTCGCGGTGGAACCGGGGCGCGGACGTCACGGTCACGGCGACGGGCGCGGAGCTGGCGGAGAAGGTCCTCAAGGAGGCGACGGACGGGGCGAGGGACGAGCCGGAGCCCCTGCCGGAGAACGTGACGATGGGCTTCTGGTACGTGTCGCCGCGCCGCGGCCCGCACCGCACGACGCGTCAGATCAGCGCCGGCACATGGGAGGAGATCCGGCCCAACTACACCGCGCCGGTCGCCGAGGCGATGGACCGGCTGATGAAGGTCACGCCGGACGACATCGCGGGCAGGCTGCTGCTGCTCCACGGGCCGCCGGGAACGGGCAAGACGTCCGCGTTGCGGACGCTGGCCCGCTCGTGGCGTGACTGGTGCCAGGTGGACTGCGTCCTGGACCCGGAACGGCTCTTCAACGACGTCGGCTATCTGATGGACATCGCGATCGGCGAGGACGAGGGCACGGCGAAGGGACGGTGGCGCCTGCTGCTCCTGGAGGACTGCGACGAGCTGATCCGGGGCGAGGCGAAGCACACGGCGGGACAGGCGCTGTCGCGGCTCCTGAACCTGACGGACGGTCTCCTCGGCCAGGGGCGCAACGTCCTCGTCGGCGTCACGACCAACGAGGACCTGGAGCGCCTCCACCCGGCGGTGGTCCGGCCCGGCCGCTGCCTGGCGCGGATCGAGGTGGGCGGCCTGACCCACGCCGAGGCGCTCTCGTGGCTCGGCGGGGATGCCCAGGGCCGGGAAAGCCTCGGCCACGAGGGCGCCACGCTCGCGGAGCTGTTCGCGCTGCGCCGGGGCACGGCTCCGGCCGGCGTCCCGGAGTCCCGCCGACCGGACGCGGGGCTGTACCTGTAGACGCGGGGCTGTACCTGTAGACCGGGGCTGTACCTGTATGGCCTCTCTTTCAGGGCCTCTCCTTTTGGGATCAGGCCAGGCCGCCGGCTCCCCCGCTCACGCCCCGTACGCCGCCCGCAGGGCCTCGTCCACCGCGCCGCGGGCCGCCTCGCGGGTCAGGCCCAGGCGCCGCGCCTCCTCCGCGAAGGCCGCCGCCGCCGTCGCCGCGCGGCGCTGCGCCGCGTCGCCCGCCGCCGCGACGAACGTGCCGTGCCGGCCCCTCGTCTCGATCACACCGTCCGCCTCCAGCGCCTTGTACGCCTTGGCGACCGTGTTCGCCGCCAGGCCCAGGTCCTCCGCCAGACCCCGTACCGTCGGCAGTTTGTAGCCGACCGGCAGCGCGCCGGAGCGGGCGCGCTCCGCGATCTGGGCGCGCAGCTGTTCGTACGGGGCGGTCGGGGAGCCCGTGTCCACGGTGATTCGCAATGTCACGGGCCGATTCTGCCCCCGCCGCACGGAAAAATGGGAGGCGGCCCCACCGCCGCCGGACGTAGCGTGCGGCACCATGACTGTGATCGTGCGCGATGTACGGCCCGAGGACCCCGAGGACGCGGCGGGCTTCGCCCGGGTCCGGCGGGCAGCGCTCCCCTGCATGCTCGGCAATGCCGCACAGGTGGCCTTCGATTGGGCGCACGCCCATCCCGACGCCCATGAGCGGCCTCTGGTCGCCGAGATCGACGGGGAGATCGTCGGCTGCTCGCAGCTCGGCATCGCGTACGACGCCCCCGAGCCCGGCATCGGCTCGGTCAACATCTACGTCCACCCGGAGAAGCGGGGCCGCGGCGCCGGCACGCTGCTGCTGCGGGCCTCCGAGGAGCACCTCGCGGCGGCCGGGGCGACCACGCTCTACAGCTGGGTGCTCGACGAGCCGGGGTTCCGCGCCTTCGCCGAGAGGCACGGGTACGCGCCGAGCCGGTCCGCACACTTCCTCCGCCTCGACCTGGCGGGAGCCGAGCTGCCCCCGCTCCAGGAGCCGCCCGCCGGTGTCGAGTTGCGGACGGCCGCCGAGTTCGCCGCCGACCCCCGTCCGCTCTTCGTCCTCGACGCGCTGACCACGGCGGACGAACCGGGTGACGTCGGCGCCCAGCTCACGGACTACGAGCACTGGCTGGCGACCACCTGGCACCACCCCCTGCTCGACCGCGAGCTGACCACCGTCGCCGTCGTGGACGGACGGCCCGCCGCCTTCACCGCCGCGCAGACCGACGGCGCCGGCCGGTACGGCTCGGGAATGACCGGCACCGACCCCGCGTTCCGGGGCCGCGGCCTGGCCAAGCTCGCCAAGAACCACTCCCTGCACCGCGCCCGCGCCGCCGGCTGTACGGAGGCGTTCACCGGGAACGACGCCGGGAACGGGCCGATGCTGGCCATCAACTCATGGTTCGGATACGAGATCTGCGCGACGGAGGTACGCCATGTCCGCACGCTTGGTTGATGTGGTGCTCGTGAAGGCGGGGCGGACGAAGATCCGTTACCCGGCGGACGTCCTCGCCGACGACGGCACCCGGCTCACGGTCCGCGCCCCCTGGGCCGCCGAGGGGGTACGGGACTTCGGCTTCGTACGGTTCGAGCCGGGCGACGTCCTCGTCGAGCACTACTGGCGCGACCGCTGGTACGCGGTCAAGGAGGTCCGCTCGGCGGACGGCGCCCTGAAGGGCTGGTACTGCGACATCACCCGGCCCGCCGCGATCGACGGGGAGGGCGGTGAGGTGGTGGTCGAGGACCTCGACCTGGATCTGTGGGTGTCGGCGGACGGCAGCGAGGTGCTGCGACTCGACGAGGACGAGTTCGCGGCGAGCGGCCTCACCACCTCCGACCCTGAGGCGGCCGCCTGTGCGGTCGTCGCCCTCGACGAACTGGAGGTCCTCGGCCGCGAGGGCCTGCTGGAACTCCTGGGTTGCGGCCACGACACCGGGTCGGCGCGGATCCTGGGCTGAGGCCGCGACGCCGGGACGGCGCAGGCGGGCTGCCCTGCGGTGCCGCCTCCGGAACTCACGCCGTCCCGGGCGGGTGGAGGAGCGGGGACACGCGCTTGCGGTAATGGATGCGGTCGTACGGCCCGTCCAGGCGGCGCTCGGTGATCTCGTAGCCGTACCGCTCGTACAGCTTCTGGTTCTCCCACATCATCGCGTTGGTCAGCAACCGCACCTCCGGCAACCCCAGTTCCCGGGCGTGCGTTTCGACCCAGGTGAGCAGGGTGCGGCCGAGGCCCGTGCCCTGGGCGTCCGGGTGGACCGCGATCTCGTCCAGGTAGAGGTGGTCGGCCTCGGGGATCACCACCACGAGGCCGAGCACCGGGTTCCCGACGACGAACACCCTCCCCGCGGCCACGTTCGCCGCGTGGTCGTACTCCATCGGCGCCGGTACGAGACCGATCCGTTCGATGTAGTGCCGGAAGGCCGCGTCGGTCACGGACTTCACGGCGGGCACGTCGGCGGGGACCGCGAGGCGGGGGATGGTGTCTGTCATGCCGTCACGTTACGACGGCGCTTGATCACCTTCTTCAGCAGCGGCCAGGCCAGCAGGACCACGACGACCGCGTACACGGTGACCGAGAACGGGGTGTCGACAAGCCCGGTCAGGGAGCCGTCGCTGATCTGCAGCGCGCGGCGGAGCTGCTGTTCGGCGGCCGGGCCGAGGATGACGCCGATGACGGCCGGCAGGACGGGCAGTCCGTAGCGCCGCATGCCGAGGCCGATGAGGCCGATGACCAGCAGGATCACCAGGTCGAGCGCCTCGCCGCCGACCGCGTAGGCACCGACGGCCGCGAAGAAGAGGATGCCGGCGTAGAGGTACGGGCGCGGGATGCGCAGCAGCTTGGCCCAGACGGGGGCGAGCGGCAGGTTGAGGGCGAGCAGCAGGACCATGCCGACGAAGAGCGAGGCGATCAGGCCCCAGACCAGGTCGGGTTCGCGCTCGAAGAGGAGCGGGCCGGGCTGGATTCCGTACTGCTGGAACGCGGCGAGCATGACGGCCGCGACGGCGGTCGTCGGCAGCCCCAGGGTGAGCATGGAGACGAGTGTGCCGGCGGCGGAGGCGGAGGCGGCGGACTCGGGTCCCGCGACGCCTTCGATGGCTCCCTTGCCGAACTGGTCCTTGTGCTTGGAGAGGCGCTTCTCGGTGACGTACGACAGGAAGGTCGGTATCTCGGCGCCGCCGGCCGGGATCGCGCCGAACGGGAAGCCGATGAGGGGGCCGCGCAGCCAGGACTTCCAGGTGCGCCGGACGTCGTCCCTGCCGAGCCACGGCCGTCCGACGGGGATGGCCTCGCCCGTGGTACGGCGCAGATGGGCCGCGACCCACAGCGCCTCGCCGATGGCGAAGAGGCCGACCGCGACGATGACGACGTCGACGCCGTCGGCGAGCTGGAGCGAGCCGAAGGTGAGGCGCTGCTGGCCGGTCATCTGGTCGAGACCGATCAGGCCGATCGTCAGGCCGATGAGGAGCGAGGCAAGACCGCGGATGCGGGAGGAGCCGAGGACGGAGGTCACCGCGATGAAGGCGAGGACCATGATGGCGAAGTAGTCGGGCGCGCCGATGTCGACGGCGAGCGCGGCGACGGTCGGGGCGAGGGCGACGAGCAGCAGGGTGCCGATCATGCCGCCGGTGAAGTGGCCGATGGCGGCCGCCGCGAGCGCCTGTGCGCCACGGCCGGCCTTGGCCATGGGGTTGCCCTCCATGGCGGCGACGACGGCCGCGCTCTCGCCGGGGGTGTTGAGCAGGATGGAGGTGGTGGAGCCGCCGAACATGGCTCCGTAGTAGATGCCGGCGAACATGATGAAGGCGCCGGTGGGTTCCAGTCCGTAGGTCACCGGGAGCAGCAGGGCGACCGCCATGGCGGGGCCGATGCCGGGCAGGACGCCGATGGCGGTGCCGAGGAGCACGCCGATGGCGGCCCACAGCAGGTTCATCGGGGTGAGGGCCGTACCGAAGCCGTCGATGAGCGAGTTGAGTGAGTCCATGGGTCAGAGCACTCCCATCAGCGGGCCGCCGGGCAGCGGGACTCCGAGCAGGTTGTTGAAGACGATGTACGTGAGGAGCGAGAGGCCTGCGGCGATGAGGGGGTCGCGGTGGAGGTGGCGGCTGCCGAGCGCGTAGGCGGCGCCCCAGAAGAGGAGTGCGCCGGCGACGGGGAAGCCGACGGGGTCGATGAGGACCGCGAAGGCGAGGAAGACGCCGGCGAGCAGCAGGACCGTGCGCCAGTCGCTGGGCTCGGAGAGGTCGACGTCCTCGCCGCCCTCGGCTTCGCCGCGCCCGCCGCGCAGGACGTCGGCCGCGAGGAGGACGGCGACGAGGAGGAGGCCGGCGCCGACGACGAGCGGGACGGTCCTGGGGCCGACGGGGCCGCGCTGGGTGAGGTCGACGGACATGGTCAGGGCGTCGGTGAGGACGAGGACGCCGATGACGAGGAGGAGAAGGCTGACGCCGAGCTCGGAGTGCTCGCGCAGCCAGCCGGACCGCTTCTCGGCGGGGGTGCCGGTGGGGGTGTCGGTGGGGGTGTCGGTGGGGTTTCCGGTGGGAGTGCTCACAGACCCAGCTCCTTCAGTACCGACGCGACCTGCTTGTCCTGCTCGGCGAGGAAGTCGCCGAACTTCTCCCCGGGCAGGAAGGCGTCGTGCCAGCCGTTCTTCTTCAGCGACTCCCGCCACTGCGGAGAGTCGTGCAGCTTGGTCACCAGGCCGACGAGCTTGTCCCGCTCGGCGTCGGAGAGGCCGGGCGGGGCGACGATCCCGCGCCAGTTGGTGAACTCGGTGTCGAGCCCGGCCTCCCGGAGGGTGGGGGCGTCGAGCCCGGGGACGCGCTCGGGGCCGGTCACGGCGAGGAGGCGCAGCTCGCCGGATCTGATCTGGTCGAGGTACTCGCCGACGCCGGAGACGCCGAAGGCGACCTTGTCGCCGAGGATGGAGGCGAGGAGCTCGCCGCCGCCGTCGAAGGGGATGTAGTTGACGCTCTTCGGCGCGATGCCGGCGGCCTGGGCCATGAGCATCGGCGCGAGGTGGTCGGGTCCGCCGGGCGACGAGCCGCCGCCGACGGGCAGCTTGCCGGGGTCCTTCCGCCAGGCGGCGAGAAGCTGCTGGATGGTCCGGTACGGGGAGTCCTTGCCGACCACGACGATGTCCGGCTCCTCGGTGAGCCGGGCGATCGGGGTGGTGTCGGTGAGGGTCTTCGGGGTCTTGTTGGTGTGGACGGCTCCGACGACGCCGAGGCCCATGGACATCGCGAGCCGGCCGTTGCCGTGCTCTCCGACGAGCCGGGTGAGGCCGACGGTGCCACCGGCGCCGGGCAGGTTGAAGACCTCGATGTCGGTGGTCAGACCGGCGTCCTCGGCGTTCTTGGCAGCGGTGCGGGCGGTGATGTCGTATCCGCCGCCGGGCGTGTTGGGGACCATGAACCGCAGGCCGGGGATCTGCGTGCCGGTGTCGGAGCCGCTGCCGGTGGAGAGCAGCGGCGGCCCCACGAGCACCAGCAGCGCCGCCCCGAACAGGGCGAGGGGAGTGCGTAGACGCACGTGTGCCGCCTCTCGGGTAGATGGAGTGAAGTGGCCCACATGTTGCCCGCGCGTTAAGAAGCTGTCTCTCTTCCGCAATCAACGGACGTTGTGGTCCTTGTGGTCGCGACCTAGCGTGGCGGCGTGACAAAGGTGCTGGTGGTGGACGACGACTTCATGGTCGCGAAGCTGCACAGCCGTTATGTGTCGGCCGTGGACGGCTTCTCCGTCGTCGGTGTGGCGCACAGCGGCGCCGAAGCGCTGCGCGCGGCCGACCTGTTGCGTCCCGATCTGGTGCTGCTCGACATCTTTCTGCCCGATATGGACGGGATCAGCGTGCTTCGGGAGCTGCGCGGGGCGGGCCTGGGGGTCGACGCGCTGTTCATCACGGCGGCGCGGGACGCGGGCACGATCCGCTCGGCGCTGCGGGCGGGGGCGCTGCACTATCTGATCAAGCCGTTCAACCAGGCCGCCCTGCAGGAGCAGCTGCGGCACGTGGCGTCGCTGCGCAGCCGCCTGGAGGAGTTGGACGAGGCCCGCCAGGAGGACGTGGACCAGATCTTCGGGACCCGCCCGCCGGGTTCGCGGGAGCTCCCGAAGGGGCTGGCGGCGCCGACGGCCGAGCTGGTGGACGGCATCCTCCGGGCGCATCCGGAGGGCCTGTCGGCGACGGAGTGCGCGGAGGCGGGCTCGTTGTCCCGGGTCAGCGCCCGGCGCTATCTGGAGTACTTCGCGGAGACGGGCCGCGCGGAGATCACCCTGCGGTACGGGGGGACGGGGCGGCCCGAGCGGCGTTACCGCCGGCTGGGCTGAACAGGCGGGCTCGTCGGCGGGGCGGGGCCCGCACTTCGGGCACTTTCCCCGTTCGGCTCCGTACGGGCTCGGGCGGCTCCGGCTTCGGACGGCCTCCGCTCCTTCGGGCACCTTCCCGTTCGGCGCCACCCAGGTCCGCTCGGCTCCGGCTTCGGTTCGACCTCCGCTCCACTCGGCCGCGTTCCGGCCCCGCTCCGGTTTCCGTTCCGGCGCCGTTCCCTCCGCTTCCTGAGCGGCTTCTTACTCCCGCCTTAAGGCGACCATAAAGATCGCCACCCACCGCTCCCAGCAGCGTTTTTCGCGGTTTCGACGGGCTAGCTTGCTGAGCGCCGGGCCGGTCCGGGCCGTCGGTGCCGTAGCTCTCGGGGGGCTGCGCCGCCGGGCCGGACCGCCCCAGCGCGTTCCCGCGTCAGCGCCTCGCGCCTCCACGCGTCCCCCCACCGGCCCCGTCGAAGGAGTTGCTCCGACATGACCACTCGCCGCAAGGCCTCCACCGCTCTCGTCCTCGGCATCGCGCCGCTCGCGCTCGCCGGTCTCGCCGCCGCCCCGGCCTCCGCGCACGGGTCGATGACGGATCCGGTGAGCCGGGTCTCGGCCTGTTACGCCGAGGGGCCGGAGAGCCCGAGGTCCGCCGCGTGCAAGGCGGCCGTCGCGGCGAGCGGGGCGCAGGCGTTCTACGACTGGAACGCGGTGAACATCGCCAACGCGGCCGGCAAGCACCGCGAGCTGATCCCGGACGGCGCGTTGTGCAGCGCCGGCAACGACAAGTACCGGGGCCTCGACCTGGCACGCGCCGACTGGCCGGCGAGCCGGCTCGACTCCGGTGCGCACCGCTTCCGTTACAAGGCGACCGCGCCGCACCGGGGTTCCATCGAGCTGTACGTCACCAAGGACGGCTACGACCCGTCGAAGCCGCTGAGGTGGTCGGACCTGGAGGAGAAGCCGTTCGCGACGGTGACCGACCCGAGTCTGGAGGGCGGCGACTACGTCTTCGACGGGACCGTGCCACGGAAGTCCGGCCGGCATCTGATCTACTCGATCTGGCAGCGCTCCGACTCCCCCGAGGCGTTCTACACCTGCTCCGACGTCGTCTTCGGCCGGGACGGCGGCGGTACGGCCCCGGCGCCGTCCGCGCCCACCGACGAGCAGATCGAGGACGGCAAGGACGAGTCGTCGGTCGAGCACGGCGGGCACGGGGACGACAAGGCGGAGACGGGCGCGAAGGAGACCGCCGCCGCCCCGGCCTCGGCGCCGGCCGCGCCGGCCCCGTCCGAGCCCGCCACGCCGACCGAGCCGACCACGCCGACCTCACCGAACGGGCCGGCGCCCGCCGGTGCGGCCGCCGACGGTCCGGGCGAGAGCCTCGCCGCGACCGGGGGCGACGCCATGACCCCGTACCTCGCGGTCGGCGGCGCCGCCGTCCTGGCGATCGGTGCGGCGGTGCTCTTCGCGACGGTCCGCCGCTCGTCGCCGCAGGCAGGCCGCCGACACGGCCGCTGACACAGCCGCTGGCTCCTAGGGAGTGTCCGGAAAGTATCGCCGTCCGCCCGGAGGGCGGGGTCTGCGGCGTCCGGTGCGTGCGATCGCGAGGCGGCCGGAAGCCCTCGTAGCGGAGCTACTTGGGCTTGTGGCCAACGCAGCGACCGCGCGTGCAGGGCGTCGCGGACCAGGCGAGACTTTCCGGACACGACCTAGGTCGTGTCCGACCCCTAGCCGACCACGGACGCGCAGGTGGTCGGGGTCGCGTGGGCCGGGTCGAGGGCGTTGGCCACCTCGTGGAACGTGACCCGGTCCACCGTCCCGATCGCCACGTGCTCCGAGAGGTCGAGCGCGCACTTGTCCTGGATGAGGACGTTGGTGACGTGCTCGCCGTCGAGGAACTGCGAGCGGTACGGGGTGACGACCTGGTCGTACCTGGTGGCGATGACCGTGTACGTGACGCCCGGCACGGTGTCCCCGCCCTCGTTGAGCCGGGTCAGGAACGGGGAGCCGGCGATCTGGTCGGCGAGAGCGGGTGTCTTCTCGCTGATGAGGTCCTCGGCGCCGGGGAAGTACGGCAGCAGCGCGGTGAGGCCGAGCAGGGTCGTGCCGTGGTTGTCGGGGGCGATCCCGACGAGCGCGTTGACCTTCTCGGCCCCGCCGAGGAACTTGAGGTAGTGGCGGGGCATCATGCCGCCCTGGGAGTGGCCGACGAGATCGGCCTCGGCGGCGCCGGTGGCCGCGAGCACCCTGTCCACGTACGCGTCGAGCTGTTCGGCCGACTTCTCGATCGGGCCGAGACCGTGGAAGAACGGCACGTTCGGCAGCCGGCCGTAGTCGAGCGAGAAGACGCAGTACCCGCGCTGGACCAGGTACGGGGCGAGGAACAGCCAGTTGTCGACGGAGTTCCCGAAGGTGCCGTGGACGAGGACGACCGGGCGCGGGTGCGCGGCGGAGGGCTTGCAGGTGAAGTCGTTCCAGCCCCGGCTCACGGTGGTGGCGGCCGTGGTGGCCTGGGCCGAGGCGGTGGGGGCGAGGGTGGCGGCGGCGGTCAGCAGCAGGACCGACACGGCTCTGAGCGCGTGCTTCCAGGGCAGCATCGTGCGATCTCCTTGCGGCTCAAGGGAAACCTGGGACGAGCGACGGCAGCGAGCCCTGCGGTCCGGACCACAGGTGGGGATGCTCTGCTCATGCCAAGCTACGCACGAGTAGTCTTTACTGGGAAGTTACGCGTCGGTAAAAACTGACTTCTCGTCAATAAGGAGTAACGGCCGGGCACCGGGCGGCCTTCGGGTCCGCCGTCGGCGGGGCCATGGGCCGCGGCGTCAGGCCGCCAGAGGCCCCCGCCCCTGGGCCAGCGAGCCCGGCAGCACCGCCCGCGGACCGAACTTCGCCCGCGCCCGGTCCGCCACCGCTTCGATCCGCCGGGCCTTCTCGTCCCCCGGGTCGAAGGTCAGCTGGTGCGCGGCCCCCTCGGCGGGTGCGAGCCCCTCCGCGCGCAGCGCGATCCCCCGCACCCGCGCCCGCTGCAGCCCGAACGACTCGTGGACCGCGTACGCGAGGGCGGTGAGCGCCGCCGAGTGCGCGGTCGGCTCACGCAGCGTACGGGTACGGCTGCTGGTGGACCGGTCCGCGTACCGCACGGTCACCGTCAGGGAGCGGCACACCTGTTTCTCCGCCCGCATCCGGGCGCCCAGCTCCCCGGCGAGCGAGAGCAGCGCCCGGCGCTGCGCCGACGGGTCCAACTCGTCGCGGTCGAAGGAGCGTTCGGCGGCCATCGAGCGGGAGAGCGCGTTCGGTACGACCGGGGTACGGTCGACGCCCCGCGCCCGCTCCCCCAGTTCGCGTCCCGTCTTCGCGCCGACCAGGCGCTGGAGCACGGCGAGCGGCGCGTCCGCGACCCGGCCGATGGAGTCGAGTCCGTACGCGCAGAGGGTACGGGCGGTGGCGCGGCCGACCCCGTCGAGCGCGGCGACCGGGCGGTCCCGCAGGAAGCCCTCCGGATCCTCGACGACCAGGGTGGCTCCGGGGCGGGCCTCGCGGGCGGCCATCCGGGCCAGCATCGGGTTGGGACCGGCCCCGATGACGCAGTCGACGCCGTACAGGGCGAGCGCCCTGACCCGTACCACCGAGGCCAGTTCCGCCGGGCTCCAGCCGAAGTAGCGCAGCGCGCCGCGCACGTCGGCGAGCAGGGTGTCGGGCGGGGTGGCCTCGACGACCGGGGTGAACTCGCCGAGCAGCTCCACCAGTCGCGGCAGCATCGGCTCGACCCCTCCGCTTTGGAAAGGCGTGGGCTCCAGCCGGAACCGTACACAGAGGATCATCCCGCGCTCCCCGGACTGCTGTGCCACAACTTCCGCGACGGGGTCGCCGCGCCCTCGCCGGCCGGCTGGAGGTCCGCCCAGGGGTTCATCTCGTACCCCGTCGACATCCTGATCCGGCGACCGCTGTCGGTGGTCTTCCCCTCGGTGGCCTTCCCATCGGCGTTCTCCCCATCGGCGTTCTTCTCGCCGGTGCCCTCCGGCCGGGAGGCGAGCCGCTCCCCCACCGCCTCCAGACCTCCGGTCGCCCGCAGCTCCACCAGCTCCGCGAGGTTCCAGGCCGCGGACCCGACCACGCTGAGGCTGCGCGGGCCGCGCCGCTGCACCACGCCCCGGACGAGCAGCAGCCAGGAGTGGAAGACGGTGTGCGCGCAGGCCTCGTGGGAGTCGTCGAAGAAGGCGAGGTCGACCAGGCCCGTGCCGTCGTCGAGCGTGGTGAAGATGACCCGCCTGCCGGAGCGGATCGGCGGAGTCTGGGTGGCCGCCTTCGCGCCCGCGACCAGGACGGTCTGCCCGTGCGGAGCCTCGCGCAGCCGCTTGGCGGAGACCACGCCGAGCTCCCGCAGGAAGGCGTGGTGGTCGCCCATGAGATGGCGGGAGGCGTCCATGCCGAGGACGCCCAGCTCGGCGCTGAGCCGCTCCGACTCATCGAGGTCGGGCAGACCGATGGGGGCCGTCTTGCGCCCCTGGGCGAGCGGCAGTTGACCGCCGTAGGAGGCGGCTCCGCGCTGGACGCGGTGCAGTTCGGTCAGGTGCAGCAGCAGGTCACGCCGGTTGGCGCCGAAGGCGTCCAACGCGCCGACCTGCGCGAGCCGTTCGGCCACCGGCTTTCGCGGCCTGGCCCGCTCCCAGAAGTCGAGCAGCGAGGCGTAGGGCTGTCCGGCCTCGATCCGCTCGCTCTCCGCCTCGCTGATGCCGTGGACGTCGGCGAGGGCGAGCCGGAGGCCCCACACCTCCGGCGACTCAGACACCAGTTCGATACGGTGGGCGGCCGCCGACCGGTTCACGTCCAGCGGCAGCACCGGCACCCCGCGCCGCCGCGCGTCCGCGAGCAGCAGCCGCTTCGGGTACATCCCCGGGTCGTGGGTGAGCAGCCCGGCGTAGAAGGCCGCCGGGTGGTGCGCCTTGAGCCAGGCCGACTGGTACGTGGGGACGGCGAAGGCCACCGCGTGCGCCTTGCAGAAGCCGTACGAGCCGAACGCCTCCACGATCTCCCAGGTGCGGGTGATCGTCTCGAGGTCGTACCCCCGCCGCGCGGCCCGCTGGGCGAACCAGACCTTGATCCGCCCCTCCGACTCGGGGTGCGACAGTCCGCGCCGCGCCTGGTCGGCCTCGCCCCGGCCGCAGCCGGTCATGATCCGCACGATCTCGATGATCTGCTCGTGGAAGACGACGACGCCGTACGTCTCCTTCAGCGCGCCCTCCAGGTCCGGGTGCGGGTAGCGGGCGGGGGCCCGGCCGTGGCGGGCCTCGATGAACGGCCTGACCATGTCGGCGGCGACCGGGCCGGGCCGGAAGAGCGAGATGTCGACGACGAGGTCGTGGAAGGTGGCGGGCTGGAGCCGGCCGACCAGGTCGCGCTGGCCGGGCGACTCGATCTGGAAGCAGCCGAGGGTCTCGGTGGACTGGATGAGCCGGTACGTCTTCGGGTCGTCCGGTTCGACCTGCTCCGGGTCGTCGAGGTCCACCCGTTCGCCCGTCGCCCGCTCGATCTCGGCGACGGCATGGGCCATGGCGGACTGCATCCGCACCCCGAGGACGTCGAGCTTGAGCAGCCCGAGGTCCTCCACGTCCTCCTTGTCGAACTGGGACATGGGGAATCCCTCGCCGCTGGTGGGCACGACGGGGGTACGGGTGAGCAGCGAAGCATCCGAGAGCAGCACCCCGCACGGGTGCATGGCGGTCCCGCGCGGGAGCTTGTCGAGGGCCTCGACCAGCTCCCAGAGCCTGCCGTACTTCTGCCTCTCACCGGCGAGTTCGCGCAGCTCGGGCAGTTCGTCGAGGGCGGCGAGCGCGTCCCGGGCCCGGATGTGCGGGAACGCCTTGGCGATCCGGTCGATCTCGGCGGGGTCCATGGACAGGGCCGCGCCCACGTCCCGTATCGCGTGGCGCACCCGGTAGGTCTCGGGCATGGCGACGGTGGCGACCCGCTCGGTGCCGAAGCGGTCGATGATCGCGCGGTAGACCTCCAGACGGCGGGCGGACTCGACGTCGATGTCGATGTCGGGCAGGGCGGTGCGGTTCTTGGACAGGAAGCGCTCCATCAGCAGCCCGTGCTCGACCGGGTCGGCGTGGGCGATGCCGAGGAGGTGGTTGACGAGGGAGCCGGCGCCGGAGCCGCGGGCGGCGACCCGGATCCCCATCTTCTTGATGTCGTCCACGACTTGGGCGACCGTCAGGAAGTAGGTGGCGAAACCGTGGTGGTCGATGATGTCCAGCTCGCGGTGCATCCGGTCCCAGTAGGCGCGGCGCTTGTCGTAACCGCGCAGCACCATGCCGGCGGCGGCCCGGGAGGCGAGTACGCGCTGGGCGGTGCGGTGCGCGGCGCCGACGAGGTGCGGCTCGGGGAAGTGGGCGGAGCCGATGCCGAGGTCGTCCTCCGGGTCGAGCAGGCAGTCGGCGGCGACCGCCCGGGTCTGTTCGAGCAGCCGGTGGGCGGTGTCCCGGCGGAAACCCGCCGCTTCGACGATCCGTTCGGCTGCGGCCGCCATGTCGTCCGCGCCCTTGAGCCAGGCCTCGCCGCTGTCGAGCTCCTTGCGGGGGTCGACGGGCACCAGGCGGCGGGCGGAGTCGAGGACGTCGGCGACGGGCCCCTGGCCGGGGTCGGCGTAGCGGACGTCGTTGGTGAGGACCGGGCGGACGCCCTGCTCGGCGGCGAAGCCGACGGTACGGGCGGCGAGCCGCAGCGAGCCGGGGCCCGTGCCGGACCGCCCGTGGTGGACGGCTTCCAGACGCAGCGCGTCGCCGTACCGCTCGCGCCAGGGGGTGAGCAGCCGGGCGGCCCGGTCGGGGCGGCCGGCGGCGAGGGCGCGGCCGACGTCGGAGGCGGGGCCGAGGAGCACGGTCAGACCGTCGCCGTGGTGGGCGTCCCAGGGCAGCAGGGGGCGCTCGCCCTCCGCGTGGGCGGCGGTGATCATCCGGCAGAGCGCGGCCCAGCCCTCCCGGGACCGGGCGAGGAAGACGGCGCGGGGCGCGGACTCGTCCACGAAGGCGCCCCCGCGCACGGGCACGCGGCGCGCGGAGGTCCCGGCGTTCGGGCCGCGGTCGCGCGGGCGCCCGGCACCGGCACCGGTGGGGCCCGCACCACGCGGACCGGCACCGGCATGGCCCGCGAAGCCACCGGCCGGGGCGGGGCCGGCGAGCGGGAGGTCCGCGCCGAACAGGGGGCGCACCCCCGCCGCCGCGCAGGCCTTCGCGAAGCGGACCACGCCCGCGACGGTGTCCCGGTCGGTGAGGGCCAGGGCGTCCATGCCGCGCTCGGCGGCGCGCTCGGCCAGCCGCTCGGGGTGCGAGGCGCCGTAGCGCAGGGAGAAGCCCGACGCGGTGTGCAGATGCGTGAACCCCGGCATGCGCACCTCCCGCATCGATTCGTACGTACGTTCCCACCCCCTCTCCTTCACCCTAGCCCATTTCGAACGGACGTACGATACGGCGGGCGCTCCGCTCCCCCGTCATCCGTTCGGCCCCGGCCCACCTGCGCGAACACTCCCCGCCCCGGAGCGTGGGGGCATGAGCCTCGCCGCTGAACTGAAGAGCGCCGTCACCCCGCGAGCCGCCCTGCTCGTCCTCGGCGTGTTCGCCCTCCAGCTGCTTTTCATCGCCTCCTACGTCGGGGCGCTGCACAGCCCGAAACCGAAGGACGTGCCCTTCGGCGTAGTCGCGCCGCAGCAGGTCTCCGCCCAGCTCATGGGACGGCTGGAGAAGCTTCCCGGTGGGCCGCTCGACCCCCGGACGGTCGCGGACGAGGCCGAGGCCCGGAAGCAGATCATGAACCGGGACATCGACGGCGCCCTGGTGGTGAACCCGGCCGGGACCACCGACACCCTGCTCGTCGCCTCCGGCGGCGGCACGGTGCTGTCCTCCGCCCTCGACAGGATCTTCACCGAGGTCGAGTCCGCCAACCGGCGCACGCTCCGGACCGTCGACATCGCCCCGGCCTCCAGGCAGGACTTCGACGGCCTCTCGGCGTTCTACCTGGTCGTCGGCTGGTGCGTCGGCGGCTACATCTGCGCCGCGATCCTCGCCATCAGCGCGGGCTCCCGCCCCGCCAACCGCGAGCGCGCGATCATCCGGCTCGGCGTGCTCGCCCTCTACTCGGTCCTGGGCGGCCTCGGCGGCGCGGTCATCGTGGGCCCGATCCTGGGAGCCCTGCCGGGCAGCGTCGCGGCCCTGTGGGGCCTGGGCGCCCTGGTCGTCTTCGCGGTCGGCGCGGCCACCCTGGCCCTCCAGTGCCTCTTCGGCATCGTCGGCATCGGCCTGGCGATCCTGCTGATCGTGATCGCGGGCAACCCGAGCGCGGGCGGCGCCTTCCCGCTCCCGATGCTGCCCCCGTTCTGGAGCGCGATCGGCCCGGCCCTGCCCCCGGGCGCGGGCACCTGGGCGGCGCGCTCGATCGCGTACTTCAAGGGCAACGACGTCACCGGCTCGCTCCTGGTCCTCTCGGCCTGGGCGCTCGTCGGCACCGTGATCACCCTGGTGCTCTCCTCGCTGAAGCGCGAGCCGGAGCCCGAGCGGATCGCGGACGAGGTGGTCTGAGCGGTCGAACGACCGAGCCCCGGTCGCCTGCTGGGAGGCAGGCGGCCGGGGCTCGGTGTTCAGTGGGCGGACGGGATCAACCGAATGACTTGACGGTGCGCCAGTCCACGGACAGCACGGTCTTCACCGGTGCGCCGGTATTGGTGGTGGACGGGTGGTAGACCTTGATGTTTCCGTTGTCCTCGAAACGGGCCCAGATGTCCGGGACGCCGTCCTTGGTGGCGTTGATGTCCGGGATGCCGATCGCGACCCCCACGTTGGCCTCCGTCCAGTTGGTGCCGTAGGAGACGTCACCGTTCAGGGAGTTGGCGGCCTGCTTGAGCGACACGAGGTCGACGCTGCCGGTGCCCGTGCCGGGCTTGCCGTGACGGACGTACATGTTGCCGTTGTCCAGGTTGCGCCAGAGCAGGTCGGGCGTCGCGTCCTTGTTGATGTCGGCGATGTTGACGATGTCGCGGCGGGCCCAGGCGGAGCCCTCCATGAGCGTGGCGGTCTGGAAGGTGGCGCCGGTGTAGCCGGACAGGACCCAGAAGGCCGTGCCGGCCCGCAGGGCCAGGTCGGGCTTCTGGTCGCCGGTGATGTCGCCGATCGCCTTCATCTGCGTCCAGGTGGACGGTGCCGGGGCGCCCTGGGGCAGGCGGATCTCGATGCGGTCGTCGACGTTGAAGCTGCCGTAGCCGTCACCGGGGTAGAGCCAGAACTGGCCGTCCGGGGAGACCG
The DNA here is from genome assembly GCF_044764755.1 of Streptomyces sp. NPDC093600. Classification (NCBI taxonomy): domain Bacteria; kingdom Bacillati; phylum Actinomycetota; class Actinomycetes; order Kitasatosporales; family Streptomycetaceae; genus Streptomyces; species Streptomyces sp. NPDC093600. The sequence continues at coordinate 375,033 of NZ_JBIWIU010000004.1, forward strand.
AGAACAGGTCGGTCGAACCGTCACCGGGGTAGACGTCGTCGTAGTGCGCGATCAGCGCGGCCTTGGTGCCGTTCCACCAGTGGCCGGCGGGGTCGAGCTTCTTGTCCTTGGTCACGTAGGAGGCGGCCAGGCAGGTGTACAGCTCTCCGTCGGGAGCGCCGACGCAGTTCCGCAGGTTGCCGTTGGCGTCGACGATGATGAGGTCGGCGATGCCGTCGCCACCCGTGTCGCCGGGACCGTCGGCCTTGTCGCGCGGCGGCAGGTAGAACCTGTAGTCCCCGCGGATGCTCTGGTTGCCGTTGGCGTCGTAGGCGTAGACGGTCAGCACGTTCGGGCCCGCGTGCTTGGGCGTCACGTTGCTGATCGTGACCGTCCCGTTGACGGGGGTCGGCGCGTCGACGTAACCCACGCCCTCGAAGGCGTACTTGAACTTGGTGGCTCCGGCCGCGGTGAAGGTGAAGTCACCCGGCTTGCCGAAGTTCACCTTCGCCCACGTCTTGCCGTCGGCCGTGGCCTCCGTGAACACCGTGCTGGTGATCTCCGGCTGCGGCGGCGCGGTCGGGTCGACGGTGAGGCGGCACGGCTCGGTGCCGCTCGGGAAGAACGTGGAGACCTCACCGGCCGAGTCCTCGGCGCGCACGTCCCACGAATAGAGCGTGTTGGCCGTGATGTCCTTCAGCAGTACATCGTCGGCCTCGATGACCATCTGGCCGTAGCCGGTGGTCGCCGGGGTGGCGAGGTATTCCTTCTTGGCGGCGGTCGAACCGGTCTTCCAGAAGCGGAAGCGCAGCTTGGGCAGGGTGCCGTCGGGGTCGTGGCCCTTGGCCTTCAGGGTGATCTTGGTCCGGCCGATGAGGACGCTGTTGGTCGGGCCGGGCACACAGTCGCCACCGGGCAAGGAGGTGCCATAGGTGGGCTGGGACGGCGGGCGGTTGTACTGGCCCTCCATCACGGCGCCGGTCGCCTTGAACTTGCGCCAGGTCTGGGTGTCGGTCTCGGTCGTGGCGCGCATGCCGAAGGTGATGTTCCCCCAGCCCTTGTCCGCGCCCTCCTGGGCCGCGGACGTCACCGTGAACGCCTCGTAGTCGTCCGGGCAGGAGCTCGACCAGCCGTGCGCGAAGGACTTCTTGTGCAGAGCCCTGCCCCAGCTCGGCTGCGAGTTCCACGTCGTGCCCGAGGAGATCGAGCCGGTCAGCCAGAACTCCATCTGGCGCGTGGTGCAGGACCAGGAGTGGTTGTTCAGGATCTTGAACGTGGCCCAGTCGAACTTCGCGCCCTTGTACGTCTCCGAGAACCGCATCCGCCAGAAGGAGCGGGCCAGGCCGCCGGTGTCGCTCTCGTAGCCCACGCGGGCGTCGGAGGTGCCGGAGGAGAAGTTCGTACCGTTCCAGAAGCTGGAGTTCGGGTACTTCTTGTACGCCACCGTCCAGGCCAGCCAGTCGCTGTTGAGCGGCGGGTCGATGAAGACCGGGAACTTCGTGTCCTTGTCCGTCAGCAGGCCGGTCTCGGCGACGTTCAGGTGGAGCCGGGCCGCGCCGGTCTTGTCACCGTCGAGGGTGACGGGCAGCTGCGCGGAGCGGGCACCGGGCTCGATACCGGTCAGACCCGACAGCTTCAGCACGTCGGCCGTGGTCGCGACCGAGGTGCGCTGCGGAGTGCCCGGCGGCAGCTCGGAGTCGCGGCCGTTGGAGTCCCAGGCGAACGGGGTCGGGATGTTGCCGACCTCCTTGCCCGCCTTGTCCAGGACCTGGATCCGGTTGGCCTTCGCGTCCTGCCGGAAGACGGCCGTCTTCGAGCGCAGGCCGTAGGAGACGGCGGCGAGGTCCTTGTTCTGCGCGGCCTCGCGGTTCTTGACGATCAGGAGCTGGCCGAAGCCGCCCTCCTCACGTACCACCAGCAGCAGGTCGACACCCGGGAACACCTCCGGGTAGAGGGCACGGGGGCCGTCCAGCACCGGCTCGGGCAGAACACCCGGCCACGTGTAGGCGATGGTGTGACCGCCCAGGTCGACCTCGGCCAGCACGGTCTCATCGGCCAGCGGCGCGCGGCTGTACGAGCGGTCCGCACGCTCCGAGGCGGCAGCCGTACCGCCGGAGAACCGGACCGGCACGACGGCGTTGACCGGGCGCACGGCCAACTGGCCGGCGCCCTTCGTCCGCTGCAGCGTGTTGTCGATCGGCGCCCACTTGCCCTGCGTGTTCTTCGCACGCTGCGGCAGAGCGTGGATCTGCGTACGCATCTTGCCGTCGGGCATCGCCCACACGAGCTGCGTCTCGGTGGTCGCCGTGTCGACGAGCACCTTCTTCCCGATCCGCTTGGCCTCGGCCGCCGCGGCGGCCTCGTCCTTCGGACCGGTCGACGCCCGCTTGGCGTCCGTGACGGGGGACTTGGCGATCGGAGGCGTGCTCGGCTGCCACCAGGGCAGGAGCGCGGCGGTGAGTGCGGCCAGTACGAGGCCGAGGGTGAGTGTCAGCCGTGTGCGCGTGCGCACGAATGGGCTGAGAAGACGAGGCGGCGCAGGCACGGCGGTCTACTCCCGTGGGAACCAGGTTGATTGTGGACAACACAGACAGCCCCGACGGATAGCCGCGGGGCGCAAGGCGCGCACACGATCACACGATCGGCAGGTCACGTCCACGCTTTAATGATTTATGAAGCCGTTACGTACTACGTGGTAGTGGAGTGATGAACCACCAGGACGTCCTGGAATATCACCTCTTGATGGTCCATTAGGTCGCGAATTAAGTCCGATGCCCGATCTATCTCAAAGATCGGCAGTGCGGGATTCTGCTCGCGACTGCACTGTGTCGAAGATCACTTCCATGGTGCATCGCCCCCCCTCGTCGATCTTGCAAATGGAACGCGTATGACAGAAAGTGCGCACGCACGCGCCTGAATCAGGCGCGTGCTCTTTGGTGTTTCCGCACCTCTCCGTTGTCTTGTTCGTCTGGGTGGGAGTCGACGCGCATGCGTGCTTCAGAACCACTGTCATGGTCGGGGCGGGATCGCCTGGCCATGACAGAGTCACAACGACGGCGCCGTCGGCGAAGCCGCACGGCGACCGTCCTTTTGTTGTCATCGATATTGACGGTGACGAGCCTGGGTGGTCAGGCTCTGGCCGTTCCCGGCGACGGGATGACTCGTGAGGAGCAGACCTCCGAGGTCGATCTGCCGGATCTTCCGCAGAGCACCACGCTGTCGGACGACCCCCAGGCTCCGAAGGCGCTGACCACGGCGCCGGAGCAGCCGGTCACGGCGTACAAGCCGGTGGCGGTGGACCCGTGGGCGGCGGACGCCGGTAAGGCGGACCCGTCGACGGCGGCGCCGGGGTCCACGGTCCAGGTCGTGAACACGACGACTTCGGCGCTTCTGCCGGTCGGTGTGGGTGTGCCTGCGGGTCAGGATCCGGCGGCGATCGCCGGTGACTGGCAGGTCGCGGTCAAGGCGACCACGACGTCCGAGGACACCGGCGTGCCCGGCATGATCATGGAGATCGTGCCGCCGGCGACGGCGGACCCGGCGGCGCAGGTGCTCGTCGACGTCGACACCACAGCCTTCGAGGACCGCTACGGCCAGCTGGCCGCCGAGCGTTTCGGTCTCGTCCTGCTGCCGAGCTGTGTCATCGACTCCCCGGAGACCGGTGACTGTGCTCCGGACACGGGCACCGAGACCATGGCCGGCGAGAGCGAGCCGGACCTCGAGGTCGAGCGGCTGCGCAGCACCGTCAAGGAGGTGCCGGCGGCCAAGACCAAGCTGAAGGCCACGTCCGGCAAGACCAAGAACGCCGCGACCCGCCAGATCCTGTCCGGCACGATCCCGGTCGCGAACCTGCTGCCGGACGAGGACACCTCGAAGGTGTCGGGCGCCTCCGCGCGCAAGGCCGCCTTCTCGTCGAACGTGGGCGCCAACGGCCGTCAGGTCGTCGGCGCGATGGACACCGGTGCTTCGGCGTCCGGTGACTTCACCGCCTCGCCGCTGCTGTCCTCCGGCTCCTGGGCGGCCGGTTCGTCCAACGGTGCGTTCACCTACAGCTACCAGGTGCAGGTCCCGGAGACCGCCGGCGGTCTGATGCCGAAGGTCGGCCTGTCGTACAACTCGCAGTCGGTCGACGGCCGTACTTCGGCGTCGAACAACCAGGCGTCCTGGATCGGTGACGGCTGGGACTACAACGCGGGCTCGATCACCCGGACGTACAACAACTGCCGCCAGGACTCCAAGAGGGCCGGGTCGAACAACAAGGACCACAAGACGGCCGACCTGTGCTGGGGCTCGGAGAACGCCACCCTGTCGCTGGGTGGCATGACCACCGAGCTGGTGTGGGACGCGGCCAAGGGCCAGTGGTTCACCGCCAACGGTGACGGCTCCAAGATCGAGCGGATCAAGGACACGTCCAAGGACCCGCGTTCGGGCCTGAAGGACGCGGACGGCGAGTACTGGGTCGTCACCACCAAGGACGGCACCAAGTACCACTTCGGTCTGAACAAGCTCCCGGGCTGGTCGGACAACGGCACCGCCGCCGACGACCCGTACACCGACTCCGTCCTCGCGGTGCCGGTCTACGGCAACCACTCGGGCGAGCCCTGCTACAAGGGCTCGACGACCGCCGACTGGAAGAACTCCTCCTGCCTCCAGGCCTGGCGCTGGAACCTCGACTACGTCGAGGACATCCACGGCAACGCCATGTCGCTGTGGTGGGAGCGCGAGGAGAACTACTACGCGAAGAACTTCTACTTCAAGGGCCCGGTCAAGTACCACCGCGGCGGCTACCTGTCGCGGATCGACTACGGCCAGCGCAAGGACAGCATCTTCTCCGCGTCGGCCCCGGCCCGTGTGAACTTCTCCGTCGAAGAGCGGTGCTACACCGAGGGAACGCTCACCTGCACGGACGCCAACTTCACGGACAAGGACCCGGGCAAGTACCGCATCTGGTACGACACCCCGGCCGACTTGAACTGCAAGGCCGTCACCTCGACGTACACCCGCAAGTGCTGGAACGCCGGTCCGACGTTCTGGACCCGCAAGCGCCTGGACAAGATCACCACCTCCGCGCAGCGCCGTACGGACACCACCGCGCGTCAGGTCGTCGACGAGTACCAGCTCAAGCAGAGCTTCCCGGTGCTGAAGACCGGCGCGAACACGGCGCTGTGGCTGGAGTCGATCCAGCGCACCGGCTACGCCCGCAACGGCTCCACCGACGCCTCGGTGAAGCTGAATCCGGTGCGGTTCGAGTCCAACGAAGAGGCCATGCCGAACCGCGTCTACCGCGGCAGCCCGGAGACAGACCCGCGGCCCGGCTTCTCGCGTCTGCGCATCGCCCGTGTCGTCAACGAGTACGGCGGCGAGACGGTCGTCACCTACAAGCCCCGTGAGACCGCGTGCCTCGACAGCACCAACCTTCCGGGCAAGACCGACACCGCCGCGCTGAAGTCCAACACCCGGCTGTGCTACCCGGTGTTCTGGCACCCGGACGCCGAGGTCGAGGACATCGACTGGTTCAACAAGTACGTGGTCGCCTCGATCGAGGAACTCCCGAACGTCGACGGCTCGTACTCCACGCTGACCTCGTACGACTACAAGAACGCCGGCTGGAAGCTCGCCGAGGCGGAGTTCACCAAGAAGTCCACGCGGACGTACTCCCAGTTCGCGGGCTTCGAGCAGACCACGGTCACCACCGGCGAGCGCAAGGCCACGGCCGACAGCGGCGACGGCACCAGCCCCACCGAGGACGTTCCCGGCGCCGAGGGTCCGAAGACCAAGGCTGTCACCCGCTTCTACCGGGGCATGGGCGACACCGTCCCCATGAAGGACATCACGGGCGCCACCCTCACCCACAACGGTGCGACCGTCTACGACCGTGAGGCGTTCGCCGGCCGCATCGCCGAGGAGTTCAGCTACACCAACGCGACCGACGCCGACAGCAACTGGCTCACCCGCAGCCTCACCGTCCCGGCGGCCACCGAGCTCGCCAGCCGCGACCTCGGCGACGGCCTGGACCCGCTGAAGGCCTGGCGCGTCACCGAGCCCGAGGAGATCGCGTACACCAAGTCGTCGGGAACGGGTGACGACACCCGCACCCTGCGGAGTGTCCGCACGAAGACGACGTTCGAGTCGACCTACGGTCTGCCGACCTACGTCGAGTCGTTCGGCGACACCGGCAAGACCGGCGACGAGTCCTGCACCAAGCTCGAGTACCTGCACCACACGACCAAGAACCTCATCGGTCTGTCCAAGCAGGTCCTCGTCTCGCCCACCTCGTGTGCGAGCGCCAACTGGGCCGACCTCTCCACGCTGAGTGCCGCGACGCGGACCGCGTACGACAACACGGCGTACGCCACCGCGCTCGCCGACACGACCCGCGCCCTCGCGACCGAGTCGTGGTCGCTCAACGGTGCGGGCACGGGCTTCCAGACCGACGGCACGACCGAATTCGATGCCATCGGCCGCGTCATCAAGAAGACGGATACCGACCAGCAGGTGTCCACCATGGCCTTCGACCCGCCCACCGGCCAGGCATTCAAGGTCACCCAGACAAACCCGCTCGGGCATAGCCAGATTCAGGAGCTGGAGCCCGGCCGGGCGGTCACGCTCAAGACGACCGACGCCAACGGGTACGTGAGTGAGTCGACGTACGACCCGTTGGGCCGCCTGGTCGAGGCCTGGGCGGCGGGTCGCACCCCGACGACAGGTGCGGTACCCGACTTCCGCGCCGAGTACACGATCCCGGCGGAGGAGACGGACCCGGACGACTCCACCCGCAAGACCCGCAAGCCTCCGTACGTCACGACCTACAGCCGCGGCTACAAGGACCGGATCGAGAAGTCCGTCACGATCTACGACGGTCTGGGCCGTGAGCGGCAGACGCAGGACGAGGCGGACGGCGGTGGCCGTCTGATCACCGACACGCTGTACAACAGCGCCGGTGAGGTCTACCAGACCAACAACGCCTACCTCAACGAGGCCGAGCCGACCGGTGAGCTGTTCACCCCGCGCGCGGACACCACGGTTCCGAACATCACCCGCTACAAGTACGACGGCCTCGGCCGCGTACTCGAGGAGATGCCGGTCCTCAAGGTGAAAGCCCCCGGGACCACCGAGGCCATCTCCCAGGCGGTCCCCGAGAAGGCGACCCGCTACGAGTACGGCACCGACTGGTCCAAGGTGATCCAGCCGCAGGGCGCCTCCTCCTACCGGGTCTACACCGACGCTCTGGGCCGCACGGTCCGCACGGACACCATCAACCCGGCGGCGCCCGACGGCTACACGTCGATGCGCTACGAGTACGACACCCGCGGTGAGATGGTGAAGGCGGTCAGCTCCGCCGACCCGACGCACCCCTGGACGTGGACGTACGACTACCGCGGTCGGATGGCGACGGCGACCGACCCGGACACGGGCATCACCCGGAACACCTATGACCACCGCGACCGGCCGCTGACCACGACGAACGCTCGCGGAGTCACGGTCTGGAACGGCTACGACGAGCTGTCCCGGCCCAAGCAGCAGCGCCTGACCGGTTCGACCGGCACGCTCTTGGCGGAGTTCACGTACGACACCGCCCCGGGCGGCAAGGGCATGCCCGCCACCGCCACCCGCTACACGGACGGACTGGCGTACACCCAGAAGGTCAACGGCTACACGAAGGACTACCAGCCGACCTCGACCACGCTGTCGCTGCCGTCGTCGCTGGCCACCACCTGGGGCCTGCAGTCCGAGTACACCCACGCCTTCACCTACTCGGACACCGGTCAGCTGGAGGAGGCGAAACTCCCCAAGGCCGGTAAGTTCGACGCCGAGAACCTGATAGTCCGCTACAACAAGCACGGCAAGCCGCTCTCCATCTCCGGCAAGGACTGGTACGGCTCGGAGACTGTCTACTCGCCGTACGGCCAGGTCATGCGCTCCACTCTCGGGGCCCTGCCCTACCGGGTGTGGACGCAGAACTCGTACGACGAATCCACCGGTGAACTCCAGGACAAGTCGGTCTACCGCGAGCAGACCCCCCTGCCCAACGACCATCTGGTCTCCAAGCGCTCCTACACCTACGACCCGGTGGGCAACGTCACAGGCATCCGTGAGGAGGCCACCGGGATCGAGGAGCGACAGTGCTTCACGTATGACCCGCTGGGTCAGCTGAAGGAGGCCTGGACGTCCAACGACCAGACCGCCTGCACCGCCCCGAAGAACGCCGACGGCACCCTGAACGTCGCCGCCGGCAAGGACAGCTCCGGCTACTGGCAGCAGTACGAGTACGACCTCCTCGGCAACCGAACCAAGCTGACCGAGAAGGACCTCACCGGCGCCACGGCCAAGGACGCGACCACCACGTACACGTACGGTGTGGGCGCCGCCAAGAGCCAGCCGCACACGCTCACCAAGATGTCGAAGACCTACACCACCCCCGCGGGTGCGCAGGTCAAGGCCGAGGCTGAGCGTCTGTACGAGCTCACGGGTGAGACCAAGTCGATCACCTCGATCCAGCACGGCGACAAGCAGACGCTGACCTGGACGTACGACGGCAAGGTCGACCGGATCACAGGCCAGGGCACCGGTGGCAAGACCCCGTACGTGGGCCTCACCGACAAGTGCATCGACCTGAAGTCCGGCCTCGCCGCCGCGAGCCAGCCGATCCAGTTGTACACCTGCAACGCCACGGTGGCGCAGAACTGGAAGTTCACGCCGACTCCCGCCCCCGTGGATGGGACTCAGATCGACCCCAACAGGGGAACGCTCTCCGTCTACGACGACTGGTGCCTCCAGCCGGCCGCCAACACGGCCGGGTCCGCGCTCCAGATCCAGAAGTGCAGCGGCACCGCCGCGCAGGAACTGAAGCGCAACGCCGCCGGTCAGCTGACGCACATCGCGTCGAGCCTGTGCCTGGCGGTGCAGGGCGCCAACTCGGCGAGTGGCACCGCGATCGTCCTCGCGACCTGTGACGGCACCTCCGCCGCGCAGCTCTGGGCGCCGCAGAACGACACCCGCCACATCTACGGCCCCGACGGCGAGCGCCTGCTCACCATCAAGGGCAAGCAGGCCACCCTGCACCTGGGCGAGACCGAGGTCACCGTCCAGCAGGGCGGCGTCCTGGTCAACAGCCAGCGCACCTACGGTGCCCCGGGCGGCTCGGTCATGCGCTACGCCTACGGCACGGGTTCGGAGCAGCTGGTCGCTCAGACGGGTGACCACCAGGGCTCCGCCTACGCCGAGGTCGCCATGAGCGGCACGATGGCGGTGCGGATCCGCAAGCAGGACCCGTTCGGCAACCAGCGTGGCACCGCCACCACGGGCGTCAACATGCAGACGCACACCGGGTTCCTGGGCCAGACCAGGGATGACGCCTCCGGCTTCCAGCCGCTGGGCGCCCGTCTGTACGACCCGGTGGTCGGACGCTTCCTGTCCGCCGACCCGGTCATGGATCTGAACGACCCGCTGCAGTCCAACGGTTACGCCTACGCCCACAACAATCCCGTCACGCACTCCGACCCGACCGGCCTGGCGATCACCCTGACCGCCTCCGAGAAGGAGGCCGCCCTCCGTGGTGCGGGTCTGTCCGCAGCACAGGTCGCGGCTGCCCAGGCCACCATGGGCAGGTCGCTCTCATCGGTGATCCTGAGCGCCGCCTGGGGCATCCTGAGCGACTTCATCGGTCTCGGCGACGCCATGGCCTGCTTCGGCGGTGACATGTGGTCCTGCGGCAGCATGATCGTCGGGGCGATCCCGTGGACCAAGCTGGGCAAGATCCCGTCGGTGCTCAAGGCCGTCAGCCGCACCATCGACGCCATCCAGGCGTTCCGGGCGGCGAAGAAGGCCGCCGAGAAGGTCCTTAAGGCTGCCAAGGCCGCCGAGGCCGCGGCCTTGAGAGCCAAGAAGGCCGCCATCGAGAAGGCCAAGAAGGAGGCCGCGCAACGCGCAAAGAAGAAGGCAGCCGAAGAGGCCAAGAGAAAGGCCGACGCGGCGGCGGCCGCCAAGAAGAAGACCGGCAACCCGGTCCAGAAGCAGTCCCAGGCCAAGGCCGCACCGAAGTCCTCCTCGCAGTCGGGTGGCGGCGGAAAGGGTGGCGGCGGAAAGAGCGGCGGCGGAAAGAGCGGCTCCGGTGGGAACAAGCCCGGCGGCGACTCCGGCGGTTCTTCGCGGAGCAAGGGCGGCAGCAGCGGCAGCGGCGACTCCGGCAAGGCCGTAGAAGGCTGCAACAGCTTCGTGCCGGGCACGAAGGTGCTGATGGCCGACGGCTCGACCAAGCCGATCGACAAGGTCGAGACCGGTGACAAGGTCGTCGCGACCGACCCGAAGACCGGGGAGACCCGGATCGAGACGGTCACCGCGGAGATCAAGGGCCAGGGTCTCAAGCGCCTGGTCAAGGTCACCATCGACACCGACGGCAAGGCGGGCACCAAGACGGCCGAGGTCACCGCGACCGACGGCCACCCGTTCTGGGTTCCCTCGGTCGGCAAGTGGCTCGAGGCATCCGATCTGGAGTCGGGCCAGTGGCTCCAGACCAGCGCGGGCACGTACGTCCAGATCGCCTCTGTCCAGCGCTGGACGGCGCAGTCCGCCACCGTTCACAACCTGACGGTGAGCGACCTCCACACGTACTACGTGGTCAGCGAGGCCGTCCCGGTCCTGGTTCACAACGACGGCGGTTCCTGCCCCACCGATGTCGGACTCGGGTACCAGAAGGCCAACGCCGCCAAGTGGGCGAACGACAACAATCTCACCCACTACATGGACCCGAAGTACATCGACACGTGGAGTACCCACGTGAGGAGCGCCATCGACAATCCCAACACGACGATTCACGTGTACACGGAGCAGTTCGAAGGCGGCTTCGAAGGCATGGCGACAGCCGGCCTCAGGGGCGGCAAGGGCGTTCACGCCACTGCGCAGGAGATGGCATGGCTTGCGAGAGCAGTGATCGGCGGGCGCAAGTCGTGGGACAAGATCAAGTTCTACGACAAGAACGGCCTGATCGAGGACTATCCTGAGCCCATGTGGCACGAGGGCAAGTGGTATACCGCTTGGACCTTCGAATGGGCCCCGTAAGTCTGTCCTGACCCCGTGGGGCGGCTCCGCACCGGAGCCGCCCCACCGGGCTTTCTGCTCAAGGAGTCCCTATGGTTCCCCACGAAGAACCTGATGCCCCGCGCCGAGACCCTCGTCTGGTCCACTACTCGGACATCGTCGAACAGGGCGGGCTCCAGCCCGCTCTTGTCTCGTCGGCCCGCACGCACGACCTCGACCTCGGCGCCGCCGAGACCGATCCGGTATCGCAGAAGCACCATTGGAGCACTGCGGAATTTCCGTCATCACGCGGGGCCATGCGCGTCCACCTCGGCCATGGCGCGCGCAGATTCGCGATCACCCTGGACAGCCACCATGGTCATGTGTGGGCCAGCGGCAGCACCGAGGATCTGGGCCGTGCCGCCGAAGCAATGGCGTTCTGGCGTCAGGGAGCCACACTCGGCGAACTGCACGAGCGATTCCCCTTCATGGAATTCGACCGGCTGAGTCAGGCGTACGAGGAGGGCAATCCGGTCGAGACGCAGTGGGGTCTCCTCATCGAAGACGATGTGTTCCTGTCCTATCGCGAACTGCTGTCGATGCTGCGTGCGAATGGCAAGCTGGGAAGGCTGTTCCCGTTCTTTTCCCACTGGGTCCTGCGGTTGGCCCTGGACTGCTACGACAGCCAGGCCGGCGAGCTCTTGATCAAACCCACACCGGAAGGCGGCTATGCCGTTTGGTCGTCGGAGGCTCCCGAGAGCAAGCGGGACTGTAACTCGCTCGAGGAAGTCGTCGAGGCCGCCGAGGCCAAGATGGAGGAGTTCACCGCCTGATTCATCCGCTGTCGCCGTCATGGCTCAGGTCCCCCGGCCGCGTCCGGCCGGGGGACCTGATGTGTTTCAGTTCGGTTCATCGTGCTGCGGAGGTGCCGCCCTCTCCTAGTACACGCTCACCCCGTACGCGCTCAGCGCCTCCGTCACCGGCTGGAAGAACGTCGTGCCGCCCGACGAGCAGTTGCCGCTGCCGCCCGAGGTGAGGCCGATCGCGCGGCTGCCGGAGTAGAGCGCGCCGCCCGAGTCGCCCGGCTCGGCGCACACGTTGGTGCGGATCATGCCGTAGACGATGTCGCCGCCGCCGTAGTTGACCGTGGCGTTCAGGCCGGTGACCGAGCCGCTGTGGGTGCCGGTGGTGGAGCCGCGGCGGGTCACGGACATGCCGACGGTGGCGTTGGCCGCGCTGGTGATGTCCACGCCGCCGACCGTGCCGGGCTTGGCGATGGAGCTGTTGGTGTAGCGGACGATGCCGTAGTCGTTGTTCGGGAAGCTGGATCCCGAGGTGGAGCCGAGCACGGTCGTCCGGCCGGAGTTGGCGTACCAGGTTCCCGCGCCGTCGGTGCAGTGGCCGGCGGTCAGGAAGTAGTAGTTGCCCGCGCTGTCGCGGACGTTGAAGCCCAGCGAGCAGCGCCAGCTGCTGGCGTAGATCGCGTCGCCGCCGGAGATCAGCTTGGTGAACTTCCCGGGCGTGCGCTCGACGCGTATCGCCCCGGCGTTGGTGCCCGCCTGGCGCTTGATCTTGGCTATCTCCGCCTGGGAGACGGTGGAGTCGGCGGTGACGACCACGGTGTCGGTCGCCTGGTCGATGTGCCAGGCGGTACCGGCCACATCGGCGGCCAGGACGGCGTCGCTCGCGGCGGAGAGCTGCGTCGCGCTGAACGTTCCGGCGGTTTCGGCGTTCGCGGTGGGGACGGCGAGTGCCGCCGCGGCGACGAGCCCGGTGGTGACGGCAACGAGGCGGGTGCGTCTCGCGGTGGCGTTGCGGGGGGTGGTGCGCTTGATCCTCACTTGTCGTTCCTCCAGAGGGGAATCGGGGGCCCGTCGTGGGGTGTCGGGCCCGTGAGGCGCGGCCCTGGGGGCCGGCGCTGTGGGGGAGTCTCGGGCCGCCCGGGTCGGCGCCGCAAGGGCGCCTTTCGGCCGTACGGCGCTCAACTACCTTGCGGGCGAAGGGTGTTCGTCCGGGTGGTTCAGTACATGCTGACCTTGTACTTGGCGAGGGCCTCGGGCACCGGCTGGTAGAAGGTCGTGCCGCCGGTGGAGCAGTTTCCGCTGCCGCCGGAGGTGAGGCCGAGTGCCTTCGTGCCGTCGTAGAGCGCGCCGCCGGAGTCGCCCGGCTCGGCGCAGACGTTGGTCTGGATCATGCCGCGCACGGTGCCGCCGCCGGAGTAGTGCACGGTGGCGTTCAGACCGGTGACGGTGCCGCTGCGGGTGCCGGTGGTGGAACCGGAGCGCTTGACGGGCTCGCCGACGTAGGCGTCGGCGGCGGTGAAGCCGCCGGGGTGGCTGAGCGAGGCGTTGTCGTAGCGGACCAGGGCGTAGTCGTTGCCCGGGAAGCTGGATCCGACGGTGTCGCCGATCAGTGTGGACTGGGCGGAGTTGGCGTACCAGGTTCTGACGGAGTTCCCGCAGTGGCCGGCGGTGAGGAAGTAGTACGTGCTGCCGCTGCGGACGTTGAAGCCGAGGGAGCAGCGGTAGCCGCCGCCGTAGATGGCGTCGCCGGGTCCGAGCAGGGGCTTGAAGACGCCGGGGGTGCGCTCGATGGTGAGTGCGCCCGCGTCGGGGCCGGCGGTCTGCCGGATCTTGGCGAGTTCGGCGTCGGAGACGGTGGAGTCGGCGGTGACGACGACCCGGCCGGCGGCCCGGTCCACGTACCACGCGGTGCCTCCGACGTCCGCCTTGAGGACGGCGGCGTCGGCGCGGGCGAGCTGGGCGGCTCCGGCGGGCGCCGGAGCGGGGGCCGCCTGGGCCGCGGGGAGGGCGACGGCGGTGGTGGCCGCGAGGGCCGCCGCGACGGCGAGCCATCGAGCGCGCTTGGTTCTCACTGGTCTGCTCACTGGTCTCCTCACTGATCTCCTCATGGGAAAGCGGAGGGGCCCGTGGATGGCGGGCCCGTGAGACGCGATCAGGGTGTCGTGTCCCTGACACGCACGCCAGTGATAGTGGCCTTCGGCGAGCGGACGCACAAGACCGCATGCCGAACGGGCGCCCCCGGACCTCTCGCCCTCGGCGCGCGCCGCACACAGGGCCCAGGCCCGACCAGGAAGGAGAACTTCCCGGTCAGGCCTCGATCACCCGCCGCTCCCCCGCCGGCACCGCCGTGTCGAGGGTGTTGCCCGGCGGCGGGAACGGACAGATGAAGTGGTCCACGAAGGCGCACGGAGGCAGCAGCGCACGGTTGAAGTCGACCGTCACCGATCCGTCCTCCGCCGGGGCGGCGGGGCGCAGGAAGCGGAAGCGGTAGCTGTCCCGGCCGCTGGTGGCGTCCGCGAAGACCGCCCACAGCGTGCCGTCGTCCTCGACCGCGACCTGGAGGGTGTGCTCGGCGCCGTGGAGCTCGAAGGAGAGCTCGCCGGACAGGCCGAGCCCGCGCTCCTTGCCGTCCGCGTTCTCCACGCGGACGCTGCGGGCGCGCTCGTACGGCCGGAAGGTGCCCGGCACCACCCAGCGGTCGTCGTACGGGGTGGCCTCGATGCCCCGGAAGGCGCGGCGCGCCCGTGACTTCGGATCGAAGTCCCGTACCGCCCACTCCCCTTCGCGGCGCAGCACGACCAGCCGTCGCCCGGCCGACTCGACCCGGGACTCGTGGATCGGCGCGTGGTCGGCGGTGAGCCGGACGCTGCCGATCAGCGGCTCGCCGTCGACGGTGACGGCGTCCTCGGCGCCGGCGGTGAGGACCACCTCGTCACCGTCCGCACGCCACTGCCCGGGAACGGCCGGAATTCGCCCCTCCGGGTGGTCGGAGAGCCAGTACGTACCGGTGAGGGAGAGCGGGCCGTAGGGGGAGGCGACCGCGGCGACGCGCTGCTCGTGCCAGTGCTGCCAGTCCTGCTGAGGATCCGTGCTCATGGAGTCCCACCCTTCCATACGGGCGTCCATACAGCCCCGGAAGCCCGGGAGGCGACCACGGCATCGCGCCGGAGTGCCCGGCGCACCCCGCAGGCATCCGCCCGGGCCGACGGCGCCGCCGAAAACACCCACGCGAGCCGACGGGCCGTCAGCAGTCGCAGCAGCAGCACTCGCAGCTGTCGCAGGCGCAGTCGCGGCCGGTGTCGGTCCGGCAGCAGCCCTTGCGCTTCTTCCGGGACCAGGGACCCTCGTACTCCTTCGCACAGCACAGTTGGCACGTGCAGAACAGCCAGGTGAAGGCAGCGCAGCCGGCCAGGAACCCGCGCGGCTTCGGCCGCTCCGGCCCCCCGGCCCCGAACTGCGGCGGCAGCCCGCCCGGACCCCCGGGGCCGCCCGCCCCGCCGCCGTAGGGGCCTCCCCCGCCGTACGGATTCCCGCCGCCGTACGGGTTCCCCGCCCCGTACGAGCCGGAGCCGCCGCCCTGGTAGGGGTTGCCCGGAGAAGCCCCGGACGCCCCGGACGCCCCGTGCGCGCAGGTCGTCGTCCCGAACGCCCGGTCCACCGAGTTGCGCAGCTCGTGCGCGAGCAGCAGGTGCGCCAGTGCGCCGTCGACGAACTCCACGTCCCGCAGCGCCAGCCGTATCCCGTGCAGCGCGTCGTCCGCGAGCCGCCGCGCCTCCTCCAGGGAGGTGCCCGTCGCCGTGAGCGGGTTCCAGGCACCCGACACGGCGTCGGCCTGCCGGTCCTCCACGGCGTCCAGCAGATGCGCGAGGCGCCCGAAGAGCCGTCCCGCCTCGGCCAGCGGCGCGGCGTTCTCCGGCCGGCCGGCCAGGACGGCGGTGTGCGCGAACGCGGCCGCGGTCGCCGTCTCGGTCGGCTCGGTCACGGCGAGAAGCGGCGTTCCGGGCCCGGCCAGCGACTCGATCCCGCCCTGCCGGTCCACCGCGTCCACCAGGACCGCCGTGTCGAAGCCGAGCTCACGGCCGGTCCGAGCGCCCGCCCGGTCCCAGGACCTGGCGACCCGGCGGGCCGCCGCGGCGACCGGCCTGCGGGCCAACAACCCGTCCCGGTCGGCGACGTGGTCCCGTATCTTCGCCGAGGCCAGCACCAGCGACACCGTTGCCGCGAGCCGGGCCCCTTCGCCCTGGGCGACCGGGGCGCTCTTCATCTGGCGCAGCGGGCAGGGGCCGGCTGTGCGACGGCCACCAGGGACCGCCCCGGTCCTGGTGCCGGTCTGAGCCTCCGTCAGGACCGAGACGATCAGGCCGTCGTAGTTGGTGACCACCCGGGCGAACTGGCCGTGATCGGCCCGAAGTGCCAGGCAGAGACCGCAGAGATGGGCCATCCACTCCGTCTTGAGACCGTCGCCGAGACGGTGGGTGCATGGCCTGACGATTCCGAACAAGAGACTCCCCCGTGAGCCGAGCGCCGTACGCCGCGTGTCGTGCGCCGCGTGCCGTGCGCGTGTGCGACGGGCATCGTATCGAGCGGGACCGTTCACCCGTACGCCCGCCTCGTCACCCTTCCGGCCCGACTTTCATATTTTAAGTTGCGCAGCCCGTCCAATCCTCCGTCAGGCCCCGCATATCGCAAGTTTCCTGACGATTCGCCAGCAAACGGGCCTCACGTTCTGCACCAGTACCGTCACGAATCCCCTGCGCGGCGACTATCCACTTGGCGCGCGATCGTCATCATGGACCACGATGGGTATGCGGAACCACAAGTGACCGCGCTGAAAGGAGGCGTCCATGGGATCGGTGCGCAAGGCGAGTGCCTGGCTGGGACTCGTCGAGGACAACGACGAGCGTTACTACGACGACGAGTACGCCGAGGGTGCCGAGACCGGCGACGCCTGGGTGACGGACCCCCGGGTCCGGGTGGCGTCCGACTCCGCTCAGGAGCAGGGCCGCCGGATCGCGACCGTCTCCCCGGACGGTTTCCGCGACGCCCGCGGCATCGGTGAGCTGTTCCGGGACGGCGTCCCGGTGATCGTGAACCTCACGGCGATGGAGCCCGCCGACGCCAAGCGCGTGGTGGACTTCGCCGCCGGTCTCGCCTTCGGTCTGCGCGGATCGATCGAGCGCGTGGCGACGCGGGTGTTCCTGCTGACCCCCGCCGACACGCAGATCGTCAGCGGTGACTCCGCGGGGCGTGCGCAGGACGGTTTCTTCAACCAGAGCTGAGCGGGGCGCTCCCCGGCCGGATCACCTTCCGGCCACCGGACGTCCCGCCCGGCACCCTCCGCTCCGGTCAGCGCGCCGTGCGCCCGGAGCCCGCCCGCCCGGCCGGTTCACGACCGACGGCCTCACGGGTGGCGGTAGCGGTCTCACGGGAGGCGCTCTCACGGGTGGCGGTGGCGGCCTCCCGGCTGGCGACCTCGCGAGTGGCGGTCTGACGTCCGGCGGTCTTATGGCCCACCGGGTCGGGACACGT
Organism: Streptomyces sp. NPDC093600; assembly: GCF_044764755.1. NCBI lineage: Bacteria > Bacillati > Actinomycetota > Actinomycetes > Kitasatosporales > Streptomycetaceae > Streptomyces > Streptomyces sp. NPDC093600. The sequence goes on from NZ_JBIWIU010000004.1 coordinate 392,360, forward strand.
GACCGGCTCCCGGCTGGCGGGCACCCGCGCGATGGCGCCGGGGTCGGCCGCGCCGGCGAGGGCGGTGGCCTTCTCCTCCGCGTCCGGCGCGCACTCCATCACCCGGGGCAGCCGCAGCGCCATCAGCGCGCCGAGCAGCAGAAGACCCGCGCTGACGAAGAGCGTCACGTGCAGACCGTTGACGAAGGCATGCCGGGACGCGTGGTACAGCGCCGTACCGGCCGCGCCGCCGAGATGCTCGGCGACCTGGTACGCCTCGCCGAGCGAGTTCGCCGCGGCCCGGCTCGCCTCGGCTGGGACCCCGGGCACGCCCACGACCCCGGGCGCGTAGGCCGCGTTCATCACGCTGCCGAGCAGCGCGATGCCCATGCCCGCGCCGAGCTGGTACGAGGTCTCGCCGATGGCCGCCGCCCCGCCCGCGCTCTCCGCCGGGGCCTCGCTGAGCATCGACTCGTACGCCGAGAAGAGGGTGGTCTGCAGTCCGAAGCCGAGCAGCACGAAGCCGACGGTGAGCAGCAGCGGCCGGTCGTTCTGCCCCATCAGGACGAGCAGCAGCACGGCGGCGGCCGTGAGCACGAAGCCCCAGCCGACCATGCGGCGCGGCCCGATCCGGCGCAGCGTGTACGAGCCGGTGGCGCCGGCCGCCATGGCGGCGAAGGTGAGCGGCAGCAGCCGGAGCCCGGTCTCAAGGGGGCTGAGCCCGAGGACCAGCTGGAGGTACTGGACGGCGATCAGCTCCAGGCCGACCAGGGCCAGCATGGCGAGCACGATGCAGCCGACGGAGGTGGTGAAGGCGGCGCGGGAGAACAACCGCACGTCGATGAGCGGATGCGTCCGCCGTCGCTGGCGGCGCACGAAGAGGATCAGGAGCGCCACCCCGAGCAGCAGCGGCCCCGCGGTTGCGACGGAGAGCAGGGGGTCGCCTGCGCCGATCCGCTTCACGCCGAGGACGGCGCCGAGCACACCGGCCGCCGCCATCAGCGCGCCGAGCACGTCCCAGGGGCCGTCGCCGCTGCCCTTGGACTCGGGGAGCAGCCAGCGGCCGAGCGGCAGGATCAGCGCCATCAGCGGGATGTTGATCAGGAAGACCGAGCCCCACCAGTAGTGCTCGACCAGGAAGCCGCCGAGCACCGGTCCCGTGGCGGCACCGACGGCGGCGACCGCCGTCCAGATGCCGATGGCGGTGGCGCGCTCCCGCCGGTCGGGGAAGACCGCCCGGAGGATCGACAGGGTGGCCGGCATGATCATCGCGCCGCCGACGCCGAGGAGGGCGCGGGCCCCGATGAGCACCTCGGGAGTGGTGGCCAGGGCGGCGACCGCGGAGGCGAGTCCGAACAGCGCGTAACCGAGCAGGAGCACCCGGCGCCGGCCGACCCGGTCACCGAGCGTGCCGAAGAGGATCAGCAGCGAGGCGCAGATGAGCGGATAGGCGTCGACGATCCAGAGCAGCGCGGTGGAGCTGGGGCGCAGGTCCTCGGTGAGCGAGGGGACGGCGACATGGAGCACGGTGGCGTCCAGCGCGACCAGCAGCAGGCTGACACAGAGAACGACGAGGACGACCCAGCGGTTGGCATCGCCGCCGGCGGCGCGGAGCCGTGCTCCGGCCGTGATCGTCCGCTGCATGTCCGTACCTCCCAGTGAATCCCTCGCGCTCGGTGGGCGCCGGCCGGGGCGCTTGTCCTCGGGGCGGCCCGGCATCGACGGGCGAGTGAGCCGCCAGCGTACGCGAGTTCAAGCGCCGAGCGCGTGGTGCAGCTCTCACCCCGGCGGGCCCGGGAGTGTGGCGTACGCCACTCCGCCCGCGCCGCGCGCTGCCCGGAATTCGGTGCGGACAACCGCTTGAAGCATTTCCCCTGCGTACAAACAGACTTCCGGAAAGTCACTCACCGGCAATTGGGCGAGAGGTCATCGGATTCTCCGACCGGGGCCGGTAATAATCCCCCGACTGAGACCAACTCCACATCACATCGTCATCACGAAGAGACCGGATCGACCAGGGTCGCTACTCACTCCCTGTAACGTCGATTGGGTGCGTACCGACATCTTTGCCCGGCTGGACCGGGAGCCGGAACCGCCGAAGATAGAGGTCCCGCGGATGACCCGCACGCGTCTCGCCCTCTTCGGCGGGACGTCGGCGTTCTATCTCGCCATCGTGGTGGCCGTACTGCTGTCGACCTGGTTGGTGACCCTCGACTGGAAGATCATGCTCTTCCGGCCCTATCAGCAATGGCCGGAGCTGCACGCCTTCCTGGACTACTACGTCGTTCTCGGTCAACGCGGCCCGACGGCCGTGATGGTGGCGGCCTGGCTGGGCTGGCGCTCATGGCGTCAGCACACCCTGCGGCCGCTGCTCACCCTCGGCGCGGCACTGTTGCTGCTCAACGTCACGGTCGGCTCGGTCAAGATCGGGCTCGGCCGTCTCGGTCCCCACTACGCGACACAGATCGGATCGGCCGAACTGTTCGCCGGCGGCGATATATTTCCGTCCGGACACACCGCCAACGCGGTCGTGACCTGGGGGATCCTGGCGTATCTGGCGACCACTCCCCGGGCCAGACGCTATCTGTCGGCCCTCTCGGCCGTGGTCGCGCTGGGCGTCGGCCTCACCACCGTCTACCTCGGTACGCACTGGCTGAGCGATGTGCTGCTCGGCTGGGCCGCCGGCCTGCTGATCCTGCTCGCGCTGCCCTGGTGCGAGCCGCTGATCGCCAGGGCGGAGGCGCTGATCCTCAGCCTGCGGAACCGGCTGCGCGAGCAGGTGCGGGCCCGTCGCCGGCTGGTGCCGTCGCTGCCCGTCGCGACCGGCGGTCCGCGCACGGCACCGCACCCGCCGCGTCCGTCGGCCGCCGAGGAGCCGGTACGGGAGATCATCGGGTCCAGGACCGGCCGGCCGGCCGCCGGGCGCGGGGACGGGCGGCTCGCTCCGCCGCTCACCGCCTCCCGGACGCACGCCGTGCGGTCGGAGCGGACTCCGGTCGCCCCGGCGGGCAGCCGTCGGCCGTCGCATTCGCGGCCGCTCACCGGCGGCTGAACACCCCTCACGACCCCATGGGGAAGGGCCCCGGCTCCGGCCGGGGCCCTTCCCCATGGGTCCTTGTGTCCTCGACGGCCCGCGTCCGTCTCCGTCCCCACCTCCGTCCGCGCGCTAACCGAGCCAGCAGCGGATGACGGTGCCCTGGTCCACCTCGAAGTTGATGCGGCCCTCCAGGTACTCCATCGTGATGATCGAACCGGGGGGCAGGGAGCGCACCACGTTCCAGCCGCGGATTCCGGCGAGCTGCTCGGCGCGCTCCGCGTCGAGCCCCACATAGGACTCCGGGGAGCCGTCTTCGGGCGGTACGGGAGAGGTCGGCTTCGATGTCATGCGCCTCACGTTAGGCGGCGCCGGACGGTGACGGAAGTGACGGAGGCGCGGAGCGCGTGAGACGCCGCAGCAAGCCCACGTACCTCACCGGTCACGCTTGTGTCACAGGTTCTCGACATATGTTTGACACGAACACCGTCACTCGATCGAGCAGTTTCCGGCCGTTTCCCCGGCAATTCCAGGCGGCTCTCGACAGATCGCGCCGCCGCTTCGGAATTGCGTTCCCGGCTCGCCCGAAGGGAATTGCAGAGCCGCCGCACTTCCCGGTGGCATTCACGCTTTCCGCGCATGTTTCACACGCTGTCCGCCAACCGGACCAAGCCCGTCCTGTGCGCCTCCCGCTGTCCCGGCACCATCGCGAGCATCATGTCCGGACGGTCGGACCTCCGGAGGCAGCGATGGGTACCGAGACCGCGGCCGCTGTCGTCGAGTCGGCGCGCGAGCGGCACGGGCGGATGGTGATCGACTGGCTCACCACGACCGATCACAAGAAGATCGGCCACCTCTACCTGGTCACGTCGTTCCTCTTCTTCCTGGCCGCCGGTCTCATGGCGATGCTGATGCGGGCCGAGCTGGCCCGCCCCGGGCTCCAGCTGGTGGACAACCAGCAGTTCAACCAGGCGTTCACGCTGCACGGCACGATCATGCTGCTGCTCTTCGCGACACCGACCTTCGCCGGCTTCGCCAACGAGCTCGTGCCGCTCCAGATCGGCTCCCCCGACGTCGCCTTCCCCCGCCTGAACATGCTCTCGTACTGGCTGTTCCTCTTCGGCGGCCTGATGGTCATCGGCTCGCTGCTGCTGCCGACGGGACCGGCCGCCTTCGGCTGGACGGCCTACGCCCCGCTCAACAGCCTGGAGCGCTCCCCCGGCGTCGGGCCCGACCTGTGGATCATGGGTCTCGCGCTCTCCGGCTTCGGCACGATCCTCACCTCGGTGAACTTCCTGGCGACGATCATCGGCATGCGGGCACCGGGCATGACCATGTTCCGCATGCCGATCTTCACCTGGAACGTGCTCTTCACCGCGATCCTGGTCCTGATGGCCTTCCCCGTGCTGGCCGCCGCGCTGCTGGCGCTGGAGTCGGACCGGCGCTTCGGCTCGGTGGTCTTCCAGTCCGAGAACGGCGGGGCGCTGCTGTGGCAGCACCTCTTCTGGTTCTTCGGCCATCCCGAGGTCTACATCATCGCCCTGCCGTTCTTCGGCATCGTCAGCGAGATCATCCCGGTCTTCGCCCGCAAGCCGATCTTCGGGTACACCACGCTCATCGCCGCCACCATGTCGATCACCGGGCTCTCGGTGGTCGTGTGGGCGCACCACATGTTCGCGACGGGGGCGGTGCTGCTGCCGTTCTTCTCGATGCTGTCCTTCCTCATCGCCGTGCCGACGGGGGTGAAGTTCTTCAACTGGACGGGGACGATGCTCAAGGGCTCGCTCTCCTTCGAGACCCCGATGCTCTGGTCGGTCGGCTTCCTCGTCTCGTTCCTCTTCGGCGGACTGACGGGGATCGTCCTGGCCTCGCCGCCGATGGACTTCCATGTGACCGACACGTACTTCGTCGTCGCCCACTTCCACTACACCGTCTTCGGCACCGTCGTCTTCGCGACCTTCGCCGGCTTCTACTTCTGGTGGCCCAAGTTCACCGGCCGACTCCTCGACGAACAGCTCGGGAAGATCCACTTCTGGACGCTCTTCGTCGGCTTCCACACCACGTTCCTGGTCCAGCACTGGCTCGGCGCGGAAGGCATGCCGAGGCGCTACGCCGACTATCTCGACGCCGACGGGTTCACCGCTCTCAACACCGTCTCGACGATCGGCTCGCTCCTGCTGGGCGCCTCCACACTGCCGTTCCTCTACAACGTCTGGCGGACCGCGAAGGAGGGGAAGAAGGTCGAGGTCGACGACCCGTGGGGGTTCGGCCGTTCGCTGGAGTGGGCGACGTCCTGCCCGCCGCCCCGCCACAACTTCCTGGCCGTGCCCCTGATCCGCTCCGAGGCTCCGGCGTTCGACCTGCACCACCCGGAGTTCGCCGCCTACGAGCGGGACCGGCTCAGGCCCGCGACGGCTCCTGAGAGCGGTGAAGGGCACGATCGATCCGGTCCCTGACCGCCCGCATCCGGTCGTCGAGCGTCCGCGGCTCGACCACCTCGAACTCGAGCCCCGTCATCACGATGTGCAGGACCAGGTGGTCGAGGCTCGCCGCGCCCGTGCGCAGCAGGCAGGCGCTCTCCCCGTCCGCCTCCAGGACGCCGTCCATGGGTCCGACGACCGTGGCCGCCTCGGCGAGCGGGACGTGCAGCCGGATCGTCGCCTCGGTGGCGTAGGCGCCGGTGGAGACGCCCCGCGAGACATAGGCGGCGAGATCCTCGGCGGGCGGCTCGCGGGGCGGGAACCGGGGGCCGTGGGGCGGCTTGGGCTCGATCCGGTCGGCCCGGAACGTACGCCACTGGGCACGGTCGACGTCCCAGGCGACCAGGTACCAGCGGCGCTCGGTGCACACCAGGCGGTGCGGCTCGACGGTGCGGCGGGAGGCCGCGCCGCCGTGGTCGCGGTACTCGAAGCGGAGCCGTTCGCCGTCCCGGCAGGCGTTCGCGAGTTCGGTCAGGACGGCCGGGTCGATCTGGGCGGACGGGGTGCGCAGCATCGGTACGGTGAAGGCGTTGAGCGCGCTCACCCGGCTCCGCAGCCGGCCTGGCAGGACCTGTTCCAGCTTGGCCAGGGCGCGTACGGAGGTCTCGCCGATGCCCTCGATGCCCTGGCCGGCGGCCGTGCGCAGCCCGACGGCCACGGCGACGGCCTCCTCGTCGTCGAGGAGCAGCGGCGGCAGTTCGGCTCCCGCGCCGAGCTGGTAGCCGCCCCCGGTGCCGGGGCTGGCGTTGACGGGATAGCCCAGCTCGCGCAGCCGGTCGACGTCCCGCCGTACGGTCCTCGGCGTGACGCCGAGCCGCTCGGCGAGGGCGGCGCCGGACCATTCGCGGTGGGCCTGCAGCAGCGAGAGCAGGCGCAGCAGTCGTGCGGAGGTCTCCAACATGGGCCGAGTCTCCCAGCCGTCGAGGACAGCCACGGTCCTCGATCCCCTCGGCTCTCGGCCGTCGCCGGTCCTCGGGGTCCGTCGGCCCCGGCACCCCCGGCCCCGGGTCGGAGGGTCGAAGGAAGCAGACGGGGCGGAGGTCAGCGGAAGCGGCGCACCAGCACTCCCGCCTTCGCCTTCAGGCTGTAGACCGCGTCGACGACCGTACCGGCGCCCCGGTGCAGGGCCTCCCCGGCGCGTCCGTGGGTGCGGGTGCTCGCGCCCCGGGCGAGGAGGGCCGACCAGATCTCCTCGTGCCGGGCGGCGATGCGGGCCGGGTCGAAGCGCTCGGACGCCGCGAGGGCCGCCCGCGCGGTCTTCGCGCGCAGTTCGTCGTCGTTGACGAGTTCGAGCAGGGCCCGGGCGATCGCGCCGACGTCGTCGACCGGCACCAGACGGCCGTCGACCCCGTCCTCGATGATCTCGCGGGGCCCGTGCGGGCAGTCGGTGGAGACGACCGGCAGTCCGCAGCGCATCGCCTCGACGATGGTCATGCCGAAGGACTCCTGCCGCGAGGTGACGGCGGCGAGGGAACCCTTGGCCCACTCCGGCTCCATCGGGTGGGCGGTGCCCATGAGGAAGACGTTCTCCCCGAGGCCGCGCCGCTCGATCTGCCGGGCCAGCGTCTTCTTCAGGTTGCCGGCGGCGTCGCCGGTGCCGTAGATCCGCAGCTTCCAGTCGGGGCGGGCCGCGGCCACCTCGGCGAAGGCGTCGATGAGCACGTCGTACCGCTTGACCGGGGTCAGCCGGCCCGCCGCGACGACGATCTTCGCGGTGGGGTCGGCCGGCGGCACGCTCGGCGCGGGCACGCTGTTGGGCACCGCGTCGATCCGTACGCCGGGCAGCGCGAGCTTCCGGTAGGAGCGGGCGTCGGCCTCGGTGACGGTGGTGACGGCGTCCAGGAGCGCGTACTCGTGGCCGATCTCCCGGCGGAGCCGGTAGCTGTGGCTGTCCAGGATCAGATGCTCCTGGCCGACGAGGACGGGGCCGCGCCGGGCCTGCCTGGCCAGCTGCACGTTGAGACCGGGGCGCGTGGCGACCAGCACGTCGGCCTCCACGGTGCTCAGGTGCTCGCCGATCCGCGCGTCGGTCAGCGCGCTGTACTGCTTCCACCGCCCGTCGCCGCGCGGGAAGACCCGGGCGGGCCGGGCGAAGTCCGGGTGCTCGCCGTCGTAACCGGCGCTGTTCTTGCGCAGGTCGACCAGGTGACGCAGGGTCACCCCGGCCGGAACGCCGAGGATCGGCTCGTCGCGGTGGCGGAAGACGGAGACGATCTCCACCTCGTGACGTTCCGCCAGCTCCTGGGCGAGGGTGAACGTCGTCCGGATAGTGCCCCCGATGTGGTAGCCGTTGTGAAGCAGAAAGGAGATACGCATCGCGCTGCCGGTCCCCCCGGTCAAGTGGTCGTCGGGGGGCGACTGTACTGGGTGCCCGGGCCGCCGGTTCACGGTCGGTAGCCGAGCTGGGGAACGGTGGCGCAGTTCGTGTTCATGTCTCCCTGGGTGACCCAGCCCCGCCCGTCCCGCCAACGCGCCACCGACAGACAGGTGTGACGGGTCTTCGGGGGCTCGGCGAGCTTCTCGAACCGTACGGGCAGCAGCAGGCCACGGGCCGTGTACGGCTCGGGCCGGTTGACGAAATCCTCGACGCACGCGCGCGTGAGACCGCCGCCGGCGAGGCAGGAGCGTGCCGCGTCGGTGAACCACATGGCCGCCGCCCATCCCTCCAACTGCCACTGGGACAGCAGCGGCCGGTCACCCATCGCCGCCCGGAAGTCACGGACCGCCGGATGGCCGGTGTCCTCGTAGTTGCGGCTGGAGCCCGTCACGAACAGAGCCTGCCGGCAGACCGGGGACTTCGCGTAGTCGCGGGGCACGGCGGAGGACCAGTTCTGCACGTTCGTCACCTTGGCGGTGACCCGGACCCCGACGGCGTCCATCGCCTCGCACAGCCGGGCGTTGCCGTGCGTGTCCAGGGCGTCGAAGACGAGGTCGGCGCCCTGGGCCTTCAGATCGGCGGCGACGGCCCGGAAGTTGGGCAGCGCGAAGTCGACCTGCTCGTGGACGACCCGGTAGCCCTCGGCCCGCAGTCCGGCGGCGACCAGCCGGGCGTACGCGGCGGAGGCGGCCTGGTTGTAGGCGACGACCGCGGCGGTACGGGCGCCGTGCTCGCTCCTGAACCAGCGGTAGACCTCGGTGCCGCCGTACAGGACCCCGCCCCAGCCGGGGGAGGCGCCGGTGCGCGGGGCGGAGCTGCCGTAGATCCCGTACAGATGCGGATAGGTGTCGTACGCCGGGGTGAGGGGCTGGCCTCCGATGTCGGGGACACCGGCCTTCGCGACCTGGGGCGCCCCGGCGTACTCGAGCGCGGTCGTGGCGACCAGGGCGAACACCTCGCGTTCCCGGACCAGCCGGTGCACGCACGCGTTGTTGCCGACGCCGCTGCCGCCGTCGTCGCAGGTCACGACCTCCACCCGGCGTCCGTTCAGGCCGCCGCGCGCGTTGAGGGCCTCGAACCAGGCGCGGGCGCCGTCGCGCGGCCCGGTGAACGCGTCGCCGCCGACGGGGCTGGTGGCGCTGGAGATGATGCCGACGCGGAGCGGCTCACCGCCGGAGGGGTGGGCGGTGGGCCGCGTCTCGAACGCGCGCTCCGGCAGCCGGCTGCCGCACGCCGTGACCAGGGCGAGCAGCGCGGCGAGCAGCAGCGCGGCTCCCGCGTCAGCAGCCCGGAACGGTCGCACCGCTGAGCTGCACCAGACCGCAGAGGGTCTTCTGGGACACCTTCCACACGTCGCCCTGGTGGACGGAGGTGCCCTTGGAGTCGGGCAGTGCGGGGTTGCCGGCGACGAGCAGGTCGTAGGTCACGTCGGCGTTGTTGGGCGAGGTGAACTGGACGCCCTTGACCTTCGCCGACGTCATGGCAGCGTTCTTGTCGCCCTCGAAGGCTCCGAGGACGGGCCGCATCCTCTCGCCGTTCTCCAGCAGCTTGACCTTCTCGGCCGTCGGGGTCTTCGGGTCGAAGAAGGCGGTCCAGTTCTTGGTGATCTCGGCCTTCGCCGCGTCCGGGTCGGCGAGCCGGCCGGTCTCCGCCGCGGGCGGCGACGTGGGCGCGGGCGGCACCACCGGAGTGCCCTCGTTCGAGGGGGTCTCGTCGTCCGCGCAGCCGGCGAGCGCCGGGCCGAGGGCGAGGGCCGCCACGGCTGTCAGGGCCGCGATCCGAGAACGTCCACCGAGTCGACTGAGAACCATCTGGCTCACCACCGGATGTCTGTTCAGGCCGGGCGGCCTGATGATTCCAGGGTGTTCCGTATCGCGGGATAGCGCAAAAAAGAGGCGAGGGAGGCTCCCGTGCCGTCATCCCGGGCGCCGCTGTGGTGCGGCCTCGCGGCCGCCGCCGTGGGCGCGGTGCTGTGCGTCCTGGGCTGGTACGGCGTCTCCGGTGAGCGGTTCGCGGAGCGGCAGCTGCCGTATCTGGCCTCCTGCACGGTCCCGGGCGCGGCACTGATCGTGGCGGGCGCGGTGCTGATCGGGACCGCGCCGGCCGGCCGCGGGCCCGTCCGTGCCGCGAAGGAGCGGGCGGGCGGGCCCGCGGCCGAACCGGAGGAGCCGCCCGCGCCCTCGTCCGAGGCTCCGCCGGTCCGGGTCCCCGGCGGGACCCTCGCGCACCGGCCCGACTGCCCGTTGGTGGCCGGCCGGGACGACGCCCTGCCGGCGGGGGACTCGGAGCTCGCGCCCTGTCCGGTGTGTGAGCCGTGGCCTCGCTGACATACGACCTGACCCTGGCGGGCCTCGCCGTGGGCAGCGCCGCCGCGCTCACCGGGATCGGGCTGATCGTCACGTACCGCACGACCGGTGTGCTGAATCTGGCGCACGGCGCGGTCGCGATGGTCTGCGCGTATCTGCTGCGGCAGCTGGTGGTGGAGTGGGGTTGGCCGCTGCCGCTCGGAGCCCTGCTCGTTCTGCTCGTGGTGGCGCCGGGCATCGGTCTGGTCCTGGACCGCGGGGTGTTCCGCCCGCTGGCGCTGCTCGGCTCGAACCCGGCGCAGACGCTGGTGGCCTCGATCGGCGTCTTCGTGCTGCTCGTCGGCGGGGCGGCGCTCGTGTGGGGTCCGGGGGCGCGGGCCGACGCCCCGGTGCTGCTCGGCGACGACCCGTGGGCGCAGCTCGCGGCGGTGGTCCTCCTCGCCTGTCTGGTGGGGGCGGTGACGCGGTGGAGCCGGTTCGGCCGGGAGCTGCGGGCTGTGGTCGACAACCGGCCGCTGGCGATGCTCGGCGGGATCGACGCGGACCGGGTGTCGGCGGCGGGCTGGGCGTTCGGCTCCTTCACCGCCGGACTCACCGGCGTGCTGCTCGCCCCGTACGTCCGGCTCGACCCGTACGGGATGCCGCTGCTCGTGGTCGAGGTGATCGCGGTCGCGGTGGTCGCGCGGATGCGGAGCCTGCCGGTCGCGATCGGGACGGCTCTGGCGCTGGGTGTCGCGCAGGCGCAGCTGACCCGGCTGCACCCGGAGGGGTGGGCGGGGCCGCTGGTCCAGGCGGTGGGCGCGAACCTGTTCGTGGTGGCGCTGCTGGTGGCGGCGCTCGCCCTGCCGGGTGTGGGCGGCCGGGGCCAGGACGTGCTGCCACCGCCGACCGGTACGGGCCGGGTGCCGGGCGGCGTGTGGGTGACGGCCGGCGTCCTGTTCCTGCTTCCCCTGGGGTTCGCGGGGTCGGACCTCCACACCTCGGTCCAGGTGCCCGCGCTGGCGATCGTGCTGCTCTCCCTGGTGGTGGTGACGGGCCGGGGCGGGCAGATCGCGCTTGGGCAGGCGGCGTACGCGGGGCTCGGCGCGCTCTTCACGGCGCTGCTGGCGGCGGGAGGGCTGCCGGAGCTGGTGGCCCTGGCGGTCGCGGTGCTCCTGGTGGCGCCGCTGGGTCTGCTGACGGGGTGGCCGGCGATCCGGCGGCACGGCCTCGCGCTGGCGCTCGCGACGCTGGCGGTCGGGGTGGCGGTGAGCCGGTTCGTCTTCGCCCAGCCGTACGCGACGGCCGGCCTGGTCCTCGGGCGCCCGGCCGGCTTCGGGGACGACCGCGTGTACTACGTCCTGGAGCTGGCCGTCCTCGGCTGCTGCCTGGCCCTGGTCGCGGCGCTGCGCCGGGGCCGTACGGGCAGGGCGCTCGCGGCGCTGCGGGACCACGAGTCCGGCGCGGAGGCGGCCGGAGTACGAGTGGCCGGTCTCAAGCTCCTCGCCTTCGTCCTGGGGGCAGCTCTGGCGGCCCTGGGCGGCGGCCTGCTGGGCATGGGCCTGCGCGCCTTCGACCCGGAGGCCTACGATCCGGTCCGCGGTCTGCTGTGGTTCGCCGCGATCCTCGTCCTCGGCGCGGACAGCCTCCTCTCCCCGCTGGCCGCCGCGGCCCTCCTGGTCGGCCTGGACGCGGGCACGAGGGGCGGTGTGGCGGCGGCGGTGGTGGGCGCGCTCGCGGCCCTGGTGGGCCGCGTCCCCCCGCTGACGTCCTGGCTCCCACGGATGACACCGCCCCGGGAGGCCCACCGTCCTCCGAGCACGGAACCGCCGGGCTCGGGAGGGTCACCTGCGGGGGGTGCGGAACCTCCCGGTCCGCCGGGGCGGGCACAAGGGCCCGAGGATGGCGCCCCACCGGCCGGCACACCGGTCGGGAAGGTCGTCCCGCCTCCCCCCGCGTTCGGCCCCGCACGGGCCCCCGAGCCGTCGCCCCCCGCGCGGCTTCACGCGCACGGGTTGAGCCTCACCTACCCCGGGGGGCTCACCGCCCTCGCCAACGTCACCCTCGCCCTCGTCCCCGGTCGCGTCACCGCGCTCGTCGGGCCCAACGGTGCCGGTAAGAGCACCCTCTTCGACTGTCTCGCGGGGACCCTCCGCCCCACCCGCGGCCGTGTCGTCCTCGACGGCGAGGACATCACCGGGCGGCCCGCCCACGCCCGTACCCGCCTCGGCGTCGCCCGGACCTTCCAGCAGCTCGCCGTCTTCCCCTCCCTCACCGTCGAGGAGAACGTCCGGCTCGGCGCCGAGCAGGGCCACGTCCGCGACCCCGCCGCGACCGGACAGGCCCTGCGCCTCCTCGGTCTGGCCGGTCCCGTCCGCCACCGCCCCGCCGCCGGTCTGCCCACCGGGACCCTGCGCCGCGTGGAACTCGCCCGCGCCCTCGCCGGCCGCCCGCACACCCTCCTCATCGACGAGCCCGCCGCGGGCCTGGACGCCGCCGAGACCGACGCCCTCGCCCGCGTCCTCGCCGCGCTGGCCGCCGACGGGCTCACCGTCCTGGTCGTCGAGCACGACCCCGACCTCGTGGCCGGCATCGCGCACACCGTGCACACCATGGAAGGCGGCCGGATCGTGTCATGAGCGTCGAGATCGCGCTGCGGGCCGCCCGCGTCCGCTACGGCCCCCTGGAAGCCCTCCACGGCCTGGACCTGCCCGTGCCGGCCGGGGCGGTCACCGTCCTCCTCGGCCGCAACGGCTCCGGCCGGACCACCGCGCTGCGGGCCCTCGCGGGCACCGTCAGGCTCGCCTCCGGACGCGTGGTGTGGCACGGCGCCGACGTGACCCGGCTGCACGCCCACGACCGGGCGCGCCGCGGGCTGTGCTTCGTACCGGATCTGCGGGCCGTGTACGCGACCCTGACCGTCGCGGAGAACCTCGACCTGGCCACCGGCGACCGCCGCGCCGAGGCCCTGGAGGCGTACCCGGAGCTCGCCCCGTTCCTCGCCCGGCCCGCCGGCACCCTCTCCGGCGGTGAGCGCCGGATGCTCGCGCTCTCCCGCGCCGTGGCGTCCCCCGCCCGCGTGGTGCTGGTCGACGAGCCCGCCCTCGGCATGTCCCCGGAGGTGTCCTCCCGTACGTACCGCCTGCTCGCCGCCCTCGCCGAGGAGGGCGGCGCGGCCGTCGTGCTCGCCGAGCAGCGCCTCCCGCCCGGCCTGCCGCCGGGCACCCTGGCGCACGAACTGCGGCGCGGCTCCCTCGCGTTCAGCGGGGAGGCCGCCGAACTGCGGTGAGCACGCCGGACACCGCGCCGCGCACGCCTCGGGCGAGACTTCCGGATGCCCCCTAGAGCGGCGCGATCCGCAGCATCGTGCCGGTGACGATCCGGTTCGGGTCCGGGCCGATCAGGGCGCGGTTCGCCTCGTACAGCGCCTTCCAGCCGCCCCTGATCCCGAAGCGCCGGGCGATCGAGCTGAGGGTGTCCCCCGGCTGGACCACGTGGGCCCGGCCGCTCAGGCCGTACCGCTTCGAGCAGACCGGCCAGGCCTCCCAGCCCTGGACCCGCAGGACGTCCTCGGCGACGGTGATCTGCTGCTGACGGGTCGCCAGGTCGGCGCGCGGGGCGTAGCGCAGTCCGCCGAACTCGACCCAGGTCGGCTGCGCGAACTGGAGTCCGCCGTAGTAGCCGTTGCCCGTGTTGGCGTTCCAGCGGCCGCTGCTCTCGCACTCGGCGACGCAGCCCCACGGCCACTGGTCCTGGGCGCACGACGCGGCGCCGGAGTCCCACGGGCCGCCGGAGTCCCAGAGGGCGCCGGAATCCCAGGCGTCACTGGAGTCCCACGGGGCGCCGGAGTCCCAGGGAGCTCCTGGGGCGCCCCACGTCCCCGGGGGAGGATCGTCCGCACGCGCCGGCGCCGGAACCAGGGCGAGCAGCGCGGCGACACAGACACCGGCGGCCCGAGAAAATCGGATCTTCGACATCGACGCAGGCTAGGCACCCGGACACGCCCCGGCGCCGTGCCGCGCGGTACGGCAGCCGTCCCCCACCCGGTCGGAGTCACGGAGCGGTCGTACAACTTGCCGGACCGGGACGCGTGACCCCGGCCGAGGCTGACCCGTTGAACTCTTCATGAGACGAGCCGGGAACCGCCCGGTGTCGCACGTACCGAGTCCAGGGAGCCCCCCGTGCCGCGCATGCTCGACGTCAGCGAGGACGTACGCGCCGAGATCGGCGACGAAGAAGCCGACCGGCTGCTCGCCGGCGACAATGCCCCGGGCAGCTACGACTGCACCTCCTGCCGCACGCCGGGCGACTCCGAGCAGGAGCGCACGAGCACCGTGCTGTTCGTCGGCGAGGAGACCGCCGTGCTGGCGTTCGCCCACGCCAGCTGCATTCCGTCCCAGGTCGTCCAGGTCGCGGAGGAGCAGCTCCAGGGCGCCGTCCGCTCCATCGCCGCGACGGACGCGATCGACGCGCTCACCGCCGCCCACCCGGAGCAGGCCGTCCTCGGGGTCACCAGCGGGCTCGTCCTGATCGAGGGGGAGCTGCACCCCGCGCTGGTCGTCGAGCCGACCGCGCCGGTCGCCCGGCCGGGGTCGGACGGGCTGACCGACGAGTTCCTCCCGCTGCTGATCGAGCAGGGTTTCGCGCCGGTGTCCGACGTGAACCGGAAGCCGGGCACGCTGCCGGGCTGGTCGGTGCTGGTGGCGATGGGCCAGTTGCACTCCGTGCTGCAGCCCGGTACGGGCGGCGGCGGCCAGGTCGCCTGGTGGCAGGCCCACCAGCCGCTCCAGGTCACCGAGGGCTGGCGGGCGGCCGCGAACAAGTCGCACACGGTCCTCGTCTTCGCGGCGCCGGTGGGCTCGATCGGCCAGCAGCCGCGCGAGGACCTGCTGCGCGACGCGCTGGAGAAGGCGGCGGCCAACGGCCGTCTGGTGGCCGCCGCGATGCCGCTGGCCGGCACGTGAGGGAGCACGGGCGTCCGGGCTTAGGCCCCTCGGCGCGTCCCCCCGGGATGCCGAGCGTCCCCCGCCCCCGGCGGGCGCCTCTTTCGGAGAGCCGCCCGCATCCGACGGACGACGGTGTCGTTGGCACATACGTGCACTCATACGACCCACTCCGCCAGCCCCGTCCGAGTCAGATCCCCTCGATGCGTCCGGCCCATGACGTCACGACGGGCGAGTCGGCCACGCCGATCTACGACGCTCTGTACTCGGAGTACCGCCGGTCGTTCCGCTCGCTGCCGGGGGATCGCAGCGGCGAGGAGGATCTCGGCTTCCGGGCCTTCGGGACACCGGTGGGCTCGGGCCTGTACGGGCACCACGGCTACCGGCAGGCGGCGCAGCCGACGGCCTGGTCGGCGCAGCACCACCCCGTCCCGGCGGCGCTTCCGCCGGGACCCCGCAGGGGCCTGTAGGACCCGCGACAACGGCTGAGGGCCGGGGCAGAAGCCCCGGCCCTCAGCCGTTGTCGGTCCCGCTCACTTCTTGCGGCCGCGCTTCTCGCGCACGCGCACGGAGATGTGGATCGGGGTGCCCTCGAAGCCGAACTCCTCGCGCAGGCGGCGCTCGACGAAGCGGCGGTAGCCGTGCTCCAGGAAGCCGGAGGCGAAGAGCACGAACCGGGGCGGCTTGGTGCCCGCCTGCGTACCGAACAGGATGCGGGGCTGCTTGCCGCCGCGGATCGGGTGCGGGTGGGCGGCGACCAGCTCGCCGAGGAAGGCGTTCAGACGGCCGGTGGGGACGCGGGTCTCCCATCCGGCGAGCGCGGTCTCGATCGCCGGGACCAGCTTCTCCATGTGGCGGCCGGTCTTGGCCGAGACGTTGACGCGGGGCGCCCAGGCGACCTGCTGCATCTCGGTCTCGATCTCGCGCTCCAGGTAGTAGCGCCGCTCCTCGTCGAGCTCGTCCCACTTGTTGTACGCGATGACGAGCGCGCGCCCGGACTCCACCGCCATGGTGATGATGCGCTGGTCCTGGACCGAGATGTTGTCCGTGGTGTCGATCAGGACAACGGCGACCTCGGCCTTCTCGACCGCGGCGGCGGTCCGCAGGGAGGCGTAGTAGTCCGCGCCCTCCTGGAGGTGGACCTTCTTGCGGATACCGGCCGTGTCGACGAACTTCCAGACCTTGCCGCCGAGCTCGATCAGCTCGTCGACCGGGTCGCGGGTGGTGCCGGCCATCTCGTTGACGACCACCCGGTCCTCGTTGGCCACCTTGTTCAGGAGCGAGGACTTGCCGACGTTCGGCCGGCCGATGAGCGCGACGCGGCGCGGGCCGCCGACGGCGGTGCCGAAGGTCTGCGCGGGCGCCTCGGGGAGCGCCTCCAGGACGGCGTCGAGCATGTCGCCGGTGCCGCGGCCGTGCAGCGAGGAGACCGGGTGCGGCTCGCCGAGACCGAGCGACCACAGGGCGGTGGCGTCGGCCTCGCCGGAGGGGCCGTCGACCTTGTTGGCGCACAGGACGACGGGCTTGCCGGCGCGGCGGAGCAGCTTGACGACGGCCTCGTCGGTGTCGGTGGCGCCGACGGTGGCGTCCACGACGAAGACACAGGCGTCGGCGGCCTCGATGGCGTACTCGGCCTGGGCGGCGACGGAGGCGTCGATTCCGAGGACGTCCTGCTCCCAGCCGCCGGTGTCGACGACCTTGAAGCGGCGGCCGGCCCACTCGGCCTCGTAGGTGACGCGGTCGCGGGTGACGCCGGGCTTGTCCTCGACGACGGCCTCGCGGCGGCCGATGATCCGGTTCACCAGGGTCGACTTGCCGACGTTCGGACGGCCGACGACGGCGAGGACGGGGAGCGGGCCGTGCCCGGCCGCCTCGATCGCGCCCTCGACCTCCTCGACGTCGAAGCCCTCTTCCGCGGCGAGCTCCATGAACTCCGCGTACTCGGCGTCGCCAAGTGCCCCGTGGTCGTGCTGGTCGTTCATGAAGTCCGTTCCTTGATCATTCGTGGTCGGTGGGTGCGAACCCACTACTCAGAGTCTCACTCAGCGCCCGGTGAGGCGCCTGGCGTTTTCCAGGTGGGCGGTGAGCCGCTCCTGGATGCGTACGGTGGCGTCGTCCAACGCCTTGCGGGTGCGCCGGCCGCTCGGGTCGCCTGCCTGGAAGGCGTCGCCGAAGACGACGTCGACGCGGTTGCGCAGCGGCGGCAGTGCCTTGACCAACCGTCCGCGCCGCTCGGAACTTCCCAGGACGGCGACCGGGACGATGGGCGCCCCGCTGCGGACGGCGAAGTAGGCGAGGCCGGCGCGCAGGGAGGCGAAGTCGCCCTCGCCGCGGGTGCCCTCGGGGAAGATCCCGAGGACGCCGCCGTGCTCCAGGACCGCGAGGGCGTTGCCTATCGTGTTCCGGTCGGTGCTGTCCCGGTCGACCTTGACCTGCCCGATGCCCTCCAGGAAGGGCCCCAGGGGTCCGACGAATGCTTCCTTCTTGACGAGGAAGTGCACCGGCCGGGGGGCGGTGCCCATGACCATGGGTCCGTCGATGTTGTGCGCGTGGTTGACGGCGAGGATGAGGGGGCCGGAGGCCGGCACCCGCCAGGCGCCGAGGACGCGCGGCTTCCACAGGCCGTGCATCAGCCCGATGCCGATGCCACGCCCGACGGCGGCGCCCTTCTTGGAGGGCAGGGTCACCGGGCGGCCGCCCGCTTCTGGGTACGCCGCTCCTCGACGAGGGTGACGACGCACTCGATGACCTGGTCCAGGGTCAGGTCCGTGGTGTCGACCTCGACGGCGTCGTCGGCCTTGGCGAGCGGGGACGTCTTGCGGCTGGAGTCGGCCGCGTCCCGCTTGATCAGGGCCTGCCGGGTGGCGGCCACGTCGACGCCCTTGAGCTCGCCGGAGCGGCGGGCGGCGCGGGCCTCGGGCGACGCGGTGAGGAAGATCTTGAGGTCGGCGTCGGGGAGCACCGTCGTACCGATGTCGCGCCCCTCGACGACGATGCCGCCCTCGGCGCTCCTGGCGATGGTCCGCTGCAGCTCGGTGATGAGGGTCCGCACCTCCGGGACGGCGCTGACGGCGCTGACCTTGGAGGTGACCTCTTCGGTACGGATGGGCCCGGCGGCGTCGGCCCCGTCGACGGTGATCGTCGGGCGGGCCGGGTCGGTGCCGGAGACGATGACGGGCTTGGCGGCGGCGTTGGCGACGGCGTCGGCGTCGCTGACGTCGACGCCGTTGCTGATCATCCACCACGTGATGGCGCGGTACTGCGCGCCGGTGTCCAGGTAGCTCAGCCCCAGCTTGGCGGCGACCGCCTTCGAGGTGCTCGACTTGCCCGTGCCGGAGGGGCCGTCGATGGCGACGATCACGGTTTCCACGGTGGGGAACACCTTCCTGGGGTACGCGGTAGGGCCTCGCCGGACGCGGGGGGCCACCCCAAGGTTACCGAGTCCCAGCCACCCGTCTGGCCCAGCCGGGGGCCCAAGGGGTCACCGCCACCGAAAGGGCACCGCGCCTGTGGGTCGTGCCCGCCCGTTCCGCACCGGCGAAACGGACGGGCACAGCGGTGCCTGGGCGGCCACCCCGGTCCCTGGGCGGGCACAGCGGTGCCCGGGCAGGCACACCGGTGCCTGGGCGGACACAGCGGTGCCCGGGCAGGCACACCGGTCCCGGGGCGGCCACCTCGGTCCCTTCGGTTCACCCCGTCCGCAGCGCCCAGCCCCGTTCCTTGAGCGCCGCGCCCAGGACCGGCGCCGCCGAGGGCTCCACCATCAGCTGGACCAGACCCGCCTGCTGGCCTGTCGCGTGCTCGATGCGGACGTCCTCGATATTGACGCCCGCGCGGCCCGCGTCCGCGAAGATACGGGCCAGCTCGCCGGGCTGGTCGCTGATGAGGACCGCGACCGTCTCGTACTGCGCCGGAGCCGCGCCGTGCTTGCCCGGCACACGCGCGCGGCCCGCGTTGCCGCGGCGCAGGACGTCCTCGACGCCCGAGGCGCCGCCGCGGCGCTCCTCCTCGTCGGCGGACTGGAGGGAGCGCAGCGCCCGGACCGTCTCGTCCAGGTCGGCCGCGACGCCCGCGAGGACGTCCGCGACCGGGCCGGGGTTCGCCGAGAGGATGTCGATCCACATGCGCGGGTCGGAGGCGGCGATCCGGGTGACGTCGCGGATGCCCTGGCCGCAGAGCCGTACGGCCGTCTCGTCCGCCTCCTCAAGGCGCGCGGCCACCATCGACGACACCAGCTGGGGGGTGTGCGAGACGAGCGCGACGGCCCGGTCGTGGGCGTCCGCGTCCATGACCACCGGCACCGCGCGGCAGAGCGCCACGAGCTCCAGGGCCAGGTTCAGGACCTCCGTGTCGGTGTCCCGGGTCGGCGTGAGGACCCACGGCCGGCCCTCGAAGAGATCCGCCGTCGCCGCCAGTGGGCCGGAGCGCTCCTTGCCCGACATCGGGTGCGTCCCGATGTACGCGGTGAGGTCGGCCCCCAGCTCCTCCAGCTCCCGCCTGGGTCCGCCCTTGACGCTGGCCACGTCGAGGTAGCCGCGGGCCAGGCCCTCCCGCATGGCCGCGGCGAGGGTGCCCGCCACGTGCGCCGGGGGTACGGCGACGATCGCGAGGTCGACGCGGCCCTCGGGCGGCTCGTCCGTCCCGGCGCCGAGCGCCGCCGCCGTACGCGCGGCCGCAGGGTCGTGGTCGCGGAGGTGGACGGCGATGCCCCGCTGGGCGAGCGCGAGGGCCGCGGAGGTGCCGATCAGACCGGTTCCGATGACGAGCGCGGTCCTCACTGGGCGATGTCCTTACGGAGGGTGGCGGCCGCGCCGAGGTAGACGTGGGCGATCTCCGCCTTGGGCAGGTCCGACTCGACGTGCGCGAGGAGGCGTACGACCCTCGGCATCGCTCCCTCGACGTCCAGCTCCTGCGCGCAGATCAGTGGTACGTCGACGATCCCGATCCGGCGCGCCGCGGCGGCGGGGAAGTCGCTGTGCAGATCGGGCGTGGCCGTGAACCAGATACTGATCAGGTCGTCGGCGGTGAGCCCGTTGCGCTCCAGGACGGCGGTGAGCAGCTCCTCGACCTGCTCGTGCATATGTCCGGCCTCGTCCCGTTCCAGCTGGACGGCGCCTCGGACCGCTCGTACCGCCACGTCGTGCTCCTTCGAAATGCGATCAGTGCTCCGATCAGCCTAGTCAGCCGTACCGGCGCGCAGCCGGGGCGACCGTCCTCCGAGACGGCCAATGTCACCCGGGCCCGTCCACGCCGCCACTCGGCGCGGGGGGTACAACTGTCGGATGCTTCTGCACGTCGTACCGGCGGCCGCGTGGTCCGCCGATCCCGGTCTCCCGTACGCGCCCGCCTCCCTGGCGGCCGAGGGCTTCGTCCACTGCTCGGCGGACGAGGTGGCGGCGCTCGCCGTCGCCGACGCCCGCTATCGGGAGGTCGCCGGGCCTCTGCTGGCCCTGGTCATCGACGAGTCCCGGCTGGCCGGCGAGGTCCGCTGGGAGGAGTCGCGGGGCACGCTGTTCCCGCATGTGTACGGCCCGATCGAGCGGGAGGCGGTGGTCGACGTCCTGGAGGTGCGCCGGGACGCGGACGGCCGGGCGAGGGGGATGGCCTCCTAGGCGTGTCGCCCGCGGGAGGGTTCGGCACGCCGCCATGGTGGAGGGCATGAATTCAGAAGCTCCAGACGCCACGCCCCGCCGTACCGTGCTCCTGGCGGGTGCGGGTTCGGTCGCCGCGCTGGCCACCGGGTGCGGCGCGGACGGTGACGGGGGCGGGGGTACGACGCCCGGCCCGACCGTCTCCCCGACCGCCGGCACCACCGGTCCGGCCACGACCGCGCCCGCCGTCTCGCCGCCCGCCGGGGCGACGCTCGCCCGTACCTCCGAGATCCCGGTCGGCGGCGGCACGGTCTTCAAGGAGGAGAAGGTGGTCGTCACGCAGCCGACGCAGGGCGACTTCAAGGCGTTCTCGGCGGTCTGCACGCACCAGGGCTGCACGGTCAGCAAGGTCGAGAACGGCACCATCGACTGTGCCTGCCACGGCTCGAAGTTCCGTATCGCCGACGGGTCGGTGGCCGCGGGGCCGGCCAGGCGCCCCCTGCCTGCCGAGCGGATCAGCGTGTCGGGGGACGCCATCACCCTGACGTAATCTGTCGCCCATGACTCCGGTAGAACTGGTGCGCGACCACACGATCTACTCCTGTGTCATGGGGTCGCGCGCCTTCGGTCTGGCCACGGAGGAGAGCGACACCGACCGCCGGGGCGTGTTCCTCGCCCCGACCCCGCTCTTCTGGCGCTTGGAGAAGCCGCCGGCGCACGTGGAAGGGCCGGGCGAGGAGCAGTTCAGCTGGGAGCTGGAGCGCTTCTGCGAACTGGCCCTGCGGGCCAACCCCAACGTCCTGGAGTGCCTGCACTCCCCCGTGGTCGAGCAGATCGACGACACGGGCCGCGAACTGGTCGCGCTGCGCGGGGCTTTCCTCTCCCGTCAGGCGCACCAGACGTTCGTCCGCTACGCGGCCGGGCAGCGCAGGAAGCTCGACGCCGACGTCCGCCAGTACGGGGAGCCGCGCTGGAAGCACGCGATGCATCTGCTGCGGCTGCTGATGAGCTGCCGCGATCTGCTGCGGACCGGCGAGCTGACCATCCACGTGGGCGACGAGCGGGACCGGCTCCTCGCGGTGAAGCGCGGCGAGGTGTCGTGGCCCGAGGTCGAGTCGTGGATGCTCCGCCTCACGGAGGAGGCGGACCACGCCTCCACCACGAGCCCGCTCCCCGCGACCCCGGACCACGCCCGCGTGGAGGACTTCCTCCTGCGCGCCCGCCGCGCGTCGGCGCTGAGCGTCCTTCAGCCGGGCTGAGCCGGCTCAAGCGTCCCAGAGCGCGCCGAACGACAGCAGTTCGTCGCGGTGTTCGATCCGCTCCGACCACTCCTTCGGCCAGGCGTCGGCGCCCAGGTGGGCCCCCGCGAACGCGCCCGTCAGGCAGGCGATCGAGTCCGAGTCGCCGCGGGTGCAGGCGGCGCGGCGCAGGGCGGTGAGGGGGGCTTCGGGGAAGAGGAGGAAGCACAGGAGGGCGGTGGCGAGGGCCTCTTCGGCGATCCAGCCGTCGCCGGTGTATTCGCAGGGGTCGAGTTCCGGGTCGGC
Source organism: Streptomyces sp. NPDC093600 (assembly GCF_044764755.1). Lineage (NCBI taxonomy): Bacteria > Bacillati > Actinomycetota > Actinomycetes > Kitasatosporales > Streptomycetaceae > Streptomyces > Streptomyces sp. NPDC093600. The sequence goes on from NZ_JBIWIU010000004.1 coordinate 414,593, forward strand.
CGTGCGCTGGACGGCGTCCAGTTTCTCCAGGACCGCGAGGCACTCGTCCCAGCCTCGCTCGATGAAGTGCCGGGGCGTGGGGTCCTGGGCGTGTGCCCAGAGGTCGCCGAGCCACTGCTCGTGGTAGCGGGAGCGGTTCTCGTACGCGTACGAGCGGAGGTGGCCGACCAGTCCGGCCGGGTCGACGCCCTGGGTGAGCAGGTGGACCGCGCGGGCGGTCAGGTCGGAGGCGGCGAGCGCCGTGGGGTGGCCGTGGGTGAGCGCCGACTGGAGCTGGGCCGCGCCCGCGCGCTGTTCGTCGCTCAGGCCGGGGACGAGCCCGATCGGTGCGACCCGCATGTTGGCGCCGCACCCCTTGGAGCCGGTCTGGCTGGCCTGCTGCCAGGGCCGGTCGCCGTCGAGGAGCCGGCAGGCGACCATGCAGGTGCGGCCGGGAGCCCGGTTGTTCTCCGGGGAGTGGTACCAGTCGACGAACTCCTCCCGGACCGGCCGGGCCAGTCGAAGCGGGGCGAGGACGCCCCGGTCCATGGCGGTGCGGACGCCCCGCGCGAGGGCGAGCGTCATCTGGGTGTCGTCGGTGATGTACGCGATGCCGTTCCGTCTCACCGGGAGTTCCATGGCCCGCCAGGGCCCGCACTTGGCGAGGATGGAGGGCACGTCGTTGAACTCGGTCGGGAAGCCGAGCGCGTCACCGAGCGCCAGTCCGATCAGCGCCCCCGTGGCCGCCTGCTTGGTCATGCGGATCGTCCTTCCGGTCGCAGCAGCGGCGGGTGGAGAGCCGTGGCCTCCCCCGCCCGGTAGAGAGCGGCCGGTTTCCCCCGTCCGCCGGTGAGGCGCGGCGGTCCCTCCACGGCCTGGACGAAGCCGGGCGTGGCGAGGACCTTGCGCCGGAAGTTGGGGCGGTCGAGCTCGACGCCCCAGACCGTCTCGTACACCTGCCGCAGCTCGCCGATCGTGAACTCGGGCGCGCAGAAGGCGGTGGCGAGACAGGTGTACTCCAGCTTGGCGCCGATCCGTTCACGGGCGTCGGCGAGGATCCGGTCGTGGTCGAAGGCGAGCGGCCCGTGCGTCCCGTACGGCGTCCAGCGGGCGCGTGCCGCGTCGCCGCCGCCGCGCGGCTCGGGGGGGTCCGGTACGAGCGCGGTGTACGCGACCGAGACGACCCGCATCCTGGGGTCGCGGTCGGGCTCGCTGTAGGTGCGCAGCTGTTCGAGGTGGAGTCCGGCGACGGTGGCCTCGGACAGGCCGGTCTCCTCGGCGAGTTCGCGGCGCGCGGCCTGCTCGGAGGACTCGCGGGGCAGGACGAAGCCACCGGGCAGGGCCCAGGCTCCGGCGTACGGCTCCTGGCCGCGTTCGACGAGCAGGACGTGGAGGCGCTCCTCGCGGAGGGTGAAGACGGCGAGGTCGGCGGTGACGGCGAACGGCTCGAAGGCGTTCCGGTCGTAGCCCTCGGGGGCCTGGGCGTGGTTCATCGGCGCTCCGGCAGGGGGTCGGCCAGGTGCCAGCCCTCGGCGAGCAGCTCGTCCACGGCGGCGACGGCGGCCGCGAGCCGCTCCTCGTGCGGTCCGGTGAGGACGGCCGTACGGCGGCCGGTGTGGGCGAGCTGGGCGACGAAGCGGGCGGTCATCCAGGGCCGCAGATGCTCCCCGTCGCGCAGTCCGTCGTCCTCGAACGCGACGCCGTGGTGGTCGGTGAGCAGCCAGAGGTGCTGCCGGCCGCGCGCGGCGACCTCGCCGGTGGCGGGGCTGGTGGTGCCCATGTACCGCTCGTGCCAGATCGTGGTGGCGAAGGCGTCGGTGTCGCAGATGAGCACGGGCGATCCGGCCCGCGCGGCCTCCTCCTCCAGCTCGGCCTGGCGCTGGGCGATGACGGGGAAGTCGCTGGACCGGAAGGTGACGTCCGTCCAGTCCGCGGCGGGCCGTTCCGCACGCAGTTCGGCGAGTTTCAGCTCGCTGTACTCGCGCCCGTACTCCGGTACGCAACGGGTGCGGGCCCACACGCCGCCGCGTCGCCGGTAGTGGTCGGCCAGGGCGAGGGCCATGGTGGTGGTGCCGGTGGACTCGGCGCCGAGGACGACCACGCGCCGGGTGAGGGCGGCCCGTACGGGCGGTTCGAGGAAGTCCCAGCAGCCGGCGGGGTCCTTGCGGACGGCGGTGCCGGAGACGGGGAAGAGGGTGCGGTCCGGGTCGACGCAGACGGACGCGGCGCCGAAGCGGCGGCCGAGCTCCTCCCCGTACGGCTCGGAGGTGAAGACGGCGTCGACGCGTTCGGGCACGGCGGCCCGGAAGACGGCCATGTGGGCGGCCCACACGTCGGGGTCGTGGAGGTCGACGGGGATGTCGTCGACGGCGCCGACGACGAGGACGTCGGGGTGGATCTCGCGCATCCAGTCGACCCGGTCCTCCAGGGGCAGGGTCTCCACGGACGAGGCGCAGACGAGGACGGTGAGGCGCTCGCAGCGGTCGCGCGCGGTGCGGATCAGGTGATGGTGGCCGGCGTGCGGCGGGTAGAACTTGCCGAGGACCAGGCCGTGGCCGTAGCGCTTCATGCCACCGCCTCCGCGGGGAGGGCGCGCTGTGCGGCGAGGTCGCGGCTCCAGTTGCGCAGGCCGAGGACGCAGAGCGTCATGAAGCCGATGTACAGCAGGGAGGTCAGATACAGCTCCTTGTGGGCGTACAAGGGCACGTAGACCACGTCGGCGGCGATCCAGAGCCACCAGGACTCGAGCCGCTTGCGGCACTGGCCGTAGGTGGCGGTGAGGGAGAGCGCGGTCGTCAGGGCGTCCCAGAAGGGGACGGTCGAGTCGGTGGCGCGGTCGAGCAGCAGGGTGAGGCCGAGGGTCCCCACCACCCCCGCCGTGATCAGCCACGTCCACTCGGTGCGCGAGGTGCGGCGCACCGGGAGGGTGTCGGAGCCCGGTCCACCCCCGTGGGTCCAGGTCCACCAGCCGTACACGGCGAGGGTGATGAAGACGATCTGGAGGCCGGCGTCGGCGTAGAGCCCCGCCTGCGCGAAGAGCAGGATGAAGAAGAGGTTGTTGGCGATGCCGATGGGCCAGTTGGCGAGGTGCTGGCGGGCGACGAGCCAGACGCAGAGCGCTCCGCTGCCGAAGCCGAGGACTTCGGTCCAGCTGACCGGGGTGTCCAGGACGGTGACGAGCGGCTGCTGCAGGGGTTCGAGCATGCTTGCGAGGCTCACGCCCGCCTCCTTAAGAGTCACCTTGACTATAAAGGTCGGCGGGTTCGCCCACAAGTGCGAAGGGGCGACGACAGCGACGAGGAAGCCCGTGACCGCATGGCGGTCACGGGCTTCCTGTCGTCGTGGGGCGACGCGGCTACATACCGACTTCCTTCATCAGCATGCCGACCTCGGTGTTGGTCAGCCGGCGCAGCCAGCCGGACTTCTGGTCACCGAGCCCGATCGGGCCGAAGGCCGTGCGGACCAGCTTCTCCACCGGGAAGCCGGCCTCGGACAGCATGCGGCGCACGATGTGCTTGCGGCCCTCGTGCAGGGTGACCTCGACCAGGTAGTTCTTGCCGGTCTGCTCCACCACGCGGAAGTGGTCCGCGCGGGCGTAGCCGTCCTCCAGCTGGATGCCCTCCTTGAGCCGCTTGCCGACCTCGCGCGGCAGCGGGCCCGTGATGGCGGCCAGGTAGGTCTTCTTCACGCCGTACTTCGGGTGCGTGAGACGGTGGGCCAGCTCACCGTGGTTGGTGAGCAGGATGATGCCCTCGGTCTCGGTGTCGAGCCGGCCGACGTGGAAGAGCCGGGTCTCACGGTTGTTGACGTAGTCGCCGAGGCACTGACGGCCGTCGGGGTCCTCCATGGTGGAGACGACACCGGCGGGCTTGTTCAGGGCGAAGAAGAGGTACGACTGGGTCGCCACGGTCAGGCCGTCGACCTTGATCTCGTCCTTCTCCGGGTCGACGCGCTTGCCCTGCTCCAGGACGATCTCGCCGTTGACCTCGACGCGGGCCTGCTCGATCAGCTCCTCGCAGGCGCGGCGGGAGCCCATGCCGGCGCGGGCGAGCACCTTCTGCAGCCGCTCGCCCTCCTGCTCGGCGCCCGGGAAGGTCTTCGGGGTCTTGATCTCGGGCCGGTCCGCGTACCGGTCGCGGTTGCGCTGCTCGATCTTGGCGTCGAGCTCGCGCGAGCGGGCCGGGGCCTGCCGCTGCCCGTGCGGGCCGCGACGGGGCGGGTTGCCCTGGGGGGCCTTCGGGCCGCCCTTGGCGCCCCCGCGGGCCGCGGCGCCGCGGCCCTTCTTCGGTCCGTCGGACGGGCCGCCGGTGCCACCCACGTCGTAGCGACGCTCCTCGGGGCGCGGGTTGCGCGGACGGCCGCCGCCCGGCTTGTCGTCGCGGCTGTTGCCGGCGCCGCGGTGGTTACCGCGTCCCCCGCCGCTGCCGCCGCTGCTGCCGCCGCGGCCGCCGCTGTTGCCACCACGGCTCCCGCCGTTGTTTCCGCTGCTGTTCCTGCCGCTGCTGCTTCGCATCAATCTTCCGTCGTCTTGTCGTCTGCGTCCGGGTCGAACGACGGAACCCCTTCCAGCGTCTCCGCCTCGATCGCGTCCGCCTCGGGGAGGAAGGGCGCGAGCTCGGGGAGCTCGTCCAGGCCGCGCAGGCCCATCCGCTCCAGAAAGTAGTTCGTCGTCCTGTACAGGATCGCACCTGTTTCGGGTTCCGCGCCCGCCTCCTCCACCAGACCGCGCTGGAGGAGGGTCCGCATGACCCCGTCGCAGTTGACACCGCGGACCGCGGAGACGCGGGAACGGCTGACCGGCTGGCGGTACGCGACGACGGCGAGGGTCTCCAGGGCGGCCTGGGTGAGCCGGGCCTGCTGGCCGTCCAGGACGAAGGCCTCGACGGCCCCGGCGTACTCGGCCCGCGTGTAGAACCGCCAGCCGCCGGCGACCAGGCGCAGCTCGAAGCCGCGGCCCTGGGCGGTGTACTCGTCGGCGAGCTCGCGCAGGGCGTCGCCGACCTCGCGGCGGGGCACGTCGAGGATCTTGGCGAGGTGCTCCTCGGTGGCGGGCTCGTCGACGACCATGAGGACGGCTTCGAGGGAGGGCTTGAGGTCGCTCACGCCGGGGCCTCCGTTTCCTGATCGAACTCGTCGGTGACGCGGACTTCACCGGCACCGGCCCAGGTGACGGTGAGCTCGCCGAGGGCGTCCTCCTGTTCGAGGGCGATGGCCCTCTCGCGGTACAGCTCCAGAAGGGCGAGGAACCGGGCGACGACCGTCAGGGTGTCCTCGGCTCCCTCGGCGAGCTCCCGGAAGCTGACGGTTCCGCGCTCCTTGAGCAGGGCGACGACGACCTCTGCCTGTTCACGGACGCTGACGAGGGGGGCGTGGATGTGGTCGACGTACACCTGGGGCCTGGCCTTGGGCTGCATCGCCTTGACGGCGAGCGCGGCGAAGCCCTCGGCGCCGATGCTGATGACGACCTCGGGGAGCAGCTCGGCGTGGTGCGGTTCGAGGCCGACGGTACGGGGGTACCGCCTGCCCTCGGCCTCCCACCGCTCGGCGAAGATCTCGGCGATCCGCTTGTACGCGCGGTACTGCAGAAGCCTGGCGAAGAGCAGGTCCCGTGCCTCGAGGAGGGCCAGGTCGGCCTCGTCCTCGACCTCGGCGGCGGGCAGCAGCCGGGCGGCCTTGAGGTCGAGCAGCGTGGCGGCGACGACGAGGAACTCAGTGGTCTGGTCGAGGTCCCAGTCGGGCCCCATGGCCCGGATGTGCGCCATGAACTCGTCGGTGACCTTGGAGAGGGCGACCTCGGTGACGTCGAGCTTGTGCTTCGAGATGAGCTGGAGCAGGAGGTCGAAGGGGCCTTCGAAGTTCACCAGCCTGACCGTGAACCGGCCGCCGTCGGGAACGGGGGCGCCCTCGGCGGAGTCCTCGGGGGTGCCGGGGGCAGGGACGCTGACACCGGGGGCGCTCGCGGCCGGGGCGTCGGGGGCAGGGGAGCTCGCCGACGCGTCGGGAGCCGTGCCGCCGCTCTCCGGCCCCGCTTCCGCCGGGGTCTCGTCCCTGGCGGGCCGGCGGCCGTCGGAGGCCGCGCCCGGCGCCGCCGCGGCCCGGCCGTCGGCGGGGCCGGGCTCGGGCGCGGGCTCGGGCTCGGGCGCGGGCTCGGCGGTCAGGTCCGACGCGCCTGCCGGAGGCACCCCCGGGCCGCGCCCCAGGGTGCGGCGGGGCGGGCGGGACGTCTCGGCGGGGGGCGGGGGCATCGGGGTCCAGGGAGGAGCAGGGGTGCGGCAGCCCGCAGGCTACCCTCAGCGGCCGCGCAGGCGGCGCACGAGGATGCTCGCGTCGCCCCGGGACTCCAGGTCCGCCAGGACCACCGCGACCGCCTCGCGGACGATCCGGCCCCGGTCCACGGCGAGACCGTGCTCACCCCGGAGCACCAGACGCGCGTGTTCCAGGTCCATCAGCTCCTCGGCGGAGACGTAGACGGTGATCTTCTCGTCGTGCCGCTCGCGCCCGCTGGGCCGCCGGTTCGGCGAACGGCCCCGGCGGCGTGCCGCCGGGGCGACCGGCGACGCGGACTTCACCGGAGGTGCGGGTTCCGCGGGCTCGGCCGTCCGGGCCCGCGGCTCCGCCGTCTCCGAGGACGCCGCCGTGTGCTCCGCGGAGCCCTCCGCCGCGCCCGTGTCGCTCTCGCCCGCCGGCGCCGGCACCCGGGCCTCGCCCCTGCGGGGCGAGGACGCCTGGAGCGCCATCCCCCCGGTCGTACGGAACAGTTCGTCGGCGCCGGGCAGACTCACTCGGCGTGACACCGGGCGAGCACCTCCCTGGCGAGCTGGCGGTAGGCGGCGGCGCCCACGGAGTTCGAGGCGTACGTGGTGATCGGTTCGCCGGCGACCGTGGTCTCCGGGAAGCGCACGGTCCGGCCGATCACCGTGTGGTACACGTGGTCGTCGAAGGCCTCGACGACGCGCGCGAGGACCTCACGGCTGTGCACGGTCCGGGAGTCGTACATCGTGGCGAGGATGCCGTCGAGCTCCAGCTCGGGGTTGAGCCGCTCCTGGACCTTCTCGATCGTCTCGGTCAGCAGGGCCACACCGCGCAGCGCGAAGAACTCGCACTCCAGCGGCACGATGACCTTGTGAGCCGCCGTCAGCGCGTTCACGGTCAGCAGACCGAGCGACGGCTGACAGTCGATCACGATGTAGTCGTAGTCGTTCATCAGCGGCTTCAGGGCGCGCTGGAGCGTGGACTCGCGCGCGACCTCGCTGACCAACTGCACCTCGGCCGCAGACAAATCGATATTGCTGGGCAGCAGGTCCATGTTGGGAACGGCGGTCTTGAGCAGCACCTCGTCCGCCGACATGCCCCGCTCCATGAGCAGGTTGTAGACGGTGAGGTCGAGCTCCATCGGGTTCACGCCGAGACCGACCGACAGGGCTCCCTGCGGGTCGAAGTCGACGAGCAGCACCCGCCGTCCGTACTCCGCGAGCGCGGCACCCAGGTTGATGGTCGACGTGGTCTTGCCGACGCCGCCCTTCTGGTTGCACATCGCGATGATCTTCGCGGGTCCGTGGTCGGTCAACGGGCCCGGGATCGGGAAGTACGGCAGGGGCCGTCCGGTGGGGCCGATCCGCTCGCGGCGCTGCCGGGCAGCGTCCGGTGCGAGGGTGGCCGCGTACTCCGGGTCGGGCTCGTACTCGGCGTCAGGGTCGTAGAAGTGCCCCTCGGGCACCTCGTCGTAGGCGGCGAAGTGGGTGGACTCTCGGCCACTCTCGTTGCCGGCCGTGGCGTTCACGTGTAGGCCGTCCATCATCTTCATCGTGTGGGCTGTCGTCATGGGCTGATGCGTCGCGAAAGTTCGGACAGCGACGGAGCCGACAGGGTTTCCTGGCTGTCCACCCCCGGGAGTAAATGTCGACTCATTCACAAGTCGTCTTACCTCCTTGGATGTGACCAGGAACATTTATCGATAGGTCAGCGTGGCACCATGCCGACGGTTGGCGACTCTATGGCGTGTCACCGCTCCGCAGCAACACAATCCGCCGGACCCGCCCCGATGTGTCGGCAACCGAACACCCCTCTGTCAAGGGCGCGCAGCCACGCATCCACACGTTTCGGGGGTGTGCGAATCGGTTAAAGGGTTACGTTCGAGGCGAGTTGAACCGGGGCCTCGAAGTGGCCGGACACACATCCGGCCGGGCCCTGGTGCACAGGGTCCGGCCGGATGCGTCAGTTGACGGCGCGCATTGACGGCGCCGCGGCGGAGGTCAGCCCAGCAGGCTGTTCAGCTCCAGGTGCTCGAGGCCGTGAGCCTCGGCGACCTCCTTGTAAACGACCTTGCCGTCATGGGTGTTGAGGCCCAGGGCGAGCGCGGAGTCGCGGCGCAGCGCCTCGACCCAGCCGTTGTTCGCCAGCGACACGATGTAGGGAAGCGTGGCGTTGGTCAGGGCGTACGTGGAGGTGTTCGGCACCGCGCCCGGCATGTTGGCGACGCAGTAGAAGACCGAGTTGTGGACCTGGAAGGTCGGCTCGGCGTGGGTGGTCGGGTGGGAGTCCTCGAAGCAGCCGCCCTGGTCGATCGCGATGTCGACAAGGACACTTCCGGGCTTCATCTTGGCGACGAGCTCGTTGGTGACCAGCTTCGGGGCCTTGGCGCCCGGGATGAGGACGGCGCCGATGACGAGGTCGGCCTCGACGACGGCCTTCTCCAGCTCGAAGGCGTTGGAGACGATCGTCTTCACCTTGGTGCCGAAGATCTTGTCGGCCTCGCGGAGCTTGTTGATGTCACGGTCGAGCAGGGTGACGTGGAAGCCCATGCCGACGGCGATCTGGGTGGCGTTCCAGCCGGAGACGCCACCGCCGATGACGACGCACTCGCCGGCGTGGGTGCCGGGGACGCCGCCGGGCAGGACGCCGCGGCCGCCGACCGAGCGCATCAGGTGGTAGGCGCCGACCTGCGGGGCCAGCCGGCCCGCGACCTCGGACATCGGGGCGAGCAGCGGCAGCGCGCGGTTCGCGGTCTCGACGGTCTCGTAGGCGATCGCGGTGGTGCCGGAGGCGAGCAGGGCGTCCGTGCACTCGCGGGAGGCGGCGAGGTGCAGGTAGGTGAAGAGGGTCTGGTCCTTGCGGAGGCGGTGGTACTCCTCCGCGATGGGCTCCTTGACCTTGAGCAGCAGGTCGGCCGTGGCCCAGACCTCGTCGGCGGTGGACAGGATCTGCGCACCGGCCGAGACGTACTCCTCGTCCGTGATCGAGGAGCCGACACCGGCGTTCTGCTCGACGAAGACCTGGTGGCCGTTGCGGACGAGCTCGTGGACACCGGCAGGGGTGATGGCCACGCGGAACTCGTTGTTCTTGACCTCGCGGGGGATGCCGACCTTCATCGTCGATCACGGTCCTTGAATCAGGGGGATAACTGGGGGCAATGCGATACATACCCGGCTGCACTACGGCGCACCGGGACAGACCGCGATCGAACGCGGCGCACCCAGTCTAATGAAGGAGTTCCCGCTGTCTAGCCTTGCAAAGCATTAATCTTCGAGAGAAGCACTGCGGATTTCGTAGGCGGAAGCCTCGGTTCCAAGGAGTCTTTCGGCTGCTGAGCGGTGCAGGCGGGCGGCGGCGGGGTCGCCGAGCCGGTCGAGGGTGTCGGCCAGCCGCAGCTGCAGCGCCGCCTGGAGGCGTACGTCCTGGGCGCGCCGGGCCCACTCCACCGCCTCCTCGCAGGTCCGCAGGGATTCCTGGGGCCGCCCGGCGTACTCCTGGACCCGGGCCGCCTCGCTCAACGCGCGCGCGTAGCCGGGGAGATCGGCCTGGCGGCGGTAGCCCGCGGCGGCGGCGCGCCAGTTCCGCAGGGCCTCGCCGTAGCGTCCCGCGTAGGTGTGCACCGCGCCGAGCCGCGCGTACAGCCGGGCCTGGTCGGCCCGCTCGTCGCGGGCGAGGCGCTGGGCGAGCGCGCGGCCGTACCAGTCGCCCGCCCGCTGCCAGTCCCCCAACTCCTGGTAGGAACCGCCTACGGATTCCATCGCCCGGCCGATCGCGTACGGGTCGTTCGCGGCGCGTCCGGCGTCCAGAGCGGTCCGGTAGCGGACCAGCGCGTCCCGGGTCCGGCCGGTCCTGGCGTCGAGATCGGCCAGATTCAGCAGGGCCGCCGCCCGCTCCCGGTGCAGTCCGCGCCGATCGGCCACGTCCAGGACCAGCTGGTGCAGTCCGTACAGGTCGGGCGCCGCCGCCTCGGCCCCCCGGTGCGCCGTCTCGGCCTTGACCAGGGCGGCGACCAGGCGGCGGGCCAGCGTGTCGAGCTCTCCGTCGGCGACCGCGAGGCGGGCGGAGGCGAGCAGGACGGGCCGGCGGCGGTCCAGCCACTCGGCGGCGGCGGCAGCGCTCGAAAACCGCAGGGCGCGCGGCAGCCCGGCGAGCTTCGTGCGGGCGGGGGAGCCCTCGGGCTCGGTGATCGCCCGGCAGGACTGGAGGAGCCGTACGGTCCGCTCCAGCATCCTGGCCCGGGCGAGCTCCACCTCGGCGGGCCGGTCGCGCTCCTCCGTCTCGGCGCGCAGGAGGGGAACCAGATGCCCGGGGACCTCGTACTGCCCGTCCTCTTCTTCCGTGACCAGACCCTGGGCGACGAAGTCGGCGAGCGTGGTGGCGGCGGTGGAGATCGAGCAGCCGGCCAGTGCGGAGGCGGTGTGGGCGTCGGCGCGGCCGAGCGGGGCGAGGCAGAGGAATCGCAGTATCCGCGCGGCCGGCTGGGGCAGGGACTCGTGCACCAGCCGGAAGGCGCGGGTGAGCGGATCGCCGGGGACGGCCCGCAGCCGCTTGGCGAGATCGGCGACGGACGCCTTGGGGCGGGTGGCGAGCCAGCCGCCGGCCAGCACCACGGCGGCGGGCAGACCGCCGCACTCCTCGGCGAGGGTCTCGGCGGCCTGCGGGTCGACGGTGACCCGGACCGAGCCGGTGAAGGTGGTGATCAGCTCGATGCAGGACTTGGGGTCGAGGCCGCCGAGCGTGCAGGGGCGGACGTCCGCGATTCCGGTGAGGGGCCCCTTGGCGACGGCGACGACGAGGGCCTCGGGGTTGTCCGGGATCAGCGGGTCGACCTGCTCGGCGTCGACGGCGTCGTCGAGGACGAGGACGGTGCGCCGGTCGGCGAGGGCCTCCCGGACCAGTCCGGTCAGCTCGTCCTCGGCGGCGCCGGGGGGCTCGTCGACCCCCAGGTCCTGCAGCAGGCCCCGCGCCACCCGGGCCGTGGGGACGGGGTCGCCGCCCGGCTCGGTGAGCCGGGCGCGGTACACCCCGTCGGGGTACCGGTCGCCGAGGCCGGCGACGAGCTCCTCCGCGAGGGTGGTCCGTCCGGAGCCCGGTCGCCCGGCGATGAGCAGGACGCGCGCGCGGGGGGCTTTGCGGCCGGCGAGGGTGTCGAGCCCGGTCCGTTCGATGTCGGCGCGCAGGGCCTTCAACTCCCGCTGCCGCCCGAAGAACTGCCGTACCCCGCCCGCTGTCACCGCCTGATCCGTCACGGGCCACGCTCCCGTCCACCTGCGCACGAGCCGAGCCCGCGGGGGGCTCCGCACGGGCGATCCCGAGCGTAGTTCAGGGCATGGTCCCGACCCGGCGGAGCGCGGCGGACAAATCCCCCGATCGGATCAGCCGATCGTCAGACCGGCCACCACTCGGAGCAACCGGCCCCCACCCGGAAGCCACCACCCGCCTGTCCGGACCCGGCCGAGAGGCCCTATGCCTCGAAGGGGCGGGCGGGCCAGGGCGAGTCCGCCGGGCGGAGGGCGTCGAAGCCCTCGCCGGTGCGGGCGGCCGCCGCCGAGAGGACGCCGACCACCAGGCAGTTGTTGTGCAGCTCCCCCGCGAGGACACCGCGGACCAGTTCGTCCAGCGGGATCCGGGCCAGCTCCATGTCGGCCTCCTCCTCGGAGACCTCGAAGCGCTCGCCGTCCGCCTCGGACAGCTCGCGCGCCAGGAAGATCCGTACCGCCTCGTCGCAGCCGCCCGGCGTGGTGTAGACGTCGGTCAGGACCCGCCAGTCCTCGGCCTTGACGTGCGCCTCCTCGTACAGCTCACGCTGCGCCGCGTGCAGCGGGTTCTCCCCCGGCACGTCGAGGAGGCCGGCGGGGATCTCCCACAGCTTCATCCGCACGGGGTGCCGGTACTGCTTCAGCACCAGGACGCGGTCCCGCTCGTCGAGGGCGACGACCGCGACCGAGCCGGGGTGGACCTGGTAGTCGCGCCGCGCGACCGTTCCGTTCGGCATGACCACGTCGTCCGCGCGGACACTCGTCTTGTTGCCCTTGAAGGGGGTCGTCGTCGCGACGACCTGCCACTCCTCCGGGGTGTCCAGCAGCTCCATCTGAGTCCTCCCACACACAGGAAACCGGGGTACGGAACCCCGAAGGATCCGTACCCCGGCAACGTTAACCGGTGGGGCTCACTCGCCCGTCCCGCGCGCCTGCTGCTGCCGCTCGACGGCCGCCTTGACCAGGCCGGCGAAGAGCGGGTGCGGACGCGTCGGGCGCGAGCGCAGCTCCGGGTGGGCCTGCGTGGCGACCAGGTAGGGGTGCACCTCGCGGGGGTACTCGACGTACTCGACGAGCTTGTTGTCCGGGGAGGTGCCCGAGAAGACGAGGCCCGCCTTCTTCTCCAGCTCCGCGCGGTAGGCGTTGTTCACCTCGTAGCGGTGGCGGTGGCGCTCCTCGACGTACGGCTGGTCGGCGTAGACCTCGCGCACGACGGAGCCCTCGGCGAGCTTCGCCGGGTACAGGCCCAGGCGCATCGTTCCGCCCAGGTCGCCGGCGCCCTCGACGTACGCGAGCTGCTCCTCCATCGTCGAGACGACGGGGTGGGCGGTCGCCGGGTCGAACTCGGTGGAGTTGGCCTCGGGGATGTCGGCCAGGTTCCGCGCGGCCTCGATCACGATGCACTGCAGGCCCAGGCAGATGCCGAGCAGCGGCACCTTGTTCTCGCGGGCGAACTGGATCGCGCCGACCTTGCCGCTGACACCGCGGTCGCCGAAGCCGCCGGGGATCAGGATGCCGTCGACGTCGCCGAGCTGCTTCTTGGCGCCCGCCGGGGTCTTGCAGTCGTCGGAGGTGACCCACTTGACCTTGACGCGGGCCTTGTTCGCGAAGCCGCCGGCGCGCATGGCCTCGGTGACGGAGAGGTACGCGTCGGGCAGGTCGATGTACTTGCCGACGAGCGCGACGGTGACCTCGTGCTCGGGGTTGTGCACCCGGTCGAGCAGGTCGTCCCAGGTGGACCAGTCCACGTCGCGGAACGGCAGGTCGAGCTTGCGCACGACGTAGGCGTCCAGGCCCTCGGTGTGCAGCACCTTCGGGATGTCGTAGATCGACTTGGCGTCGATGGCGGCGACGACGGCGGCCTCGTCCACGTCGCACATCAGCGAGATCTTGCGCTTGATGGCGGTGGGGACGTCGCGGTCGGCGCGCAGCACGATCGCGTCCGGCTGGATACCGATGTTGCGCAGGGCGGCGACCGAGTGCTGGGTCGGCTTGGTCTTCAGCTCGCCGGACGGGCCGATGTAGGGCAGCAGCGAGATGTGCACGACGAAGACGTTGTCGCGGCCGACCTCGTGGCGGACCTGGCGGACGGTCTCCAGGAACGGCAGCGACTCGATGTCGCCGACGGTGCCGCCGACCTCGGTGATGACGACGTCCACGTCGTCGGTCGCCATCCGGCGGATACGGGACTTGATCTCGTTGGTGATGTGCGGGATGACCTGGACGGTGTCGCCGAGGTACTCGCCGCGCCGCTCCTTGGCGATGACCTGGGAGTAGACCTGGCCGGTGGTGACGTTGGCCGAGCCGTCGAGGTCGACGTCGAGGAAGCGCTCGTAGTGGCCGATGTCCAGGTCGGTCTCGGCGCCGTCGTTGGTGACGAACACCTCACCGTGCTGGAAGGGGTTCATCGTGCCGGGGTCGACGTTCAGGTACGGGTCGAGCTTCTGCATCGTGACCCGAAGGCCCCGGGCCTTGAGGAGCGCACCCAGGCTGGAGGCGGTCAGGCCCTTGCCGAGGGAGGACGCGACACCCCCGGTGACGAAGATGTGCTTGGTCGTCGTGGTTTTGGGCGGCATCGCCAAGAGGGGGCTCCCGTGGTCGCGTTCTGGAGGTGCGTTCCGGCGTCCCCTCCGGAAGAATCGGGGGGTGCCGTCGCTGCGGTTTCGGGGGCCTCGGCTTTCACCGTTTCCCACCGGTCCACGGGGTACCAGGGTATCAGCGACGAAGGGAGACCGCTTCCGGCCACACGGGGCAGTCGGGTGCATACGGACGGCTACACCACAGGTCACGGCGGCCTCACCCGTTCGGAGCAACGCCGTTACCCGTACGTAGCCGTGGCTGCCTAGAGTCCGTCGTATCCTGCTCGGACACTCCCTGCCGAGCCGGACCGGCCATCGGCAGCACCCCCGCCAGTCAACCGGGAAGCTGGAGCTCGTCAACGACCCCTTGACTGCTGGCACCATTCTGTAGGAAGCGCCCCGCGGGGCGGACGTGGCCGTTCGACTGGAGATAGCACGTGGCCGGGCGCATCGAGGATTACGCACTCATCGGAGACATGCAGACCGCGGCACTGGTCTGCCGGGACGGCAGCGTCGACTGGCTCTGCCTTCCACGCTTCGACTCGCATGCCGTCTTCGCGGGCCTTCTCGGGACGGAGGAGCACGGTTTCTGGCGGGTCGCACCCGCCGTTCCGGACGGCACCACCCCGCCGCCGGCCGACCGGCGACGTTACCGCGGAGACTCGCTCATCCTGGAATCCGAGTGGGACACCCCGCGCGGCACGGTCAGGGTGACCGATTTCATGCCGCCGCGTGACGGGGCGCCCCAGCTGATCCGGGTGGTGGAGGGCGTCACCGGACGCGTGCCCATGCACTCGGCGCTGCGGATGCGGTTCAGCTACGGACGCGTGGTGCCGTGGGTGCACAAGGTCGGGGACCGCACGGTCGCCGTCGCCGGTCCCGACTCGGTGTGGCTCGACACCGAGATCGAGACCCACGGCAAGGATCTGACCACGTACTCCGACTTCACCGTCACGGCCGGTGAGCGGATCACCTTCACGATCAGCTGGCAGCCCTCGCACAAGGAACCGCCCGCCCTGCCGGACCCGGAGGGCGCGCTGGAGGCGACGGTCGACTTCTGGCGCGAGTGGGTCGCGCACTGCACGTACCACGGCCCGTACCGCGAGGCGGTGGTCCGTTCGCTGATCACGCTGAAGGCGCTGACGTACGCGCCGACCGGCGGGATCGTCGCCGCGCCGACCACCTCCCTGCCGGAGGAGATCGGCGGCGTCCGCAACTGGGACTACCGCTACACCTGGCTGCGCGACGCGGCGATCACGCTGTCGTCGATGCTGCGCACCGGCTACCGCGAGGAGGCCCGCGCCTGGCGGGACTGGCTGCTGCGCGCGGTCGCCGGCGACCCGGAGAACCTGCAGATCATGTACGGCATCGCGGGCGAGCGCGAGCTCGGCGAGGCCGAGCTCGACTGGCTGCCCGGGTACGAGAACTCCGGTCCCGTCCGGGTCGGCAACGGAGCGGCCAACCAGCTCCAGCTGGATGTGTACGGCGAGGTCACCGAGGCCCTGCACCTGGCGCACATGACAGGGCTCTCGCGCAACGACTACGCCTCCCTGCTCCAGCTGAAGCTGATCCGCTACCTGGAGACCCACTGGGACCAGCCGGACGAGGGCATCTGGGAGGTGCGCGGCCCGCGCCGCCACTTCGTGCACTCCAAGGTGATGGCGTGGGTGGCGGTCGACCGCACGATCAAGCTGATCGAGTCCGGGGACGCCGACGGCCCGCTGGAGCGCTGGCGCGAGCTGCGCGACGACATCCACCGTGACGTCTGCGAGAAGGGCTACGACAAGGAGCGGAACACGTTCACGCAGTCGTACGGCTCCAAGGAGCTGGACGCCTCGCTGCTGCTGATTCCGCAGATGGGCTTCCTGCCGCCGGACGACAAGCGGGTCATCGGCACGATCGAGGCGATCCAGCGGGAGCTGTCCACGGAGGACGGTTTCGTGCTGCGCTATCCGACCGCCGGCGAGGAGGCGGGCGTCGACGGCCTGGAGGGCGACGAGGGCGCGTTCCTCGCCTGCTCGTTCTGGCTGGCGGACGACCTGGCGATGATCGGCCGGGTGGACGAGGCGCGTCAGCTGTTCGAGAAGCTGCTCTCGCTCCGCAACGACCTGGGTCTCCTCGCGGAGGAATGGGACTCACGGCTCCAGCGCCAGGTGGGGAACTTCCCGCAGGCGTTCAGCCATGTGCCCCTGATCGACACCGCGCTGCGGCTGACGGCGAGCGGGGCGTACGGAGGTTGACCGGACAGGTCAGGAGTCGGCGGGGCGGCCGCCCCCGGGATGTGCGAGGGGGCGGCCGCCGGCCGGATCGGGGACGTCTGTCACCTCAGGGCGTCGATCACCTCCCGCGCGGCCCGCTCGCCCTCGGTGGCGCCGCCTTCCATGAAGCCCTGGAAGTCGTAGCTGCAGTGCTCACCGCCGATGTGGATGTTGCCTTGGGCGGTGCCCTCGTAATCGGCGTACCGGTGCACATAGCCGACCGGCCAGCAGGAGTACGCGCCGAGCGTGTACGGATTGCGGTGCCAGGCGGAGAGCTGGGCGCGGCCCGTGTACGCCTTGGAGGTGCCCGGGAAGAAGGCGTCCACGCCCTTGAGGTGACGGGACACCAGATCCCGTACGTACGGGTCCGACTCGGTGGAGAAGGGCCCGGCCGGGGTGAGGGCCCTGGCGAGGTCGCCGCCGCCGTACTGGATGAGGATGCCTCCCGTGCCGCCCTGGATCTTGGTGGTGTCCCAGGTCTGCTGGACGTCGGTGTCGGTGAAGCAGTCCCCGGCCGAGACGCCCGGCCAGGCGCCGGTGCCGCGCCAGGGGCGGGTGGCGAACTGCATGTTGAGCTTGGTGCAGTAGCCCATGCGCGCGTCCCGCAGCAGGTTCCGCATCAGGGGGTCGAACCCGGCCTGGGTGAGGTCGAGTTGCTTGAGGATCGGCAGGGGGACGCAGAGGATCGTGTGGTCGGCGGTGACCGTCCGGGTGGCGCCGGCCTCGGTGAAGGTGAGCGTCTGCGTGCCGTCCGCGTTGGCCCGTACGGCGGTCAGGGACCAGCCGTGGCGCAGGGTTCCGGGGGCGAGGGCCTGGGCGATGGCGTGGGGAAGCCGGTCGTTCCCGCCCGTGATGTGGTAGCGCTCGTCGGAAAGGCCCCAGACGTTGAAGTGGCCCGGATTGGTCTGGTAGCCCATGAGCAGGACCAGGGCGAGCGAGGACTGTTCGGTGGTCTCGGCGCCGTACTCGACGTTGTAGGCGACGTCGATGAACCGGCCCAGGGGCGAGGAGTGCCCGCCGGGGACCCGGGACTCGATCCATTCGTATATCGACATGTTGTCGAGTGCGGTTCCGGCCGGGGTGGTCTGGTTCCACTTGACCTCGCCCGCTTCCTGCAGGTCCCGGTGGAGCAGTTGGTAGACGGCCTTGAAGTCCTCGTCGGCCTGGTGGCGCGGGTAGTAGGTGCCGTTGAACCAGAGCACTTCCTCGGCGCCGGTCGGTCCGCCGCCGAGGAAGTCCTCCACGGGGAGGTTGAAGCGGCGGCAGAGCTCCAGCATCTTCTTGTGGCCGGTGTCGATGAGCTCGCCGCCGATCTCGGAGGTCTGCCCGTACGCCCAGTGGTCCCGCTGGGTCCACATCCGGCCGCCGACCCGTGAGGGGTCGGCCTCGTAGAGGGTGGGGCTCAGTCCGGCGTCCTGGAGGGTGAGGGCGGCGGTGAGGCCGGAGATACCGGCGCCGACGACGGCGATCCGGGCGGTGGTCCTGGCCTTGGGGTCGGGGGTGGCGGCGTGGGCGGTCGCGGGGGCGCCGGAGACGCCCACGCCGGCCACGAGTCCCGCGGCGGCGGCGTATCTGAGGAGGGAGCGGCGGCCGAGCGCGTCGGCTCTCATCCCCCGCAGTTCGTCGACGGGAATGTCCAGCCGTCGGGCGTCGGCGTGCTCGGCGGCGAGACGCTTCAGGAGGTGCATCGGGTTGGTGCGTGCCATGGGACGCTCCTGGAGAGGTGGGAGGGGATCAGCTCTGGGTGGTGACGGGGGCGGGTGCGGTGGCCGGCCGCTCGGGCTCGTCGGCGCGCTCGGCGGCGTCCTCCAGGACGATCCGGCCGATGATCTCGTAGCGCTCGGGCCGCCTGGCCTTGAGGTACAGGCCGAGGCCGAGACCGCCGAAGAAGACCGCTCCGACGATCCACGGGAGCGCCTTGAAGAAGAGGGAGTCGGCGGCGAGACCCGCCGCGGTCTCCATGTTGACGATCAGCAGGACGACGACGGCGGTCATGCCGACACCGCCGAGCAGCGGCGCGGTCAGGGTCTTGAACCAGTGCCGGTCCTCGGGGTGGTTCTTGCGGAAGTACCCGATGACGGCGAAGGAGCAGAGGGTCTGGACGATGAGGATCGCCATCGTGCCGAGGATCGCGAGCAGCGTGTAGAGGTGGATGTAGGGGTCCTGGCCGGTGAGCCAGAAGGCGCCGACGAGGGTGACGGCGATGGCGCTCTGGACGTAGGAGGCGATGTACGGCGAGCCGTGCCTGGCGTGCGTGCGGCCGAGGGCGGGGTGGAGGAAGCCCTCGCGGCCGATGGCGTAGAGATAGCGCGAGGCGCACTGGTGGAAGGCCATGCCGCAGGCGAAGGAGCCGGTGAGCAGCAGCCACTGGAAGGCGTCGACGGCCCAGGCGCCGATGAAGGACTGGGTGGGGGCGAAGAAGAGGTCGAGGGGCGTGGAGGAGGACGACAGCTTCACGGAGCCGGAGAGCCCGTTGCCGGCGATCGTCATCCAGGAGACGTAGATGTAGAAGAGGCCGACACCGACGACGGAGATCAGGGTGGCGCGCGGGATGACGCGCTTGGGGTCGCGGGACTCCTCGCCGTACATCGCGGTCGACTCGAAGCCGACCCATGACCAGAAGGCGAAGAAGAGTCCGAGGCCGGCGGAGGCGCCGGTGAAGGCGTTCGCGGGGTTGATCGGTTCGACCGGGATGCCGTCGGGGCCGCCGCCCGCGATCAGTACGGCGGTGGCGACGGCGAAGAGGACCGCGATCTCGGCGATGAGCATGACGCCGAGCGCCTTGGCGGTCAGGTTGATGTCGAAGTACGCGAGGACGGCGGTGACGGCGAGCATGCCCGCCGCGTACACGATCCACGGCAGGTCCACACCGAGTTGGTCGGCGACGGTCGTCTGGGTGAAGTAGGCGAACACGCCGACGATCGATGCCTCGAAGACGATGTACGCGAGGACGGCGAGCATGCCCGAGGCCATGCCGGCGATCCGGCCGAGGCCGTGCGAGATGTAGCCGTAGAACGCGCCGGCGGCGGTGATCCGCTTGGCCATGGCGACATAGCCGACGGAGAAGACGGTCAGGACGAGCGTCGCGAAGAGATAGCCGGCGGGTGCTCCGGTGCCGTTGCCGAAGCCGACCGCGATGGGGAGGTTTCCGGTCATCGCCGTGATCGGGGCGGCGGTCGCGACGGCCATGAAGACGACGCCGACGAGCCCGACCGAGTTCGCCTTGAGCCGGTGCACCTCGGGAGGGGAGCCCGGGGTGGGACCAGGCGAGGAGCCAGGGGTGGAGCCAGGGGTGGAGTTCTGTGCCATGGCGCGAGAGCATCCTCCGCAGTGACGTACGCCACAATCGACATGCGGTCGCACAATTGGCCGGTCGGGGCGACGAGTTGTCGACGGGACGGACGATCTGTCCGCTCGCGAAACCGCCGGGTGATGTCGCCGGAACATCGCCGCCAGGTAGCGTCCGGTCATGGACAATCAGGGCGGGATCACCGTGCGGCGGGCGCTGGAACTGCCCGGGCTGCGCGGCGGACTCCCGGAGGTCGTCGCCGGCGCGGACCGGCTGCACCGCACGGTGCGCTGGGTGCACGCCGGCGAGGTGCCGAACATCGCGTCGCTGCTCAAGGGCGGTGAGCTGCTGCTGACCACGGGCTTGGGGCTCGGTACGCGCCCGGCGGAGCAGCGCGCGTTCGTACGGAGGCTGGCGGACCGGGGCATCGCCGCGCTGGTCGTGGAGCTGGGCCCGCGCTTCTCGCGGCTGCCGGCCACGATCGTGGAGACGGCGCGGGCGGCGGGCCTGCCGCTGGTGCAGCTGCACCGCGAGGTGCCGTTCGTGGCGGTCACGGAGGAGATCCACACCGAGATCGTGAACGGGCACTACGCGCTCCTCCGCCAGGCGGAGGAGGTGCACCGGAGGTGCACGGACGCGCTGCTCGATGGCGGCGGGGTGCCGCAGGTGCTGCGGATCCTGGCCGACTTCACGGCCAACCCGGTCTTCCTGGAGACGGCGGACGGCCAGTTGCTGTACGCGGCGGGGACCGAGTCGGCTCCGGCGGACCCGCTCCAGGTCTGGGACGGGCTGCGCGGGCAGCGGGCGGCGCGGGAGTCGGGGCCGCCGACGGGGGCGGTCCTGGTGGACGTGCCGGGCGGCGGTGGCCCGGGCACCGGCTCGGTCCGCGCGCGGCTCGTCCTGCTCGCCGTCTCAGGACCGCTCTCCCCGGTGCACCGGATGGCGGCGGAGCGCGCGGCGGGCCTGCTGGCCGTCGTCCTCATGCAGGCACGTCAGGAGGAGGAGCTGGCGGCGCGGGGCAGAGGCGACTTCCTGACGGATCTCGCGGAGGGCCGGATCACCGCCGAGGACGCACCGGCGCAGGCACGGGTGCTCGGCTTCAAGCCGGGGGACGGCCCGCTGCTGCCGGTGGTGATGCGCCTGGCCCCGGAGCTCTCCCCCTCCGGCAACTGGGCGCTGCTCGCCCGGGCGGTGCTGGAGGAGCTGGCGTCGGTCGGGGTGCCGGTCCTGCTGGGCGTTCGCCCGGTGGAGGGCCGTGTCCCGCTGCTGCTCGGTCTGCGTTCGGAGTCGGAGCGTACGGCGGTGGCGGACCGGGTCGCGGCGGCGCTGCGGGCGGGCGTGGAACGGGCGGGCCTGGTGGGGGCGACCCCGGGCGGCGGCTGGGGAAGCGCCGGCGCGCACCCGCCGGTGGTCGTGGTCGGCATCGCCGGGGGCTGGGCGGCGGCGTCGGCGAGCCTGCGCCACGCGGCGGAGACGGCCACGGCGGCGCAGGGCCTCTCGGACCGCCCCTGGTACGACGCCCGGCGCCTGGACATCGACCTGCTGCTCTGGCGGCTGCGCGAACACCCGGACCTCGCGGCCTTCGTGGACCGGGCGATCGGCCCCCTGCGCGACCACGACCGCACCTCGCGCCCGCCACTGCTGCCGACCCTGGAGACGTACCTGGCCCACGCGGGCCGCAAGGCGGAGACGGCCCGGGAGCTCCACCTCAACCGCCAGACGCTCTACAACCGCCTGGCCCGCATCTCGGAACTCCTGGGCACGGACCTGGACGACCCGCAGACGGTCCTGGCGCTCTCCCTGGCACTCCGGGCGAGGCGCCACACCACGTAGGCGGGCGGGGGCGGTGAGGCACTCTCAGCGGTCCGGCGCGGCGATGTGCTCTCAGCGGGCCGACAGTTCGTCGTAGACGCTCAGGACGTGGGCGATCGTCTCGTCCTCCGTCGGCCACGTCCTCGCCTGCGTCCGCCCCGCCGCCGCCAGGTCCATCCGCCGGTCCGTGTCCTCCAGCAGTCCCCGCACCGCCGCCGCCAGCGCCGCCGCGTCGCCCCACGGCACCAACTCCGCGGCGTTCCCGACCAGTTCCGGCACGCCGCCCACCGCCGTCGCCACCAGCGGCACACCCAGCCGCAGCGCCTCCTGGGCCAGCAGGGAGCGGGCCTCCCACCGCGAGGGCAGGACCGCCACGTCCGCCGCCGCCAGCAGCTCCGCCACATCGTCCCGGCGGCCGATCAGCCGTACCGCGAGCCCCTCGGCCTCGATCCGCCGTTGCAGCACCGCCCGTTCCCGCCCCTCCCCCGCGATCACGAGCAGGGGCTGCGGGTCGAGGTCCCGCCACACCCGGGCCGCGTCCAGGAGCATCCCGTACCCCCGCTCGGGCTCCAGCGCGCCGACCGCCATCAGCAGCGGCCGGTCCACCGCCCCCAGCTCCGCCCGTGCCTTCCCGTCGTGCAGGCAGACCGGCGCGCGCGACGCCGGCACGGTCACCGGGGCGAGCCGCGCGTCCCGCGCCCCTCGCCGCCGTGCCCGGTCGACCAGCTCCGACGAGGTCCCGAGGACAACGGCCGCCGCCCGCACGGTCCTTCGCTCAAGGAGCCGCAGCACCCCGCCCCGCGCCCCCTCGACGTGGTTGCGGGTGTGCCATGTCGTCACCAGCGGCGGCGTGGCCCCCGCTCCGGCGCCCGACAGCGCGAGAGCCGCCCGTACCGAGGCGTGCAGTCCGTGCGCGTGCACGACGTCCGCGCCGATGCAGGCGTTGCGGAGCGCCGCGACCGTCGCGGGGTCGTTGCGGCGCGGAACGTGCACGAAGCGCGCGCCGGCACCGGCGAAGTCGTAGGCGCGGTCGAGTTCGGCCGGGGCGCACACGGTCACCCGCACGCCCCTCGCCACCAGCCCCGAGGCAAGTGATCTGACGTGAGCGCTGCTGCCCGCGCTGCCGCCGCCCAGCACTTGGACCGTACGGAGCTGTGTCACGCGCCCAAGGATGCCAGCCCGTACGCACGTTCCGGCACCGAAGGCGCTTCACTGCCGTGTCGTTCCCGTGTCGTACCGACGTCCTTCCCGTGTCCGACGCGTCGACTCGCCGGAGCGGATCACTCACACGGGTGAGCGCGCGAAGTCGCTGACCTTGTCTCCGTACACGGCCGCGGCGATGAGTCCGGCCGCGTGGACGACGAGTCCGAGCCGCCCGTTCCCGGCCGCGATCGCGCTGCCGACCGCCGCGCCGAGCGCGTGCGCGCCCGTGTCGCCGATCATGGTGCGCTCGCCGAGGTCGTGGGCGAGGACGGCGGCCGCGGCACCCATCGGCGCGGCGGCCGGCGTCCCGCGCAGCAGCCCGGGCGCGCCGAGGCCCAGGACCGTGACGACGGCCCGTCCGGGCGCGACGTCCACGAGGTTGACGAGGTGCGCGGTTCCGGCGATCACGACCCCGGCCAGTACCTTGTCGACGGGCCGCTCCTTCAGCAGCGCACCCGCCACCAGACCGGCGGCGCCGATTCCGGCGAGTTTCACGGTGCCGCTGGTGACCTCACCGTTCCGCAGCGCCGTGAGGTGCGCCCGGAATCCGCGCCGGGCGTCGTCGGCGCCCGCGAAATCGTCGTAGGCGCCGCAGACTCCGGCCGCGAGCACGGCGAACGCGGCGGGTCCGCTGCCGATTCCGGCGGCCGCGCCGAGGACGGTGGCGGGTCCGGCGTACAGGTCGACGGTCCGCCCGGCGTGGTTCGTCCGCTCCCAGCGCGTCCGCGCCTCGCCCGCCCGGGGCCGGCGCCTGAGCAGGCCCGTGTACACCGCGCGGGTCACCCCGGCGGCGAGTCCGAAGGCGAGGGCCGTCCGCCCGACTCTGCCGATCATGAACACCACCCTACGCGCGCGGCGACGGGCGCCGGCCACCGCCCTGAGCGCCTCCGCATGAGGCACCGGCGGACGGCGCCCGGGCCGCCGAGGACGGCCGGAGAGCCCGGCCGGAGGACCGGAGAGCCGGACCGGCCCGCGAGCGCCCACGATCCACCCCTCAGGCGGGCGTGACCGACCGCCCACCGTACGGGGGCCCTCAGGCGTCCGCGCGCGCCGTCGCCAGCAGTTCCTCCGCGTGCGCCCGTGCCGTCTCGGAGTCCTCCTGACCGGCCAGCATCCGTGACAGTTCGCGGACCCGGTCCTCGCCCTCCAGGACGGTGACGCCGGACCGGGTCACCGACCCGTCGCTGGTCTTCTCCACCAGCAGCTGGCGGTCGGCGAAGGCCGCCACCTGCGGAAGGTGGGTCACGACCACCACCTGCGCGGACTTGGCGAGCTTGGCGAGGCGACGGCCGATCTCCACGGCCGCCTTGCCGCCGACGCCCGCGTCGACCTCGTCGAAGAGATAGGTCGGCACCGGATCCGTACCGGCGAAGACGACCTCGACCGCGAGCATGACGCGGGACAGCTCACCACCCGACGCGCCCTTGGCGATCGGCCGCGGCGGAGCGCCCGGGTGCGGGGCGAGGAGCAGTTCGACCTCGTCGGCGCCGGACGGCCCGTACGCCACGTTCCGGCCGCCGACCTCGATCCCCGAGGCCTCGTCGGCGGACTCGGTCTGCCGGATGTCGAAGGACACGCGCGCGTGGGGCATGGCGAGCGAGGCGAGTTCGGCGGTGACGGCGTCGGCGAACCGGGCGGCGGCCTCCGTACGGGCGTCGGTGAGCGCCTGCGCGAGGACCGACAGCTCGGCGCGCAGGGCGTCCCGTTCGGCCGTGAGCTCGCCGATCCGGTCGTCGTCGCCCTCCAGCTCGGTGAGCCGGGCCGCGCTCTCCTGCGCCCACGCCAGGACGGCGGTGACGTCCTCGCCGTACTTCCGGGTGAGCTGGGTGAGCGCCGCGCGCCGCTCCTCGACGGCCGCGAGCCGGCGCGGGTCGGCGTCCAGGTCGTCCGCGTACCCGGCCAGTTCCCCGGCGACGTCGGTGAGCAGGATGGAGATCTCGCCCATCCGGTCCGCGAGCGCGGCGAGCGACGGGTCGTGCGCCCGTACGGCGTCGAGCGCGCGCCCGGCACCGGCGACCAGGGTGGTCGCGTCGACGGCCTCGGGGTCCTCGGGGTTCCCGGCGAGCGCGCCGTGCGCGAGCGCGGCGGCGGAGGCGAGGGCTTCGGCGTGGCCGAGCCGTTCGGCCTCGGCGGCGAGCTCGACGTCCTCGCCGGCCCGCGGTTCGACGGCCTCGATCTCGCGGAGGCCGAAGCGCAGCAGGTCGGCCTCCTGGGCCCGCTCCCGCGCGCGTGTCGTGATCTCGTCCAGTTCGGCGACGACGGCTCGCAGCCGCCGGTACGCCTCTCCGTACGCGGCCAGCGGTACGGCGACGGCGTCGCCCGCGTACCGGTCGAGGGCCCCGCGCTGCCGGGCGGGCTTGAGCAGGCCCTGCTGGTCGGTCTGGCCGTGGACGGCGACGAGTTCGTCGGCGAGCTCGGCGAGCAGACCGACGGGCACGGAGCGCCCGCCCAGATGGGCCCGTGAGCGCCCCTCGGCCGAGACCGTGCGGCTGACGAGCAGCACGCCGTCGTCCAGCTCGGCGCCCGCCTCCTCGGCCCGTACGGCGGCCGTGGCGCCCGGCGGCACACTGATGCGCCCCTCGACGACGGCCGACGCGGCGCCGATCCGCACCAGGGCCGGGTCGGCCCGCCCGCCGAGCAGCAGCCCCAGGCTGGTGACGACCATGGTCTTGCCCGCGCCGGTCTCGCCGGTCACCGCCGTGAAGCCGGGCGACAGCTCGACCACCGCGTCGTCGATGACCCCGAGCGACCGTATCCGCATCTCCTCCAACACGGGGAAGACCTTACGAGGTCCGGCCCCCGCTGTGCGACGACCCCTGCCCGAACACCTCGAACTCGCAGGTCGCCGCCGTGCCTGTCACCCGTGGGGGTGGCCACCGGCCGGTGCCCGCCGGACGGTGGCCGGTGGGCGGTGGCCCTCAGTGCGGGGCGCCCCGCCAGCCGGAGACCGGGAGGGCGAACTTGGCGACCAGCCGGTCCGTGAACGAGGCGTGGTGCAGTCGGGCGAGCCGTACCGGCACCGCGCCCCGCCGTACCTCCACCCGCGCACCGGCCGGGAGTTCCACGGTCCGGCGCCCGTCGCACCACAGCACTCCGTGCGGAGTGTGCGGCTCCACCTCGACGGCGAGCACCGACTCCGGCGTCGTCACCAGCGGCTTCGCGAACAGCGCGTGCGCGCCGATCGGGACCATCAGCAGCGCCTCGACCTCGGGCCAGATCACCGGTCCGCCCGCCGAGAAGGCGTACGCCGTCGAGCCCGTCGGAGTCGCGCAGATCACGCCGTCGCAGCCGAACCCGGTCACCGGGCGCCCGTCGATCGCGAGCACGACCTCCAGCATCCGCTCCGGGGACACCTTCTGGACCGCCGCCTCGTTGAGCGCCCAGTCCCGGTGCAGCACGTCACCGTTCTCGTACACGACGACGTCGAGGGTCATCCGCTCCTCGACCTCGTACGCCCGCGTGACCACCCGGTCCACGACCCTGTCGAGATCGTCGCGCTCGGCCTCCGCGAGGAAGCCGACCCGGCCCAGGTTGACGCCGAGCATCGGCACCCCGGACGCCCGTGAGAACTCCGCCCCGCGCAGCAGGGTCCCGTCGCCGCCGAGGACGACGAGCAGCTCACAGCCGTCGAGGGCGTCGGGGCGGGCCTCCGGCACCATCTCGACGGACGGCGGCAGCGGCAGGTCGGCCGCCTCCGCCTCCAGTACGCGCACCCCGATCCCGCTGCGCAGCAGCCCCAGGACGACGAGTTCGGCGCTGCGCACGGCGGCCGGCCGGCCGGTGTGCGCGAGCAGGAAGACGGTACGCGTACCTGTGCTCAACGAGGTCCCTCCGCCACGGCGCGGTCGACATCCGCCGGATCCAGCGCGGGCGCACCCGCCCGCAGCCACAGAAAGTACTCGACGTTGCCGGAGGGGCCGGGCAGGGGGCTGGCCGTGACGCCGAGGACACCGAGCCCGAGCTCGCCGGCCTGGCGTGCCACGTTCCGTACGGCGTCGGCCCGCAGTTCGGGGCTGCGTACGACTCCGCCCGTGCCGAGCCTGTCCTTGCCCACCTCGAACTGCGGCTTGACCATGAGGACGAGGTCCGCGTCGGGGGCGGTGCAGGACACGAGGGCGGGGAGGACGAGCCCGAGCGGGATGAAGGAGAGGTCGCCGACGACGAGGTCGACGGGTGTGCCGTCGATGGCGTCCAGGGTCAGTTCCCGGACGTTCGTGCGGTCCTTCACGGTGACCCGTTCGTCGCTCTGCAGCGACCAGGCGAGCTGGCCGTAGCCGACGTCGACGGCGACGACGTGCGCGGCGCCGGCCCGCAGCAGGACGTCGGTGAAGCCGCCGGTCGACGCTCCCGCGTCCAGCGCCCGCCGGCCCTCGACCTTCAGCCCGCGCGGTACGAAGGCGGCGAAGGCACCGGCCAGCTTGTGGCCGCCTCGGGAGACGTAGTCCGGATCGTCGTCGTCCTGGGCGACGACGATGGCCGCGGCGGTCTCGACCTGCGTGGCGGACTTGGTCGCGACGGTCTTGCCGACGGTCACCCGGCCCGCGGCGATCAGCTGGGCGGCGTGCTCGCGGGAGCGCGCGAGCTTGCGCCGTACCAGCTCGGCGTCGAGACGGCGGCGTGCCACTCCTGCCACGTTCGGTTCAGCTCCTGTGGTCGTACTGCGATGTCGGTGTCGGTGCGGGGCGCGCGGTGTCGAGCGAGGTCAGCTCGTGGCGCAGTCCACGGTGTACATCCTCGTACACCTCCAGGTGTCCGTCCGCCGTGAGGTGGTCGGCGTCGGCGAGACGGCCGAGGAGGCTGTCCACGGCGGGGTGGCCGGTAGGGGGGCGCTCCACGCCGAGGGGCGCGGGCGCGGCGGGTTCGAGTCCGGCGTCCGGCTCGACTCCGGCGTCCGGCTCGACTCCGGCGTCCGGCTCGGTGCCGGTCACGGCCTGGGACTCGGACTCCGGCCGGGGCTCCCGCTCCCGCTGGGGTTCCGGCTCCCGCTCCTGTTCCGTCTCCGGAACCGGCTCCGGCATCACGTCGTTCATCCCCCGACGCTACCGCGAAGCCCTGGGGTACGGTCGATCACGATGGCCACGATGACGGAGTGCCGCAGCGCACTGGACAAACTTTCGGACAATCTCACGCGGGCGGACGGCGAGGTCCGCGGTGCCGCCGCGCTCGACCGCACTTTGAGCTGCCACATCACGGACCTGGACACGACGTTCACCGGCCGCCTCGAAGGCGGCCGGATCGAGGTCCACGACACGGTGGAAGGCCCGCCGCCGGCCAAGGCGCAGATCCGCCTGGCGATGACGGGCGACGACCTCGTGGCGATGGTGGACGGCGAGCTGAACTTCGCCAAGGCCTGGGCCTCCGGCCGGGTCAGGCTGGAGGCCGGCTTCCGCGATCTGCTGCGGCTGCGGTCACTTCTGTAGCGCGGGCTCCGGCTTTCCGGCCCTGGCCTTCCGCCCGGCGGGCACGACCAGCGGCGTACCGGTCTCCGGGTCGTCGATGACCTGGCAGCGCAGTCCGAAGACCCGCTCGACCAGCTCGGCGGTCACGACCTCGGACGGCGGGCCCTCGGCGACGACCTCGCCGCCGCGTACGGCGATGAGGTGGGTGGCGTACCGGGCGGCGTGGTTCAGGTCGTGCAGCACGGCGACCAGGGTCCGGCCCTGGGTCTCGTGCAGCTCGGCGCAGAGGTCGAGGACGTCGATCTGGTGCTGGATGTCGAGGAAGGTGGTCGGCTCGTCGAGCAGCAGCAGCGGCGTCTGCTGGGCGAGCGCCATCGCGATCCACACCCGCTGGCGCTGACCGCCGGACAGCTCGTCGACGTACCGCTCCCCCAGCTCGGCGACGCCGGTCGCGGCCATCGACTCCTGCACGATGCGCTCGTCCTCGGGGGACCACTGGCGCAGCAGCCCCTGGTGCGGGTAGCGGCCGCGGGCCACCAGGTCGGCGACGGTGATGCCGTCGGGGGCGATGGAGGACTGCGGCAGCAGACCGAGGGTCTTGGCGACCTTCTTGGCGGGCATCGAGTGGATCGTCTGCCCGTCGAGCAGCACCCGCCCCTGGCTGGGCTTGAGCATCCGCGAGAGGGCGCGCAGCAGGGTCGACTTGCCGCAGGCGTTGGGCCCCACGATGACGGTGAAGGAGTTGTCGGGGATCGCGACGGACAGGTCACGGGCGATGATCCGCTGGTCGTAGGCGAGGGTGACCGACTCCGCGCTGAGCCGCTGGGTCTGACCGTCCATGGGGTTGCTCCTGGGGTTCGTCTCGTTCATATCCGGCCGGCCTTGCGCTCGGTGACGAGCAGCCAGAGGAGGTAGCAGCCGCCGAGGACACCGGTCACGACGCCGACCGGCAGCTGGCGGTCGCCGAAGGCGTTGGTGGCGGTCCAGTCGGCGACGAGCAGCAGCGCCGAGCCCATGAGGGCGGAGGCGGCCAGGTTGGGGCCGGGAGAGCGGGTGAGCCGGCGGGCCAGCTGGGGGGCGCTGAGGGAGACGAAGACGATGGGGCCGGCGGCGGCCGTGGCGACGGCGACCAGCAGGACGGCGGAGCCCATCAGCACGATGCGGGTCCGCTCGACCCGCACGCCGAGCGCGAACGCGGCGTCGTCGCCCATCTCCAGCATGCGCAGCGACCGGCCGTGGCCGAGGACCAGCGGCAGCAGCAGGCAGCTGACCGCGAACAGCGGCCAGAACTGCGTCCAGTCGCGGCCGTCGAGGGAGCCGGTCATCCACACCACGGCGCGGGTGGCGTCGACCAGGTTGGCCTTGGTGATGAGGTAGTGGATGACGGCGGTGAGCATGGCGGCGGAGCCGATGCCGACGAGGACGAGGCGGTAGCCGTGCACCCCTCGCTTCCAGGCGAGTAGATAGATCACGACGCCGGTGACCAGGCCGCCGACGACCGCTCCGGCCGCGGCGGCGAGCGCGCCGCCCTGGAAGAGGACGATGACGGCGAGCGCGCCGACGGTGGCGCCCTGGCCGAAGCCGATGACGTCGGGGCTGCCGAGCGGGTTGCGGGAGATCGACTGGAAGACCGCCCCGCCGATGCCGAGCGCGGCGCCGACGAAGACGGCGACGAGGACGCGCGGCAGCCGCAGCTCCATCACGGCGAACTCCTGGACGGGGGTGCCGTCGCCGAGAAGGGTCGCGACGACGTCGCCGGGGGCGATGGGGAAGTCTCCGTTGCCGATGAGGACGACGGCCGCGCCGAGGGTGAGGAGGAGCAGCGCGAGGACGGAGAGGGCGGCACGGGGCTCGTAGCGTACGGAGAGCCCACCGCCGGACCGTATCGACTTGGTGGTCACAGCTGGGCCATCCTCTTGCGGCGTACGAGTCGGATGAAGACGGGCCCGCCGACGAGCGCGGTGACGATGCCGACCTGCAGCTCGGCGGGGCGGGCGACGAGCCGGCCGATCACGTCGGAGCCGAGGAGGAGGACGGGCGCCAGGACGGCCGCGTACGGCAGGATCCAGCGCATGTCGGGGCCGGTGATGGCCCGCACCATGTACGGGACCATCAGCCCGAGGAACACGATCGGACCGCAGGCGGCGGTCGCGGCGCCGCACATGAGGGTCACGGACACCATGGCGATGACGCGGGTCCGGTTGAGGTGGGCGCCGAGGGCGCGGGCGGTGTCGTCGCCCATCTCCATGGCGTTCAGCGGCCGGGAGATGAGGAGGGCGAGGACGACCCCGGCGAGGATGAAAGGGGCGACCCGGCGCACCGTCTCCATGTCGGCGGAGGCGAGCGATCCGACGGTCCAGAACCGCAGCCGGTCAAGGGCCGCGGAGTTCAGCAGCTGTACGGCGTTGACGTAGCCGTAGAGCGCGGCGGTGGCGGCGGTGCCGGCGAGCGCGAGGCGTACGGGGGTGGCGCTGCGGCTGCCGCCGAGGAGGTACACGGCGACGGACACGACGGCCGCGCCGATGAAGGCGAACCAGACGTAGTCGCCGACCTCCGTGACGCCGAGGAACGCGATCGCGGAGACGACGGCGGCCGCGGCACCGGCGTTGACGCCGAGGAGACCGGGCTCGGCGAGCGGGTTGCGGGTGAGGCCCTGCATCACGGCCCCGGAGAGCCCGAGCGCGATGCCGACGAGCAGCCCGAGCAGGGTCCGGGGAACGCGTACGTCATGGATGATGACGTCGTTTCCGGTGCCGCTGTTCTGGAACAGCCCGTGCCACACATCGCCGAGCGGCACCGGTTTGGCGCCGATCATGATGCTCAGGACACAGACCAGCAGCAGGACCCCGACGGCCACGACCAGCCCGACGGCGCGCACGGAATGCCGGCGCGTCGGCGGCTGGGCGGGACCTGTCGACTCCGCGCTCGCGAGGGAAGGACTCTCGACCAACACGGAGTTAGGTTAGCCTACCCTCGCAAAACGCTCGTTGCCCGGTGGAGCGCCTTCCGAGCCGGCGGGCCACGACCGCGCGTCACATGGCTTGCCCAGGGACAGGGTCGTGCGTCACGCGAGCGCCGTGGAGCGCCCCCTCACCACCCGAGCCTCTCCAGCGCCTTCCCCGCGTCCAGCCCGCACGCTCCCGCGCCCGCCTCCGACCACGCCGCCCCGCACAACGCCCGCACCCCGTCCAGCACGTCCGCGCCCTCCCCCTCAAGGACCAGCGCTCCCCCGCTCACCGTCGCCGTCCATCCTCCGCACGCGAATCCGCCCCCGGCCGCCTCGACGACCTCCGGCTGCCCCGCCAGCAACCCCCGGAGATCCGCCGCCACATACGTGGGCCGGTGCTCCGGCACCGCCGCCAGGAGCTGTGCCACATCCGTCACCCCGGTCAGCACAAGCAGCGAGTCCACACCCCCGTTGAACGCACCTTCGATGTCGGTGTCCAGCCGGTCCCCGACGACCAGCGGCCGCCGCGCTCCGGTCCGCAGCACCGTCTCCCGGTGCATCGGAGGCAGCGGCTTCCCCGCCACCTTCGGTTCGGCGCCCGTGGCGATCCGTACGACCTCCACCGCCGCCCCGTTCCCCGGCCCGATCCCCCGCGCCCCCGGAATCGTCAGGTCCGTGTTCGACGCGTACCACGGCACGCCCCGCGCCACCGCGTAACTCGCCTCCGCGAACCGGCCCCACGGCAGCTCCGGCCCCCCGTACCCCTGCGCCACCGCCGCCAGACCGTCCTCGTCCGCGGACTCCACCGGCTCCAGGCCCCGCTCGCGCAGCGCCACCCGCAGGCCCTCGCCGCCGATCACCAACACCTTCGCCCCGACGGGCACTTCGTCCGCGATCAGCCGGGCCACCGCCTGGGCGGAGGTGATGACGTCCCCCGCCTCCGCCGGCACCCCCAGCTCCGTCAGATGCGCCGCCACCGCGTCCGGCGTCCGCAGCGCGTTGTTGGTGACGTACGCGAGGTGCATGCCGCCGGCCCGGGCCTCGCCCAGCGCCTCCACCGCGTACGGGATCGCCACCCCGCCCGCATAGACCACGCCGTCCAGATCCAGCAGCGCCGTGTCGTACACCTCGCTCAGCGCCCGCGCGCTCGCCCCGGGCCGGTTCCCGCCCTGCCGCCCCTGACCGCCGCCGCTGCCGTCGCCCATGGCCTCGTACTCCTCACATCACCGTACGGAACTCCCCCGCTCCCCCCGATCATCGCTCATAGCCACCACCCACTTACGATTGCGCAATGAACACCTCAGGTCTCGCGGCCGACGACGTCCGCGCCGACGGTCTGCACCTGGTCCCGTTCCGGGGGCTCCGCTACGTCCCCGAACGGGTCGGGAGCCTGGCCGCCGTGACCTCTCCGCCGTACGACGTCGTCGTACGGCCCGACGGGCTCCACCACCTCGAGTCCGCCGACCCCCACAACATCGTCCGGCTGATCCTCCCGCAGGCCATCACCGCCGGCACCCGGCACCGCAAGGCCGCCGTCACCCTGGACCGCTGGCTCGCGGACGGCGTCCTCGCCCCGGACCCGGAGCCCGCGCTGTACGTGTACGAGCAGCACGGCGACGGCATCCTCCAGCGCGGCCTCATCGGCGCCCTGGAACTGTCGACCCCGGCCGAGGGCATCGTGCTCCCGCACGAGGACGTGATGCCGCACATCGTGGAGGACCGCGCCGCGCTGATGCGGACCACGGCCGCCAATCTGGAGCCTCTCCTCCTGACCTACCGCGGCGACGGCGACGGCGCAGCGGACGTCATCGAGCGTGCCGTCCAGCGCGAGCCGCTGCTCTCCACGACCACGGAGGACGGCTTCAGCCACCGTCTGTGGTCCATCACGGACCCGGCCGAACTCGCGGCGGTCTCCGCGGGCCTGGCCGAGCACCAGGCGCTGATCGCCGACGGCCACCACCGCTGGGCGACGTACCTCAGGCTGCGCGAGGAGCACGCCTCCCCCAGCCCGTGGAACTACGGTCTGGTGCTGCTCATCGACACCGCCCGCTATCCGCTCCGGGTCCGGGCCATCCACCGCGTGCTCCAGCGTCTCCCGGTGGCGGAGGCGCTCGCGGCGCTCGGCGACGACTTCCGCGTCCGCCGCGTCGAGGGCGAGCTGCCGGCCGCCCTCGAATCCCTCTCGGCCGCGGCCGGCGAAGGCAACGCCTTCCTCCTGGCCGGCGACGGGGCCTTCCACCTCGTCGACCGGCCCGCGCCCGAGCTGCTCGCGCGCACGATCCGCGCGGACCGCCCCGAGGCGTGGCGCACCCTGGACGCCACGGTCCTGCACGCCACGCTCCTCGACCACGTCTGGCGGATCCCGGACGCTCCCGAGGACATCAGCTACATCCACGACAGCGAGTCCGCCGTCGCCCAGGCCGAACGCCGGGGCGGTACGGCCGTGCTCATGCATCCGGTACGCGAGGAGGTCGTACGGGACCTGGCTCGGCAGGGCGTCACGATGCCCCGCAAGTCGACGTCCTTCGGCCCGAAACCGGCGACGGGCCTGGTGCTCAGGAGCCTGGCGCTGGACTGAGGGGGCGGAAACGAAAGAGGGCGGCACCCGGGAAGGGGTGCCGCCCACTTTCACACGACGTCAGTCCTTGTGCTCGTCGTCGTTGCCGTTCTCGTGGTCGTCGTTGTCGTCGTTGTCGGCGACAAGCTCGGACTCGTCGATGGCGTCGACGAACTCCACACCGTCCAGCTCGGCGAGCCGGTCGGACGCGTCCGTGGCGCCGTCCTTGTCGGCCTCCAGCGCCTTGGCGAACCACTCGCGGGCCTCACCCTCGCGCCCTGCCGCCAGCAGCGCGTCGGCGTAGGCGTAGCGGAGTCGGGCGGTCCACGGGTGCACGGCGGTCGACGCGAGCTCGGGGCTCTGCAGGGTCACGATGGCCGCGTCGAGCTGTCCCATGTCGCGACGGGCACCGGCGGCGACGAGCCGCATCTCGACCTGCCCGGCCTTGTCCAGCTTCTGCACCTCGGGCTCGCCGGCCATGGCCATCGCCCGCTCGGGCCGGCCCATGCCGCGCTCGCAGTCGGCCATGACGGGCCACAGCTCGACACCACCGGTCATCCGCCGGGCGGCACGGAACTCGGCCAGCGCCTCGGAGTACTTCTGCGTCGCGTACGCGGCGAAGCCCGCCGCCTCACGGACGGCGGCGACGCGGGACGCCAGCCGCAGGGCGATACGGGAGTACTCGTACGCCTTCTCCGGGTCCTCGTCGATGAGGTTGGCGACCATGACGAGGTTGCGCGCGACGTCCTCGGCGAGCCCCTTGGGCAGGCTCATGAGCTCCTGCCGCACGTCCTGGTCGATCTCGTCACCGGTGACATCGTCCGGGATCGGCAGCCGCTTGATGGGCGCCCGGTCCGGACGGTCCCGGTCACGGTCGTCCCGGCGGCCGTAGCCACCCCGGTCGTCCCGACCGCGGTAGCCGCCGCCACGGTTGTCATCGCGACGGTCGTCGCGACGGAAGGCCGGCCGCT
The DNA here is from genome assembly GCF_044764755.1 of Streptomyces sp. NPDC093600. Lineage (NCBI taxonomy): Bacteria > Bacillati > Actinomycetota > Actinomycetes > Kitasatosporales > Streptomycetaceae > Streptomyces > Streptomyces sp. NPDC093600. Next base: position 449,097 of record NZ_JBIWIU010000004.1, read on the forward strand.
CGCCACCACGGTCGTCCCGACGGAAGGAGGGACGGTCGTCACGCGAGAAGCCGCCGCCACGGTTGTCATCACGGCGATCGTCACGGCGGAAGCCACCGCCACGGTTGTCCCCACCGCGGACATCGCGACGGAAACCGCCACCGCGGTTGTCGCCGCCACGGTCATCGCGACGGAACGGGGGACGGTCGCCACCCCGATTGTCATCACGGCGGTCATCGCGGCGGAAGCCACCGCCGCCACCGCCACGGTTGTCATCACGACGGTCGTCCCGCCGGTCGTCGCGACGGAAGGCCGGCCGCTCACCACCACGGTCGTCCCGACGGAAGCCACCGCCACCGCCACGGTTGTCGCCACCGCGGTCATCGCGGCGGAACGGGGGACGGTCGCCACCACGATTGTCATCGCGACGGTCGTCGCGGCGGAAGCCGCCGCCGCCACCGCCACGGTTGTCATCACGACGGTCGTCCCGCCGGTCGTCGCGACGGAAGGCCGGCCGCTCGCCACCACGGTCGTCCCGACGGAAGGAGGGACGGTCGTCACGCGAGAAGCCGCCGCCACGGTTGTCATCACGGCGGTCATCGCGACGGAAGCCACCGCCGCCGCCACGGTTGTCCCCACCGCGGTCGTCACGGCGGAAACCGCCACCACGGTTGTCGCCGCCACGGTCATCGCGACGGAACGGGGGACGGTCACCACCACGACTGTCATCACGACGGAAACCACCGCCGCCACCACCACGGTTGTCACCGCCACGATCGTCACGGCGGAACGGGGGACGGTCACCACCACGACTGTCATCACGACGGAAACCGCCACCGCCGCCACCACGGTTGTCACCACCGCGGTCATCGCGACGGAACGGGGGACGGTCACCACCACGACTGTCGTCGCGACGGAAACCACCGCCGCCACCACCACGGTTGTCACCGCCACGGTCATCGCGGCGGAAGCCCCCACCACCACGGTTGTCGTTCCCGCGGTAGCCACCGCCGCGGTTGTCGCCGCCGCGATCGTCGCGGCGGAAGCCGCCGCCACCGCGGTTGTCGCCACCACGGTTGTCGTCACGACGCGGGCCACGGAAGCCGCCCCGCTCGCCACCGTCCTTACGGCGCGGCTCGCGCTCCGGACGGTCGTCGGGAGAGTTGGTGGACATCGGCGTGACTCCTGTCTTCGGGTACTGCAGTCATTCTCGCGCAGCCGGCACACCGGCGCGCTTCGGAAAATACAAGCCAAACAAAAAGGACCCTTGGTCCCAGCGTGAACGCTGGGACCAAGGGTCCTGAAAGATTGTTCGGCGGCGTCCTACTCTCCCACAGGGTCCCCCCTGCAGTACCATCGGCGCTGAAAGGCTTAGCTTCCGGGTTCGGAATGTAACCGGGC
>NZ_JBIWIU010000005.1:0-427933 GCF_044764755.1 Streptomyces sp. NPDC093600
GTGATCCGGGTGTGGTCCAGGGTCTTCATCGCGGTGGCGAAACCGGTGCCCTCAGCGCCGATCATCCGGTCCGCCGGGATCCGCACGCTGTCCAGGTAGACCTCGCGGGTCGGCGAGCCCTTGATGCCGAGCTTCTTCTCCGGCGCCCCGAACGACACCCCCTCGTCCGACTTCTCCACCACGAACGCCGAGATGCCCTTGGAGCGCTTGTCGGGGTCGGTGACGGCCATCACCGTGTAGAACTCCGACTCCCCGGCGTTGGTGATCCACCGCTTCACCCCGTCCAGGACGTAGAAGTCACCGTCCCGCACCGCCCGGGTCTTCATCCCCGCCGCGTCCGAACCGGCGTCCGGCTCCGACAGGCAGTACGAGAACATCGCCTCGCCCGCGGCGAGCGGACCGAGGTACTTCCGCTTCAGCTCCTCCGACCCCGACAGGATCACCGGCAGCGAACCCAGCTTGTTCACCGCCGGGATCAGCGAGGAACTGCCGCACACCCGCGCGACCTCCTCGATCACGATCACCGTCGCCAGCGCGTCCGCCCCCGCACCCCCGTACACCTCCGGCACATGCACCGCGTGCAGCTCCGCCGCCACCAGCGCGTCCAGCGCCTCCCTCGGGAACCGGCCCTCCTCGTCCACCGCCGCCGCGAACGGCGCGATCTTCGCCTCCGCCAGCGCGCGAACCGTCTCCCGGAGCATGTCGTGCTCCTCCGACGGACGATAAAGGTCGAAGTCCTTGCCCATGATGGTGAGCTCCCCTAAGGCTTGTGGCACTGAGTACCCTCAGCAAAACACACTCAGTGCCATGATGCCAGTGGCCGCCTCACGGGGAACGGCGTGGAGCGGTTCCGGGGGAGCGGGAGCGACGACCTCGTCCCGTCCGAGGCCGCCCGGCTCAGCGGCGCAGGGCGGTCTCCCGGTGCACGCGGGACAGCTTCTCCGGGTTGCGTACGGCGTAGAGGCCGGTGATGAGACCGTCGTCGACGCGCGCCGCCACGACGGTGTCGACCACGCCGTCGAGCCGGATGATCAGCGCAGGCTGGCCGTTGACCTCGGTCGGCCGCAGCGACACCGCGGCGGCGACCTTGCCCAGCCCGCCGATCAGCAGGCGGGCCACCTTGTCCGCTCCCACCACGGGACGCGGGATCGCCTGCTTGACTCCGCCGCCGTCGCCCATGAGGACGACATCCGGGGCGAGGATGTCGAGCAGGCCCTGCAGATCGCCCGTTTCGGTGGCCCGCCGGAACGCGTCGAGCGCGTCGCGGGTCTCGGCCGGGGAGACGCCCCCGCGCGGCCGCCGCGCCGCGACGTGGGCCCGTGCCCGGTGCGCGATCTGGCGGACCGCGGCCGGGCTCTTGCCGACGGCTTCGGCGATCTCGTCGTACCCGACGTCGAACACCTCGCGCAGCACGAACACCGCCCGCTCGGTCGGCGCCAGCGTCTCCAGCACCAGCAGCATCGCCATCGAGACGCTCTCCGCCAGCTCGACGTCCTCGGCCACGTCGGGCGCGGTGAGCAGCGGCTCGGGCAGCCAGGGACCGACGTACGACTCCTTGCGGCGGCCGAGCGTACGCAGCCGGCTCAACGCCTGCCGCGTGGTGATCCGGACGAGGTACGCACGCGGTTCCCGTACCGTGCCGAGATCGACCCCCACCCACCGCAGCCAGGTCTCCTGAAGGACGTCCTCCGCGTCGGCGGCCGAGCCGAGCATCTCGTAGGCGACGGTGAACAGCAGCCTGCGGTGGGCGACGAAGGCCTCGGTGGCGGGGTCCGTACGTCCGCCGTCGACAGGCCGCCCGGCCGTGTCCTGCGCGTGCTCGGTGTGCTCCGTGTGCTCGCTCTCCACCGGCTGCTCCTGTCTGTCCGCTCTCGACGGTGCCACGCGCACGGGACGCCGCTCGGCACGGCTCTGTGACACCCCCGAGCGGTGGCGCAGGTCACACGGCCGCTCCGTCACAGGGAGCGGGCCGCCGGCATCTCGTGTTCGTCCCGTACGACACGTACGACACCACGAGTGAGGACGACGTCATGGAAGCCCGTTTCAGCCTGTTCGAGAACGACATCGCCGCCACGTTCGTCAAGCGGTTCGCCCATGCCGCCCAGGTGATCCACACGTCGCCGCTGCCGGCGTCCACCCAGGAGCTGGTGTCGCTGCGCGCCAGCCAGATCAACGGCTGCGGGCACTGCATCGACATGCACACCAAGGAGGCCGCGGCCGCCGGTGAGACCGCGGTCCGGCTCAACCTGGTCGCCGCATGGCGCGAGTCCACCGTGTTCACCGACGCCGAACAGGCCGCCCTGGCGCTCGCCGAAGAGGGCACCCGGCTCGCCGACGCCCACGAGGGCGTGTCCGACGCGACCTGGGCCCGGGTGCGCGAGCACTACGACGACGACCAGATCGGCGCGCTGGTCGCACTGGTCGCCCTGATCAACGCGGCCAACCGGCTCGCCGTGATCCTGCGCCAGAAGGGGGGTTCGTACGAGCCGGGCATGTTCGCCGCCGCGCTGAACTGACCGGCGGACGAAGTCGGCCGACCGCGCCGCACCGATGCGACCGGCCCTTGAATAGAATCGGCTTCCATGTCGAAGCCTGACGAGTTGCTCGTTGACATCGCCGCCATGGTGGAGTCCGGGCAGAGCAATCAGATGTCCCTGACGGTGGTCGCGGGTGGCGCCGTCATCACCGGTCGATTGGCCCCCGAAGCGGTGTGGCGCCAGCGCGTGTCGGAGGTCCTGACGGATTCGGAGCGCCTGAGCGAGTTCTCCGGGGTCTTCCGTACGTCCGACGAGAAGGGCGAGCCGCCCAGGCATCTGCACTTCCACGTCGCCCGGATCCTGCAGGGCCCCGTGGGGATCCCCGAGACCGGGGGGATGTACCGCGTCTCGATCGATGAGGTCAGCGCGTGGACGGTGGGCGACTTCAGCTACTCCGACCAGTGAGCCACGACTAGGGCCTGTCCGGCCCTAGGGAGTGTCCGGAAAGTATCGCCGTCCGCCCGGAGGGCGTCGCGGACCAGGCGAGACTTTCCGGACACGACCTAGGACCGCATCGGACGACACGTGGGGGCCGGCCGGCGTACGCCAGGCCGGCCCCCCACGCCGTCGAGCCATCGGCCCGCAGAGAGGGGGCGCCCGATGGGTGCCGAGTTCGCCGTGACCCGCATGACCGCCGAGCATGCCGAGCGGGTGCTGGAGATCTATCAGGCAGGCATCGACGAGGGGAACGCCACCTTCGAGACCACCGCCCCCACCTGGGCCGAGTTCGACGCGGCGAAGTCGCCCGAGCATCGCTTCACCGCCGTGGACGGTGACGGTCGGGTCCTCGGCTGGGTCGCGGCCTGCCCGGTCTCCGACCGGTGCGCGTACGCGGGCGTCGTCGAGCACTCCGTGTACGTGGACTCCGCCGCCCGGGGCCGTGGTGTCGCCTCCGCGCTGCTGAAGGCGCTGGTCGACTCCACCGAGGCCGCCGGGATCTGGACCATCCAGTCCGGAATCTTCCCGGAGAACACGGCCAGTCTCGCCGTGCATGAGCGCGCCGGGTTCCGCGTCATCGGCACCCGCGAACGGATCGGACGCCACCACGGCCGCTGGCGCGACACCGTCCTCGTCGAACGGCGCAGCCCGCTGATCGGCTAGGCGCGTCCACTCCCCAGGGGCGTCCTGCCGATCAGGCCGGGCCGCTCACGCGGGCCTCGCCGGGGCGATCTCCTCGATCAGGCCCTCGACGAGCGTCTTGATCCGGTCGCGGATCGGGCGGACCGCCTCGACGCCCTGGCCGGCCGGATCCTCCAGGGTCCAGTCGAGGTAGCGCTTGCCCGGGAAGACGGGGCAGGTGTCGCCGCAGCCCATCGTGATGCAGACGTCCGACGCCTCGACCGCGTCGACCGTGAGGACCTTCGGCGTCTCGGCCGACATGTCGATCCCGACCTCGCGCATCGCCTCGACCGCCGCCGGGTTCACCCGGTCGGCCGGGGCGGAGCCGGCCGAGCGCACCTCGACGCGGTCCCCGGCCAGGTGCGAGAGCCAGGCGGCGGCCATCTGCGAACGGCCGGCGTTGTGGACGCAGACGAACAGGACGGAGGGCTTCTCGGGCATCGGAGGTCTCTCTTGTCGCACGGCCTGGCGAGGAGGGTGAGGGAAGCCGGACGCCTGTCGTATCAGCATCCGTTGGTGCCATTCACCGCTGATGTGACAGTATCAGTCCATGCTGACGTCAGTCGACACTGAACTGATCCGGGTCCTCGGCGACCCTCTGCGGCTCCGGATCGTGACCCTGCTCGCCCGCGAGACGCTCTGCACCACCCATCTGGTGGAGGAGACGGGTGCCAGGCAGACCAACCTCTCGAACCATCTGCGCGTGCTGCGCGAGGCCGGTGTCGTCGAGACCGAGCCCTGTGGGCGCTTCACGTACTACAGGCTCCGCCCCGACGTCATCGCCCGCCTCGCCGGCCAGTTCGCCGACCTGGCCGAGTCCGCTCGTACCGCCGCCGAGAACAAGAGGGCCTGCCCGTGACCCCCACCCAAGCGCCCGCGCCCGCCGAGGAGTCCTCGGTCGTCGCGAGACTGTCGACGCTCGACCGCTTCCTCGCCGTCTGGATCCTGCTGGCCATGGGTCTGGGTCTCGGCCTGGGGCGGCTGATCCCCGGTCTGGACGACGCCCTCGCCAAGGTCGAGATCGGCGGGATCTCCCTCCCCATCGCGGCCGGCCTGCTGATCATGATGTACCCGGTCCTCGCGAAGGTCCGCTACGACAAGCTCGACGCCGTCACCGGCGACCGCAAGCTGATGATCGCCTCGCTGGTCATCAACTGGATCCTGGGGCCGGCGATCATGTTCGCCCTGGCCTGGATCTTCCTGCCCGACCTGCCGGAGTACCGCACCGGCCTGATCATCGTCGGGCTCGCCCGCTGCATCGCCATGGTCGTCATCTGGAACGACCTGGCCTGCGGCGACCGTGAGGCGGCCGCGGTGCTCGTCGCGCTGAACTCCGTCTTCCAGGTCATCGCCTTCGGCCTGCTGGGCTGGTTCTACCTCGACCTGCTGCCCGGCTGGCTCGGCCTCGGCGAGGGCGAGCGCCTCGACATCTCCATGTGGGAGATCGCGCTGAACGTCGTCATCTTCCTCGGCGTCCCGCTGGTGGCCGGCTTCCTGACCCGCCGGATCGGTGAGCGCAAGCTCGGCCGCGAGTCGTACGAGTCGACGTTCCTGCCGAAGATCGGCCCCTGGGCCCTCTACGGCCTGCTCTTCACGATCGTGATCCTCTTCGCGCTCCAGGGCGGGACGATCACCTCCCAGCCCCTCGACGTGGTCCGGATCGCGCTGCCGCTGCTGGTCTACTTCGCGGTGATGTGGTTCGGCACCTTCCTGCTGGGCAAGGCGATCGGTCTGGCCTACGACCGCACCGCCACGCTCGCCTTCACGGCCGCCGGCAACAACTTCGAGCTGGCCATCGCCGTCGCCATCGCCACCTTCGGCGTCACCAGCGGCCAGGCCCTCTCCGGCGTCGTCGGCCCGCTCATCGAGGTGCCCGTCCTGGTCGCGCTGGTGTACGTGTCGCTGGCCTGGCGGAAGAAGTTCACGGCGGCCGCCGGGCGCGCGGTCGCGTGACCCCGCCCCGCGATGCCGTCGTGCGCGGCGGCGGCGCCGGGCAGGGGTGTCAGCCCGTGGCCGCCTTGGTCAGGAGCCGGCCCATCGCGGCGAGGACGGACGGCTCGACGCGGTAGTAGACCCACGTACCGCGGCGCTCCGAGGAGAGCAGGCCGGCCTCCTTGAGCTTCTTCAAGTGGTGGGAGACGGTCGGCTGGGAGACGCCGACGTCGGAGATGTCGCACACGCACGCCTCTCCGCCCTCGTGGGAGGCCACGGCGGAGAAGAGCCGCAGACGGACGGGGTCACCGAGGGCCTTGAACATCTTCGCGGTCCGGTCGGCCTCGTCCGAGGACAGGGGGCGCTCGGTCAGGGGCGGGCAGCACGGCTCGGCGAGCTCCGGCTCCAGCAGCGGCAGCACCTTCGCATTCGACATGTGTCTATGTTGACATATGTCGAATCAGGGGCTCCCGCTCGGTTCTGATTCCCGCTCTGATTCGATGAATGTCTATGTTGACGGACGTCGAAGCAGGTGCCATGCTGGCCGCAGAAGACATCGACATACGTCGAATCAACTAGGGGAGTCATCGTGTCCGAGCCACTCGTCGAGGCCGCCGCCCTGCCCACCGTGGTCATCGGAGCCGGCCCTATCGGCCTCGCGGCCGCCGCCCGGCTCGTCGAGCGCGGCATCGAACCCCTGGTCCTGGAAGCCGGCCCGAGCGCCGGAACGGCCGTACGGGAGTGGGCGCACGTACGGCTCTTCTCGACCTGGGCCGAGCTGACCGATCCGTCCGCCGAGAAGCTCCTCGCCCCCACCGGCTGGGTGCAGCCCGACGGTGCCACCTACCCGTCCGGCGGCGACTGGGCCGCCCGCTACCTCCAGCCGCTCGCCGACGTCCTCGGTGCCAAGGTCCGCTACGGCGCCCGCGTGACAGGCGTGTCCCGCGCCGGCCGCGACCGCGTCGTCGACGCCGACCGGGAGCGGCAGCCCTTCACCGTCCATGTGCGGTACGCGGACGGCCGCGAGGAGCGCCTGTTCGCCCGCGCCGTCATCGACGCCTCCGGGACCTGGTCCACCCCGAACCCGCTCGGCGGCGACGGGCTGCCCGCCCTCGGCGAGCGCGCGGCGGCCGACCGCGTCTCCTACCGCGTGCCGGACCTCGGCGATCCGGCGGTCAGGGCCCGTTACGCCGGCCGGCGCACCGCCGTCGTGGGCACCGGCGCCTCCGCGTTCACCGCGCTCGCGCTCCTCGCCGACCTCGCCGAGGAGGACGGCGACACCCACGCCGTCTGGATCCTGCGGCGCGGAATCGGCGGCTCCACCTTCGGTGGCGGCGAGGCCGACCAGTTGCCCGCCCGAGGCGCCCTCGGCCTGCGCGCCAAGGCCGCCGTCAACACCGGCCGCGCGTCCGCCGTCACCGGCTTCCGTACAGCCGCCGTCGAGCGCGACGGCGACCGGCTCGTCCTGGTCGCCGAGGACGGCCGCCGACTCGACCCCGTCGACGAGGTCATCGTCCTGACCGGCCTGCGCCCCGACCTCTCCTTCGTCTCAGAGCTGCGCCTCGCCCTCGACGAGCGCCTCCAGGCGCCGGTCGGGCTCGCCCCGCTCATCGACCCCAACCAGCACTCCTGCGGCACCGTCTATCCGCACGGCGTCAAGGAGCTCTCCCACCCGGAACGGGACGTCTACCTGGTCGGCATGAAGTCCTACGGCCGCGCGCCGACGTTCCTCGCCATGACCGGCTACGAGCAGGTCCGCTCGATCGCCGCCGCGCTGGCGGGTGACCAGGAAGCCGCCGAACGCGTGGAGTTGACCCTCCCCGAGACCGGTGTGTGCGGGGGAGCGGGCCTCTTCGACGAGCCCGAGGCCGACTCGGGCGCCGGCGGCGGCTGCTGCGCCGCCCCGGGCACGCTCCAGATCGGCGTCGGTGCCCCGGCCGCCTCCGGCGGCTGCTGACCGCGTTCCGGGATCCGGCCGCCACTCCCATGAGCCGCGAGGGACAGGGATACTCCTGTGGAACGGGCCTGGAGAAGGCCCTGGAGGAAGGGGGCGCACCATGGATCGCGTGGCGAAGAAGAAGCTCACCGCCGGACTCTCGGTCGTCGTACTGGCCGTGATCGCCTTCGGGCTCGTGTGGTTCAAGCCCTGGGCGCTCTGGGTCGACGAGACGGTGCGCGAGGAGCTCCCCTCGGCGGCGGCCACCGAGGCGCCGGCTCCCGCCCCACCCGGAGGGACCCCGACCCCCTCCGCCGCCCCGTCCGGGCCGCGGACCCTCGCCGAGGGCCGACTGATCAGCCACGAGCACGCCACCAGCGGGTCGGTGAGACTCGTACGGCTGGAGGGCGGCACGCACACCCTGCGCATCGAGGGCCTGGACACGAGCAACGGCCCGGACCTGCGCGTCTGGCTCACCGACGCGCCGGTGAAGCCGGGGGAGGCCGGCTGGCACGTCTTCGACGACGGCGAGTACGTCAGCCTCGGCAAGCTCAAGGGGAACAAGGGCGACCAGAACTACGCGCTGCCCGCCGGGGTGGACTGGAGCGCGTACACCAGCGTCAGCATCTGGTGCGACCGCTTCAACGTCTCCTTCGGAGCGGCTGAGTTGGTCCGGACCTGACGCACCATTGCCTGCGGAGTTCCCCATTCCGCGGTCGCGATGATCACGTTGCCGCGGCGAGAAAGACCATGGACAGTGGAAGTGGATCATTGGAGGCTTGCGCGCGTCTGTTCCCCGCTCTTGATCACAAGGAGTCGACAGCGTGCATAGATCCACCGGCCGGTCCGATGGACCGGCCGCAGGGGGCGGCGGCTCGCCCTCCCTCTGGCCCTGATCCTCCTCGCCGAGACGGGCGCCGCCCTCTCGATGGCTCCCGTGGCGACCGCGACGGTCCCCGCCTCCCCGACCACCCTCGCGCGGTCGGCCGCCTCCGGCAGCGCCGCGGACCGCGAGGCGACGAACGCCCGCCTCACCGCCCAGGCGCAGGGTCGGCGCATCGAGGTCATCGGCGCCCGCACCGAGAACACGACGCTGTGGGCGAACCCCGACGGCACCATGTCGGTCGAGTCGTTCGCGGGCCCGGTCCGGTACCGCGAGAACGGCGAGTGGGTCGCGGTCGACGTGTCCCTCGTCAAGAACCGTGACGGTTCCATCCGCTCCAAGGCCCACCCCCGCGGCCTGACCCTCGCCGGGCCCAGGGCCGCCGCCGGCGGCGACCTCGTCACCCTGGGGCGCGGCGAGCACGCCGTCTCCCTCGGCTGGCCAGGAGCGCTGCCCGAGCCCGAACTGGACGGCCACCGGGCCACGTACGAGAACGTCATGCCCGCCACGGACCTGGTCGTCGAAGCGACCAGGACCGGCTTCGAGCAGTACCTCGTCGTCAAGGACCGGGCGGCCGCCGAACGCGCGGCGACCTTCACGCTGCCCGTCCGCGCGAAGGGCCTCAAGGCGAGCCAGAAGGCCGACGAGACCCTCACCCTCACCGACGCCAGGACCGGTAGGACGGTCGGCCATGCCCCGACGCCGTTCATGTGGGACGCCTCCGCCGACGAGGCGGGCAGGGAAGGCGCCCAGCGGGCCCGCGTCGATCTCGACCTGCGCCAGCGGACCGGGGGTTTCGACCTGAAGGTCAGCGCCGACAAGGACTTCCTGGCCGACAAGGACACGAAGTACCCCGTCACCATCGACCCCGCGGTCTACTTCGGCACCAACTTCGACACCTTCGTCCGCAACGGCGAGACTGTCGACTTCTCCGGCAACGCCGGCCTCAACGTCGGCCGGGAATGGCAGAAGAGCGAGGCGCGGTCCTTCATCAACTTCCCGCGCGACGCCTCGGTCACCGGCCAGGACATCCTCAACGCCGAGCTCAACCTCTACGCCACCTGGTCGGATTCCTGCGAGGCCCGCTCCTGGGAGATCTGGGACACCGGCACCGCCTCCGCCACCACCCGCTGGAGCAGCCAGCCCGCCTGGCGCTCCAAGGTCACGACGTCGACGCAGACCCACGGCCACACCGACTGCGGCACGCGCTGGATCTCCGAGGACATCACCCCGCTCGTCAAGCAGTGGTCCACGACCAGCCGTACGGTCGACACCATCGGCCTGCGCGCCACCGACGAGACCGACTACAAGGCGTTCAAGATCTTCGCCTCGGCGGACGCGCCGCAGGCCCCGTCGATCCTCGTGACGTACGAGACCCCGGCCGACCCGGTCAAGGACCACGTCGTCTACTGGAACGACGTCCTTCTGGCGACCTACCGCCAGGTCGGCGGCGCGCCCGGCCCGCTCGCGCGCGCCGGCGCGATGATGCACGGCGCGATCTACGACGCCGCCAACTCCGCCCGCTGCGCCGAAGGCACCACCAAATGCCTGGGCGCCGCCTACCTCGTCAAGGCCACGGCCACCAACGGGGCCGTGCCGGACGTCAACAGCGCCATCGACCACGCCGCCTTCGACGTCCTGAGGTCGGTCTACCCGGAGCACGACTTCGACGACGAGATAGCCACGGCGCGCTCGACGATCCCCGCCGCCGTCACCTCCGCCCAGCGCGCGGCGGGCACGGAGGTCGGTCAGAAGGCCGCCGCCGCGATGATCGCCGCCCGGCAGAACGACGGCTCCGCCACGGCCGCCCCGTACACGGGAAGCACCGCCCCCGGATACTGGCGCCCCACCGGCACCGGGAACGGGGCCACCCCCGAGTGGGGCAGGGTCAAGCCGTTCGGCATGGCCTCCAGCACCCAGTTCCGGCCCGCCGGGCCCGCCGACCACACGCTGATGAGCAGCCTGCTCCCCAGTCAGGCCTACGCGGACCAGGTCAACGACGTCAAGAGCCTCGGCGGCGCGGCCTCCACCACCCGGACCGCGGACCAGAGCGAGGCCGCACTGTTCTGGGCCAACGACCTCGACGGCACCTACAAGCCGCCGGGCCAGCTCTTCGACCACACCCAGATCCTCTCCCGTCAGCACGGTCTGACGGTCGCGGGCAACGCGAAGCTCTTCGCCCTCACCGCGTTCGCGATGGCGGACGCCTCGGTGGTCGCGTGGGACATGAAGTACCAGACCGACATCGACCTGTGGCGTCCGGAGAGCGCCATCCGGCTCGACGGCGATGGCAACGCGCGCACCACCGCGGACCCGAACTGGCAGCCGCTGTCCCAGGACCGCAACGGCAACCACTTCAGCCCCGCCTTCCCCGCCTACGTGTCAGGCCACGCGACCTTCGCCGGCGCCTGGGCGAAGGCCACGCAGGACTGGTTCGGCACCGACCGGATCACCTGGACGGCGACCACCGAGGACCCCAACGCCGTCGGCGTGACCCGCACCTACTCCACGATCTCGGCCGCCGCGACGGAGAACGCCGTGGGCCGCGTCTGGCTGGGCGTCCACTACCGCTGGGACGGCACCGACGGCGTCACGGCGGGCACCGAGGCCGCCGAGTACATCTCGGCGAACCGCCTCAAGCCCAACACCGCCGCGAGCTGGACCAAGTACGAGGACCTGCACAACCTCGCCGGCTGCCAGGAGGTCGGCAAGCGGCTCGTCGCCGAACACCGCTGGACCTCCTACCAGTGCACCCAGATCCAGTTCCCCGATCCCGACCACACGCTCTACGTCAAGTAGCCGGCCCATGAGGAAGAGAGACACAGTCATGCGTGTGCGTAACAGGACCCGCAAGGGCACCGGGCGCGCGGCGGTGGCACTGGTCGCGGCCCTCGCGGCCGGCGCCGTCGCCGCCCCCCTGGCCCTCGCCGCCGCGTCGGCGGAACCCGCGGCCGAGGCCGCCGACGCAGGCCCGAACGACCTGCTGCTGCCCACCCCGGAGGTGCCCCGCATCTCCGACAGCGCCTACGCGGGCTTCCAGATCTGCGGCAGCCCCCAGGGCGACCCCCTGGTCACCAGCGGTTCACCGACCCTCACCGCCACCCTGGAATCGGTCGCTCCCCCCGGTACGGTCGAGACCGGCGAGCCCGGCCCGCGACGCAAGGTCGTCTTCGAGGTCGACACCGCCGCCGGCGCGCGGGTCGTACGCAAGCAGCTCACCAGCGACACCAGCCACGACGCGGCCTACCAACTCCCGGAAGGGAAGCTGACGGACGGCGACTACCGCTGGCGGATGCGCGTGAAGGACGGCGGCACGGTCTCGGAGTGGACGGCGTGGTGCGCCTTCACGGTCAAGCGCGCCTGAGAGGCACCATGACGCCGCCCTAGGCGTCGACGAACGGCTCCCGAGAGCGCGTACGAGAGTGGCCCGCCCGGCAAAGGCGGGCCACTTCTCCGTACGGCCACCGGCCCCGGCCCTGCCAGGCTCGGGCCGCGAGCTCAGCCGGTGGCGGCGCCGAACCACCTGGACAGGTGGCCGAGCAGCTCCTCCTGGTCGTCGCCCACCCAGGCCACATGGCCGTCCGGCCGCAGCAGCACCGCCGGGACGTCGAACTCCGCACTCTCGTCGGCGACATGGTCGACCCGGTCCGCCCAGCCCGCCACCGACAGCAGGCCGGTCCGGTCGAGCAGCAGCCCGCGCCCACCGCGCATCAGCTCGTAGAGGCGGCGCCCGCGCTTCAGCTCCACGTCCCGCATCCGACGGCCCAGCAGTTCATGGCCCTCGCCGAAGTCGTAGCGGACGTCGAGCGCGGTAATCATCCCGGTCACGTACCGGTTCACCTCCTCGAAGTCCATCAGCCTCGCGAACAGCTCCCGCAGCGCCGTCGCCCCCGGATCGGTCCCCATCAGAGCGATCTGCGCGCGGGTGTTGTCCAGCACGGCGGCGGCCACCGGGTGCCGTTCGGCGTGGTAGCTGTCGAGCAGGCCCTCCGGCGCCCAGCCGTCGACCTCCGCGGCCAGCTTCCAGCCGAGGTTGAACGCGTCCTGGACGCCGAGGTTGAGACCTTGCCCGCCGGTCGGCGGGTGGATGTGCGCCGCGTCACCGGCCAGCAGCACCCGGCCGACGCGGTAGCGCTCGGCCTGCCGTGTGGCGTCGCCGAACCGGGACAGCCAGCGCGGCGAGTGCACCCCGAAGTCGGTGCCCGCGTGGGCCCGCAGCTGCCGCTTGAAGTCGTCGAGGGTCGGCTCGGTCGCACGGTCCTCCGCCACCCCGTCGGCGGGCACGACGACGCGGCACACCCCGTCCTCGCCGGGGGTGACGCCGAACCGCAGGTGCGTCCTGCGGACGTCCTCGACGACGGCGGCGATCGTCGCCGGATCCGCGGTCACCTCCATCTCGCCGAGGAGCGTCTCGACCGTGGCGGGCTCACCGGGGAAACCGACGCCGAGCAGTCCGCGCACCGTACTGCGGCCGCCGTCGCACCCGACGACGTACCGCGCACGCAGCCGTGTGCCGTCCGCCAGCTCGACCGTCACCCCGTCCTCGTCGGTGGACTGGCTCAGCCCGACCACCTCGCAGCCGCGCCGGATCTCGGTTCCGAGCTCCCGCGCACGCTCGTCGAGCAACCGCTCGGTGACCGGTTGCGGGGCGGCGACGCCGTACGGGTGCGCCGTGTCCAGCCGCTCCGGCCACGGCTTCATGATGCCGCCGAACAGACCGCCGACCTGGAACTTCTCGCTGACCGCGAGGAAACGGCCGAGCAGGCCGCGCTGGTCCATCACCTCGACGCTGCGCGCGTGCAGGCCCTGCCCCCGTGACTGCCTGGTCGGCTCGGCCGACTTCTCCAGCACGACCACCCGCACCTCGTGCAGCCGCAGTTCGGCGGCCAGCATCAAGCCGGTCGGTCCGCCGCCGACCACGATCACGTCCATCATCGACAACACGCCCATTCCATGCAGGTTCTCGCCTTGGGCCGATCATTCTGCGGCCGCACCAGGGCCTTGCCGCAAGGCCCCCCGTGCGCTATAAGTTGAGAGTGGCAAGGAGTCGGTGACCTCCTTGCCCTTCGTCTTTTCCGGGCCCGCGGACACCGGTATGAGAACCGTCCCCTCCCTCGCGCGCGTCCTGCTCTACGGTGCCAACAGTCACCTACGGCCAGGGAGGTACCGTGCAGCAACCGAAGGCGGCGCTCGCCGAGCGCATCGCCGAGCGGAGAGCGGGAGGCGACGACCCCCGCGCTCTGGTCGGCGAGATGCGACGCTCCATCCTTCTGGTGCCGGTGGCCGACGGCGGTCTCTGGTCGGTCCGCGCCGGCGGGGTGCGATGGATCTGCGGGTTCACCGACGAGGCCGCACTCGCCAGGTTCGCCCTGCACCACGGGCCCGGTGACCAGCCCATGGACTACGCGGCGCTGCTGGGCGCCCGGATCGTCGACGAGATCGTGCCCACCCTCGGCGAGCCCGCCGGGCTCGCCGTCGACATCGCCACCGAGCACGGGTCGATGTTCTTCCCGCCGGTCGCCGGCATCGTTCCGGACGCGGCCGCGGTCGACGCCGGTGAGACGGTTCAGGAGCGCGGTCATGGGCGGTGAAGGCATGGACCTGCAGCTCGACAAGGATTCCGTCGCCAAGTTCACCCGCGGCGTGGGTGCGACCATCGACCAGCTCGGCGACCTCGGCGGTGCCACCGGTTCGGTGATGGGAAAGGGCTTCTCCGAGCTGGCGATCACCGGCATGGAGGCCGGGCACCACGGCCTGTCGGTCGACTTCGAGGACTTCTGCGAGCGCTGGGAGTGGGGCGTACGCGCCCTGGTACGGGACGCCAGCACGCTCGCGAACCAGCTCGGCCTGGCGGCGGGCACCACATGGGAGCACGACCAGTACATCGCGGGCACCCTCAAGGTGGGCGCCAACGCGGTGTTCGGCGGCAACCCGCACGCCAGCGAGGAAGAGATCACCAAGCAGAACTGGGGCGACATCTTCACCCCGGACTCCCTGGATCCGGACTGGAGCCCCGAGTCGTTCGAGAAGGCCGGCCAGGACATGGCGCAGACCTGGAAGGACACCGGCCGCACCGTGCTCACCGAAGGCCAGGGCGGGCAGCGGTCGCAGATCCTCAACGAGGCGCTCGGCATCTCCGACGAACAGTGGAACCGGGCACTGGACGACAGCTTCGGCCCGTCGCCGGAGGAACGCGCGAAACAGCAGCAGGGCGACTCCGGGGGTAACTGACAGTGGGTATCGGCGACTTCATCAGCGACATCACGCCGGACGTGGTCGAGGACGCGGTCGAGGACGGCGTCGAGTGGGTGGGCAACCGGGTCGAGGACGTCGGCAACTGGACCGCCGACCGGCTGGACGACGTCGGCTGGCAGTCCGGCGCCGACTGGGTGCGCGAGCAGTCCCGCTCGGTCGCCAACCGCATGGGCGCCGAGGTCGACGAGATGGACCTCGGCCAGACCGAGGACAAGACCAAGCTGATCTACGGCAGCGCGAGCAAGATCAACGCCACCGCCACCAAACTCCGCGCCTTTCAGACGGCCTTCGACGACACCGGCGACGGACTCAAGGGCCTCGACTCCTCCCGGCTCAAGGGCGAGACGGCCGACGCGCTGCGCACCGCGGTGAGCACCCAGCCGCCCAAGTGGTACGCCGCCGCCGACGCCTGCGCCAAGGCGGTCGGCGCGCTGGAGGCGTTCGCCGACACCGTCACCTGGGCGCAGGGACAGGCGCAGGCGGCCATCGACAAGTGGAAGGAGGGCGTCAAAGCCTCCGAGAACGCCGCCGACGCCCACCGCAAGAAGGTCGACGACTACAACAGCGCCGTCGACCGCTACAACGCCCAGCCCGCCGACAAGCGCGACCCGGCCTCGCTCCCGCCCAGGCCCGCGGCGACGTTCGAGGACCCCGGCACGAAGCTGATGAAGGAGGCCCAGGACATCCTCGCCGAGGCGCGCAAGCAGCGGAACTCGGCGGCGGAGAACGCGCGCACCCTGGTGCGGGCCGCCCGCGACATGGCCCCGCAGAAGCCCTCGTACGCCGAACAGGCCGGCGACGGGCTCCAGGAGCTGCAGATCATGGGCGACCACGTCGGCGGCGGCCTGATCAAGGGCACGGCGGGGCTGCTCAACTTCGTCCGCAGCGTCAACCCCCTCGACCCGTACAACATCACGCACCCGGCCGAGTACGCCACGTCCCTCAACAGCCTGGCCGCCGGTCTGGTGGTCGCCGTCAACGACCCCGTCGGCACCGGCAGCCAGATGGTCAAGGACTTCATGAAGGACCCGGCCGAGGGCTTCGGCCGGCTCATCCCCGACCTCGCGCTGACCGCGGCCACCGCCGGCGGCGGCGCCGCCGTGAAGGGCGTGCGCATCGGCGCGGACGCCGCCGACGCCGCACGGGCGCGCAATCTGCTCGACAACGACCCGGACGGCTCCCGCAACACCTCCGACGGCGACCGCGACGCCGGTGGCGACCCGGTGGACCTCGCCACCGGCCACATGTACCTGCCCCAGACCGACGTCGAACTGCCCGGCATCCTGCCGCTCGTCTTCACCCGCCGCACCGAGTCCGGCTGCGCGCTCGGCCGCTTCCTCGGGACCGCCTGGACCTCCACCGTCGACGAGCGCCTGGAGATCGACGCCGTCGGCGTCCTCCACGTCACCGCCGAGGGGCTCCTGATCCCGTACCCCCACCCGGCCCCCGGCGCGCCCACCCCGCCGGAATCGGGCCGGGCCCGTACCCTGCTGGCCCGGGACGCCGACGGCGACTACACCGTCACCGCCCTCGACAGCGGCCTGGTCTTCCACTTCACCGCCCCGCCCGGCAGCGAACCGGGAGGCGACGGCGTCGCCTGGCTGTCCGGCGTCACCGAACGCAACGGCCACACCCTCACCGTCGACCGCGACGAGAACGGGCTGCCGCTGGCCCTCGTCCACTCGGCGGGCCACCGGCTGCGACTGTCCGCCACCGACGGCCTGATCACCGCCCTGACCCTGGCCGGCGCCGGCGAGGACGGCGCGGACCTGCCCCTGATGAGCTACGGCTACCAGGACGGCGACCTCACCACGGTCACCAAGCCGTCCGGCGCCACGACCACCTTCCTCTACGACGACCGCCGCCGCGTCATCGCCTGGATCGACTCCAACGGAAGCCGCTACGACTACGTCTACGACGACCGTGACCGCGTCGTGGCGGAGGGCGGCGAGGCCGGCCACGTCCACATCACCCTCACGTACACCGAACCCCACCCCACGACGGGCCACCACACCACCACGGTCACCACCGCCGAGGGGCACGCGACCCGCCACCTCTACGGCCCGGGCTGCCGCCTGCTCGCCATCACCGACCCGCTCGGCCACACCACCCGGTTCACCCACGACCCGCGGGGCAACCTCCTGACCCGTACCGACCCGCTGGGCCTCACCACCACCTTCTCCTACGACGAGGAGGGCCGGCTCGTCGCCGCCGTCCGCCCCGACGGAAGCGAACTGCGCACCGTACGCGGCCCGTTCGGGCTTCCGGTGGAGGTCGTGGACGCGGACGGCGCCCGCCTGGTCCACGAGTACGACGAACACGGCAACCGCACCGCCGTGACCGACCAGGCCGGCGCCACCACCCGCTACACCTACGACCACGCCGGCCGGCTCACCTCGGTCACCGACGCCCTCGGCGCCACGACACGCGTGGTGTGCGACGCGGCGGGACTGCCCGTGGAGGTGACCGACCCGGCCGGCGCCACCACCCGCACCGAGCGGGACGGCCTCGGCAGACCGGTCCGCGTCACCGATCCGCTGGGCGGCGTCACCCTCCTGGAGTGGGACGCCGACGGGCAGCTCGCCCGGCGCACCGGCCCGGACGGCGCCACGGAGTCGTGGACCTACGACGGCGAGGGCAACCTGCTCACCCGTACCGACGCCTCGGGCGGCGTCTCCCGCTTCGAGTACACCCACTTCGACCTGCCGGTCGCCCGCACCCGGCCCGACGGCGGCCGCTACGAGTTCGAGCACGACGCCGAGCTGCGCCTCACCCGCGTCACCAACCCGCAGGGCCTGACCTGGACGTACGCGTACGACTCCGCCGGAAACGTCGTCTCCGAGACCGACTTCGACGGACGCGTCCTCACCTACCGGGTGGACGCCGCGGGCCGGCTCGCCGCCCGCGTCGACGCCCTCGGCGGAACCATCTCGTTCGAACGTGACGAGCTCGGCCAGGTGGTCCGCAAGGACGTCGACGGCCGGATGACGTCCTACGCCTACGACCGGGCCGGACGCCTGCTGGAGGCGGCAGGACCCGACGGGGAGCTCCGCTACCAGTACGACCGCCGCGGACAGGTCAAGGCGGAGATGGTGGACGGCCGTCCGCTCACCTACGCCTACGACGACCTCGGCCGCCGCAGGCGCCGCACCACACCGACCGGCCACGTCACCTCGTACGCCTACGGCGCCGACGGACGGCCCCTCCGGCTGACCACCGGTGGTCAGCAGGTCGACTTCACCCACGACGCCGCGGGTCGCGAACTCGCCCGCGTCTTCGGCGACGCGCTCACCGTGACCTCCGCCTGGGACGCGGCCGGACGGCTCGCCGCGCAGCACATCACCGCCGGCGCCCGCACCGTCAACAGCCGCGCCTACGCCTACCGCGCCGACGGCCATCTGACCTCCGTCGCGGACCGCCTGTCGGGCAGCCGCACCTTCGACCTCGACCGGGCGGGACGGGTCACCGCCGTCCACGCGCACGGCTGGACGGAGCGGTACGCCTACGACGACGCGGGCAACCAGAGCTCGGCCTCCTGGCCGGACCACCACCCCGGCAGCGAGGCCACCGGAGCACGCGCCTACACCGGCACCACCATCACCCGGGCCGGAGGGGTCCGCTTCGAGCACGACGCCCTCGGCCGGGTCGTCCTGCGGCAGAAGACCCGCCTCTCCCGCAAGCCCGACACCTGGCGCTACACGTGGGACACGGAGAACCGCCTCACCTCCGTCACCACCCCCGACGGCACCCGCTGGAGGTACCGCTACGACCCCCTGGGCCGCCGCACCGCGAAACAGCGCCTGGCCGCCGACGGCGAGAGCGTGGTGGAGGAGGTCCGCTTCACCTGGGACGGTCTCACCCTCTGCGAACAGACCAGCCACCGGCCGGACGCGCCGAACACGGTCGCCCTCACCTGGGACCACCGCGACGCCGCCCCGCTGGCCCAGACCGAGCGCATCCTCACCGCCGACGACCGCCAGGAGGAGATCGACCGCCGGTTCTTCGCCATCGCCACCGACCTCGTCGGCACGCCCACCGAACTGATCGACGAGTCCGGCGACATCGCGTGGCACTCCCGGACCACGCTGTGGGGCACCACCGCCTGGGCCCGTGACAGCAGCGCCTACACCCCCCTCCGCTTCCCCGGCCAGTACTACGACCCCGAGACCGGTCTCCACTACAACTACCTCCGCCACTACGACCCCGAGACCGGCCGCTACACCTCCCCGGACCCCCTCGGCCTCGCTCCCGCGCCGAATCCCGTCGGCTACGTCGACAACCCGTACAGCGCGTGCGACCCGCTGGGTCTCATGCCCAAGTACACGAAGGAGGAGAAGGCGCAGATGGCCCGGGAGAAGGCCATCCAGACCACCGACGAGGTCATCGAGAGAGCGCAGGGCGGCCGGATGAGGAAGGACGGCGACTACCACGGCGACACCCGGCACGGCTTCAGCGACGAACGGGTCATGGAGATCCTCAAGAACCCGGACGCGGTCTACCACTCGACGGCGAACAGCGGAAACCTGATCTTCCGGCAGGGCGAGGACGTCGTGGTGACCAGGGGCGGCGGCGCCGGAGCAGGCAACGCCATCACGGCGTACGGCCCCTCCGGAATCAAGGGCGATTCGGGCGCGAAGGCGCTGGGCGGCCTGCCCACCGACCCCGGCGGGCCGATTACCCACACCGACGTGGTGGAGGGCAGGATTCCTGCCAAGAACGGCTACATGGCTCCGGCCGTACAGATCCGATGAGGCGGCATCCACCATGAGACTCACCCTCGACGGCGACTGGCACGCGACGGTGACGGACGACCCGCTGCGCGTCACTCCGCGCTTCGGCGACCAGAGCACGCGCGTGCTCGTCGCGCCGTACTCGGACGCGGAGGAACGCGAGCGGTTCCTGACGGACACGTTCGGCAGCTCGGACTGGCTGTGGGACACCCCCGACGAACTCCGCTTCGAGCAGACCGACCGGCGACTGGTCGGCGTCAGGCTGCAGTTGCCGGACGAGTCGGCTCCGGCCGAGGACCGCGCCCGCGTGCCCGCCTCACCCGCCGTCCGCCCGGGCGGGCTCCGCGCGGACGAGGCCCGGGACTTCCGCCTGGAGGTCACCACGGTGCTCTGCTGCGCGCCCGAGGCCGCCGAGCTGACGTGTCTGCGCGACCTCGACGTCCTCGACGAGCCGCTGGAGGCCCGCGTCGGCATCGCCCCGGACGTGGCGCTCCTCGTCCAGGCCGGCACGGTCGTCGGCTGGAGCCTGACCGACCCGGCCCGGTACCTGACCACGGGGTACGCCGCCCCCGACCCGACCCCGCCGTCCCGGTCCACCCGGCTGCTGCTCGCCGAATGCCTGGACCTGATCACCGTCCCGGTACGCCACGGGATCATGGATCGGGACCCGGCCGCCCTGGCCCGCCTGCGGGCGGCCGACCAAGCCCTGCGCGACCAGCGCGAGGACCGTCGGCGCGCCGACGCGCTGCTCGCGATCATCGCCAACCTGGTGGAGGATTACGGGAGCTGACGGGGGCGGCGGGGCGCAGGCCTCTCGCCGCTTCTCGTTCCGCTACCTCGTGCCGAGGTAGTAACTCACCTGCGGCGGCTGGTTGTAGCCGGTGTTCTGCCAGGCCACTCCGAGCCGGTAGACCGGGTCGTGCATCAGGGTCGGCAGCCGGAACGGGGTCGGGTGCGGAGTGGTGTAGAGGCGCAGCGCCGTGGAGTCGCTGTTGCGCCAGATCATCTCCTCGCGCCAGTCGCCGAGGAGGTCGGCGGAGAGCGCCGGGTTGCCCTTGGTCCAGTTGCTGGAGCGGGCGTCCTGGTCGTACCAGAGGCGGGTCAGCTCCGTGGAGCCGTTGTACTTGAGGATCTGGCCGTAGCCGGAGCCCGCCGTGCCCGACCAGCGGTGGTCGAGGAGTTCACGGTTGGCGTCCCCGTCCCACCAGATCGCCGAGTTGTACGACGCGCCGCCACCGAAGCCCGGGACGGCGTCGCTGATGTGCGTACCGTCGGCGGCGTACAGCCCGCCCCCGCTGGACCAGCACTCGGCGCCCGCGTGAGCGTCGGTGAGGTCGGCGCAGATGCCGCGCCCGACGTCCGTGCCGGTCCTCCGGCCCCACAGGACCTCGCCGGTCCGCGCGTCGTGCATCTCGAAGCCGTACGCCGAGCCGGTGCTCTCGTGCACGTTGAACGCCTCGAGGCCGGGGCGGGCCGGGTTCAGGTCGCCGACGTGCAGCGCGTCGCCATGGCCCAGCCGGGTGGTCCACAGCCCGGCGCCGTTGTCGTCCACGGCCATGGCGCCGTAGATGATCTCGTCCCTGCCGTCCGCGTCGACGTCCGCCACGGCGAGGTTGTGGTTGCCCTGCCGGTCGAAGCCCTTGCCCGCGTTGGTGGAGGAGTTGGTGTCGAACTTCCATCGGCGGACCAGGTCGGTGCCGTTCCAGTCGTACGCGGCGATCGCGATCCGCTCGTAGATGCCGCGACTGAAGATCATGCTGGGTGTCGAGCCGTTGACGTACGCGGTGGCGGACAGCAGCCGCCCCTCCCGGTTGCCCCAGGTGTCGCCCCAGTCGGCGACCGAGCCGCGGGCCGGCTCGAAGGGCACGGAGTCCATGACCCGGCCCGTCTGACCGTTGAACACCGACAGGTACTCGGGGCCGCTGATCACCGCGCAGTTGGCGGCGAGATGGGAGGCGCCCGCGTCGCCGATGACGGTCCCGACGGAGTCCCTCGACCCGTCGGAGGTGCGGACGGCCATCTCGGCCCTGCCGTCGCCGTCGTAGTCGTACACCTGAAAGGAGTCGTAGTGCGAGCCGCTGCGCACATTGGTGCCCAGGTCCACGCGCCACAGGCGGGTGCCGTTCAGCTCGTACGCGTCGAAGACCGTCGGCCCGGTGCAGGTACCGGAGTTGGCCACGTCGGTGGCGTTGGAGGGCACCCATTTGAGGACGAGTTCGTAGGCGCCGTCCCCGTCGAGATCGCCCACGCTCGCGTCGTTGGCGGAGTAGGTGTAGGCGACGCCGTCACGGGTGGTGCCGCCCGGCGGCTTCCGCAGCGGGATGTCGAGCCGGCCGGAGGCCCAGACGCCGGCCTTCTGTCCCGGCTGCTCCGTACCGCCCACGACGGCGCGGATCTCGTACGAGGAGGAGGTGCTGCCGCCGGTGTCGAGGAAGTTGGTCCTCGTGGTCTCGGAGACGAGGGTCCCGGCCCGGTAGAGCCTGAAGGAGACACCGGACGGGTCGTTGCCGAGCATGCGCCAGGTGACGAGGACGCCGCCGCTCGCGGGCACGGCGACGAGCCCCCGGTCGAGCCGTTCGGCGACACGGGCGGCGGCCAGTGCCCGGGCCCCGGGCTCCTCGGCCGCGGACGCCGACGGGTTGAGAGCCAGGAGGCCGCCGGTCCCGGCGAGCACGGCGGCGAGGAACGCTCCGGCGAGCCTGCCTGGGCGGTGGAAGGAGTGGCGTGATGGGGACATCGCTCGACCTCGTTGTGTGGGGGGAGAGGGGCAACCGCACCCGGTGGTCGCCGCCGATACCCCGTGAGGTTGCCGGTCCGTCAGCAGTGGGCGGCAGTGTTATCCGGCCATTCCGGCTGGGGGGCGGCGCCGGGGAACGAGCGGCGGCAGGAGCGTTGTGCGCCCCCGCGGCTCCGTCGCACAGCCATCGGCGTACGCCCGTGGCAAAGTCGGCTGTATATTGCCGGCTTCGCAGGTCGGAACGTTCAGCCATTCCCGGCCGACACACCACATGTCAAAAGTTTCGCATTCGACTATCCACACGGCCCGCAGGGGAGAATTCGGCCACATTCGCAATGTGCGTATATTCGTATTTCTTTGAGTTGCCTTGTGAAGCCTTCCCCGATGCGCATAGCTAGTGCGTACACCGCTTCCTCCGGAGGCGGTCGTGACACCCGCAAGCGAGGAGAAGACATGAAGAAGGCATACGAAGCGCCGACGCTCGCCAAGCTCGGGACGTTCCGGAAGAAGACCGGGCTCCTGCAGCGCTCCGGCAACGACCGGCTCATCCTGAGCAAGAACTGACGACCGACGGTTCTGACCCGACGTCATGACCGAACCGCACGAGAGTGCGGGGACGGGCCCCGGCGACGCGCACTTCGCGGTCTTCACCGACCGCGAGGACGCGGCCGCCGTGGCCCGTTCCCTCTCCCGCCCCGGAACGCGCGTCCTCACGTACGCCTCGGGCCGGCCCTGGCTGGTGGGTCAGTGGCACGCCCAGGACATCGTGACCGCGCGCGCCGGCCACGCCGCCCTCGCCGTCATCGGCTGCTGCCCCGTCGACGCCGCGGAGCTGCGGCGCCGTGCCGGGCGACTGGCCGACCTCACCGAACTCGACGCACTGGCGCGCACCCTGCCCGGGAGCTTCCATCTCGTCGGCGCGCTCGACGGACAGCTCAGGGTGCAGGGCACCGCGTCCGGACTCCGGCTGGTGTTCCACGCCTCCCTCGGTGGAGTGCGGGTGGCCGCCAGCCGCGCCGACGTACTCGCCGCCGCTCTCGGTGCCGAACCGGACCCGGAGCAAGTGGCCGTCCGGCTGCTCTGGCCCGTCCCTCACCCGCTCGCCGAGGCGCCCATGTGGCAGGGCGTCACCGCCGTACCCCCGCAGGACGCGCTGATCGTCGCCGCCGACGGCCGGAGCGTGCGCCACTCGCGCTGGTGGACCCCGCCCGAGCCCGTACGGACGCTGGCCGAGGGCGCGCCCGCCGTCCGGGAAGCGCTGGCCACGGCGGTGGACGCCCGCACGAGGCAGGGCGGCGTCGTCAGCTGCGACCTGTCCGGCGGCCTGGACTCCACCTCCCTCTGCTTCCTCGCGGACCGCTCACCGGCCCGGGTGGTGGCGAGCACCTGGCCGGGGCGCGATCCCGCCGACACCGATCTGTACTGGGCCGAACAGGCCGCGCGCTCCTTGCCGGACGTCGAGCACGTCGTCTGGGACGCCGACGCCTCCCCGCTGGTCTACAGCGATCTGCTGGCCATCGACGACCTGCTGGACGAACCCACCATCGGCGTCATGGACCGCTCCCGCGTCCTGCACCATCTGCCGGGCATGGCCGAGCGGGGCAGCCGGCTGCATCTGACGGGCATCGGCGGCGACCATGTGGCCTGGTGCTCCGAGGCGTACTACCACCGGCTGGCCCGCACCCGCCCCCTGTTCGCCCTGCGGCAGCTGCGCGGCTTCCGCGCCCTGTGGCAGTGGCCCCTGGGCGGCACCGTCCGCGCGCTGGCCGACTCCCGGCCGTACGGGACATGGCTCGCCGACTCCAGCGGCCACCTGCGCGCCCCGCTGCCCGCGACCGTCAGCACCAGCCTCGGCTGGGGCATGCCGCCGCGCCTCTTCGACTGGGTCACTCCGGACGCCGAGCGGACGGCCCGGCGGGCGCTGCGCGAGGCGGCCGGGACCGCCGTCCCGCTCCACCCGGACCGCGGCCTGCACGCCGATCTCGACCAGATCCGCTCCTGCACCCGGATCATCCGCCAGTGGGACCGGATGGCGGCCCGGGCCGGCGTGCCGATGGCCTCACCGTTCCTCGACGACCGCGTCATCGAGGCGTGCCTCGCGGTCCGCCCGAGCGAGCGCGTCACGCCCTGGCAGTACAAGCCCCTCCTGACCGCGGCCATGAGCGGGATCGTCCCCGAGACCTGCCTGCGGCGCACCAACAAGGCCGCCGCCTCCATGGACGCCTCCAACGGGCTGCGGGAACACCGCGCCGATCTGCTGGCGCTGTGGGAGGACTCGCGGCTGGAACAGCTGGGTCTGGTCGACGGCAAGGCTCTGCGCCGCCTCGCCCAGCGGCCCGCCACACCCGAACTGCGCGAGGCGATCCTCTACTCGACCATCGC
Source organism: Streptomyces sp. NPDC093600 (assembly GCF_044764755.1). Lineage (NCBI taxonomy): Bacteria > Bacillati > Actinomycetota > Actinomycetes > Kitasatosporales > Streptomycetaceae > Streptomyces > Streptomyces sp. NPDC093600. The sequence continues at coordinate 24,512 of NZ_JBIWIU010000005.1, forward strand.
CGCCGAAGTGTGGCTCCGCGGCCTCTCCGGCCGCGCGACAACAGCCCGCACCGGTACGCCGAACGGTCCCTGAACTCCACCACACGGAAGGTAGGCACACCATGGCATTGCGGTTCAGCGCCGACGTCTCCACGGCGGACACCGACTACGGCACGGTCCTCCTCGACGAACGCGCGGGGGAGTACTGGGAGTTGAACCCCAGCGGTTCGCTGGTGGTCAGGACGCTCATGGCGGGCGGTGACGAAGCGGACGCGGTCGCCGCGCTCGTCGGCGAGTTCGAGATCGACCTCGCCCAGGCGAGCCGGGACGTCGAGGCCCTCGTCCAGCGACTGCGGATCTCGGGGCTGGCCGAATGACGACCCCCAGCGCCCTGGAGCGGCCCACCGGAGTCCCCTTCACCCGCCGCCTCGCCGCCCGTCTCGTCCTGCTCCCCGCGCTCGCGCTCTCGCTCCTGCCGCCCCGCCGTATCCGTGCCGTGCTCGGCTTCCTGCGCCGCGGCGCCACCCCTGCCACCGCCGCGCAGGCCGCCGCCGCCCGCGGCGCCATGTGCGCGGTGAGCCTGCGCTGCGCCGGCCCCAAGGGCTGCCTTCCCCGCTCCCTGGGAGCCGCGCTGCTGTGCCGTCTGTCGGGGACCTGGCCGACCTGGTGCACGGGCGTGCGCGTGGTCCCGCCGTTCACCGCCCACGCCTGGATCGAGGCGGACGGCCGCCCCGTCGACGAGGGCGTACCCGACGACTACTTCACCCGCCTGATCACGATCGGTCCCCGGAGCGGACGGGGCCGCTGACCCGCAACACCTCTCCGCCGCGAGCGAAGTCGCCCGCTCAGGATGACGGGGCGTCGACCCGGTTACCGCTTGACGTCCGTGATCTTCAGGTTCTCGGCTGCCACCGCCCCGAACGGCTGGATGACCAGGGTGCTGGACGTGCCGACGATCTCCAGTGCGGCCTGGGAATCGATCCGCAGATCCAGGCGGACTCGCGGGGAGCCGCCCTGGGCGGGCATGGCGTGGATACGCGACTCCGGGTAGCCCAGCTTCATCAGCGTGCCGCGCAGAACCGCGGCGCTGGTGGTGCCCTTGCCACCGAATTCCTCGCGGACGCGGTCCGCGTGCTTCTCGGCGATGCACCGATCCTCCGCGTCCAGCGGGACCTCGTGGAAGTCCCTGGGCGTCAGCTCAGGGGTGTTGTCCTCCGGAGGGGCCTCGTAGGCGTTGGGGTCCGGGCCGATGCCGTCCTTCGTGGGCGGCGGGTTGTCCGGACCGTACCCTTCCAGTATCTGGGCTCCCCGCCCCTGCCCGGCACGGGAATCCGTGAAGGGCCGCAGCGTCAGCGGCAGGGCGCGCAAGGAGGGCCCGGGCTCCGCCGACGGCAGCGCCGCGTCACGCTGGAGCAGTACCCGCCAGAACAGACGTGGATGGGGCGGCTGCGGAGCGTCCCAGTACCGGGGCGCGAGGTGGCCGTCGGTCATCCGGGGATCGGAGTCATCGTTGTGCGCGGCAGTGGAAGACCAAGAGGTGGTCTCCGCCGAAAGGATCCAGGTCCGAGGGGATGTCGAGCTGAAAGAAGAGCACCATCTGCTCGCCGCAGAAACAGTCCGGCCACTCCTGGCCCTCGTCGAGGAAGGGCCAGCCGCCCACCGAGTTCCGCGTCGGGGGGGCCAGGGGGTCGGTTCCGACCTCGATCGCGTGCGCAGGCAGCGCCACCTGTACGTTCCGCCTGTCACGTTCCACCATCAGGTCGATCCAGGGGATGCCGCGACGGCTGTCGGCCGCAGGTGAGCTGGCCCTGGTGTGCTGGTGTGATCAAGGCGTCGGAGCCGTCCTGGGCAGGCGGCCCGCAGGTGCGCCGCGCACGGGGGCCGGGCCGGGGCTCGACGAGGTGGGTGTGACGCGCGTCAGACGACGATGACGGCCATCCTGGAGGCGAGGCATCGGCACGAGCACCAGGCGGCGAGGGCGATGACGATCGACGCGACGGTCCGGCGGGTGATTCCGCTGCCGCCGGAGCGGGTGGCCGCGTACGCCATGAACTGGCGCCACGACGCCGAGTGGACGCAGGGTTACCGCGGAACTGACACGGCCCGCGCGCGACGGCGGGTTCGGTACAGGCGCGGAGGTCACCCGCACCGCCTACTTCCTCGGTCGGCGCATCGACTACGTCCTGCGGGTGGCCGCGTACGATCCCCCGCGGCTGCTGGACATGGTCTCAGCGGTCGCGCCCATGCCGATGCGCGTCACGTACTCCTTCGAGCCGCACCCGCGCGGCACCCTCGCCGCCATCCGCGTCCGGGGAGGACCCGGCGGCCTCCTCGGCCTGGCCGCGCCGCTGCTTTCCCGGCGGGTCCGGTCCTCCCTCGCCAAGGACCTGCGCGACCTCCAGCGCAGGCTGGCCGAGCAGCGGAGAGGTGCCTGATGGCGTACGACGAATCCGCCGCCGTCGCCGAGGACGACCTACTCGGCGCGTGGATAGACGAGGGACACGCCTTCGCGGCGACCCTGCCACCCAAATAGCCGCCGCTTCACCGCGCAGCGCCAGCCGTGCCGGGCAGAGCTCGGGCGTGCCCGGCCGTCGACCCGCGGGGCGTGGGCTACCCCAAAGAGGGTAAAAGCAGAGCAAAGGGGGCGTGGTCGATCCGCCCCCGTGGAGCCGCTGTGGCCAGGAGTACGCCATGGATCATTGGCTGATGTGGTTGATCGCCGCAGGAGCGCTGGCTGTGGCCGAGATCTTCACTCTCACCGCCGCGCTCGGGATCCTCGGTGCGGCCGCGTTGGTCACGGCCGGGGCCGCCGCGCTGGGGCTTCCGTTGCCCCTGCAGTTCCTGGTGTTCACCCTCCTCGCCGCGATCAGCCTGTACTTCGTGCGCCCTGTCGCGGCGCGCCATCTGCTCAAGCCTCAGGCCGAGCGGTTCGGCGTGGACGCCCTGGTCGGCAGTTCCGCCTATGTCGTCTCGGAGGTGACCGGCCTGGGCGGCAGGGTCCGCATCGGCGGCGAGGAATGGACGGCCCGCGCCTATGACGACACCCTCGTGATTCCTCCGGGAGCGACCGTCGACGTCATGGAAATCAACGGTGCCACCGCCGTCGTCTACCCCCGGGAGTGAGCGATGGAAGTCTCAGGCCTGCTCATCGCCGGCGTGATCGTCGCGCTGATCGCCGTCTTCACCGTCGTGCGGGCGGTACGCATCGTTCCGCAGGCGCGCGCACGCAACGTCGAACGCCTCGGCCGCTACCGCCGCACCCTGAGGCCGGGACTCAACCTCGTCATCCCCTACATCGACCGGGTCTATCCGGTCATCGACCTGCGGGAACAGGTCGTCTCGTTCAAGCCGCAGCCGGTCATCACCGAGGACAACCTGGTCGTCGAGATCGACACGGTCCTGTACTTCCAGGTCACGGACCCACGAGCGGCCGCCTACGAGATCGCCGACTTCCTCCAGGGCGTCGAACAGCTCACCGTCACCACCCTGCGGAACGTCGTGGGCTCCATGGACCTGGAGAAGACCCTGACCTCACGGGACACGATCAACAACCAGCTCCGCGGCGTGCTGGACGAGGCCACCGGAAAGTGGGGGCTGAGGGTCAACCGGGTGGAGATCAAGGCCATCGACCCGCCGCAGTCCATCAAGGACGCGATGGAGAAGCAGATGCGCGCCGAGCGGGACAAGCGGGCCGCCATCCTCGGCGCCGAAGGGCAACGGCAGTCGCAGATCCTCACCGCCGAAGGCGACAAGCAGTCCGCCGTCCTGCGGGCGGAGGGCAACCGTACCGCCGAGATCCTCAAGGCCGAGGGTCAGTCCCGGGCCATCGACGAGGTGTTCCAGGCCGTGCACCGCAACGACCCCGACCCCAAGCTGCTCGCCTACCAGTACATACAGATGCTGCCCCAGCTCGCCCAAGGCGCGGGCAGCAGCTTCTGGATGATTCCCGGCGAGGTCACCGCCGCGCTCCAGGGCGTGTCCCGCGCCTTCAACGAGGTGCTGCCCCAGTCGCCGGCCACGCGCGAGACGTCCGCGGAGGACACGGCGGCCGCCCAGGCCGCCGACGACGCGGCGCGGGCCGCGGAAGCCGCCGCAGAGGCCCTCGCCGACGCGGCCGAGGCAGACACCGGCACGCACCCCCTGGCGGGCGGCCGTCAGGGAGCCAAGGGCGTGGAGTGAGCCGGTGCGAAGCCGATCAGCGGGTCGAGTTCGCAGCCGAGGCCAGTCGCAGCGGGTGCCCCGCGCCGCGACGCGTCCGCGCCGCGGTGCCCGGTGTCCGCCTGTCGAACGGGTCAGAGCCATCCTCTGCGGGCCGCCTGGACGCCGGCCTGGAAGCGTGTCTCCACGCCCAGTTCGGCCATCAGCTCGGTGAGCCTGCGACCCACTGTCCGCTCGGTCACGCCGAGGGATCGGGCGATGGTGCGGTCCTTCATGCCCGACGCCATCAGCGACAGCAGATCCCGGTCCTTGGCGGACGGGCCGCACTGCGCGTCGGGCGAGTCGAAGGGCGTGGCGCGTGCCCATAGGCTCTCGAAGCAGCAGACGAGGACATCGACGAGTGCCGACTCGTGCACGAGCAGCCGAACGCCCGGGTCCTGATCGGTGTAGGAGACGGGCAGCAGCGCGGTGGTCCGGTCGACGACGAGCATCTTCAGGGTGACGTCCGGCAGGAGCCTGGCCTGTTCGCCTGCCTCGGTGCAGCGGCGCATGGCCGCTATGTGCTCGGGCGACGCCAGTGCCTCGCGGGCGTAGACGAACCGGTAGGCGACGCCGTCCGCGAGCCGGCTCAGTTCGAGGTCGTTCGGGTTGCTCTGGCCCCCGATGTACGGCGGGGCGTCGACCGCGACGATCTCCTCGCGCGCCTCGAGCTGGAGCCGGGACACCGCGGCCAGTACCGCGTCCTCACCCTCCACCAGCTCGACGACCGGCGTCCCCCCGCGCGGGGGCCGCGCACGCAGCCGGTCGGCCAGCTCCTCGATGCGCATCTGCATCTGGGCGAGATCGCCGCGCCGGCGGCTGATCAGAGCGGGGAGGGCCTCCTCGGGTGCGATCAGGGCGTAGAGCGCGGGGGTGAAGCCGATCTGCTGGACCAGCCCGTGGTCGAGGAGACGGCGGACCGCCGGGCGCAGTTCTGCGGGGGAGCAGCCGACGTTTCCCGCGAGCTCTTCGGCTGTGGCCCGCTTCAGGTCGAGCAGGGCGAGGTAGGCGTCGTTCTCGAGTCGGCCGAGACCGACGGGCTCCAGCAGGAACACGTGTACCTCCCACGCCGACGGTGGGGACGTCGGCGTGGGGACTGTAGATGGCGCTCCGGGGAGCGTCAAGGTCGGTGACGGCGCAGTGGAATCAACCGGTACGCAGAACATGTGGCTTCCGTTCCGTTTCATCCCTCACATCCCTGCTGAACAGGACATTGTCCGGAACCGGAAGTGCACAGTGATTTACAGGCGGCTGCAGGCGCCTCAATCCTTGTCCCCATCCCGCCGCGGCTGTTCAGCCTTCAGCGTCGTGCGGCGGAGCTTCCCCTGCCGTCAAACCCCACGGTGGCCACCCCCGGCCACAAAGACGGCATGCCTGGACAAGGAGCATCGATGCACCAGAGATCCGCACTGCCTGCACGGAAGATATTCGGGACGGCGCTCGCCGCCGGTCTGGCCGCCACGATGCTGGCGGTCGTGCCGGGGACGGCGGACGCCGTCGAGGGAAGCGCCCCGGGAGCCGGCGCGCCCCTTCCCGCAGCGGGCGCACCGCAGACGGACGCCGCGGCGCCGGCGACCGAGGGGCCCGTCGAGCGCCTCATCGTCGGCTACAAGTCCAAGGCCACGGAAGCCAAGTCCAACGACGCCGCCGCCAAGGACGCCGAGGCCAAGGGCAAGAAGGCCGGCGAGACCCTGGCCTTCGAGCGCCGCCTCGGCACCGGAGCCGCGCTGGTCGACCTCGGCGCGGAGCTCGACAAGAAGGACGCGGCCGACGTCATGGCCGCCTTCCGCGCCGACTCGGACGTCGAGTACGTCGTCCCGGATCGCCGCGTGTACGCCACGGCGGTCGAGCCCAACGACACGTACTACAACCGCCAGTGGGACCTCTTCGAGGCCGTCGCCGGTATGAACGTACCCGGTGCCTGGGACAAGGCGACCGGCGAAGGTGTCAAGGTCGCCGTCATCGACACCGGCTACGTCGCCCACTCCGATCTCGCGGCCAACGTGATCGCCGGGTACGACTTCATCTCCGACACGCGGATGTCCCGCGACGGCGACGGCCCCGACAGCAACCCCGCCGACACCGGCGACTGGATGAACATGGGCGACTGCGGCGTCGACGAGTTCGGTCGGCCGGTCCCCGACAGTGACAGGAACAACTCCTGGCACGGCACCCACGTCGCCGGCACCATCGGCGCCACCACCGGCAACGGCAAGGGCATCGCCGGCATCGCACACAAGGCGTCCATCCAGCCCGTCCGCGTACTCGGGTGGTGCGGCGGAACGGACGCCGACATCATCAACGCCATCACCTGGGCGTCCGGCGGTTCGGTCCAGGGCGTGCCCGCCAACCCGAACCCGGCCGACGTCATCAACATGAGCCTCGGCGGTGGCGGCGCCTGCAACCCCGGCACCCAGAGCGCCATCAACGGCGCGGTGAGCCGCGGCACGACCGTCGTCGTGGCGGCCGGCAACAGCAACCGGAACGCTTCCGGCTTCCAGCCGGCCAACTGCAACAACGTCATCACCGTCGCCGCCTCCGACCGCCAGGGCAACCGCGCCGCCTACTCCAACTACGGCAGCATCATCGACGTCACCGCTCCCGGCGGCGAGACCGCCCTCGACCCCGCGAACGGCATCTGGTCCACGCTGAACACCGGCATCCGCAGTCTCGGTGGCGAGACGTACGCGGCTTACAACGGCACCAGCATGGCCACCCCGCACATCGCGGGTCTCGCCGCGCTCATGAACCAGGCGAGCCCGTCGATGACGCCCGCACAGATCGAGTCCGCCATCAAGACCAACGCCCGTACGCTGCCCGGTACCTGCTCAGGCGGCTGCGGCGCGGGCCTCGCCGACGCAGCCCGTACGCTCGGCGCGTCCGGCGGCACCGACCCCCAGCCGCCCACCGGCAGCGTATTCACCAACACCGCCAACGTGACCATCCCGGACACCAACACCCCGGTCACGTCCTCCCTCGCGGTGACGGGCATCAGCGGCAACGCCCCGACGGCCCTCAAGGTCGCCGTCGACATCAAGCACCCCTACCGCGGTGACCTGCGGATCGAACTCGTTGCCCCGAACGGCGTCGCCACTCAGCTGAAGGCCACCAGCCCCAGCGACAGCGCGGCCGACGTCATCACCACGTACACCGTCAACGCCTCCAGCACGGCGGCCGGCGGCACCTGGAAGCTGCGGGTCACGGACGTCTACAGCGGCGACACCGGCTACATCGACTCCTGGAGCCTGACCTTCTGACAGGTCCACGCCTCCGGTTTCGCATCATCAGGGGCCTGTCGATGGCGAGGAGGACATCGGCAGGCCCTTGCCCTTTCGCGCGCGTCAGGTTCCAGCACGACAAGGTAGGCGTCGCTCTCGGGCCGGCCGAGACCGGGGGGCCCAGCAGGAACACGTATTCGTCCGCCCGGCCCTGCTGAACAGGACATTGTCCGGAACCGGAAACGCACGGTGATTTACAGGCGGTTGAAGGAACCCCAATGCTTGTCCCCATCCCGCCGCGGCTGTTCAGCCTTCAGCGTCGTGAGGCGGAGCTTCCCCTGCCGTCACCCCCGCGGTGGCCGTCCCCGGCCACGGGGAGGCATGCCTGGACAAGGAGCATCGATGCACCAGAGAACCGCACTGCCTGTCCGGAAGATACTCGGGACGGTGCTCGCCACCGGTCTGGCCGCAACGGTGTTGGCGGTCGTGCCGGGGACGGCGGACGCCGTCGAGGGAAGCATCCTGGGAGCCGGTGCGCCCCACACCATCAAGGACAGCTACATCGTCGTCCTCAAGGACGACACGACGGCGCGGGCAGTCGAGCAGCGCAAGGCCGCCCTCACCAAGCGCTACGGAGGCAAGGCCGGGCACACCTACAGCTCCGCGCTCAAGGGCTTCTCGGTCAGGATGACCGAGAAGCAGGCCAAGCGGCTCGCCGCCGACCCGGCGGTCGCCTACGTCGAGCAGGACGCCATGGCATCCCTGCAGGCGGTCTCCTCATGGGGGCTGGACCGTGTCGACCAGCGGAGCCTGCCACTGGACAGCTTCTACACCGCGCCCCACACCGGCGCAGGCGTCACCGCGTACGTCATCGACTCCGGCATCCGCACGTCGCACAACGACTTCGGCGGACGCGCGTCCTGGGGCGCGAACACCATCGACAGTTACAACACCGACTGTCATGGGCATGGCACTCACGTGGCGGGGACCCTCGGCGGCACGTCCTACGGAGTGGCCAAGGACGTCAAGCTGGTGGCGGTCAAGGTCGCCAACTGCGTCGGCGACCTGACTTCGACGAGCGTCGCCGCCGGCATCGACTGGGTCGCGCGCAATGCCGTGAAGCCCGCCGTGGCCAACATGAGCCTGGAGTACCCCAGTCTGTCCGTCGCGACGGCCGTCAGGAACTCCGTCGCATCCGGCATCGTCAACATCGCCGCGGCCGGCAACGACTACGGCTCCGACGCCTGCTACGTCACCCCCGCCAAGGTGCCCGAGGCCATCACCGTCGGTGCGAGCACCCGCACCGACAGCAGGTGGCTCCGCTCCAACATCGGTCCCTGCGTCGACCTCTTCGCGCCCGGCGACGCCATCGTCTCGGCCGGCATCACGAACAACACCGCCTCCGCGACGATGTCCGGCACATCGATGGCCGCCCCGCACGTGGCGGGCGCCGCCGCGCTCTACCTCTCGGCCAACCGGACGGCCACACCCGCCCAGGTGCAGTCCGCCCTCAAGAACAACGCCACCAAGGGAAAGCTGACCGGCATCGGAGCCGGATCGCCCAACAACCTTCTCTTCACCGGCTTCATCGGCCAGTGATGCCCTGACCCCCGCGACGGTCTGTCCGGCCGGGATCCCCGTTTCCCACCCCGGCCGGACAGGCCATGGACCCGATCACCACCTTCCCCCACGCCGAACGAGGTTCCCGTGCAAGCGAAATTCACCCACTGGCTCGCGGCGGCCGCCACCGCAGCGGCAGTCGCGGCCGGCACCGGCTACGGCATGGCCGCACCGGCCGCTCCCAGCGCGGCCGACGACGACCGTGCCTACGTGTACCGCATCCCCGACGGCGCCCACCTGCCGCAGAACAGGCTCGCCGCGTTCGACCTGATCGAGGACCGCGACGGCGACGACCTGTTCGTCCTCGGCGACGCAGCCACCGCCACGCGACTCAAGGCCGCCGGCCTGCGTCCCAAGGTGGAGCAGAGGCTTGCCCCGGCCGCCTGGGAGCCGCCCAAGCGCAGCGGCCAGGCCCCCGCGCTCACCGAAGCGGTCGCCGAGGAGACGTACTACGGCGGCTACCGCACCGTCAACGCCCAGTACGCCCACCTCCACCAGGTCGCGGCCGACCACGCGCCGCTCGCCACCGTCGTCGACTTCGGCGACTCCTGGCGCAAATCCACCGGCCGATCCGGCGGCTACGACCTCAAGGCCATCTGCCTCACCAAGAAGCAGAGCGGCAGCTGCCGATTGACGCCCGACTCCACCAAGCCGCGCTTCCTCGTCCAGGCGCAGGTGCACGCCCGCGAACTGAGCACCGGCGAGATGGCGTACCGCTGGATCGACTACCTCACCGACGGATACGGCACCGACGCCACGGCGACGAAGATCTTGGATACCCGCGAGATATGGGTGGTTCCGATCGGCAACCCCGACGGCGTCGACATGGTCCAGCAGGGCTTCACCGGAGGCCCCACGGGCCAGCAGTGGCACCGCAAGAACGCCAACCACACCCACTCCGCGGCCACGTGCACAGAGGGCCCCACCTCCGGCAGCGGCATCGACCTGAACCGCAACAACAGCAGCCACTGGGGCGGCGCAAGCACCAGCTCCCACCCCTGCGACCAGCTCTACAAGGGCCCGTCGGCTGACTCCGAGACCGAGAACAAGTCACTCCAATCCCTGTACCGCCAGCTGTTCCCCGACACCCGCGCCACAGGCGACACAGCGGCTGCCGCGGCCGACACCAAGGGCATGTTCGTCACCCTGCACAGCTACTCCGACATGGTCCTGTTCCCCTGGGGCTTCGACAGCGACGTGGCGAACGGCAACGACGCCGCACTGCGCACCATGGGCAAGGAGATGGCCCGGCTGGCCGGCGGATGGCAGTACGGCCAACCCGGCGAGATCCTCTACGACGCCAGCGGCAGCCATGACGACTGGGCCTACGACCAGCTCGGAGTCCCCAGCTTCACATGGGAGGTCGGGCCCAGCAGCGGCACCTGCGGCGGCTTCCACCCTCCCTACTCCTGCCAGAACACCTTCTGGAACCAGGTCAGGCCCATGCTCACCTACGCGGCCGACAAAGCGGCCAACCCCTACGGGAGCAGCACCACACCCACCCCGACCAGCTGCCACGGCACCAACGCGACCGACATCGCGATCCCCGACGCGGGGAACGCCGTCACCAGCAGCATCGGCATCACCGGCTGTACCGGAGCCGCCTCCGCCACCAGCACGGCCGAGGTCCACATCGACCACACCTACCGCGGCGACCTGACACTGGACCTGGTGGCTCCTGACGGCACGACCTACCGGCTGAAGAACGCGTCCGCCGGCGACGACGCCGACGACCTCGACCAGACGTACACCGCGAACCTCTCCGCCGAGACCCGCAACGGCACCTGGCATCTCAGGGTCCAGGACACCGCCTCTCAGGACACCGGCACCCTGGACACCTGGACCCTCACCCTCTAGACGAAGCCCGCATCGGGGACCCGACCGTGCTGTGGCGGGTGACGGTCCTCCGTGCCGCCCCGGCCTTGTCCCTTCAGCCGGGGCCGGGGCGGTCGCGCGAGAGAGGAGATGGACGTCATGACCGAGCGCTATTTCGAGGTAGACGTCCCGATACGGAGTACCCGGACGCCGGGCCTGCGCGGCGTGCACGTGTTCACCGGCCGGGCCGACAGCGACAGCGCCGCCATGAAGGCCGCACACGAGGCCTACGACGCGGCACGCGCCGCAGCGGAGGCCGGACTGGAGATGCCCCACGGGCGCCCGGACGGCTGGGGAGCCCGCGGCTACCGGCCCGGCTGGGAACCCGACTGGCCCGCCGCGAAGGCCGGCCCCTGGGCAAACCCGTACAGCTGGCTCGACTCCAGCGCCATCGAGCTGTAACTCTGCGGACGAGGATGGAGTTTCCGGGGCTGTCGCCGGTGAGTACGAAGATCTGGACGAATACTTCAGGCCGGCGACGGTGGTGGTGACGAGGGCGACGTAGACCTCGCGGCGCAGGATGGGCACGGTGATGCGGGTGAATCACTGCCACCAGGTGGCGCCGTCCCGCAGGCCGATGAAGGCCGGGTCGCCGATGCCCTGCCAGGTGGTGAGGCTGTAGGGGAAACTCATCACCAGCGGGACGCGCAGAAGCGCAGGCTGAGCAGGAAGCCCGGCGCGAGGAAGAGGGCGTATCCCGTCGACCTCGGGTGACGTGTGGTTTCCACAGTTGCTCCTGGGCGGGCAGGACGGCGTCCGCTCGGACTACTACCCTGCTTGGCACCGTGGGCCGCCGCGTTCGTCTGTCCGGGTTCTCAGCGGCGCCGCTTGCGTGCTGCTCGATCACACCAGGCATCGGAAGGGCGGGCAGTGCCTTCAGCGCGACGGTTCCTGTGGAGGATGTGGTTGACGTGCCAAACTCCAGCCAGGCGCGTCGGATGTCAGGGGTGGGGACTGTGGCTTGGAGTAGCGCATGCGAGCGGAGAGAGTCGTAGGTGGGCGTGAGGAGACTTCGGCACGCTCGTAACCGTGCTGTTGGTGGTGGCGGTAGCAACGGGCAGGCAGCACCCGCATTCGGTGCCTCGGCGATTCCGAATCCGGAGGCATTGAGCGTCCAGGCCGGCGGCCCACGATCAGTGGCCACAGGTGGGAACGTAAACGGGGCGGTCGTCGCGGGCAACAACAACGTCACGCACGTGCACTCGCCGCCCCCCGCCATGACAGTGGTCGCGGTCCTTGTGACTCTCGCCTTTATCGGTGGCCTCAGTGTCTGGTACGTGGGCGGCGACGATCCCGACGTTCCTCCTCTTGCTGCGACTGTGGAGTTTACGCCGGCTAAGGATAATTGCGAGGGCTGGACATTCCCTGGCAAGAGGCCGGAAGACATTCCCGTGCCGTCGGGGGAGCCGACGGCCGAGTGGGCTCACCGACTGGGTGGTATTGATAACAGCATCACACGGCTCAGATTGGTAATCCAGGGAATGAACAGTCATGACGTCGTGCTCCGCAATATGCGGATAGTCGAACTTCGTAGAGGTCCGCTACCGACTGGCACTGATGTCAGCCTCCGTACCGACTGCGGTGGCGATCTCCTTGAGCGCAATTATCGGGTCATGCTGGCCAGCGACGCCCCGGACTTCGAGTTCGTAACTCGCGCAGACGGCGACAGAGTGAAGGTGATCAAGAAACCTTTTGGGTACAAGGTTTCCGCTACCGATCCGGAAATATTCGCCATCGAAGCGAATGCTGCCGGTGAAGGCTACGAGCAATGCGATTGCCTCATCACCTGGAAGCTTGCCCTCGATTGGACGCACAAGGGTGAGCAGGGAACGCTCATTGTCGATGACAAGGGAGCCTCGTTTCGTACTAAGTCCACCCATCTCAATTCTCCGTACCCCACCGTCGTAAAGCAGGGCGACGCTTGGAAATAATGGGTTTGTAGTGGTTGTGGGCGTATGGCCGGCTTCGGCTCGACGGGGCAGCGGTCCTCCCGCTGGCGCGGCGCGGAATGGCTAAGTCCAGTTCTTCTGTCCGTGACTGGTGACCGTGTCGTAGCCGATGATGGTCGATATGACACAGCAGCAGAGGGTGCTTGCCTGGGCTGGCGCGGTCGTCGGGGCCTTGTCGGCCGGAGGGCTGCTCGCTTTCGTCGTGGCGCGTGATCTTGATACCGCCGACCAAGTGGCCAGCGTGCTAGGGGCGCTTGCAGGTCTGGCTGGTCTGGGGGTGTCGGTGTACGCACTCAAGCGGGCCGCCCCGCAGTCGGCGGCAGCGTCGGTCACGGTCAGCGGAGTCCGGGCGGTCGGCATCGGCGGGAGCGTCACCGGCAACATCTCCACCGGCGACCACAACTCAACAGCGCCCGAACCCAGCCGTCGGCCGGCTAGGAGGGCGCCCCAACCGCCCCCGGCTGATGCGGGTGGTGCTGTACGGGTCACAGGTGAGCGATCCGTCGCCGCGGGCGGGTACGTCGTCGGTGACGTCTCCACGGGTGACGGCCGTACTGGTCCTGAAGTTCATTAGATCGCGAGGGTGGGGCGGTGGTAGGCGCACCCACCCCACCCTCCCTACCAAACGGGGCGTCTGTGCTCGGTGGTCCTCTCCATGGGTGAGGTGCCGTCGGATGAACGGTGCCGTTCCCAGGACAAGTACGGCGAAAACGGTTGGCCGCTGAAGGCCCGGCTGAGCGGCGAGGTTGCTGTGCTGGATGCCGTAGATCGCGTACCAGTTGGCGACGCAGTGGGTCGCCATGATGGCGCAGGCGAGGTCGGTTCCTCGGCGTTTGCCCCGGATCAGGAACGCGGCGGCGAGCGCGTCGAGGAGCGCCAGCGACGACCGGTAGAGGTTGAGCCAGCAGAACGGCTGCGATCGTAAGCCGGTCCACTCGGTGAAGCGCCGGTGTGCGGTCGGCCCCGAGAGGGCCGAAGGCTTGTGGCAGCTGCCGCCAAGTGCAGCCCGTGGCCACGAAGACGATCGCGGCCAGCACCTCACGATCCCCGTATCGGCGCCGACCGCCGCTCTGCGGCCGGGGCTGAAAGAGCCTCTCAGGGGCATTCGCGGTTGAGAATTTTATGTCGCTTCCGTGGTCAGCGCTACAGCCAGTCGCGCCGCTTGAAGATGAAGTACAGGCTGGTGCACACCACAGCCATCAGGAGGATCGCGAACGGATAGCCGAAGGTCCAGTTCAGCTCCGGCATGGTGTCGAAGTTCATGCCGTAGATGGTTCCCACCAGAGTGGGGGCGAAGAGGATGGCCGCCCACGAGGAGATCTTCTTGATCTCCTCGTTCTGTTCGAAGCCGGCCTCCGCCAACGCGCGCATCTCGGCGTTCTGTTGCTGGGTGACCAGTGTCGAGTTCACCGTCAGGATCTCCGTCAGGGCCTGGCGGAAGCCGTCCACGCGCTCGCTGGTGTGGGTGACGTGGTCGGCCACGTCGCGGAGGTAGCGCTGGAGTTCCTCGTCCGTGCCGTACTTCGCGAAGCCGGCCATCAGGCCGTGCAGCATGCCGACCAGGGGGCGGGTGGCGCGCTGGAACTCGACCATTTCGCGGGAGAGTTCGTAGATGCGGCGGGAGACGGCGGGGTCGCCGCCGAAGACCTCGGTCTCGATCTCGTCGATGTCGTTCTGGACTCCGGCCACGACCGGGGCGTAGCCGTCCACGACCGCGTCGAGGATCGCGTACAGGACCGCCTCGGGGCCCAGGGCGAGGAGTGCCGGGTTCTCCTCCATGCGGTGGCGGACCGCCGAGAGGTCCGGGGCGGGACCGTGGTGGACCGTGATCACGAAGTCCTGGCCGACGAAGACGTGGAGTTCGCCGAAGTCGACCTCCTCCTGCGCGTCGAGGTAGCGGGCCGCGCGCAGGACGACGAAGAGCGTGTCGCCGTACCGCTCCAGCTTGGGGCGCTGATGGGCCTCCAGCGCGTCCTCGATCGCCAGCTCGTGCAGATCGAACTCGGCCGCCAGGGAGTGGAGTTCGGCCTCGGTGGGGCGGTGGAGACCGATCCAGGCCATGCCGTCCGGGTACTCGCGCAGCTGGCGGAACGTCTCGGCGAGCGAGTCGGGGGAGGAGACCCGGTGCCCGTCGCGGTACACGGTGCCCCGCACGACGCCCGGGCCGTCGGCCGGCGGCGTGGCGCCGTTCGCGGCGGGCTCCACCGGCGTGGCGTCGGCCGGCGGGTCCGGCTGACGCCGCCATGCTGCCCGGGGGCGGCGCTCCGACATCGTGGTCCACCTTCGCGGTCAAGTCCCCGGGTCGGGGTCTTCGGTCAGGGTCTTCGGTTCGTCAGGGTCTTCGGTCTGGGGGGTTTATCAGGGGCCTTGACCAGGTCGTTCATCAGGGTCCTCGGGCAGGATATACGGGGCGAATCGCGACAGCGCGATGGCGGCCCCAGCCGCCGCACCGTCCCCTCCCGCGGACGGTAACTGTCCTCAAGCCCGAGTAGCGTTCCTTCCATGGCCTCCACGTCGACCGCCCCGGTTCTCACCGCCCGTGCGCTGGGCCGCGCCACGCTCGCGCGACAGCTGCTGCTGACCCGCGCCGAGCTGTCCGCCAAGGACGCCGTCTCGCATCTCGTCGGCCTCCAGGCGCAGAACACCAAGCCGCCGTACTACGCGCTCGCCGCCCGGCTCGAAGGGTTCGGGCCCGAGGAGCTCTCCGCGCTCATGGAGGCGCGCGAGGTCGCCCGGATCGTCACCATGCGCTCCACCCTCCACACCCACACCGCCGACGACGTGCTCACCCTGCGGCCCCTGGTGCAGGCGGCGCGCGACCGCGAGCTCACGATCTTCCGCAAGGGGCTCGACGGCGTCGACCTCGACCGGCTCGCCGCCCTCGCCCGA
Organism: Streptomyces sp. NPDC093600; assembly: GCF_044764755.1. Classification (NCBI taxonomy): domain Bacteria; kingdom Bacillati; phylum Actinomycetota; class Actinomycetes; order Kitasatosporales; family Streptomycetaceae; genus Streptomyces; species Streptomyces sp. NPDC093600. The sequence continues at coordinate 40,239 of NZ_JBIWIU010000005.1, forward strand.
GAGCTCGTCGAGGAGCGCCCCCGCACCCCGAAGGAGATCCGCGAGGCGCTCCTGGTGGACTGGCCCCACGCCGATCCCCTGGCCCTCACCGTCGCCGCGCGCTGTCTGCTGCCCCTGGTCCAGGTCACCCCGCGCGGCCTGTGGCGCAGGAGCGGGCAGGTGTGCCTGACCACCGCCGAGGCATGGTTCGGCCGCGCCGCCGAGCCGGCCCCCGCCCCCGACGCCACCGTGCTGCGCTATCTCGCCGCCTTCGGCCCCGCCTCAGTGAAGGACATGCAGACCTGGTCCGGCCTCACCCGGCTCCGGGACGCCTTCGAGCGCCTCCGCCCCCAGCTCCTCACCTTCCGCGACGAGCACGGCGTCGAGCTGTTCGACCTCCCCGACGCCCCGCGCCCCGACGAGGACACCCCGGCTCCGCCGCGCTTCCTGCCCGAGTTCGACAATCTGCTGCTCTCCCACGCCGACCGCACCCGCCTCATGCCCGCCGGCGCGAGCGAGCGCAGATGGAAAGGGAACCAGGCGCACCGCGTCTTCCTGTACGACGGCCTCCTCGCCGGGCTCTGGACCCTGGAGGAGACCAAGGACCGCACGACGATGACCGTCCAGCCCTTCGGACGGACGAGCAGGAGCGAGCGCGCCGAGCTGACCGGCGAGGCGGAGCGGCTGCTCGCGGTCATGGCCCAGGAGGGGCTTCCGTACGAGATCCGGTTCGGTGCCGTCGAGGTGTAGTGCGCTCATCAGGCCCCACTCGCGTTGCCGTGGCGCTCCCGGTCCGCCCGCTACGGGAGCAATCCCGCCCTGCGAGCCGCCACCACCGCCTCCAGCCGGGTGTGGGCCCCCAGCTTCCGCATCGTCGAGCGCAGATAGCCCTTCACCGTCTCCGGGCGCAGCCCCAGCCGTGACGCCGCCACCGCGTTGGTCGCCCCCGACGCCACCGCCGCCAGCACATCCGTCTCGCGCGGCGTCAGCGTCACACCCGTCGGCCGCTCGGGCCCCGCGGACGCGGTCTCCAGGCGCCCGCACACCGCGAGCAGCCGCGCCCGCAGCTCCGGGTCGTCGATCCGGGGAGCCAGCTCCCGCAGCTCCCCGTGCGCCTGCCGAACCTCCTCCCACGAGGGCCCGGACCGCCCCGAAGCTCCCGAGTACCCCGAGGACCCAGAGGCGGACCCGGGCAGGAGCCGGTACATCTCGTCGCGTATCGCGAGCGCCTGTTCCACGTCCCGGGCCGCCGCCACGGCCGCGTCGAGGACGCGCTCACCGATCGGGAGGGCCTCGCGCAACGCCCCGTACAGCACCCCGCGCACCGTGCGCCGTACGACGACGGGCACCGCGATCACCGAACGCAGGCCCTCCGCCGCCACCGCCCCGTCGTACTCGTGGGTGATGTGCCGCGCGGACGGGTAGTCCGTGACCGCGCACGGACGCGCCAGGGCCAGACACCTCCCGCCGAGCCCGCTCCCCGTGGTGACCGCGAGTCCGTGCAGGGCCGGCGTCAGCGCCCCTGTCAGCTCCGCGATCCTCAGCCGCCGGCCGTCGTGCAGCAGCCCGCCGAAGACCACCTGCAGCCCGGTCGCGCGGCGCAGCCGCAGCAGCGCCGCCCGCATCTCCACGCCTTGCGTCTGCTCGGGCACGGAACACTCCTTCACCCCCGAACGGGGGTAGTGAGACCTGGGTCACTGATTACACGATGTCCGTGACCGGTCCCGCAACGAGGAGGACACATGACGGCTACCAGCGCGACGGAGAGGTTCCGGGCCGCCCGCGACTTCCTGCTGGAGCACCGCGCGGACTACGAGACGGCGTACGAAGGCTTCGCCTGGCCGCGGCCCGACCGCTTCAACTGGGCGCTCGAGTGGTTCGACGTCATCGCGGCAGGCAACGACAGAACTGCCCTGCACATCGTCGAGGAGGACGGCTCCGAGACGAAGCTGAGCTTCGCGGAGATGTCCGCCCGCTCCGACCGGGCGGCCAACTGGCTGCGGGCGCGCGGGGTACGCGCCGGTGACCGGATCATCGTCATGCTCGGCAACCAGACCGAACTGTGGGAGACCGCTCTCGCCGCCATGAAACTGCGCGCGGTCGTCATCCCGGCCACGCCGCTCCTCGGCCCCGCCGACCTGCGCGACCGCGTCGAGCGCGGCCGGGCCCGGCATGTGATCGTGCGCGCCGAGGACACCGGCAAGTTCGACGACGTACCGGGGGAGTACATCCGTATCGCCGTCGGTACGGACAGCACCGCCGCTCCGAGCGGCTGGCTGCGCTACGAGGAGGCATACGGCGGACCCGGGGCCTGCGAGGCGCCCGGGACCCTCGGGACGCCCGCCGCGGCCGAGGTCTTCGAGCCGGACGGCGTCACCCGCGCCGACGACCCGCTGATGCTCTACTTCACCTCCGGCACCACCGCCCGGCCCAAGCTGGTCGAGCACACCCACACCTCGTACCCCGTCGGCCATCTCGCGACGATGTACTGGATCGGGCTGATGCCCGGCGACGTGCATCTGAACATCTCCTCGCCCGGCTGGGCCAAGCACGCCTGGTCCAACCTCTTCGCGCCGTGGAACGCGGAGGCGACCGTCTTCATCCACAACTACACCCGCTTCGACCCGGCCCGGCTGATGGCCGAGATGGACCGGCACGGCGTGACCAGCTTCTGCGCCCCGCCGACCGTCTGGCGGATGCTGATCCAGGCCGACCTCACCCAGTTGAGGAAGCCTCCGCGCGAGGTCGTCGCCGCCGGTGAACCGCTCAACCCCGAGGTCATCGAGTCCGTACGGCGGGCCTGGGGCGTCACCATCCGGGACGGCTTCGGCCAGACGGAGACCGCCGTCCAGGTCTCCAACAGCCCCGGGCAGCGGCTCAAGGAGGGCTCCATGGGCCGGCCGAGCCCCGGCTTCCGGGTCACGCTGATCGATCCGGTGAGCGGGCGGCCGGACGTCGACGAGGGCGAGATCTGCCTCGACCTCTCGAACGATCCGGTGGGGCTGATGACCGGCTACCACGGGGACCCCGAGCGTACGGCCGAGGCGATGGCTGGCGGCTACTACCGCACGGGAGACATCGGTTCGCGGGATGCCGAGGGCTACATCACGTACATCGGGCGCAGTGACGACGTCTTCAAGGCCTCCGACTACAAGATCTCGCCGTTCGAGCTGGAGAGCGCGCTCCTGGAACACGAGGCGGTGGCCGAGGCGGCGGTCGTCCCGGCCCCCGACCCGCTGCGGCTCGCGGTCCCGAAGGCGTACGTCGTCCTCGCGGAGGGCTGGGAGCCGGACGCCGACACGGCCAAGGTGCTCTTCGCCCATTCGCGCGCGGTGCTCGCCCCGTACAAGCGGGTGCGGCGCATCGAGTTCGCCGAGCTGCCGAAGACGGTCTCCGGCAAGATCCGCCGGATCGAGCTGCGCGAGCGTACGGCGAACGGCGACGGCGCGGGCACGGAGTACAGCGAGGGGGACCTCGGATGAGCGCCGGGACCGGCGGGACCGGCGAGCGGACTCCGTACGACACGAAGCAGGGCGCGACGGCTGCGGCCGGTGAACCGCGGCTGTCGTACGAGCGGGGGACCGGCACCACCGAGCTGCTCGGCGACACCATCGGGGCCGACCTCGACCGCGCCGTCGCCACCTGGCCCGACCGCGAGGCACTGGTCGACGTGCCGACCGGGCGCCGCTGGACGTACGCCCGATTCGGCGGCGACGTCGAGCGGTTGGCGTCCGCGTTGCTCGGCAGCGGGGTCTCCAAGGGTGACCGGGTGGGGATCTGGGCGGTCAACTGCGCCGAGTGGGTGCTCGTCCAGTACGCGACCGCCCGCATCGGCGCCATCATGGTGAACATCAATCCCGCTTACCGCGCCCACGAGTTGGAGTACGTGCTCCGGCAGGCCGGGATCTCACTGCTCTTCGCGTCGCTTGCGCACAAGACCAGCGACTACCACGCGATGGTCGACCAAGTCGCCGCCCAATGCCCCGATCTGCGGGAGACCGTCTACTTCGGCGACGCGAGCTGGGACGCGCTGCTCGACCGTACGGCCGGCGGGCTCCGGCCGGCCCCGCTCTCCTGCGACGATCCGGTCAACATCCAGTACACATCGGGGACGACCGGCTTCCCCAAGGGAGCGACCCTCTCCCACCGCAACATCCTCAACAACGGTTACTCCGTCGGGGAGATGCTCGCCTACACCGAGCAGGACCGGATCTGCGTCCCCGTCCCCTTCTACCACTGCTTCGGCATGGTGATGGGCAATCTCGCCGCCACTTCGCACGGCGCCTGCGTGGTCATCCCGGCCCCGTCCTTCGACCCCGCGGCCACGCTCCGCGCGGTCGAGGAGGAGCGGTGCACCTCGCTGTACGGCGTGCCGACCATGTTCATCGCGGAGTTGAACCTCCCCGACTTCGGCAGCTACGACCTCTCGACGCTCCGCACCGGGATCATGGCGGGCTCGCCCTGCCCGGTGGAGGTGATGAAGCGGGTCGTCGCGGAGATGAACATGGCCGAGGTGTCGATCTGTTACGGCATGACCGAGACCTCGCCCGTCTCCACCCAGACCCGGCGCGAGGACGACCTCGAACGCCGTACGGGCACGGTGGGCCGGGTCCTGCCGCATGTCGAGGTGAAGATCGTCGACCCGGCCACGGGCGCCACGGTTCCGCGCGGGACGGCCGGTGAGCTGTGCACCCGTGGCTACAGCGTGATGCTCGGCTACTGGAACGAGCCCGAGAAGACCGCCGAGGCGATCGACGCGGGCCGCTGGATGCACACCGGCGATCTGGCGGTGATGCGCGACGACGGATACGTGCAGATCGTCGGCCGGATCAAGGACATGATCATCCGGGGTGGCGAGAACGTGTACCCGAGGGAGATCGAGGAGTTCCTCCACGGTCACGAGAAGATCGCCGACGTCCAGGTCGTCGGCGTCCCCGACCCCCGCTACGGCGAGGAGATCCTCGCCTGCGTGATCCCCCGCGACCCGGCGGACCCGCCGACCCTGGAGGACGTCACGGCCTTCTGCCGCGACCGGCTGGCGCACTACAAGATCCCGCGCCGGGTGGAGATCCTCGCCGAGTTCCCCATGACGGTGAGCGGGAAGGTGCGGAAGGTGGAGCTGCGGGAGCGTTACGGGGCGGGGGACGGGAGCGGGGCCGGCTGAGGGGAGCGGGGCCCGGGGACCAGCTCGCGGCGCATGCAGACCCTCGGCCAGGTGGCCAGGCCGTGCGCGGCCTCTGCCCGCTGGATGGCGCGGAGCCCCGCCGTGAGACCGGGGTCCGCTTCGTCGAGGGCGCGGAAGCCCAGGCGGGTGTAGTACGGGGCGTTCCACGGGACCTCGATGAAGGTCGTCAGCGTGAGCGCGGCCAGCCCCTGCCGTACCGCACCCGCGGCCAGGTGCTCGATGAGCGAGCGTCCGATGCCGCGACGGGCGGCGGCCGGGTGCACCGAGACCTGCTCGATGTGGGCCGCCCCGTCGACGGTGTCGGTCAGCAGATAGCCGACCGGGCGGTCGTCCGTGTTCACCGCCACCCAGGCGCGGCCGTCCCGCCGGTAGGCGTCCAGGATGTCCAGGGGCAGGGGCTCGTCGTCGGCGATGACCGCCATACCGAGGGAGCGGAAGGGCTCGCCGGCGGCCCGTTCGATGTCCTGGAGCAACAAGAGTTCGGCCGGTGCGGCCACCCGGATGCGCATGGGACGAGTATGGCGCGGCCTCAGGCCGTGTCCGGGGACTCCCTAGAGCCGGCCGGGGTCGGCTTCGCCGCCCCGGGCGAGCAGGCCGCCGTCCCGGGAGAAGCGGGGGAGGAAGAGGGCGAGCGCGGGGTCTCCGTGAAGAGCGACGTAGAGCTGGACCAGCTTGCCGTCCGTGACCTCGGCGCGGTGCGCGGGCAGCGGGTGCCGCTCGCGCAGTCCGGCGAGGAGCCGGCGCGTGGCGCGGGGCGTCGGCGGCAGCAGGAACAGCGCCGTCGCCGCGAGGACCGGTACGGCGCCCAGGCCGAGCGAGAGGGCGAGTGCCGCCCCGGACGGCGCGGCGGTCAGCAGCCCTCCGGCCACGGTGAGCGGTACGCAGCCGAGCGTGACCCGCGCGGCCCGCAGCCTGCCCGGCGGGCGCAGCAGCCCGTCCCGCCCGAGCTCGGTCCGCAGGGCTTCGAGGGCCCGGCGCGCCGGGGGCCGGGCGACCAAGGCCCGGACGTCCAGGGCTCGTTGGAGCGAGCGATGCACGCCCAACTGGACCGGGTCCGGGGCCCGTCCCGGCCCGCCGTTGGCGCGAATCGTTCCCTTGCGGCCGGCGGCCACCGCCCCTCGCTGGTGCAGGGCGACGAGCGCGACGGTGACGGCGGCCCGCGGGCCGCCCCGCAGCAGAGCGAGAGCCTGGGGGGAGAGCTCCACCCGCCGCGGACTGCGGATTCGCAACAAAGCGGCCGCGAGAGCCAGTTGGCCGCAGGCCACAACGAGGAACCACCACATCTGCGTCGGCATCACGCCCACCCCCCAAGGGAGTTCTGCCCACGGGAAGCATGATCGTCACGCGCGGATGGCCGGAATCAGAGGCTCTGGACACCCCGGAACGCGCCGGCCGGATCGGCTCGGCGCGCCGGGGCGTCAGGGTGGCCGGGCCGTCGGTGCGGTGGCGGCAGTCGCGGCGGTGTGGTCGCGCAGGTCGCCGGGCGGCGACGAGGCCGGCACCCCTCCGCGCGGCGCGACGAGGCCCGGCGGTGGGGTCCCGCCGGGTGCGGTCGTCGGGGGCGCCGTGGGTTCCGGGCCTCCGGCGACGAGGCCCGGCGGTGTGGCGGCGCTGGTTGCGGTTGCCGGGATGCGCCGGCGGTTCCGGGCCTCCGGCGACGAGGCCCGGCGCCCCCGCGCGGCGTCTGCCGCCCGTAGGGGTCTACGGGCGCGGCGCGCCCGGCAGTCGTGCCGCCCGCCGGGCACACGCCCGTGCCGCCCCGCCGCGCCCGCCCCGCCGGGCACGCGCCGCCCCGCCGCGCACGCGCCCGCCGCTACCCGCTCGGCGCGGAGATCAGCTTCTCGGCGTGGGAGTTGACCGGCTGAGGCGTGCCGGTGAGGTCGAGGACGAAGAGCGGGATCCCCAGGTCGTCGGCGCGGGACCGGGCGTCGGGGGTGTAACCCGCGAGCGAGAAGAAGACGCCGGCGGCCGAGCTGCTGAGGCCGTTGAGCCAGAGGCACTCGACGGCGCGCAGTGTCGACGGGCGGGTGCTCGGATCGACCTGGGCGACCAGGCCCGGCGCCCGTAGGTCGACGCCCGAGGTGGACCGCTCCTCGGGCTGGACGACATCCCGGAACCCCAGCCAGCGCAGATATCCGGCGGACGCGGCGACGGCGTCCCGCGCGGTCCGGATGACCACCGGCCGGTACGCCGCCCGAGGGGCCGCGCCGGCGGGCACGGAAGGCCGGTCCGGGTCACCGTGCGGCCGTATCGCGCCCCGGCCTCGGCCGGCACCGTCCGGCGTCTCCATGAGGCCGGTGGCCCCGGCGCCGGGCTGTCCGCCGGCCTCGGCGGCGGGAAGGCCGGGTTGCGCCGTGCCATCGAGCAGGGCCGCGTCACCCCAGCCGTCGCTCTCCGGTCCGCCGTGCGCACCGTCAGGCCGACCGCTCTCCGGTCCGCCGTGCGCACCGTCAGGCCGACCGCTCTCCGGTCCGCCGCGCCCGCCGTCAGGCCGGCCGCTCTCCGGTCCGCCGCGCCCGCCGTCAGGCCGGCCGCTCTCCGGTTCACCGCGCCCGCCATCAGGCCGACCGGCCCCGTGATCCCGGTCTCCGGTTCGTGCCACGCCCTCCGTCCAGGCGCCCGCGTCGTCCCGGTGCTCCGGCCACGTCAGGTCGCCCGCGCCGCCCGCCCGTGGCTCACCACCGCGCAAGCCCCGCCCGCCGTCCTCCGCACTGTCCTGCGCGTCGCCCTGGCCCCAGGCGTCCGCGCCGCCCCACGGGCTCGCCACCCCATCCCAGGAGCCCGCCCGCGTCCCCGTACGCGCGCCCTCAGGGCCGCCGGTGCGCGGGCCGCCGTACGGCGCGGGCGCGGGTGCGGGCCGGCGGTCGCCCTCGCCGGGTACGCTCGGCGCCCCGTCCCGCCACTCCCCGCCTTCGGGCGCCGTACCGGCCGCTCCGCCTCCCGTCCCGGGCGGAAGGACCGGAACGCGGAGGACCGTGCCGCAGGCGCAGCCCAGCTCGGGGTGGGGCCATTCGTCCTCGCGGCCGCAGGCGACGCACCGGACCGTGACCCACTCGTCCGTCCAGTTGCGGTGCGTGATCGGCTCGCCCGTCGCCCCGGGGATCACCGGTGGCACGACCGGTGTGCCGCAGGCGCACGGGAAGACCGGTACCGCATAGCTCTGCTCCCGCAGACATTCCGGGCAGCGCACCCGTACCGACTCAGCCACACCCACGCCGAACCCCCTGTTCTGTCCGACCCCATCGTCCACCAATCCGAGCCGGCGGGGGAGGGAGTTCGGCCATCGCCGTCCATGGATCCCTTGACGGCTCTCACCACCCCGACCTACATTGCTTCCACATAGCAGAACAATACTTCCGCAATACGGAATCAGCCCCGGAGTGATGGGGCGCCGATTCCGCCTGGCCGAAGCAGGAGCCCTCCCATGCCTCGTATGACCGCCGCCGCAGCGGCCGTTGAGATCCTCAAGCGCGAAGGTGTCAGCCACGCGTTCGGCGTGCCCGGCGCGGCGATCAACCCCTTCTACCGCGAGCTCAAGAACGTCGGCGGCATCAGCCACACCCTCGCCCGTCACGTCGAGGGTGCCTCTCACATGGCCGAGGGCTACACCCGTGCCAAGGCCGGCAACATCGGTGTCTGCATCGGTACCTCCGGCCCCGCCGGCACCGACATGATCACCGGTCTGTACTCCGCGATCGCGGACTCGATCCCGATCCTGTGCATCACCGGCCAGGCCCCGGTCGCGAAGCTCCACAAGGAGGACTTCCAGGCCGTCGACATCGCCACGATCGCCAAGCCGGTCACCAAGGCGGCGACGACCGTCCTGGAGGCCGCGCAGGTCCCGGGCGTCTTCCAGCAGGCCTTCCACCTGATGCGCTCCGGCCGTCCCGGCCCTGTCCTCATCGACCTGCCGATCGACGTCCAGCTGACCGAGATCGAGTTCGACCCGGAGACGTACGAGCCGCTGCCGGTCTACAAGCCGCGCGCGACCCGCGCCCAGGCCGAGAAGGCGCTGAACTTCCTCCTGGAGTCCGAGCGTCCGCTGATCGTCGCCGGTGGCGGCATCATCAACGCCGACGCGTCCGACCTGCTGGTCGAGTTCGCCGAGCTGACCAGCATCCCGGTCATCTCCACCCTCATGGGCTGGGGCACCATCCCGGACGACCACGAGCTGGCCGCCGGCATGGTCGGCGTCCAGACCGCGCACCGCTACGGCAACGCGACCTTCCTGGAGTCGGACTTCGTCCTCGGCATCGGCAACCGCTGGGCCAACCGCCACACCGGCTACAACATGGACGCCTACACCAAGGGCCGGAAGTTCGTCCACGTCGACGTCGAGCCCACCCAGCTCGGCAAGATCTTCGCCCCGGACTACGGCATCGCCTCCGACGCCAAGGCCGCCCTCGAGCTCTTCGTCGAGATCGCCAAGGAGTGGAAGGCCGCCGGCACGCTGCCCGACTTCTCCGCCTGGGCCGCCTCCGCCCAGGAGCGCAAGGCCACGCTGCAGCGCCGTACGCACTTCGACAACATCCCCATGAAGCCGCAGCGCGTCTACGAGGAGATGAACAAGGCGTTCGGCACGGACACGCGCTACGTCACCACCATCGGCCTCTCGCAGATCGCCGCCGCGCAGTTCCTGCACGTCTACAAGCCGCGCCACTGGATCAACTGCGGCCAGGCCGGTCCGCTCGGCTGGACCATCCCGGCCGCGATCGGCGCCGCCACCGCCGACCCGGAGACCCCGGTCGTCGCGCTCTCGGGCGACTACGACTTCCAGTTCATGATCGAGGAGCTGGCGGTCGCCGCCCAGCACAAGGTCCCCTACGTCCACGTCCTCATGAACAACGCCTACCTCGGTCTGATCCGCCAGGCGCAGGGCGGCCTGGGCATCAACTTCGAGGTCAACCTCGAGTTCGAGAACATCAACACCCCGGAGCTCGGCGTCTACGGCGTCGACCACGTCAAGGTCGCCGAGGGCCTGGGCGTCAAGGCGATCCGCGTCGAGGACCCGGCCAAGCTTGGCGAGGCCCTGGAGCAGGCCAAGAAGATGGCCGTCGAATTCCAGGTCCCGGTCGTCGTCGAGGCCATCCTGGAGCGCATCACCAACATCGCCATGAGCAAGACGGTCGACATGAGCGACGTCACCGAGTTCGAGGAGCTCGCGACCGAGCCGGGCCACGCCCCGACCGCGATCAAGACCCTCAAGGTCTGATCGACCGCCGGACGAACGGCCCCCGCCCCGAGAGCACCGGGACGGGGGCCTTCCCGCGTTTCAGGCTTCACGTCAGGTCACGCCTGCGCCCGTACGAGCGCCTCCCCGGCCCCTGTCCAGGAGTAGAGGACCGACCTTCCCGCCCGCCTGCGCCGTACGAGCCGGGCGTCGAGCAGCACCTTCAGATGGCGCCCCACCGAGCCGAGCCCCTGACCGGTCAGCGCCACCAGCTGACTGGTCGACTTGGGGGTCTCCAGGCGTACGAGCACCCCGGCCCGCGCCGTGCCGAGCAGCGCGGCAAGGGCCGAGGGCACGGCCGGACCCTCCAGATCGGCCAGGGCGCCCGCGCACGGGTAGACGACGGCGTACCGCTCCGTCCCCTCCCACGACACCCAGCCCGCGCTCCCGGTCACCGGTACGAACAGCAGCCGCCCGCCGTCGACCGAACGCGGCGGATACTCCCGCGAGTTGACCTGCAGCCGCCCGTCGCCCAGCCAGCGCAGCCTGCCCGGAGCCAGCTCGTCCAGCGCCGCCGCCCACCCGCCCCGGCTCAGCCGCGCCGTGCGGGCGACGACGTCCGCCTCGATGATCCGGCGACGGCGCGGCCAGCTCGGCAGCACCGTCTCCCGCCACACCCACGTGAGTATGTCGGCCATCCGCTCCGGCAGATCGGCGGCCGATCGCAGCGGATCGGGTACGGGCCCGCCCAGCGACACCGCGAGCTGACCGACGGCGGAGACCGGGTGCGTCTCCCGTACGGCGGCCAGCTCCTCCTCGAAGCTCCGCTCGCCCTCGCCGAGCGGGGTGGGGGTGACGAAGTCCGCGTTCCAGGTCGGGCCGAGCGCGGCCCGCACGAGCAGGGCGTCGACCGGATCGGCCGTCAAACGGCTGCGGTACGAGGGAAGATGAGCCGCCAGCCAGGACCGCTCACCCGGATGTGCCGCCACCGCCCGGTCGAGCGTCTTGAGCGCGGCGACGGTCTCGGTCAGCGGCGACACGACGAAGCGGCTGCCCGCGAGCGCGTCCGCGTCGATCTGCCACCAGCCCATGTTTCGCCTCCCCACGAAACAGTAACGCCCGGCGCGGCGCTCCCGAAGACTCCGGATCATGCGCAGTTACCGCGACCTGTTCCGCACGCCCGAATACACCCCGCTCTTCCTCACCGCCGCCGTCCAGGTCGCCGCCCAGACGGTGGCCGGCCTCGGCCTGGCCACGCTCGTCTTCCGGTCCACCGGCTCGCCGTTCCTCTCGGCGCTCGCCCTTTTCGGCCCGTCCCTCGCCCAACTCCTGGGGGCGATCGCGCTGTTGTCGGCGTCCGACCGGCTGCCGCCGCGCGGCACCCTCGCCGGCGTCGCGCTGCTCCACGCCCTCGGCACCGCGGTCCAGGCCGTCCCCGGGCTGCCGGTGGGGGCGATCTTCGCGATCCTGCTCCTGGAGGGTCTGGCCGGCTCGGTGGGGGGAGGCGTCCGCTATGGACTGCTGACGGAGATCCTGGCCCGGGAGGGCTATCTGCTCGGTCGCTCGGTGATGAACATGGCCGCCGGGCTCTGCCAGATCGCCGGGTTCGCCACCGGCGGTCTGCTGGTCGTGCTCCTTTCGCCGCGCGGCGCGCTGCTGACCGGCGCCGCCCTCTATCTCCTGGCGGCGCTGATCGCCCGGACGGGTCTGTCCCGCCGGGCGCCGCGCGTCACCGGCCGGCCCTCGGCCGCGGAGACCTGGCGGACCAACGCCCGGCTCTGGTCCTCCCCGCCCCGCCGGCGCCTCTACCTCACCCTCTGGATTCCCAACGGCCTGATCGTCGGCTGCGAGTCCCTCTTCGTCCCGTACGCCCCCGAGCACGCCGGTCTCCTCTTCGCCTGCGGCGCGCTCGGGATGCTGGCCGGGGACACGGCCGTGGGCCGCTTCCTGCCGCCGGCCGCGCGTGCCCGCCTGGGCGCGCCGTTGCTGGCGCTCCTCGCGGCCCCCTACCTGCTCTTCGTACGGGATCCGGGACTGCCGCTCGCGGTCGCGGCCGTGACGGTGTCCGCGGTCGGCTACGGCGCGAGCCTCATCCACCAGGAGCGGCTGATGGCGCTGGTTCCCGAGGAGCTGAGCGGCCACGCGCTCGGGCTGCACACCTCCGGCATGCTCGCGCTGCAGGGGCTCAGCGCCGCTCTGGCGGGCGCGGTCGCCCAGTTCACCTCGCCGGGCACGGCCATGGCGCTGCTCGCCGGGGCCTCGCTCGTGGTCACCCTCACGCTCGTCCTCGCCGAGGGGCGTTCCACCGCACCGCGGCAGGCTCCCGAAAAGGACCGGCGGACGGCGGCGTGAGCGCCTCTCCGGACCCCGAGCGGGCACGCGAAAGAGCGCGGAACCAGGGACCGTAAACCTGGTTCCGCGCTCTCGTCTGAAACCGCCCGACGGTGCGAGGCTGGCGCGACAGGACGTTCGCGCCGCCGGGCGGAGCATAGGGGGAGGTGGGCGTTGGGACCGCGGCGGCGACGACGGGCGTCCAGGACGGTCCCCTTCCTTCAGGTCAAGAAGGGGAGCCGGACGTCCTTACCACCGCACTGGCTCGTCGCCGCCGCGGTCCTCACGCTGTCCGTACCGTCGGCCACCCCTCATCCGGGCCGCCGGTCCGGACGGCGTACGGCATCTGACCTCCCGTCGGATGCCGTACGCGGTCTGGTGACCGGGTGGGTCAGTCCTCGCGCAGGGCGCGGACGGCCTCTTCCACGCGCTTGCCGTACTCCGGGTCGGCGGCGGCGAAGTGCGCGATGTTCTTCTCGATGACGTCCTCGCGGGAGACCTGGGACAGACCGCCGGCGATGTTGGCGATCAGACGGCCCTTCTCGTCCTCGGACATCAGGCGGTAGAGCTCACCGGCCTGGAAGAAGTCGTCGTCCTTGTTGTGTCGCGGCGCCTCGTGCGTGCCGGTCCAGCCGGCGATGGCCAGCGGGGCGGAGAGAGCGGCGTCGGTCTGCGAGGGACCGGCGTACGAGTTGGGCTCGTAGTTCTTGTCCGTGCGCGAGCCGTTGCGGGTGGCCATGAAGCCGTCGCGGCCGTAGTTGTCCGCCACGGTCGCCTTGGGGGCGTTCACCGGGAGCTGGGTGTGGTTGACACCGAGGCGGTAGCGGTGGGCGTCGGCGTAGGCGAAGAGGCGGCCCTGGAGCATCTTGTCCGGCGACGGGCCGATGCCCGGGACGAAGTTGTTCGGGGAGAACGCGGCCTGCTCGACCTCGGCGAAGACGTTGTCCGGGTTGCGGTCGAGGACCAGACGGCCCACGCGCTGCAGCGGGTAGTCGGCGTGCGGCCACACCTTGGTGAGGTCGAACGGGTTGAAGCGGTAGTCCGCGGCCTCGGAGGCCGGCATGACCTGGACGTACAGGGTCCAGGAGGGGTTCACACCGCGCTCGATGGACTGCAGCAGGTCGGTCTGGTGCGAGTTGGCGTCCGAGCCGACGACCTCGGCGGCCTGCTCGGCGGAGAGGCAGCGGATGCCCTGGTTCGTCTTGAAGTGGTACTTGACGAAGAAGGCCTCGCCCGCCTCGTTGGTCCACTGGTAGGTGTGGGAGCCGTAGCCGTTCATGTGACGGTACGAGGCCGGGATGCCGCGGTCGCCCATCAGCCAGGTGATCTGGTGCGTCGCCTCGGGGGAGTGCGCCCAGAAGTCCCAGACGTTGTCCGGCTCCTGCTTGCCCGTGAAGGGGTCGCGCTTCTGGGAGTGGATGAAGTCGGGGAACTTGATCGGGTCCTTGATGAAGAACACCGGGGTGTTGTTGCCGACGAGGTCGTAGTTGCCCTCTTCGGTGTAGAACTTCAGGGCGAAGCCGCGCGGGTCGCGGACGGCGTCCGCGCCACCGAGCGAGTCGGCCACGGTCGAGAAGCGGATGAAGGTCTCGGTCCGCTTGCCGACCTCGGAGAGGAAGGCCGCCTTCGTGAAGCCCGTGACGTCGTCCGTCACCTCGAAGTAGCCGTACGCGCCGGAGCCGCGGGCGTGCACCACGCGCTCCGGGATCCGCTCACGGTTGAAGCGCGCGAGCTTCTCCAGCAGGTGCTGGTCCTGCAGGAGGATGGGGCCACCGACGCCGGCGGTGGCGGAGTTCTGGTTGTCGGCGACAGGGGCGCCGGACTCGGTCGTAAGCACGCGCTTCGACATCGTGACCTTCCGTACGGGAGCTGCACTGGAGACGGTGTCAGGAGCGTAAAGAGCCGCTGAAGCGAACGTCAACAGTTTGTTGAAAACGAAGGGGAGTGTTCCGGGTGGCGGCGGCGCCTGGGCGCGACAGGACAGGTTGTCAGCGCCGCCGCCACCCGGAAATCTGGGGTCAGACCTGCTGGCCGGAGAGGCGCTCGACGGCGCGGAGCAGGGCCGAGTGGTCCAGGCCGCCGTCACCCTGCGCACGCAGGGAGGCGACGAGCTGGGCGACGACGGCACCGACCGGAAGGGCCGCGCCGACGTTGCGGGCGGCGTCGGTGACGATGCCCATGTCCTTGTGGTGCAGGTCGATCCGGAAGCCGGGCTTGAAGTCCCGGTTCAGGAAGTTGTCCTTCTTGCGGGTCAGGACCGTGGAGCCGGCCAGACCGCCGTTGAGGACGTCCAGGGCGGCCTGGAGGTTCACGCCGGACTTCTCCAGGAAGACCACGGCCTCGGCGCACGCCTGGATGTTGACCGCGACGATGAGCTGGTTGGCGGCCTTCACCGTCTGGCCGGAGCCGTGCGGACCACAGAGGACGATGGTCTTGCCGAGGGCCTCCAGGATCGGCAGGGCCTCGTCGAAGTCGGCCTGCTCGCCACCCACCATGATCGACAGGACGGCCTCGATGGCGCCGGCCTCGCCGCCGGAGACGGGCGCGTCCAGGACGCGGATGCCCTTCTCCTTGGCGTTCTTGGCCAGGTCGACGGAGGTCTGCGGGGTGATCGACGACATGTCGATGATCAGCGCGCCGGACTTCGCGTTCTCCAGGATGCCGTTCTCGCCGTAGGCGATGGCCTCGACCTGGGGGGAGGCGGGCACCATGGTGATGACGACGTCGGCGTCCTTGACGGCCTCGGCGATCGACGCGGCGGCGGTGCCGCCGGCCTTGGCCAGCCGGTCCAGCTTGTCCTGCTCCAGGGTGAAGCCGGTGACGGAGTAGCCGGCCTTGATCAGGTTCTCGGACATGGGGGAGCCCATGATGCCGAGGCCGATCCATGCGATCTTGGGGAGATTGCTCATGGTGAGGGTGCCTCTCGAAAAACTGGTGGTACGGGGAGGAAGTCAGCGGGCCGCGCGGGCCTCGGCCGGGAGCCAGTCGAAGGACGCGGCGGCGTCGGCGGCCTTGTACTCCAGGCCGACCCAGCCGTCGTAACCGGCCTTCTTGAGCTCGTCGAGGAGCTGCGCCAGCGGCAGGTCGCCGGTGCCCGGCGCGCCACGGCCCGGGTTGTCGGCGATCTGGACGTGGCCGGTCTTGTCGGCGTACCGCGCGATGACCTCGCTGACGTCCTCGCCGTTCATCGACAGGTGGTAGATGTCGAGGAGGAACTTGGCGTTGCCGAGCCCGGTGGCGGCGTTGACCTTGTCGACGACCTCGATCGCGGAGGGGGCGCTCACCAGCGGGTAGAGCGGCGACTCCGGCTTGTTCAGGGTCTCGATCAGCAGGATCGCGCCGATCCGGTCGGCCGCGCGGGCGGCCAGGACCAGGTTCTCCAGGGCGAGGGCGTCCTGGATCTGCGGGTCCACGCCGTCGACGCGGTTTCCGTAGAGCGCGTTGAGCGCCTTGCAGCCGACGGAGGCCGCGAAGTCGGCCGCCACGTCGATGTTGGCGCGGAAGCGGTCCGACTCCTCACCGGGGACGGAGAGGGCGCCGCGGTCGGGGCCGGGCAGCTGTCCGGCGTAGAAGTTCAGGCCCACCAGCTGGGTGCCGGCGTCGTCCAGAGCCTTCTTGAGCGCGTCGAGCTCGCTCTGGTCGGGGGTGGCGGTGTCGATCCAGGGCCACCACAGCTCGACCGCGGTGAAGCCCGCCGCGGCGGCGGCCGCGGGGCGCTCCAGGAGCGGGAGTTCCGTGAAGAGGATCGACAGGTTCACATCGAAGCGCTGGTCCGTGACTGCGCCTTCTGAGAAGCGGGCCATGAGGGGCGGCGCTCCTTCCGTATTGCGGAAGTAACTTTCTGTCTGACGGAATGTTGCAAGCGGTGCGCCCCACTTGTCAAGAGCCTTCGGCAGGTCAGGGCTGCCGTCGGTCCACTCCTGGCCAGTAGCGTGGGGCCATGGTGCGTTTGAGAGTGGAGTTCACGACCGAGCCGTTCGACCTGGACGAGGCGCCCGCGCACGCGGTCGTGGCGCGGGAGGTCATCCAGGCGGCGGAGCTGGACGCGGTGGACGTCGGTCCGTTCGGCAACACCGCGGAGGGGCCCGCCGACGAGGTCCTGACCGCGGTCGACGCGCTGCTGCGCAGATCCCTGGCGGCCGGCGCGACCCGCGTCTCCCTCCAGGTCAACGTGATCGGCGAGAACGTGATCCGCGAGAACGTGATCGGGAAGGGCGAGAAGTGACCGAACACCCTCTGGTCGCCGCGGTGAAACCGCTGGTCGACGCCATGGGCGCCGAGATACTGGGGCCCGAGCAGGCCGAGCAGGACGACGTGGTGCTGGCGTGGGAGGGGGAGGACGTGCTCGCCGTTCGGCTGCCGCAGCTGTCCGACTCCCTCGACCACATCCTCGCCGCGATGGAACGGCGGCACGGGATGCCGCTGTCCGCCCTCGACCGCAAGGCCAAGCAGGAAGTCGTCCGGATGCTGGAGGCACGCGGTGCCTTCTCCGTGCGCCATGGGGTGGAGACGGTGGCCGGCGCCCTCGGGGTCAGCCGGTTCACCGTGTACAACTACCTGAACAGGGAGACCGCCCTGAACAGGGAAAAGACAGCCGAGAACGGCTAGTTGATCATGTCCGATCACGAGCCGCCGTCCAGATGTCGGGACGGCGGCTTTTGTGTGGCCGAGTTTTCAACAAAGTGTTGACGTGGTGTTTCTGAGGGCGTTAGCTATCCGCAGCCCGTCCGACGCACAGTGAAAAACAGCCACGGAGGCTTCCCGTGACTTCAGGTACGACTCCGGGCCTCGCCCGGTTCAACACCTCGGCGGACAGCGACGCTGTCGCCGCGCTCCACGAGGTGTGCTCCAGCTCGGCGTGGGGGAGCAAGCTCGTCGCCCAGCGCCCGTACGCCACCGTCGAAGCCCTCTTCCTCGCCAGCGACGCCGCGATGGCCGAACTGACCGCCGAGGATCTGGCCGAGGCGATGGCGGGCCACCCGCCGATCGGTCGACCGAAGGCCGGGGATCCGACCTCCTCCCGTGAACAGAGCGGGATGGCCGGGGCCTCCGAGGAGCTCAAGGCCGAGATGCTCGAACTCAACCTGGCCTATCAGGAGAAGTTCGGCCATGTCTTCCTCATCTGCGCCACCGGCAGGACCGGCGAGCAGATGCGCGACGCGGTCCGCGAGCGGATCGAGAACTCGCCCGAGGTGGAGCGGGAGATCGTCCGCACCGAACTGGGCAAGATCAACCGCATCCGCCTGACCCGTCTCGTAGAGGAAGAGAGCGCCGCATGAGTACCGACACCACCGCCTCGGTGTCCACCCACATCCTGGACACCAGCATCGGCCGCCCCGCCGAGGGCGTGGCCATCACGCTCGCGGCCCGGAGCGGCTCCGACGCGCAGTGGGTCACGCTCGGCGGCTCCGCCACCGACGCGGACGGGCGCTGCAAGGACCTGCCGGCCCTGCCGGAGGGCACCACCCACGTACGACTCGACTTCGAGGTCGAGGAGTACTTCTCCAACAAGCAAGCCGAGGCGCAGCAGGACGCCCCCCGCGTAAGGGACAGCGGTGCGTTCTTCCCGGAGGTGGCGATCACGTTCGCCGTCGAGCCGGGCGAGCACTACCACGTACCGCTGCTGCTCAACCCGTTCGGCTACTCCGTTTACCGAGGGAGCTAGCAGACATGCCCACGATTCTCGGCCAGAACCAGTACGGCAAAGCAGAGAACCGCGTCGTCAAGATCACGCGGGACGGCGACACCCACCACATCAAGGACCTGAACGTCTCCGTCGCCCTCTCCGGCGACCTCGACGACGTCCACCTGTCGGGTTCCAACGCCCACTGCCTGCCCACCGACACGACCAAGAACACCGTATTCGCCTTCGCCAAGGAGTACGGGATCGAGTCGGCGGAGCAGTTCGGCATCCACCTGGCGCGCCACTTCGTGACCAGCCAGGAGCCGATCCACCGGGCCCGGATCCGGATCGAGGAGTACGCCTGGGATCGCATCGCGACCTCGGACGCCAACTCCAAGTTCATCGGCTCCGACGAGGTGAACCACTCCTTCGTCCGCCAGGGCCAGGAGACCCGGGTCACCCAGATCACCTACGACGGCGAGAAGTGGGAGGTCATCTCCGGCCTCAAGGACCTCGTCGTGATGAACTCCACCAACTCGGAGTTCTGGGGCTACATCAAGGACAAGTACACGACGCTCCAGGAGGCGTACGACCGCATCCTGGCCACGCAGGTGTCCGGCCGCTGGCGCTTCAACTGGACCGACGACGACCAGCGCATGCCCAACTGGGAGCGGTCGTACGCCGAGACGAAGAAGCACATGCTCCAGGCCTTCGCCGAGACGTACTCCCTCTCGCTGCAGCAGACGCTGTACCAGATGGCCTCGCGGATCATCAACCACCGTTCGGAGATCGACGAGGTCCGCTTCTCGCTCCCGAACAAGCACCACTTCCTGGTGGACCTGGAGCCCTTCGGGCTCAAGAACGACAACGAGGTCTACTACGCCGCCGACCGCATGTACGGCCTCATCGAGGCCACGGTGCTGCGCGACGGAGCCACGGCGCACATCCCGGTCGACATGACCAACCTCTAAGCGGCACTGAGTAGCGGTCCCCGCCCGCCCGCAGTCGGGCGGGGCCGCCACCAGACCGGAGGGACCCACCCATGGCACAGCCCGCAGTCGGGCCGGCACCCCTAGAAGGCCCCTGTCCCACCCCACCGGAGTCGAGGACGTCACCCGTCCACCCGGTGGACGAGAAGCTTCCGCCCGCGCGGCTGGTTCCCGCCGCGCTCCAGCACATCGCCGCCATGTACGCGGGCGTCGTCACCCCTCCGCTGATCATCGGCCAGGCGGTCGGCCTGGACGCCGCCGGAATGACCCGGCTGATCGCCGCGAGCCTGCTCATCGCGGGTTGCGCCACCATCCTGCAGACCATCGGGGCCGGACGCTTCGCCGGCAACCGGCTCCCGTTCGTCAACGCGGCCTCCTCCGCCGGCATCGCGCCGATGCTGGCGATCGCCGAGACCAGCGCCCCCGGCCACCAACTCCCCGCCATCTACGGCGCGGTGATGGTCGCCGGAGTCTTCTGCCTCGCCGTCGGACCGTTCTTCGGCCGGCTGCTCCGCTTCTTCCCCCCGCTCGTCACCGGCGTCGTGATCACCCTCATCGGAGTGACCCTGATGCCCGTGCCGGTGAGCTGGGCCCAGGGAGGGAACAAGGAGGCCGCCGACTTCGGCGCCACCCGGTACCTGGCTCTGGCCGCCTTCACGCTCGTCGTGATCCTGCTCTTCCAGCGGTTCGGCAAGGGCTTCGTCAAGCAGATCGCCCTGCTGCTGGGCCTGTTCATCGGTACGCTCGCCGCGATCCCCTTCGGGATGGCCGACTTCGGCGCCCTGAGCGAAGCACCCGTCGCGGCGCTGCCCGGCCCCTTCGCCTTCGGCGCCCCGGAGTTCCAGCCCGCCGCGATCCTCTCGCTGTGCATCGTGATGCTCGTCCTGATGACCGAGTCCAGCGCCGGCATGCTCGCCCTCGGCGAGATCTGCGAGCGCAGGAGCGACGGGAGGACCATCACCCGGGGCCTGCGGACGGACGGCATCGCCACCCTCCTCGGACCCGTCTTCGGCGGCTTCCCCACCTCGGCCTTCGCCCAGAACGTCGGCGTCGTCTCGCTGACCCGGGTCCGCTCTCGCTATGTGGTGGCGGTCGCCGGCGGAGCCCTGCTCGTCCTCGGTGCCTTCCCCGTCCTCGGCGCGGTCGTCTCCATGGTCCCGATGCCCGTCCTCGGCGGCGCCGGCATCGTCCTCTTCGGCTCGATCGCCGTCTCCGGCATCCGTACGCTGTCCGAAGCGGGCCTCGACGACAGCTCCAACATCATCCTGGTGGCCGTCGCGCTCGGAGCGGGCATCATCCCGCTCGCCGCTCCCACCTTCTACGCCGGATTCCCGGCCTGGGCGCAGACCGTGCTCGGCTCCGGAATCAGCGCCGGCGCGCTCGTCGCCGTCACGCTCAATCTCTTCTTCCACCATCTCGGCACCCGGAGCCGTCACACGGCTCCGGCACTCAAATCCTCCTAGGGTCCTGCCGTGCCCACACCACCCCCGAGGAATGAAGGAAGCACCGCCATGGCAGCACCTTCGGCAGCCCAGCGCATCGTCATCGAGAACTGTGCGATCGCGACCGTAGACGCCAACGACACCGAGTACGCCTCCGGCCACCTCGTCATCGCCGGCAACAAGATCGAGTCCATCGGCGCCGGCAAGGCGCCGGAGGGCCTGGAGAACGTGGTACGCCGGATCGACGCTACCGGACACCTGGTGACGCCCGGTCTGATCAACACCCACCACCACTTCTACCAGTGGATCACCCGGGGCCTGGCCACCGACCACAACCTCTTCAACTGGCTGGTCGCGCTCTACCCGACCTGGTCGCGGATCGACGAGTCGATGGTGCGCGTGGCCGCCCAGGGCTCCCTGGCGATGATGGCCCGTGGCGGTGTCACCACCGCCATGGACCACCACTACGTCTACCCGAAGAACTCCGGCGACCTGTCGGGCGCCATCATCGGTGCCGCCTCCGACATGGGCGTGCGCTTCACCCTCGCCCGCGGCTCCATGGACATGAGCGAGAAGGACGGCTTCCTGCCGCCGGACTTCGCCGTCGAGACCACCGAGGGCGCGCTGGCCGCGACCGAGGAGACGGTGAAGAAGCACCACGACGCCTCCTTCGACTCCATGACCCAGGTCGCCGTCGCGCCCTGCTCGCCTTTCTCCGTCTCCACCGCGCTGCTCAAGCAGGGCGCCGAGCTGGCGCGCCGCCTCGGGGTGCGGATGCACACGCACGGCTCGGAGACGGTCGAGGAGGAGAAGTTCTGCCACGAGCTCTTCGGCATGGGCCCGACCGACTACTTCGAGTCGACCGGCTTCCTCGGCGAGGACGTGTGGATGGCGCACTGCGTCCACATGAACGACTCCGACATCGCCGCCTTCGCCCGTACGAAGACCGGTGTCGCGCACTGCCCCTCCTCCAACGCGCGTCTGGCCGCCGGCATCGCCCGCGTCCCCGACATGCTCAAGGCGGGCGTGCCGGTCGGCCTCGGCGTGGACGGCACCGCCTCCAACGAGTCGGGCGAACTCCACACCGAGCTGCGCAACGCGCTCCTCATCAACCGCCTCGGCGCCCACCGCGAGGCCGCGCTCAACGCCCGCCAGGCCCTGCGCCTGGGGACGTTCGGCGGTGCGCAGGTCCTCGGCCGCGCCGACTCGATCGGTTCGCTGGAGGCCGGCAAGCTCGCCGACCTCGTCCTGTGGAAGATCGACGGCATCGGGCACTCCTCGATCGCCGACCCGGTCACCGCCCTCGTCTTCGGCGCTGCCGCACCGGTGACGGCCTCGTTCGTCAACGGCAAGCAGATCGTCGAGAACAACCGCCTGCTGTTCGCGGACGAAGAAGCCATCGCCCGCGACGCGCGCGCGGAGGCACAGCGCCTGGCCCGCATCACGGCCCAGGGCTGACCTCCCCATGGAGTCCGACCGAGGGGGACGGCCCTCGGTCGGTCGCCACGGACCCGAGCGGGGCCCGTGGCCGGCTGGACGGGGGGTGTCCGTACGTAAAGAGGTACGGCACCCCCCGGACGGTCGACATCGTGTCCACCCCTCCCGGGACACCTGAGCGTGGCGCCCCCAGGCCGACGCGAACGCACTTCCTCACGACCCGCACAGCGTGAGGCGCAGCAACCGCACCACTTCGCACCACCTCCCTGACACCCGCGTCACCGCCGACGTGTAACCGACCGGAGGAACCGCCGTGGCCGCCAAGCCCAGGTTTCGCAAAGATGCAGAAGACGCAGGCGCCGACACCGAAGACCGGATCAAGCATCCGGTCGACGAGACGTTGCCGCCCCTGAGGATGTTCACCAGCGGCCTCCAGCATGTGGCCGCCATGTACGCGGGCGTGGTGGCCCCGCCGCTGATCGTCGGAGCCGCCGTCGGACTCTCCGGTACCGAGCTGACGTTCCTCACCGGAGCCAGCCTCTTCACCGCCGGACTCGCCACCTTCCTCCAGACGCTCGGCGTCTGGAACATCGGCGCCCGACTGCCGTTCGTCAACGGCGTCACCTTCGCCGGTGTCGCCCCGATGCTCGCGATCGTCGACACCACCGACGACAAGGCCGACGCCCTGCCGATCATCTTCGGCGCGATCATCGTCGCCGGTGTGCTCGGCTTCATCGCCGCCCCGTACTTCTCCAAGCTGGTCCGCTTCTTCCCGCCGGTGGTCACCGGCACCGTGATCACCCTCATCGGTGTGTCGCTGCTGCCGGTCGCCTTCGGCTGGGCCCAGGGGCCCAACCCGGCGGCAGAGGACTACGGCTCGACCACCTTCCTCACCCTCGCCGCCCTCACCCTCGTGGTGGTCCTGGTGCTGCGCCGCTTCACCCGCGGCTTCCTGAAGCAGATCGCCGTCCTGGTCGGTCTGGTCATCGGCACCCTGATAGCGATTCCCTTCGGTGTCACGGACTTCAGCCCGGTGACGGAGGCGGACATCGTCGGCTTCCCGACGCCGTTCCACTTCGGTGCCCCGCAGTTCGCCCTCGCCGCGATCATCTCGATGTGCGTGGTCATGCTGGTGTCGATGACCGAGTCGACCGCCGACATGCTGGCGCTCGGAGAGATCGTCGACCGGCCGGCGGACGAGAGGACCATCGCCGCCGGACTGCGGGCCGACACCCTGGGCTCCGCGATCAGCCCCCTGTTCAACGGCTTCATGTGCAGCGCCTTCGCCCAGAACATCGGTCTGGTCGCGATGACGAAGATCCGCAGCCGGTTCGTCGTCGCCTGCGGCGGCGGCTTCCTGGTCCTGATGGGCCTCTCGCCGGTCATGGCCTCCCTGATCTCGGTCGTCCCGCGTCCGGTGCTCGGCGGGGCGGGGGTCGTCCTCTTCGGCTCGGTCGCGGCGAGCGGTATCCAGACGCTGGTCAAGGCCGGCCTGGAGAAGGACAACAACGTGCTGATCGTGGCGGTCTCGCTGGCCGTCGGCATCATCCCGATCACGGAGCCGGAGTTCTACCACGCCTTCCCGGAGACCGCGAAGATCATTTTGGACTCGGGCATCTCGACCGGCTGTGTCGCGGCGGTCCTGCTGAACCTGGTCTTCAACCACCTGGGCAAGCACCGGGACGACGACACCGTCACGGCGCCCATGGAGCCGGGCGAGGAGATCTCCGAGACCCGCACGGCCAAGGCGGCGCACGTCCACTGAGCGCGCCCCGTCCCTCCGCCGAGCCGGCTCCCGCGTCCGACGCGGGGGCCGGCCGCGCGCGTACGGTCGTCCTCGTCAACCCCAACACCTCCCGGTCCACGACGGCGATGATGACCGCGATCGCCCGGCGCACACTGGGCCCGTCGGTCCGGCTGCGCGGGGTGACCGTGGCGCGAGGCCCGCGCATGCTCACCGACCCGGCGGCGCTCCGGGCCGCCACGCCCGAGGTCGTCGCCGCCGGCCGCCGCGCCCTGGCCGCCGGCGACTGCGCGGCCCTTCTGGTGGCCGCCTTCGGCGACCCGGGCCTGGACGAACTCCGGGCCGTGACCGATGTCCCGGTCGTCGGTATCGGCGAGGCGTCCCTCCTGGAGGCGTCCGCCGCCGGAACCCCCTTCGGCATCGCGACCACGACCCTCCTCCTGGCGGACGCCATCGCCCACCGGGTCGCCCGCCTCGGCCTCAGCCCTCTCTTCACCGGCCTCCGCCTGACCGAGGGAGGCCCCGAACGCCTGGCCTCCCACCCCGACTCGCTCCGCGAGAGCCTGGCCCACGCCGTGGAGCAGTGCGTCGTACGGGACGGCGCACGCTCCGTCGTCATCGGCGGCGGCCCGCTCGCCGCCGCGGCCGAATCCCTCCGCCCTCGCTTCACGATCCCCCTGATCGCCCCGGTCCCGGCGGCCTGCCGGGCAGCCGCACGGCTACTGAAGGGCACGCCCTGAGGGCAACGCCGGGCGGCCCGCACATCGTTCGCGCGAAGGCCGTTCGCCCGAAGGTCGTTCGCTCGGCCCGCCGGCCCGGGCCGCGGCGGCTGAGGACAGCACCGGGCTGCGCCGCGGTTCTTCTCCATGCTCAGCCCGGCTCGCGGCCGCTGAGGCTCGGGCCGGGCGGCGCCGCCGTCGTCTCCTCGGCTCAGGCCGGGCGCCAGCCCGGGTCGCGGCCGCTGAGGCCGATCACGCGGTCGAGGTGAGGCGCGTCCTCGGGGACCGGGACGACCGGGCCGAAGAAGCCCTCCTCTCCGGAGGAACCGTCCGAGGGCGTCAACAACTCCTCGCAGGACGCCAGCTCCGCCTCCCCGACCTCGTACTCCCGCCCCGTCGCCCGGGCCAGGTCCCAGCCGTGGATCACCAGCTCGTCGAGGGCGATCCGGCCCATCACGGAAGCCGGCAGTTCGATCCCGCCCGCCTGTGTGTCCCCCTCCCAGGCGCCGGGCTCCCGCCAGGCCGCCGCCAGTTCGTCCAGTGCCTTCGGCAGCGCCGTGCGCCAGTCGTCCTCCAGCACCGGCAGGGCGGAGTCGGGCGCGGTGTTCGTCGTCGGGCCGAAGTCCTTCCGGGCCGCGTCGCGGAAGGCCACGCTCAGCCCCAGCAGGTGGGCGAGCAACTCCCGTACGGCGTAGTCGGGGCACGGTGTCGGGTCCCCGAGCCGTTCGTCCTCCACGGCCGCCGCCAGCCGCGCGACGCGCTCCGCGGCGGCTCCCAGATCGATGTGTGTCGTCTTCTCCATGGAGGGCAGACCGTCCGGCCCGCCGAAACTCATCGCCGGGCCCCGACGGATCGCCGTGCCCCGGCGGACGCCCCACCGCACTCACCGCTCCACCCCGATCCGCCGTCGGCACTCCCGCGCCAGCGCGGGATACGCCTCCGCGATCGCCTCGTACAGCCGCGTCCGCAGCAGACGTTCGGCCTCCGCCCTCCCCGTCGAGCCGTACAGCCCGTCCAGCAGCGTGTCGTACCGCGACAGCGCGTGCCGCAGATAGCTCACCTGCCATCGCACCAGCGCCCCCGCCACCACCCCGCCCGGGCCGCGGGCCCCGAGCAGATGCCGATGGCGCACCGCCCTGCGCTCCAGTTCCGCCGCCGGAAGGCGCGGCACCACGATCGGCTCCGCCCGGATGGCCGCGAGCACAGCCCGGCGCCGACGCTCCGCCCCCGCCTCGGCCACCGCCGACCCGGTGCCCGAGGCGGCCGCGCAGCGCCCGAACTCCGGCGTCCGCTCCACCGCCTCCACCCGCGCCAGCAGATACAGCCGTACGGGCGCGATCGACCACCGCCGCGGGTCCCGCCCCTGCACATCCGGCTCACCCAGCAGGTCCCGCACCATCGCGTCGGTCCAGCCGCGCTCCCGCAGCCCGACGAGCGTCACATAGGTCGCACGGTCCGTCATGATTCCCCCCTCGATCTCGTCACGGAGAGTGACGAATCAAGTCAAGCGCACCCCACTGACAACGACCCCGCTCCGCCCTCTTGTCGCGCACAGCCCCCGGATGCCATAAAGGTCTGGACCATGTCGACGGACGGAGCCCTTCCCATGCAACGCCCGCTCGCCACAGCCCTGTTGAGCGCCGCCCTGCTCTGCCTCGCGGCTTGCGGAGGCGGCCCGCCGAAGGACACCACCGCCCCCACCACCCCCACCGGAGTCACCGCCTCCGCGGGCAGCGCGCACACCGTCCACGTCATGTGGAGCCCCGCCGCCGACGACCGCGCCGTCACCGCCTACGAGGTCTACCAGCAGGGCCGCAAGGTCAGGGACCTCCCCGCCACGACCCTCATGACGGACGTCCTCGACCTCGCGCCCGCCACCCCGTACGCCTTCACCGTCCGCGCCCGCGACGCGGCCGGGAACCGCTCCCCGCACAGCGCCGCCGTCCCCGCCACCACCCTCGCGGCGACGGCCGGCGACCGCACCGCCCCCTCACGCCCCACAGCCCTGCGCGCCACCGCCGACGGCAGCCACGCGGCCACCCTGACCTGGGCACCGGCCCGCGACGACACCCGCGTCACCGCCTACGACATCTACCAAGCGGACTCCCGCGTCCACACCGTCCCCGGCACGGCCACCACCGCCCGGGTCACCGGCCTGCGCCCCGGCACCATCTACTCCTTCACCGTCCGCGCCCGCGACGCCGCCGAGAACTCCTCGCCGGACAGCGCCCCCGCCGACCTCACCACCGCCAAGGCCCCCGGCGCCGCCCCCGACACCGCCCCCGCGGACCTGAAGGCGACGGCCACCAGGCGCGAGATCACCCTCACCTGGATCCCGCCGAA
This sequence comes from Streptomyces sp. NPDC093600, assembly GCF_044764755.1. NCBI lineage: Bacteria > Bacillati > Actinomycetota > Actinomycetes > Kitasatosporales > Streptomycetaceae > Streptomyces > Streptomyces sp. NPDC093600. Next base: position 67,201 of record NZ_JBIWIU010000005.1, read on the forward strand.
GACCGGCGCCCCGGTCAGAGAGCACCAGCTCCACCTGAACGAGAAGTTCGCCACCACCATCATCTGGGGCGCCGCACCGCCCCCCGGCCGCGCCACCTACACCCTCACCGTCACCGACCCCCCGGGCACCCGCTACAGCGTCAAACTCCGCGCCAAGCTCCCCGACGGCACCTGGGGTGACTTCTCCGCCCAGCGGACCGTTGTCGTCCCATGACGGCGCCCCCCGCGCCTTCGGCGTCCGGCCCCCGCCGGAACTACCCTTGAAGGCGTGGCTGGCACCGTGCTCACCAACACCGGACTCGACGCGTTCCTCGACGGGACCCCGGAGCTCCGTGACCCCCCGTCCGTCCGCGCCGCCGACGCCGTACTGAGCCTGCTGGCGCTGCGCGGGGCGGATCGCCGCAGCGGGCTGCCGGAGCCGACCGTCGGATTCGTGCGGCATCTGCTCGTGGAGGACGCGCCGGCGTTCGTCTACGCGACGCCCGAGGAGCTGAAGGCGTACCCGGCCGTGCTCGTCGCCCTCACCGAGCGGGTGCGGGAGGCCGGGCGGCTCAACGCGAAACGGCAGGCACGGATCGTGGCCGCGATCGAGGAGACCGTGCCCGATTTCGAGCGGGCGATGAACGATCCCGGCAACCTCACCTGGCAGCGCTGGTACGCCTCGCTCCTGCGGGCCGACGGCGCCGACCCCGCCGATCCCGACGCCGTACGGGCCTGGCTCGTCGCCCACCAGGGCGTGACGCCCCCGGACGGGCTGCACCGGGCCGACCTGATGAACCGGAGCCTCGTCGCCGACACGGTGCTCGCCGAGCTGCTGAGCACGGCGTACGTACGGGATGCCGAGACGCCGTCGGCCGCCGGGCCGCTGCTGTCGGACGCGGACGTGTCGCACGGGGTGGGCCGGCTGGCCGGCCGGCTGGTCGACCGCTGGACCGCGGAAGGGCTCGCGGAAGCCCTCACCGGCCCGTACGCGCACCTCGCGCCGGGACCCGACGCCTTCCCCCACCTCACCCTCGCCGACACCCTCCTCGACGAGCACCTCGACTACTACGGCGACGCCTGGGCCCCGCTGCCGCCCCCGCCCGTGGAGGCCCACGACCCCCAGCGCTCCGTCGAGGACGGGGCGGACCGGCTGGCCACGGCCGTCGAGGAGATGAAGGGCGAGACCGGCGGACTGTACGACGGTGAGGCGGCCCACCTGCTCTACGCCCTCTACCAGCGCGGATCCTGCGCCGAGTCCGTCGCGCGCAGGGCCGCCGAGTTCGAGGACTGGCCCGTCGACCCGCGCCAGGAGGACGCCCCGGTCATGGTCCCCGCGGAGGCGCCCGACGGGTACGAGGTCCCGTCGGCGGAGGAGCTGTCGCGCCTCTGCGGAACGGCGGTCTCCGTCACCGAGGCCGACCGTGCCCGGCTCGAAGCCCCCGCCCGGGCCATGGCCGACGCCGTCGACCGGCTCGCGGCCACCGGCATGGTCTTCCGTACCGGCGACGCCTTCGGCCTCACCCTCCAGGGCATCGAGGTGGTCCGCTACCTCCTGAGCGTCGGCCATGTCGCCGCCCCCGACGCCGCCGAGGTCGCGGCCTGGGACGCCCCCACCGTGGTCGCCGCCGCCGAAGGGTGGTCCGCCTCCGCCGCCGGGCGCGTACTGGCCGACTGGCTCCACGCGCGCGGGGACACCGTCGAAGCGTGGTCTCAGCTCATCACGGCCTTCGGCACCGTGAACGCCGGCACCTGGGAGGCCGCCGACACCCGGGCCCTCTTCGGCTTCCTCGACACCGGCACCGCGCCCTCCGAGGCCCTGCGGAAGGCCCTCGGCGACCCGGTGATGGGCGCCTACGCCTTCGAGGTCCTGCACGCCCGCGGCGAGCCCGCGGACGAGGCCCTCGTCCCGCTCTCCGCCCAGGCCGTCCTCCTCCTGGACCGGCTGCGCCGCGCGGACGGGCGGACCCTGTTGGACGCGGCGGCCGCGGACTGGCCGGGCGGCGCCCCCGCGCTGGTCAAGGAGATGACGGCGGCCGACCCGCACCGGGCCGAGCGGGTCCTGCCCCCGCTGGGCATCGACGTGCCGGCGCCGAAGAAGGGACGGGCACGGCGCGCGGGACGCCGCCGCACCCGCTGAGCCCACCGGGAGGCCGCCCCGCCCGCTGAACCCCCCGGCAACAGAGGGGGGTCAGGACACGGTCGTCAGATACATCCCCGACGCTCCGGTCCCCGCCGTGTTGCGGCAGCTGTGGTCCCCGCTGGGCCGGGCGTGGATCAGCGAGAGACAGCGGCCGAGCGCCAACTGCCCGTAGTAGTTGGGGTGCATGTTCTCCTGGAGGGGCCCCTGGGTCTCGTTCTGGTCGATCCAACGCGCCCACTCACTGGTCGTGGCCGAGGCCGGCACGGCCGAACTGACCTGCTTGCTGGCCTTCGCGCACACCTCGCGGCCCTGCAGCATGTCGCGCAGATCCATGAACTGGACGCCCTTCGCCGCGGCGACGCCCTTGAGGCGGTTCGCGATCTGCGGCACGAGCGAGTCCCGCGCCCAGTCGGAGTCCCGGTTCCAGAACGGGCAGCCGCCCGTGTCGGTGCGGCTCCAGCCGCTCTCCGCGTACCGGTTCTCCGCGGCGCGCGGGATGGGCGAGGGGTACGACTGGAGCACGATCCGGTAGTCGGAGGCGGCGTAGCCGGCCGCCGTCATCACCGCCCGGATCTCGTCGACGGACTTGCCGACCTGCGCCATCACACCGTCGATCTTCGCGTCGACGACCTGCTGCTGGTCGTCGTGGCAGTACGAGTACCAGATGATGTAGTCCGTCGCGCACTTCGTGACGATGTCGGCGAAGCCCAGGTCGTTGCCCCCGATCGACAGCACGATCAGCTCGACGTCGTGCGAGGCGGCGATCGGGGCGAGCTGGTCGGCCTGCGGAGCCTCGCCCTTGTACGACAGCCCGCCGTTCGCGGCGCGGAAGACGTTCTGGGTCGTGGCGCCCGAGCAGGCCAGGTTGATCAGCGCCGAGGCGATCCCGGTCGCGCTGCGCACCTCCGCCGAGTCCGACCGGTGGCATCCGTTGGCGGCGGTGGTTCCGTAGACCCGGCCAGGATCGTACGTACTCCCGGTCCACGCCCGGTCGGTTCCGTTGCGGCTGCCGCTGGTGGTGAGGCTGTTGCCCTGCCAGCGCCCGGCCTCGCCGGAGATGTAGCTGTCGCCCATCGACACGACGGCGGTGGGCCCGGAACCGGGGCTCGCCACGGCGGGGGAGGCGGTCCCGGTGGCCGTCAGCGCGGCGGCGGCGAGGGACAGGGCGAGAAGCCCGCGAACGGCGCGGCGAGGGGAAGAGCGCATGGCTGTGTGCTCCTGCGTCGGTGCAGAGGAGTGGGGGACAGCCGCCGGCCGGTGGCATGCGGAATCTGGCACGCCGTGGCTTGTTACCGCTAGGTAGCGGTCGATCTCGGTTGCGTCACAGGCCCTGTGAAACGCCCCGGAGCGAAAGTCGGCTCCGCCCCCGGTGCTGTGCGTACACCGTGGGCGGAGCCTGTTCGGGAGGACTGTTCGGCCGCTGTGCGGTCAGCCGTCAGTCGTTCCGCTTACGGGGTGATCAGCCGGTCAGCTGGCCCACCCGGTTCAGCCGGTCAGCTGGTCGTACGCCGGGAGCGTCAGGAAGTCGGCGTAGTCGGCGTCGAGCGAGACGCGCAGGAGCAGGTCGTGGGCCTGCTGCCACTTGCCGGCCGTGAAGGCCTCCTCGCCGATCTCCTCGCGGATCGCGGCCAGTTCCTCCGCCGCGACCTTGCGGGCCAGCTCAGGGGTGGCGCGCTCGCCGTTCTCGAAGACGACGCCGGCGTTGATCCACTGCCAGATCTGCGAGCGCGAGATCTCGGCGGTGGCCGCGTCCTCCATCAGGTTGAAGATGGCGACGGCGCCGAGGCCGCGCAGCCACGCCTCGATGTAGCGGATGCCGACCTGGACGGCGTTGTGCAGACCCTCGTAGGTGGGGCTGGCGTCGAGCGAGTCGATGGCGATCAGGTCACCGGGCGCCACGGAGACGTCCTCACGGAGGCGGTCCTTCTGGTTCGGCTTGTCGCCGAGGACCGCGTCGAAGGAGGCCATCGCGATCGGGACCAGGTCCGGGTGCGCGACCCACGAGCCGTCGAAACCGTCGCCGGCCTCGCGGTCCTTGTCCGCCTTGACCTTCTCGAACGCGACCTTGTTCACCTCGGCGTCGCGCCGCGACGGGATGAAGGCGGCCATGCCGCCGATCGCGTGCGCGCCGCGCTTGTGGCAGGTGCGGACGAGGAGTTCGGTGTACGCGCGCATGAACGGGGCCGTCATCGTGACCGCGTTGCGGTCCGGCAGGACGAACTTGGCGCCGCCGTCACGGAAGTTCTTCACGATGGAGAACAGGTAGTCCCAACGCCCGGCGTTGAGGCCCGCCGCGTGGTCGCGGAGCTCGTAGAGGATCTCCTCCATCTCGTACGCGGCCGTGATCGTCTCGATCAGGACGGTGGCGCGCACGGTGCCCTGCGGGATGCCGACGTAGTCCTGCGCGAAGACGAAGATGTCGTTCCAGAGGCGGGCCTCCAGGTGCGACTCCGTCTTCGGCAGGTAGAAGTACGGGCCCTTGCCGAGCTCGATGAGGCGCTTGGCGTTGTGGAAGAAGTACAGGCCGAAGTCGACCAGCGCGCCGGGGACCGGGCGGCCCTCGAACGTCAGGTGGCGCTCCTCCAGGTGCCAGCCGCGCGGCCGCATGACCACCGTGGCCAGCTCGTCGGCGGGCTTCAGGGCGTACGACTTGCCCGACTTCGGGTCCGTGAAGTCGATGTTCCGGGTGTACGCGTCGATCAGGTTGACCTGCCCGAGGACCACGTTCTCCCAGGTCGGGGCCGAGGCGTCCTCGAAGTCGGCGAGCCACACCTTGGCGCCGGAGTTCAGCGCGTTGATCGTCATCTTGCGGTCGGTCGGACCGGTGATCTCGACACGGCGGTCGTTCAGGGCCGCCGGCGCCGGCGCGACCCTCCAGGACTCGTCGGCACGGATCGCCGCGGTCTCCGGGAGGAAGTCGAGCGTGGAGGTGCGGGCGATCTCGGCGCGGCGCTCGGCCCGGCGGGCGAGGAGCTCGTCCCGGCGCGGGGTGAACCGCCGGTGCAGCTCCGCCACGAAGGCGAGGGCCGCGTCGGTGAGCACCTCCTCCTGCCTCGGCAGGGGCGCGGCTTCGACGACGGCCAGGGGGGACGGCGCTGGTGCGGACATGAACTGTCACTTCCTTCAGCGGGCTTCACGGGCGGTGCCTTTGCGGCCGCCGGGCGTCGCGTATCGGCACGGAGTGCCGCAGGCGCCGAGATACGGCCGCGAGCGCCGTCAGAGGTATCAGGCGCTTCTGAACAGTGGATATTAGTTTCCTCATAGTGGAAGTTCAAGATGTGTCGATGTCGAGATTCTCCGGATCGACACAACATGGCTCTCAGTGCCACCTCCTTCACTCCAGGTGTGCCAGGTCGGCCTCCGTGTCGATGTCGTACGGTTCGGCCACATCCGAGCAGTCGACCAGGGTGATCGCATCCCGATGCGTCGCCAGATAGTCACGGGCTCCCCGGTCGCCGACCGCCCCCGCCGCGATGCCCGCCCACCGGTCCGCGCCGAAGAGCACGGGATGCCCCCGCTTCCCCTCGTACGCCGCCGCCACCAGGGAGCCACGGGACCGGTACGCCGACCGGACCCGCGCCACCGCCTCGCCCCCGATCCCCGGCTGGTCCACCAGGGAGACCAGTGCCGCGTCCACCGGCAGCGCCGCGGCGGCCAGCGAGCCGAGACCCACCCGCAGCGACGACCCCATGCCCTCCGCCCACTCGGGGTTGTCCACCAGGACGCACCCCGGCAGCTCGGCCCGCTCCCGTACGGCGTCGGCCGAGGCGCCGAGGACCACATGGATCACCTCGCAGCCTCCCTCACGCAGCACGCGCACCGCGTGCTCGACCAGCGGGCGGCCGCGGTGGGACAACAGGGCCTTGGGGCGGCCCCCCAGGCGCCGCCCACCGCCCGCGGCGAGCAGCAGCCCGGCCACCACCGGCACGGAGGGAGAGGAGGGAAGCGTCGTATGCGTCATGAGGACTGCATACCTCATGACGACGACGGGCACGGATGCCTGAATTACGTCCCCCGAGTGGCGCGCCCGGCGCGCGATGGCGTTAACTTGCCCGCGACCCCCGGCGGCTGACCACCGTTCGACGGGTCGGTTCGGAGTGTGGGGTTCGGCGCACGGTGCCGTGCGAGGGGGAGAACTTTGTTGCGGAGCATGGGGCAGAGGCGTGTGACGACCACCGGCAGCGGCGACGACCCGAGGGTGGCCGAGCTGCGTGCCGCCGTCTCCCGGCTCCGCCGCGAACTCGCGGGACACCCGGCCGAGTTCGCGGACCGGGGCATCGCCGAGGACGAACTCGCCTCGCTGGACGCGATGGCCGCCGGCGGCACCCCGGAGGTACGTCGGCTGCGCCGCTCCCTGCTGCTGATCGCCGGCTCGATCGGCTCCGTCAGCGCTCTCGCCAACGGCCTCGCCGACGTCCGCAAGGCCGTGGAACTCTTCGGCGAGCCCCCGCGTGAGGCCTGAGCGGAGGCACCACCGGAAGACTCGCGCGCGAACCGCGCAGGGGTGCGGGCGCCCGTCCCGCACGGTCATCGCCGGATCAGGCGCCGTTCCCTCGCCGCCGCCACCGCCGCCGTGCGCGAGTCGACCCCCAGCTTGGCGAAGATGTGCACCAGATGCGACTTCACCGTCGCCTGGCTGAGAAACAGCCGCTTGCTGATCTGCTGGTTCGACAACCCCTCGCCCACCAGCTGCAACACCTCCAGCTCGCGCTTGGTCAGCGCCTCCGCCGGCGTCCGCATCCGGTCCATCAGCCGGTGCGCCACCGCCGGCGCGAGCGCCGAGTGGCCCGCCGCCGCCGTACGGACCGCCGCCGCCAGCTCCTCCGGCGGGGCGTCCTTCAGCAGATAGCCCGAGGCGCCCGCCTCGACCGCCGCCAGGATGTCGGCGTCCGTGTCGTACGTCGTCAGCACCAGGACCCGCGGACCGCCCCCCACCGCCGTGATCGCCGCCGTCGCCTCCGAGCCGTGCATCCCCGGCCCGAACTGCAGATCCATCAGCACCACGTCCACACCGCCGGCGGCCGCCAGCTCCACCGCCCTCTCGGCCGTGGCCGCCTCGCCCACCACGGCGAAGCCCGGCTCCGTGTCCAGGACCGCGCGCAGCCCTGCCCGTACCACCGGATGGTCGTCCGCGAGAAGGAGACGGATCGTCATCGGGACACTCCGGAGGGAAGAGGAGACGGGAGGGGGAGGGAGACGGCGACGGCCGTGCCCTGCCCGGGCGCGGACTCCACCGTGAACGTGCCGCCCAGCGAACGGGCCCGCGCGCGCATCGCCGGCACCCCGAACCCTCCCTCCGGTGACGACGACAGCAGCGCCGGATCGAAGCCCCTGCCGTCGTCGACCACGTCGAGCGTCACCGAGGCGTCCATGAAGGACAGGGTGATCTCCACCCGCCCGGCCTCCGCGTGCCGGACCGTGTTCGACAGCGCGGACTGGGCGATCCGCAGCAGCGCCACCTCGTACGGGGTCGGCAGCTCGACCGGTGTCCCGCTCAGCGTGAAACGCCGCGAGGCCGAGCCGGGGCCGGCCTCGCACAGCCGCTCCAGCGCCGCCGCCAGCGAGCCGTGCTCCAGGTCCGGCGGCGACAGGGCCCGGACGAACCGCCGCGCCTCCGCGAGATTGTCCTGGGCCGCCCGCCGGGCCCGGTCGATGTGCCCGGCGGCCGGCGAGCCCTCGGGCAGCGCCCGCTCGGCGGCCCGCAACAGCAACTGGATCGAGGAGAGCCCCTGCGCCAGCGTGTCGTGGATCTCCCGCGCGAGCCGCTCACGCTCCGCCAGCGTCCCGGCGTGCCGCTCGGCCGCCGCCAGTTCCGCCCGCGTCGCGATCAGCTCCACGACCATCCGGCGCCGCCGCTCGCTCTCCCGGTACAGCGTCTGATAGCCGAGCACCGTCGCCACCGCGACCGCCGCGCCCAGCAGCGGCCCGATGAAGACGCCCGGATTCAGCGGGCCGGCGTGCCGGACGTACGAGAGGATCGCCAAGCAGGCCGTCAGCGCCACCGACGGCAGCGACCAGCGCACGGGCAGCAGATGCAGCTGAAGGAAGTAGAGCGGGAACGCCACCCACAGGCCGTCCGGCGTCAGCCACAGCAGCGCCAGCCAGGACGCGCACAGCACACCGAGCCATATCGCGGCGGCCCGCCGCGAGTCGCGTACGGACGGCAGCAGGGAACCGGCGGCGTAGACCGCGCCGATCAGCGCCGCCACGACCGAGCCCGCGGCGGTGTCCGCCCGGACCGCGGCCAGCGCCAGCAGGCCCGCCATCAGCAGATGCAGGCAGAGGCGCAGCGCGCGCAGAGCCGGGGTGAGGGAACGTGCGTCCATGATCTGCCAGCGTAGGGCGCAGCCGACAATCCGGACTCAACCGAAAGTTTGATTGCGAGGCAATCCGTGGCGCGATGCCTCACCCCAGCACCGCGTCGCACCCTGGATGCATGTTCGTGGCATGGAGAGACCTGCGCTTCGCCAAAGGGCGATTCACCCTGATGGGCACCGTGATCGTGCTGATCACGCTGCTCGTCGGCCTGCTGTCCGGGCTGACCGCCGGGCTCGCCCGCGAGAACATCTCGGCGATCACCGGGCTGCCCGCGGACCGGCTCGCCTTCGCCGCCCCGCCCGCCGGTCGTGAGGTCTCCTTCACGAACTCGACGGTGACCGAGCGGCAGTGGCGGGAGTGGGCCGAGCGGCCCGGAGTGGAGAGTGCCCGGCCGCTCGGCATCCGTACCCTCAACGCCGCCGCCGGGGACCGCACGGCCGCCGTCTCCGCGTTCGGTACGGAGCCGGGGGCCGGCCTCGCCCCCGAAAGCGGACGGCTCGGACCCGGCCGGGTCGTCCTGTCGGAGTCCGCCGCCGACGTACTGGGCGTGGCCGCCGGCGACGCGGTACGGCTCGGTCCGCTGCGGGCGACCGTCGCGGCGGTCGCGGGCGACGCCTCGTACAGCCACACGCCGGTCGTCTGGACCTCGCTCGACGACTGGCAGAAGCTGGGGCACGACGGCACGACCCGCGAGGAACAGGCCACCATCGTCGCTCTCACGACGACCGAGGGGGCGGACCCGGCGGCCGGCGACAAGGCGATCGGCACCCAGGCCCGGACGATCGACGGAGCCCTCACCGCCATTGGGTCCTACCAGGCCGAGAACGGTTCGCTGCAGCTGATGCGGGGGTTCCTCTTCGTCATCTCCGCGCTCGTCATAGGGGCGTTCTTCACGGTCTGGACGATCCAGCGCAGCGGTGACGTCGCCGTCCTGAAGGCCTTGGGAGCCTCGACCCCCTATCTGCTGAAGGACGCGCTCGGACAGGCGGTGCTGATGCTCACCGCGGGGACTCTCCTCGGCACCGGCCTCGCGGTCGCCGTCGGCGCGTTCGTGAGCGGCGGCGACGTGCCCTTCGTCCTCGAACCGCTGACCGTGCTCGGCCCGGCCGCCGTGACGATCGGCCTCGGCGTGCTCGGCGCGGCCCTGTCCATCCGGCGGATCACCGCCGTCGACCCCCTGACCGCTCTCGGGAGCGTGCGATGACCCTGCTGCTCGACGACGTGACGCTGACCTACCCCGACGGGGAGGGGCGGCTGACCGCCCTCGACTCCGTCTCCCTGGAGGTGCCCGCCGGCCGCCTCACCGCGGTCGTCGGACCCTCCGGCTCCGGCAAGTCGAGCCTGCTCGCGGTCGCGGCGACGCTGGTGACACCCGACCGGGGGCGGGTGATCGTGGCCGGTACGGACACGGGTGCGCTGAGCCCGGCGGGCAGGGCGGCACTGCGACGGGAGCGGATCGGGATCGTCTTCCAGCAGCCCAACCTGCTCCCGTCACTGTCCGCGGTGGAGCAGCTCCAGGTGATGGCGCACCTCTCCGGCGCCAGACCCAAGGCGGTACGCGACAGGGCCCTGGCCCTCCTCGACGCGGTCGGCCTCCTGGACCTGGCCGCCCGCCGCCCGCACCAGCTCTCCGGCGGGCAGCGCCAGCGCGTCAACATCGCGCGGGCCCTGATGAACGAGCCGTCCGTACTCCTCGTCGACGAGCCGACCAGCGCCCTGGACCACGAGCGGGGCGCCGCGATCGTCGGCCTGCTGGCCTCGCTGACCAGGGAACGGGGCACGGCGACGGTCCTGGTCACCCATGACCGCACCCATCTGGCGCGCACGGACGCCACGGTGGCGCTCCGGGACGGCCGCCTCTCCCAGGAGGCCGCCGTATGAACGCGCCGCTCCGCGAGCCCGCCGGCTGCTCAGGAGCCGAGGGGCAGCGAACGCAGGTCCTTGCGGAGGATCTTGCCCGCCGCGGACTTCGGCACCGCGTCGGTGAACTCGACGATCCGCACCTTCTTGTGCGGGGCGACCCGCTCGGCGACGAACGCGATCACCTCGTCGGCCGTCAGCCCGGCGCCCGGCCGGCGGACCACGAACGCGCGGGGGATCTCGCCGGACTCGTCGTCCGGGTAGCCGACGACCACGGCGTCGACGATCGCCGGATGGGTGAGGAGCAGCGCCTCCAGCTCGGCCGGCGGCACCTGGTAGCCCTTGTACTTGATGAGCTCCTTCAGCCGGTCGACGACATAGACCTCGCCCCGGGGGCCGAGCCGCGCGATGTCACCGGTGCGAAGGAACCCGTCGGCGAGGATCGTCTCCTCGGTCGCCTTGGCGTTGCCGAGGTAGCCGGCCATCACGTTCGGGCCGCGCACCTGGAGTTCGCCGGTGGCGCTGTAACCGTTCTCGACGGCCTCCACCTCCGTCCCCGTCTCCGGGTCCACCAGCCGGAACTCCACGTTCGGGACGGCGAACCCGATCGATCCGACCGACAGCGAACCGTCGGCGGGAGTGACATGGGAGACCGGGCTCAGCTCGGTCATCCCGAAGCCCTGCATCATCCGGCAGCCGAGCTTGGCCGCCAGCGCCTCACCGAGCGCCTCGTCCAGCGGGGCCGCGCCGCTCACCACGGTCCGCACGGTGGACAGGTCGTACTGGTCGGCCATCGGGTGCTTGGTGAGGGCGACCGCGATCGGCGGTGCGACGTACAGGAAGGTGCAGCGCCGGTCCTGGACGCTGCGGAGGAAGTCCGCGAGGTCGAAGCGTGGCAGGGAGGCGATCGTGGCACGGACCCTGAGGGACAGGTTGAGGATCACGTTCATGCCGTAGATGTGGAAGAACGGCAGCACGGCCAGCACGGAGTCCTCGGCCGACAGCGGCAGGACCGGCTCGTTCTGGCAGATGTTCGCGACCAGGTTGGCGTGGGTCAGCATGACGCCCTTGGCCCGGCCGGTGGTCCCAGAGGAGTACGGCAGCACCGCGAGGTGCGTCGCGGGGTCGATCGACACCTCGGGCGCCGGCCGGCCCTCGGCCAGCATCGCGGGCAGCGTGTCGTGCCCGGTGCCGGGGTCGAGGAGGTAGAGGTCCTCGGCGGGGATGCCGACCTCGGCGGTCGCGGCCAGCGCGGTGGTCAGGAGCGGGGTGACCGTGACGTACCGAGTGGCCTTGGAGTCGCGCAGCTGCGTGGCGATCTCGGCGGGGGTGTAGAGGGCGTTGACGGTGGTGACGGTCGCGCCGGCGCGCAGGATTCCGTGGAACGCGACCACGAACTCCGGGCAGTTGGGCGCGTGCAGGGCCACCACGTCGCCCGGACGCACCCCCCGCTCGGCGAGCGCCCCCGCGAACAGCAGGATCCGGTCGGCGAGTTCACCATAGGTCAGCGCACGCCCGGAGGGCCCGTCGACGATCGCGACCCGGTCCCGGTCGGCGGCGTCGAGCGTGCCGAACAGAAGCTCGTGCACGGTCACGTTGGGAACGACGACGTCGGGAAGCGGACTGCGGAAGATCACGGTGGTCTCCTCGAAGGGACGGGCCGCGCGGGACGAAAGGCGACGGTGCCGCGCATCCTGCCGCAGGCGGAAGCGCGGCGCGACAGGACGAAGAACACGTTGGTCCTCACCCACCGAGCTGGGATGATCCCCCTGCCCTCACCGCCGCCCACGCACCCGCCGCCGAGCCGTTCCCGCGAGCCCCCACCCGCCCCGCCTCGCCAGCAGGGTCTCGTCGACCTGCCGCGCCCACGGCGCCCGGCCGGCAGACCGGGTCGGCCGCGACGGCCTCTCGCGCTGCTCGGAAGGTCCTAGCCCTGGCCGTTGCCCGCCGTGTTCGCCAGGGCCGTGGAGAGTTCCCGTGCGACCTCCTGGAGGACGGGGACGATCTTCTCCGTCGCTGCCTCCGTGACGCGGCCCGCCGGGCCCGAGATCGAGATGGCCGCCGCGGTGGGGGAGTCGGGGACGGAGACCGCGAGGCAGCGGACTCCTATCTCCTGCTCGTTGTCGTCCACCGCGTACCCCGCCTCGCGCACCAACGCGAGCGCGTCCAGGAAGCCCTCGGGCGTGGTGATCGTCTTCTCGGTCGCGGCCGGCATGCCCGTACGGGCGAGCAGCGCGCGGACCTCGTCCGCCGGGGTGTGGGCGAGCAGGGCCTTGCCCACGCCCGTGGAGTGCGGCAGGACGCGCCGGCCGACCTCGGTGAACATCCGCATCGAGTGCTTGGACGGCACCTGCGCGACGTACACGATCTCGTCGCCGTCGAGCAGCGCCATGTTCGCGGTCTCGCCCGTCTCCTCGACGAGCCGCGCGAGGTACGGGCGGGCCCAGGTGCCGAGCAGCCGGGCGGCGGACTCGCCGAGCCGGATGAGGCGGGGGCCGAGCGCGTACCGGCGGTTGGGCTGCTGACGGACGTAGCCGCAGGCCACGAGGGTGCGCATCAGGCGGTGGATGGTGGGCAGCGGCAGCCCGCTGCTGGCGGAGAGTTCGCTGAGCCCGACCTCGCCGCCCGCGTCGGCCATGCGCTCGAGAAGGTCGAACGCACGCTCAAGGGACTGCACGCCACCGCTCGCGGCGGCGGGCTTGGCGGCGTCGGTGGTGCTGGCGCTGGACGTCGGCACGTCGAGGTCCTTTCGAGGCAGGCGGGCAAGGCAGCAGCCTACCGGGCCGTCCCGCCGGACACACGGTCCCGGTCCCGGCGTACGGGCCGGTCAGGGGGGTGTTTGTCCGATGTCGGCGGCCGTCCGGTGACGTCCTCGTCCGTCCCGCATGTGGAGAGCTACGTTCTACTCTACGAAATTATCCTTCCACTTCATGGAAACGTCCAAGTGGCCGCTGTCCGGGCCGGTCCGGCGGGCGCATGCTGAAAGCGTGCCCTTGACGACATGTCGTCCTGAGTGAAGACTCCTTCAACAGTTCGTTGAATTTTTCTGCTGGGTGGAGAAGAAGGGGTACGGGTGGACGTCAATCTGGTACTGCGCTCGACAAGGGTCATCACCCCCGAGGGGACGCGGCCCGCGTCGATCGCCGTCTCCGGCGGGATCATCGCCGCGGTGCTGCCGTACGACGCCGAGGTACCGGCCGGTGCCCGGCTGGAGGACATGGGCGACGACGTCGTCCTCCCCGGCCTGGTCGACACCCATGTGCATGTGAACGACCCCGGCCGCACCGAGTGGGAGGGCTTCTGGACGGCGACCCGCGCGGCCGCCGCCGGCGGCATCACCACGCTGCTCGACATGCCGCTGAACTCGCTGCCGCCGACCACCACCGTCGAGCACCTGCGGATCAAGCAGGACGTCGCCCGCCCCAAGGCGCACATCGACGTCGGCTTCTGGGGCGGCGCGCTGCCCGACAACGTCAAGGACCTGCGGCCCCTCCACGACGCCGGCGTCTTCGGCTTCAAGTGCTTCCTGTCACCGTCCGGCGTGGACGAGTTCCCCTCGCTCGACCAGGAGCAGCTGGCCACCTCGCTCGCCGAGATCGCCGGATTCGACGGCCTGATGATCGTGCACGCCGAGGACCCGCACCACCTCGCCGCCGCCCCGCAGGGGAAGGGCGAAGAGGCCACCAAGTACGCGACCTTCCTCGCCTCCCGGCCGCGTGACGCCGAGAACACCGCGATCGAGAACCTGATCAACCAGGCCCGCCGCCTGAACGCCCGCGTGCACGTCCTGCACCTGTCCTCCTCCGACGCGCTGCCGATGATCGCCGCCGCCAGGGCCGAAGGCGTCAAGATCACGGTCGAGTCCTGCCCGCACTTCCTCACCCTCACCGCCGAAGAGGTCCCGGACGGCGCCACCGAGTTCAAGTGCTGCCCCCCGATCCGCGAGGCGTCCAACCAGGACGCCCTCTGGGAAGGGCTCGCCGACGGCACCATCGACTGCATCGTCTCCGACCACTCACCCTCCACCCCCGACCTCAAGACCCCCGACTTCCTCTCCGCCTGGGGCGGCATTTCCTCCCTCCAGCTCGGCCTGCCCGCCATCTGGACCGAGGCGCGCCGCCGCGGCCACACCCTGGAGGACGTCGCCCGCTGGATGTCCGAAGGCCCCGCCCGGCTCGCGGGCCTGGACCGGAAGGGCGCGATCGAAGCAGGCCGCGACGCCGACTTCGCCGTCCTCGACCCCGACGCGACCTTCACCGTCGACCCGGCCGAACTCCAGCACCGCAACCGGATCACCGCGTACGCGGGCAAGACCCTGCACGGCGTCGTCACGTCCACCTGGCTGCGGGGCCGGCGCATCGCCGACCGCGGCACCCTGGCCGAGCCCTCCGGCCGCCTCCTCGAAAGGAACAACTGACCCGTGACCGGCATACCCTCCTTCACCGGTGACGCCAGCCCCTACGGCGGCGGCGACCCGTACGCGGACTACCGCACCGCGGACTTCCCCTTCACCCAGTACGCCGACCTCGCCGACCGCCGCCTCGGCGCGGGCGTGATCGCCGCCAACGACGAGTTCTTCGCCGAGCGCGAGAACATGCTCAAGCCCGAGCCCGCCGAGTTCGACCCCGAGCACTTCGGCCACAAGGGCAAGATCATGGACGGCTGGGAGACCCGCCGCCGCCGTGGCATCTCCGCCGAGCAGCCGCACCCCACCGACGACGACCACGACTGGGCGCTCGTCCGCCTCGGCGCCCCCGGCGTCGTACGCGGCATCGTCGTCGACACCGCGCACTTCCGCGGCAACTACCCCCAGGCCGTCTCGGTCGAGGCCACCTCCGTGCCCGGCTCGCCCTCGCCCGAGGACCTCCTCGCCGACGACGTGAAGTGGACCACCCTCGTCCCGCGCACCGCCATCGGCGGCCACGCCGCCAACGGCTTCGCCGTCGACGTCGAGCAGCGCTTCACCCACCTCCGCGTCAACCAGCACCCCGACGGCGGCATCGCCCGCCTGCGCGTGTACGGCGAGGTCGCACCCGACCCCAAGTGGCTCGGCGTCCTCGGCACCTTCGACCTCGCCGCGCTGGAGAATGGCGGCCAGGTCGAAGACGCCTCCGACCGCTTCTACTCCCCGGCGACCAACACCATCCAGCCCGGCCGCTCCCGCAAGATGGACGACGGCTGGGAGACCCGCCGCCGCCGCGACAAGGGGAACGACTGGATCCGCTACCAGCTCGTGGCCGAATCCGAGATCCGCGCCGTCGAGATCGACACGGCCTACCTCAAGGGCAACAGCGCGGGCTGGGCGGCGCTCTCCGTCGCGGCCGAAGGCTCGGAGGACTGGACCGAGATCCTGCCCCGCACCCGCCTGCAGCCGGACACCAACCACCGCTTCGTACTCGAGACCCCCGCGGTCGGTTCCCGCGTCCGGATCGACATTTACCCCGACGGCGGCATCTCCCGCCTCCGCCTCTTCGGCTCCCTCACCGAAGCCGGCTCGGCGCGCCTGACCGCCCGCCACCAGGAACTGGGCGGGTAACGACACCCCGCCCGGCCCGCGAGGGCGCACCGGCCCGACAGCACCGGCGCGCCCTCGCCCCTTCTTCTTTGGGGGCTCGGTTCGCCTCCGGGCGCTCTGTGCCGGGCTCACAGCCCCGCCCGTGCTCGCCCCGCTCGTTCCTCGCGGACCTGCGCGCGGTCGGGGCTGTTCCCCCGGCGCGCCCTTCGGCTCACTCGCCGGGTTCCGGGCTGGTGGCGTCCGGGCGCTCTGTGCCGGGCTCACAGCCCCGCCCGTGCTCGCCCCGCTCGTTCCTCGCGGACCTGCGCGCGGTCGGGGCTGTTCCCTCGGCGCGCCCTTCGGCTCACTCGCCGGCGCCCCCTTCTGGCTCGGTTACGCCGCGTGGCCGCCGTCCACCGAGAATTCCGCGCCCGTCACGTACTCCGCGCCCGGGCCCGCCAGGAACGCCACCATCGAGGCCACCTCCTCCGGAGCGCCGAAACGGCCCAGTGCCGTCATGTCCGCCTGGCCCGGCGCGTACGGGCCGTCCGCCGGGTTCATGTCCGTGTCGATCGGGCCAGGGTGGACGATGTTGGCCGTGATGCCCCGCCCGCCCAGCTCCCGCGCCAGCGCCTTGGTCAGCCCGATGAGCGCCGACTTGCTGGTCGCGTAGAGCGTGCCGCCGGGGCCCGGGACGAGCGCAGTCATACAACTGCCGATCGTGATGATCCGCCCGCCGCTCTCCATCCGCCCCGCCGCGGCCTGTGAGGCGAGGAAGGCCGCGCGCACGTTCACCGCGAGCACCCGGTCCACATCCGCGAGGCTCAGGCTCTCCAGCGGAGCCAGCACCCCCACCCCCACGTTGTTGACGAGGACGTCCAGCCGGCCGAGCGCGTCCGCCGCCCATTCCACCGCGCCCGCCGCGTCCCCGGCGTCCGCCGCGTCGGCGCGCAGGGCCAGCGCCTTGCGCCCGGCCGCCTCGATCCCCGCCGCGACCTCGCGCGCCCGCTCCTCCTCCCGTACGTACGTGAAGGCCACGTCCGCGCCCTCCCGCGCCAGCCGCAGGGCCGTGGCGGCACCCATCCCGCGGCTCCCGCCCGTCACCAGGACCGCCTTGCCGTTCATCGTGGACATCCCGAAACCTCCGTACACACGCCATGAGTGGTTGCGGGTTCAATGAAAGTTTGCCGGGCGGGAGGACGCTGGCGGCAATCGGACACCGATGAGTTCCGCCGGGCGGTGGAGTCGAACCTGGTGAGACACGATGGGCCGGGGGACACCGGTCCAAGGAATGCCGAACCGAACGCCGAACAGAACGGCGAACCGAAAGCCGACCGAAAGGCACCCGCCATGGGCAAGCTCAGCCTCACCCAGTTCCTGACCCTCGACGGCGTCTACCAGGCCCCCGGCGGCCCCGACGAGGACCGCAGCGGCGGCTTCGAACACGGCGGATGGTCCGTGCCGTACGGGGACGACGACTTCGGCCGCTTCGTGGACGAGGTCTTCCAGCGGCCCGCCGCCTTCCTCCTCGGCCGCCGCACCTACGAGATCTTCGCGGGCTTCTGGCCGAAGCAGACCGACCCCGCCGACCCCGTCGCCTCCAAGCTCAACGCCCTCCCCAAGTACGTCGCTTCGACGAGCCTCACCCACGCCGACTGGGCCGGCACCACCATCCTCGGCGACGACGTGGTCAAGGAGGTCGCCGCACTGAAGGAACGCACCGACGGCGAGGTGCAGATGCACGGCAGCGGCGGCCTCGCCAAGACCCTGCTGGCGCACGACCTCATCGACACCCTCCATCTGCTCGTCTTCCCCGTCGTCCTCGGCACCGGCCGCCGCCTCTTCACCGACGGGGCCCGGCCCACCGCGTTCCGCTCCACCGAGGCCCGGACCACGAGCACGGGCGTCGCCATCCACACGTACGAACTGGCGGGCCGCCCCACGTACGGCTCGTACGCCTGACGGAAAGGTGTAGCCACCACACGCCCCTGCGGGTACGGTGATCGTCCCGCGTGCGAGCCGCTGAAGTCTCCACTCCTTGCGACGAGTCGGAGCAGCCCGCATGTCCTCGATCACCGCTTCCGTACCCCTGCGCGCCCCGCGCCGCGCCTGGCTCACCGACCTTCCGGTCCTCCTCGTCGCCGTCGTCTGGGGCGCCAGCTATCTCGCGGCCAAGGGCATCACCACCACCCACACCGTCGTGGCGGTCCTCGTCCTCCGCTTCGCCGTGGTCCTGCCCGCCCTCGTCGTCGCCGGATGGCGGGGGCTGCGGGCGCTCGGCCCCGCCCAGTGGCGCGGCGCCGGGCTCCTCGGTCTGGTGCTCAGCGGGATCTTCCTCCTGGAGACCTACGGCGTCGTCCACACCTCCGCCACCAACGCGGGCCTGATCATCAGCCTCACCATGATCCTCACCCCGCTCGCCGAGGCCGCCGTCACCCGCACCCGCCCGCCGCGCGCCTTCCTCGCGGCCGCCGCGCTCTCCGTCGCCGGAGTGGTGCTGCTGACCCAGGGCGGAGGGTTCACCACCCCCTCCCTCGGTGATCTGCTGATGCTGCTCGCCGCCCTCGCCCGTACCGTCCACGTCCTGGCCATGTCCCGGATCAAGGCCGTACGGAGCGCCGACTCGCTCTCCCTGACCACCGTCCAACTCGTCACCGCCGTCGGCGTCTTCGCCCTCCTGGCCACCCTCCCCGGCACCGGCGCCTCGCCCCTCGCCACGGCCCTCGACTTCGGCCCCCGCGAATGGGCCGGACTGGTCTTCCTCTCCGTCTTCTGCACGCTCTTCGCCTTCTACGTGCAGATGTGGGCCGTCCGCCGCACCTCCCCGTCCCGGGTCAGCCTGCTCCTCGGCACCGAACCGCTCTGGGCCGCGGCCGCCGGCATCGCGCTCGCCGGGGACCGCCCCGGCGCCCTCGGCCTGGCGGGTGCCGTCCTGGTCCTCGCGGGCACGACCTGGGGCCGCCGAGCCGCCGACGAGGGCGCCCGGTAGGCGGCGAGAAAACGCCGCTCGCCCAGGGCCCCGGCGTCGTCACGCCGTCGTCGCCGCGCGCCGCGGGCCCGCCTCGTCACACCTTCCGCACCCGGTCCGCGACGATCAGCAGCACAAGACCCAGCACGGCCATCACGATGTTCGCGAACAGCTCGCGGCCCTGGAGGAACCACAGATGCTCCGTCAGGAACCGGGTGAAGCCCATCAGTCTGAACCAGCCGTCCGTCAGCTCGCGGATCACTCCGCAGACACCCGCGACCAGCACGACCATGCCGGCGATCTCCAGAATCCTCTTCATGGAGAGAGCATCATCCGCCCCCCGCGCCGCTCGCGTCGGCCCACCGGCCATGGCGGCGCTACCGAAGTCTCCTCTCACGCGACTTTGGTCGCTTCCCTCCGCCCGTGCCCCGCCGCGCGCCGCTCACCTGCGTAATTTGGGGGGATGACACGTACGGACCGCCACGCCTGGCTGCTTCCCTCGGCCATGGCCGACACCCCGGCCGACAGCCCCCCGGGCCGCCGGCCGCGGCGCACCGTACGCGACTGGGTCGTCGACACCCTCCTCTTCCTCCTCGCGGCCTTCGTCGGCCTCCTCGCCGCCGAGTCCACCGACCAGCTCAACAGCGACGTCGTCGCCTTCGCCGACCAGATCGTCGGCGCCGCCGCCTGCTGTGCCCTCTGGCTCCGCCGCCGTTGGCCCGTCGGCCTCGCCGTCGTCCTCACCGTGATCAGCACCATCGCGCCCGTCGCCGGCGGGGCGGCCCTCGCCGCCCTCTTCGGCGTCGCCGTCCGCCGGCCCTTCCGGGAGACCGCGATCCTCGGCGGGCTCGCCGTGGCCTCCTCCACCGCCCAGGTCTTCCTGCGCCCCGACCCGTCCCTCCACCCGGCGGCGGCGGTCGTGATCGGCATCGTCCTGACCCTGCTGGTGACCGCGTGGGGCATGCTCGTACGCTCCCGGCGCCAGCTCGTCGAAGCGCTGCGCGAGCGCGCCCGGCGCGCCGAGGCCGAAGCGGAGCTGCGCGCCGAACAGGCCCAGCGGCTCGCCCGCGAGGACATCGCCCGCGAGATGCACGACGTGCTCGCCCACCGGCTCACCCTGCTCAGCGTGCACGCGGGAGCCCTGGAGTTCCGGCCGGACGCACCGCCCGCGCAGATCGCCCGCGCCGCCGGCGTCATCCGGGACAGCGCCCACGAGGCGCTCCAGGACCTGCGCGAGATCATCGGCGTGCTGCGCACCCCGGGCGAGGAGGGCGGCGGCGACCGGCCACAGCCCACCCTCGACACCCTGGACGCGCTGGTCACCGAGTGTCGCCAGGCCGGGATGAAGGTCGTTCTCGACGTCTGCCTCGACACCCTCGGGGACTCCGCCGCCGTCCCCGCCGCCACCGGCCGCACCGTCTACCGCATCGCGCAGGAGGGCCTCACCAACGCCCGCAAACACGCCCCCGGCGCCGAGGTCACCGTCACCGTCCGCGGCCGCCCCGGCGACGGACTGACCGTTCAGGTCCACAACCCGGCGCCCGCCGGGCCCGTCCCGCACGTCCCCGGGTCGGGGCAGGGCCTCATCGGGCTCACCGAACGCGCCACCCTCACCGGCGGGCGGCTGGACCACGGCCCGGCCCCCGACGGCGGATTCGCCCTCCACGCCTGGCTACCGTGGCCCTCATGACCATCCGGCTGCTGATCGTCGACGACGACCCCCTGGTCCGCGCGGGCCTCACCTTCATGCTCGGCGGCGCCGACGACATCGAGATCGTCGGCGAGGGCGCCGACGGCCGGGAGGTCCCCGACCTCGTCGACCGGCTCGCCCCCGACGTCGTGCTCATGGACATCCGGATGCCCCACGTCGACGGCCTCACCGCCACCGAACGGCTCCGCGCCCGTCCCGGCGCCCCCGAGGTCGTCGTCCTCACCACCTTCCACGCCGACGAACAGGTGGTGCGCGCCCTGCGGGCCGGCGCGGCGGGCTTCGTCCTCAAGGACACCCCGCCCGCCGAGATCGTCGCCTCCGTGCGCCGGGTCGCCGCCGGCGACCCCGTGCTCTCCCCGGCCGTCACCCGCCAGCTGATGACCCATGTCGCCGGACAGCAGGGGCAGCCCCGGCGCGCGAGCGCCGCCGACCGCCTCGCCGAACTCGCCCAGCGCGAACGCGAGGTGGCCGTCGCCGTCGGCCACGGCCGGTCCAACGCCGAGATCGCCGCGATCCTCTACATGAGCGTGCCGACCGTCAAGACCCATGTCTCGCGCATCCTGGCCAAACTCGGCCTGAACAACCGTGTCCAGATCGCTCTCCTCGTCCACGACGCCGGGCTGCTGGAGGACGAGGGCGGGGCCTAGTCTGGACCGATGTCCGTCATCGATCTGGGGGAGTACGGCGCGGACTTCACCGCGAACCCTTATCCGTACTACGCGAAGATGCGCGAGACCGGGCCCGTCCACCGGGTCCGCACCGCCGACGGCGACCAGCTGTGGCTGGTCGTCGGCTACGAAGAGGCACGCGCCGCCCTGGCCGACCCGAGACTCTCCAAGTCCCCGTCCGTCGTCGGCCTGACCATGCTGGACGAGCAGGTCATCGGACCCAACCTGCTGGTCCTCGACCCGCCCGACCACACCCGGCTGCGCAAGCTCGTCGCGGGGCAGTTCACCGGCCGCCGGGTGGAGAGCCTGCGGCCGCGCATCGAGCGGCTCACCGGCGAACTCGCCGACACGATGGCGCCGGCCGGCCACGCCGATCTGGTCGACTCCTTCGCCTTCCCGCTGCCCATCACCGTCATCTGCGAACTCCTCGGCATCCCGGCCGCCGACCGCGACACCTTCCGGGCCTGGTCCAACGAGATCGTCGCCCCGACCGGCGCCGGCCCCGAGACCGAGGCGATCGAGGGCTTCGCCGCCTATCTCGACACGCTCATCGAGGACAAGCGCGCCGCCGGCCCCACCGACGACCTGCTCTCCGACCTGATCACGGCCCGCGCCGAGGACGGCGACCGGCTCTCCCTGGCCGAACTGCGCGCGCTCGCCTACCTCCTGCTCATCGCCGGCCACGAGACCACCGTCAACCTCATCTCCAACGCCGTACGGGCGCTGCTCACCCGCTCCGACCAACTCGCCGCGGTCCGCGCCGACTCCGGCCTGCTCGACGCCGTGGTGGAGGAGACGCTGCGCTGGGAGGGTCCGGTGGAGAACGCGACGTTCCGGTTCACCCGGGAGCCGGTGCGGTTCGGGGAAACGGTCATCCCCGCGTACGAACCGGTCCTCGTCTCGCTCGCCGCGGGCGGCCGCGACCCGGAGCGCTTCCCCGACCCCGACCGCTTCGACATCCGCAGGGACCCGCGCGGTCATCTCGCCTTCGGGCACGGCATCCACTACTGCCTGGGCGCCCCGCTGGCCCGTCTGGAGGCACGCGTCGCGATCGCGACGCTTCTGGAACGCTTCCCGCGGCTGGAACTCGACCCCGAGGGCGGCGCGTTGGACTGGCTGCCCGGCATGCTCATGCGCGGCGTCCGCCGCCTTCCCGTCAGATGGTGATCCCATGACCGCCGCCCCGTCGCACGACCTCGACCTCGCCCTCGCGCGGAAGGTGCTCGACGCCCAGCCGTTCAGCCGGCTCCTCGGCGCACGGATCACCGCCTTCGGCGAGGGTGGGGCGACCCTGGAGCTGGACATCCGCGAGGAACTGCGGCAGCAGCACGGCTTCGTCCACGGCGGCGTGCTCTCGTACGCCGCCGACAACGCGCTCACCTTCGCCGCCGGCACGGCGCTCGGCGGGGCCGTCCTCACCGCCGGCTTCTCCATCCAGTACGTCCGCCCGGCCGTCGGCGTCACGCTGATCGCCCGCGCGGAGGTGGTGCACGCGGGGCGGCGCCAGGCGGTGACGCGCTGCGATCTCCTGACCTTGAACACCGAAGGCGCCGAGACGCTGTGCGCGGTCGCGCAGGGCACGGTGCTCGCGGCGAACGGCTGACGCCCCGCCGTGCGGCCGGTCGACGGCGGGCGGTCGGCGTCGTCAGCCGCCGTCCGAGGCGATCTCGGCCAGGGCGACCGGCCGGCGTTCCCGGCGGGAGAGCTCGCACGCCTCGGCGATCCGCAGCGCCTGGAGCGCCTCACGGCCGTCGCAGGGGTTCGGCGCCTCGCCCCTGACCAGCCGTACGAACGCGTCCAGTTCGGCCTCGTACGCGGGCGCGAACCGCTCCAGGAACCCGGGCCAGGGCTTCTCCGCGGCCGGCGGGCCCAGCGGCTCGACGGAGGTGAGCGGGGTGCGGTCGTCCAGGCCGACGGCGATCTGGTCCCGCTCCCCGGCCAGCTCCATCCGTACGTCGTATCCGGCGCCGTTGCAGCGGGTCGCCGTCGCCGTCACCAGCGTGCCGTCGTCCAGGGTCAGCACCGCGGCCGCCGTGCCGACGTCACCCGCCTCGCGGAACATCGCGGGGCCGGCGTCCGAGCCGGTCGCGTACGCCTCGACGACCTCCCGGCCGGTCACCCAGCGCAGGATGTCGAAATCGTGCACCAGGCAGTCCCGGAACAGCCCGCCGGACAGCGGCAGATACGCGGCCGGCGGCGGCGCCGGGTCGGAGGTGGCCGCCCGTACGGTGTGCAGCCGGCCGAGCCGGCCCGAGCGCACGGCCTCCCGGGCGGCCCGGTACCCGGCGTCGAAGCGGCGCATGAAACCCAGCTGCAGCTCCGTCCCGGCGCTCTCCACGGCCCGCAGCGCGCCGAGCGTGCCGGACACGTCGAGGGCGATCGGCTTCTCGCAGAAGGCCGGGAGCCCGGCCTCGGCGACGCGGGCGATCAGCTCGGCGTGGGCGGCGGTCGCGGAGGCGATCACGACGGCGTCGAGCGGATGGCCGAGGAGGGCGTCGACCGTCGGGGCCGCGTCGGCGCCGAGCGCCCCGGCGACCGCCGCCGCCCGGCCGGCGTCGGCGTCCGCCACGATCAGCGAGTCGATCTCCTGGTGACGGGCGAGGACGCCCGCGTGGAAGGCCCCGATACGGCCCGTTCCGATCAGTCCGATGCGCATGGCCCCAAGGTGGTGCCGCCGGAACCTCCTGTCAAGGATTTGTCAGGACAATCGGACGTCACCACTTCCTGTCATCTTGTCCTGCGACTACGCTCGCGTCCGTGGCCAAGCAGTCCCCACCCCCGCCGAGGCCCGTCGCCTCCCTCCCGCTCCTGTCCGTGGACCGCACCAGCCCGGTCCCGCTCTACTTCCAGCTCGCCCAGCAGCTGGAGGCGGCCGTCGAGACCGGAGTCCTGACCCCCGGCACCCTGCTCGGCAACGAGATCGACCTCGCCACCCGCCTCGGCCTGTCCCGGCCCACCGTCCGCCAGGCCATCCAGACCCTCGTCGACAAGGGGCTCCTGGTCCGCCGCCGGGGCGTCGGCACCCAGGTCGTGCACAGCCAGGTCAGGCGCCCGCTGGAGCTGAGCAGCCTGTACGACGACCTGGAGGCGGCCGGCCAGCGCCCCGCCACCCTGGTCCTGGTCAACCGCCTCGAACCCGCCACCGCCCCGGTCGCCGCTGCCCTCGGCGTACCGGAGGGCAGCGACGTCCGCTACCTGGAGCGGCTGCGGGCCGCGCACGGCGAGCCGATGGCGCGGCTGCGCAACCACCTGCCGGCCGGACTGCTCGACCTGGACACCGAGCGCCTGGAGGCGACCGGCCTCTACCGGATGATGCGCGGCGCCGGTATCACTCTGCACAGCGCCCGCCAGACCGTGGGCGCCCGCGCGGCCACCCCCGCCGAGGCGGAACTGCTCACCGAGGAGGAGGGAGCCCCGCTCCTGACGATGGAGCGCACCACCTTCGACGACACCGGCCGCGCCGTGGAGTTCGGCTCCCACGTCTACCGGGCCTCGCGGTACTCGTTCGAGTTCCAGCTGCTGGTCCGGCCATGAGTCCGCCGACCCGGTGACCGGCCGGTGGACCCCCATGACCGATACTGCAATGCACGCAGATGGACATAAAGGAGGGCACGGCCTCGTGACCAAGGTTCGGAATCGGACAAGGACCGTACCGAGATCGCGGCCAGGGGTACGCGCCACCGGCGCCCTCCTCGCGGCGGTGCTGGCCGCCTCCGCGCTCGCCGGATGCAGCAGCACCGGCGGCAAGCGGGCCGAGGACGCCCGCAAGGCCGCCGCGGCGCAGGGCCGGGCGGCCGTGAACACCCCGAAGTGGACCTTCGCCATGGTGACCCACTCCGGCGACGGCGACACCTTCTGGGACATCGTCCAGAACGGCGCCAAGCAGGCCGCCGTCAAGGACAACATCAACTTCCTGTACGCCCACAGCGACGAGGCGCAGCAGCAGGCCCAGCTCATCGACTCGTACATCGCCAAGGACGTCGACGGTCTGATCGTCACCCTCGCCAAGCCCGACGCGATGAAGACGGCCGTGCAGAAGGCGGTCAAGGCCGGGATCCCGGTCATCACCGTCAACTCCGGCTCCGAGCAGTCCAAGGCCTTCGGCGCGCTCACCCACATCGGCCAGGACGAGGCCGTCGCCGGCGAGGCCGTCGGCGACGAGCTCGACAAGCGCGGCAGGAAGAAGGCCCTGTGCGTCCTGCACGAGCAGGGCAACGTCGGCCACGAGCAGCGGTGCGGCGGCGCGAAGAAGACCTTCGGCGGCGAGATGCAGAACCTGTACGTCGACGGCACCAACATGCCCGACGTCCAGGCATCCATCGAGGCCAAGCTCCAGGCCGACCCCTCCATCGACGCGGTCGTCACACTCGGCGCGCCCTTCGCCGACGCCGCCGTCCAGGCGAAGAAGACCGCCGGGAGCGAGGCCGAGATCGGCACCTTCGACCTCAACGCCAAGGTCGCCACCGCCCTCGGCGCCGGCACGCTCGGCTTCGCCGTCGACCAGCAGCCCTACCTCCAGGGCTACGAGGCCGTCGACCTGCTCTGGCTGTACAAGTACAACGCCGACGTCCTCGGCGGCGGCAAGCCGGTCCTCACCGGGCCGCAGATCATCACCCAGGACGACGCCGCCGCGCTCAAGGGCTACACCGAGCGGGGCACCCGATGAGCGCCACCGTCCCGTCCGACGTCGACCACGTCGACGAACGGCTGCTGCGCACCTCGCCGCTGAAGAAGGTGCTGGCCCGCCCCGAGCTCGGCTCGATCGTCGGCGCGGCAGCCGTCTTCCTCTTCTTCGCGATCGTCGCCGACAGCTTCCTGCGCGCCTCCAGCCTCGGCACCGTCCTCTACGCGGCCTCCACCATCGGCATCATGGCCGTGCCCGTCGCCCTGCTGATGATCGGCGGGGAGTTCGACCTGTCGGCCGGCGTGATGGTCACCAGCGCGGCGCTGATCTCGTCGATGTTCAGCTACCAGATGACCGCCAACGTCTGGGTCGGCGTCGGTGTCTCGCTGCTCGTCACCCTCGCCGTCGGCTGCTTCAACGGCTTCATGCTGACCCGCACCAGACTGCCCAGCTTCATCATCACGCTCGGCACGTTCCTCATGCTGACCGGTCTGAACCTCGGTCTCACCAAGCTGATCAGCGGCACGGTCTCCACCAAGTCGATCGCCGACATGGAGGGCTTCCCCTCCGCCCGCGCGCTCTTCGCCTCCCAGCTCACCGTCGGCGGCGTAGAACTGAAGGTCACCATCCTCTGGTGGCTCGTCCTGGTCGCCCTGGCCACCTGGATCCTGCTGCGCACCCGCTTCGGCAACTGGATCTTCGCGGTCGGCGGCGGCGCGGACGCGGCCCGCGCGGTCGGCGTCCCGGTCTTCAAGACCAAGATCGGCCTCTACACGGGCGTGGCCTTCTGCGCCTGGGTGTCCGGTCAGCACCTGCTGTTCTCCTTCGACGTCGTCCAGTCGGGCGAGGGCGTCGGCAACGAGCTCATCTACATCATCGCCGCGGTGATCGGCGGCTGTCTGATCACCGGCGGGTACGGCTCCGCCATCGGCTCAGCGGTCGGCGCGTTCATCTTCGGCATGACGAGCAAGGGCATCGTGTACGCGGAGTGGAACCCCGACTGGTTCAAGTTCTTCCTGGGAGCGATGCTCCTCCTGGCGACCCTGATGAACGCCTGGATCCGCAAGCGTGTGGAGGCCACCAAGTGACTGCTCCGCTGGTCGAGCTGGACGACGTCAGCAAGTACTACGGCAACATCCGCGCCCTCGAAGGGGTCTCCCTGGAGGTCCACCCGGGCCAGATCACCTGTGTCCTCGGTGACAACGGCGCCGGCAAGTCCACCCTGATCAAGATCATCGCGGGTCTTCACCGGCACGACGCCGGAACCTTCCGCATCGAGGGTGAGGACGTCTCGCTCGCCAACCCGCGCGAAGCCCTCGACCTGGGGATCGCCACCGTCTACCAGGACCTCGCCGTCGTCCCCCTGATGCCGGTCTGGCGCAACTTCTTCCTCGGCTCCGAGCCCACCAGGGGCGCCGGGCCCTTCAAGCGCCTCGACGTCGAGCGGATGCGCGAGACCACCCGCACCGAGCTGCTCCGCATGGGCATCGACCTGCGCGACGTCGACCAGCCCATCGGCACCCTCTCCGGCGGCGAGCGCCAGTGTGTGGCCATCGCCCGCGCCGTGTACTTCGGCGCCAAGGTCCTGGTCCTCGACGAGCCGACCGCCGCGCTCGGCGTGAAGCAGTCGGGCGTGGTCCTGAAGTATGTGGCCGCCGCCCGTGACCAGGGCCTCGGCGTGGTCCTCATCACCCACAACCCCCACCACGCCTACCTCGTCGGCGACCGTTTCGTCCTGCTCAAGCGCGGTGTCATGGCGGGCAGCCACACCAAGGCGTCGGTCACCCTGGACGAGTTGACCCGGCAGATGGCGGGCGGCAGCGAGCTGGAGGATCTCCGCCACGAGCTGGAGCGCCCCTCCGCGCCCTGACCGCTCCCTCCACCCCCACCTGGCAGAATCGAGCCGATGAGTACCTACCGCCTCACCCAGCGCGGCGCCGCCCGGGGCACCGTGCTGCGGACCGTCGGCACCCGCGAACGGCGCTCCCTCCTCACCGCGCCCAGGGTGCCCACCGTCGGCATCGACATCGGCGGTACGAAGGTCATGGCCGGGGTCGTCGACGCGGACGGCGTCATCTTGGAGAAGATCCGCACCGAGACCCCCGACAAGTCCAAGAGCCCCAAGGTCGTCGAGGACACCATCGTCGAGCTGGTCCTGGACCTCTCCGACCGGCACGACGTCCACGCCGTCGGCATCGGCGCGGCGGGCTGGGTCGACGCCGAGCGGGCCACGGTGCTCTTCGCCCCCCACCTCGCGTGGCGCAACGAGCCGCTGCGCGACGCCCTCCAGTCCCGGCTCGCTGTCCCCGTCATGGTCGACAACGACGCCAACACCGCCGCCTGGGCCGAGTGGCGCTTCGGCGCCGGCCGCGGCGAGGACCACCTCGTCATGATCACGCTCGGCACCGGCATCGGCGGCGCGATCCTGGAGGACGGCCAGGTCAAGCGCGGCAAGTACGGCGTCGCCGGCGAGTTCGGCCATATGCAGGTCGTCCCCGGCGGCCACCGCTGCCCGTGCGGCAACCGCGGCTGCTGGGAGCAGTACAGCTCCGGCAACGCCCTGGTCCGCGAGGCCCGGGAACTGGCCGCCGCCGACTCACCGGTCGCGTACAACATCATCGACCGCGTCAAGGGCAACATCCCCGAGATCACCGGACCCCTCATCACCGAGCTGGCCCGCGAGGGCGACGCCATGTGCGTCGAGCTCTTCCAGGACATCGGGCAGTGGCTCGGCGTCGGCATCGCCAACCTGGCCGCGGCCCTCGACCCGTCCTGCTTCGTCATCGGCGGTGGGGTCAGCGCCGCCGACGACCTCCTCATCGGGCCCGCCAGGGACGCCTTCCGCCGCCAGCTCACCGGCCGCGGCTACCGCCCCGAGGCCCGCATCACCAAGGCCCAGCTGGGCCCCGAGGCCGGTATGGTCGGCGCCGCCGACCTCGCCCGGCTCGTCGCCCGCCGCTTCCGCCGCGCCAACCGCCGCCGTGTCGAGCGGCACGAACGCTACGAGCGCTACGCCCAGGCCCTGCGCAACGGCACCGCCGGGCGCGCCTCCCGCACCACCACCCAGGATCCGCAGCCATGACCGTCCCGTCCCCGTCCACCTCCCCCGAGCAGGACGTGAAGCCGCCGGAGGACCGGCGCCACATGATCCGCCGCCGCTGGCTGACGGCGATCATCATCGTCCTCCTCGTCGGCATCCCGGCCGGTTATCTGGCGATCTCCGCCGGCCAGAGCCGCGACAGCGGCCGCGACAAGGAGCGCGAGTCCTCGGTCGTCGGACTGCAGGACAACTGGCCCTCCCAGATGAAGCGACGGGTCTTCGAGGTCCCGATCCCCTCCGGCAGCAGCGGCGTCGCCTACTACGAGACCAGCAACTGGCGCACCAGCCGGCTGTACGTGCAGTTCACCACCACCGCCGGCAAGCTCGACTCCTTCCTCGACAAGGTCGGCTCCAGCCGCTCCGAGCTGACGCCCGGCCAGGTCACGGTCACCGATCGCGACGCCTCCATCGTCGGCTGGGACTTCGCCCCGGACCGGGACTGGTCGGGCACCACCATCACCCGTGAGAAGCCGCGGCCCGCCCAGGACATCACCGTCGACCTCACCGACCCGGCGGCCCCGACCGTCTACGTCGTCTCGGCCGCGACCCCCTGACGGGCCACGGGCCCTGACCGGACCGCCCGACAGCTCCCGCCCGGCGGCCGGCGGGCTCAGCTCTCGGCAGGGGTGAGCACCACGAAGTCCGCGTTCGACGGGTCGAGGCAGACGGCCAGGCGGCCGACGCCTTCGGCGTCCTCCGGCCCCATCTGCACGCTGCCGCCGTTCCGGATGACCTTGGCGACCGCGTCGTCGCAGTCCGTGACGGCGAAGACGGGGTGCCAGTACGGCCTGCCGCCCGTGAGGGTGAGGGCGTCCTTGGGGAGCTCCATGAGGCCGCCGTGCATGCGCTCCTCGGGCAGCCCGGCGGGAGTGATGAGGGAGTACGTGCCCCCGCCGCCGGGAAGCTCCATGTCACTGAAGCGCCAGCCGAAGACCGTGCCGTAGAACTCCTTCGCCGCCGCGGCGTCGCTCGTGTACAGCTCCGTCCAGGACAGCGAGCCGGGCTGGTCCGCGATGTCGAAGCCCGTGTCCTTCCCGGGCTGCCAGACGGCGAACTGGCCCCCCAGCGGGTCGCTGTACTGTGCCATCCGGCCCCAGTCGTCGAGGTCCCTGGGCGCCACCCGTACCGTGCCGTTCGCGTTCTCCACCGCCCGGGTCGTGGCGTCCGCGTCGGTGACGGTGTAGTAGATCATCCAGGCCGAGCGCGCGCCCGGCTCGGTGAGCTTGCCGAGCCCGGCGACTGTCTTGCCGTCCTTGCGGAACATGCCGCCTTCCATGTCCTCCCCGTCGCCCATGGATTCGTACTCCCAGCCGAGCACGGCGGTGTAGAAGGCCGCGGCGGCGTCGACGTCGGGAGCGCCGAGGTCCAGCCAACAGGGCGCACCGGGGGTGAGGTCCGTGGTGATCATGCCGAATGATTCCCTTCCGTGGATCCGATGTGAACCCAGAGTGACAGGAGGCACTGACAATCGCCCCTCGGCCGCTCTGTACGGCCGGCGACCACGGTCCGGGACCGGCGACGGTCAGCCCGAGGCGGTGTGTCCGAGCGGCTTCACCGGTTCCGCCGAGACTCTTGTTCACTCGTAATGCAATGTGAAATATTACTGAGGTGCCCACGAGACACCTTTCGGACGTCATCGTCGTCGGCGCCGGCGTGGTCGGCGCGGCCTGTGCCTACTACGCCTCTCGAGCCGGCCTCACCGTCACCGTCATCGACCGCGGCCCCGTCGCGGGCGGCACCACCGGTTCGGGAGAAGGGAACCTCCTGGTCTCCGACAAGGAGGGCCCCGAACTCGAACTCGCCCTTTTCTCCACCCGGTTGTGGCGGGAGCTGGCCGACCTGCTGCCGTCGGGGATCGAGTACGAGCCCAAGGGCGGCCTCGTCGTCGCCTCCGACGAGACCGGCATGCGCGCGCTGCGCGACTTCGCGGCCGGACAGGAGAAGGCCGGCGTCAGCGCCCGGGAGGTCCCGCCCGAGCTGCTGCGCGACCTGGAACCCCACCTCGCACCCGGCCTGGCCGGCGGCTTCCACTATCCGCAGGACGCCCAGGTCATGCCCGCCCTCGCCGCCGCGCATCTGCTGCGGGCCGGCGGCGACCGGGTGCGCAGGAGACTCGGCGAGGAGGTCACCGGTCTGCTCACCGGGGCCTCCGGCGAAGTGCGCGGAGTGCGCACGACGGACGGCGAGCTCCACGCCCCGTACGTGGTGAACGCCGCCGGCACCTGGGGCGGCGAACTCGCGCGCCTCGCCGGAGTGGAGCTTCCCGTACTGCCCCGCCGGGGCTTCGTCCTCGTCACCGAACCGCTGCCGCGCCTGGTGCGCCACAAGGTGTACGCGGCCGACTATGTGGCCGACGTGGCCAGTGGTTCGGCGGCGCTGCAGACCTCGGCGGTGGTCGAGGGCACCCCGGCGGGCCCCGTCCTGATCGGCGCCAGCCGGGAGCGGGTCGGCTTCGACCGGACGATGTCGTCGGAGGTGCTGCGCCGCCTGGCGGCCGGGGCCACCGCCCTGTTCCCGGTCCTCGCGGCCGTACGGGCGCTACGGACGTACGCGGGCTTCCGCCCGTACCTGCCGGACCACCTGCCCGCGATCGGCCCCGACCCGCGCGTCCCCGGACTGCTGCACGCCTGCGGTCACGAGGGGGCGGGCATCGGGCTGGCGCCGGCGACCGGGCTGATCGTCGCCGGCTGCCTTACCGGTGACGAACCACCCCTGGACATCCGCCCGTTCAGGCCCGAACGATTCGCGTCCGCCTCCTGATCCGTCGGCGGGGTCCGTCCGGCGAGGCCGCGCGCCGAGGCCGAGCGCCCCTGCGTCGAACCTGACTTGGAACGTCCTGTCCGCGCCGTCACGAGAGGAGGGCCCTGTGGCCCGCACCCCCGCCGAGCTCGTCGGGGCACGACCCGATGCGCCGTTCGAGATCACCTTCGACGGCCGCCGCCTCACCGCCCGGCCCGGGCAGACCGTCGCCGCCGCACTGTGGGCGGCCGGAATCCTCGCCTGGCGCACCACCCGCACCGGCGGCCGGCCGCGCGGCGCGTTCTGCGGCATCGGCCAGTGCTACGACTGCCTCGCAACCATCAACGGACGGCCCAACCGCCGGGCCTGCCTGGTTCCCGCCCGCCCGGGCGACTCGATCACCACCCAGGAAGGACACGGCCATGACCGCCGCGGTGCCGGGACCGTCTGAACCGTACGAAGGACCGTCTGGACCGTCCGAACCGTACGACCTCGCGGTCATCGGCGCCGGCTCCGCCGGAATGGCCGGTGCCGTCGCCGCGTCCGGACTCGGTCTGTCCGTCGCCCTGCTGGACGCCTCCCCGCGGACCGGCGGGCAGTTCTACCGGCATCCCGCACCCGCCCTGGGAGCGGTACGGCCCGAGGCCCTGCACCACGACTGGTCCGCCTACACCGACCTGCGCCGCCGTCTGGCGGCGAGCCGGGCCGACCAGCTGGCCGGACACCACGTGTGGAGCGTGATGAAGGAGGCCGACGACACCTGGGCGGTGCACGCCGTCACCGGGGCCGACGGCACCGACGAGCGTTCCGCCCGGGTGCGCGCCCGCGCGGTGCTGCTCGCGACCGGCGCCTATGAGCGCCAACTCCCCTTCCCCGGCTGGACCCTGCCCGGCGTCGTGGGTGCCGGGGGAGCGCAGGCCATGCTCAAGTCCGGTCTGGTCCTCCCCGGCAGGCGGATCGTCGTGGCGGGCAGCGGACCGCTGCTGCTCGCGGTCGCCGGGAGCCTGGCCGCGGCCGGCGCACGCGTACCGGCCGTGGTGGAGGCCTCCGGCTACCTGCGCTACGCCCGCGACCCACGGGCCCTGCTTGCCAACCCGGGCAAGGCGGCCGACGCCCTGGTGCACGGCGCCGCGCTGCTGCGGCACCGGGTCCCGGTACGGCCGCGCAGCGCGGTGACCGAGGTGCACGGCACCGACCGGGTGGAGGCCGTCACCGTCACCCGGCTGGACCGCGACTGGCGGCCCGTACCGGGCACCGACCGACTCATCACCTGCGACGCGCTGGCCGTCGGGCACGGACTGGTTCCCCAGATCGAACTGGCCACGGCGCTCGGCTGCGCCACCCGCCCCCGGGCCGACGGCACGACGGCCCTCGCCCTGGACGACCTCCAGGAGACCTCGGTTCCCGGCCTGTGGGCGGCAGGCGAGACCGGGGGAGTGGGCGGAGCCGAACTCGCCCGCGTGGAAGGCGAGCTGGCCGGAATCGCGGCCGCCGCGCGGCTGCTGGGCCGAGAGGCTCGCGGCGGCCGGGTCCGTGCGCTGCAGCGCCGCCGGGACCGCATGCGCGCCTTCGCCGACGTGATGGGCGCCGCACACGCCCCCGGCCCGGGATGGCCGCGCTGGCTGACCGACGACACGGACGTGTGCCGCTGCGAAGAGGTCACCGCCGGAAGCGTCCGTGAGGCGGTCACCCACCTCGGAGCGCGCGACGCCCGGACCGTCAAGCTGCTCACCCGGGCCGGCATGGGCTGGTGCCAGGGGCGGATGTGCGGGACGGCCGTCGCCTGCCTCGCCGCACGCGACGGCACGGCCCGACTCCCCGCTGAGCGGCGCCCGTTCGCGACGCCGGTGCCGCTGTCCGCGCTCGCCGCCCTCGACGAACCGGCCGAGGACGAGCACTGAAGGCGTCCGCCACCGCGACGGGTGCGATCCACCCACCACGACGGCATCGCACCACACCCACGCACATGTCACCGACGATGGAAAGGCTCACCTCATGACCGCCACCTGGAACAGCGCCCGCCCCTGGCGCGGCATCATGGTCGCCACCACCCTGCCCCTGCGCGACGACCTGTCCGTCGACCACGACGCGTACGCCGAGCACGTCCGCCGGTTGATCGACAACGGCTGCGACGGCGTCGTACCCAACGGATCGCTCGGCGAGTACCAGACCCTCACCGACCAGGAGCGCGCCCAGGTGGTCCGTACCGCCGTCGAGGCGGCGGGCGACGGCGCGCGCGTCATGCCGGGCGTCTCCGCCTACGGCAGTGCCGAGGCCCGCCGCTGGGCGGAGCAGGCCGCCGAGGCCGGCTGCGGATCGGTGCTGCTCCTGCCCCCGAACGCCTACCGCGCCGACGAGCCGGCCGTGCGCGCCC
Organism: Streptomyces sp. NPDC093600; assembly: GCF_044764755.1. NCBI lineage: Bacteria > Bacillati > Actinomycetota > Actinomycetes > Kitasatosporales > Streptomycetaceae > Streptomyces > Streptomyces sp. NPDC093600. The sequence continues at coordinate 101,179 of NZ_JBIWIU010000005.1, forward strand.
ACTACGCCGAGGTGGCCCGGGCCGGCCTGCCCGTCGTCGCCTACAACAACCCCATCGACACCAAGGTCGACCTCACCCCCGACCTGCTGGCCCGACTGCACCAGGACGGCCACATCGTCGCCGTGAAGGAGTTCACCGGCGATGTGCGCAGGGCGTACGAGATCGCCGAACTCGCCCCGGGGCTCGACCTCCTGATCGGCGCGGACGACGTGCTGCTCGAACTGGCCGTGGCGGGCGCCGTCGGCTGGATCGCCGGATACCCCAACGCCTTCCCCGCCAGCTGCGCCGAGCTCTACCACGCCGCCGTCGCGGGCGACCTCGCCACCGCCCTGCCGCTCTACAGGTCCCTGCACCCGCTGCTGCGCTGGGACTCCAGGACCGAGTTCGTCCAGGCGATCAAGCTCTCCATGGACCTGGTCGGCCGCCGCGGAGGCCCCACCCGGCCCCCGCGCCACCCGCTGACCGGCGCGATCGAGGCCGGAGTGCGGACCGCCACCGAGAAGGCCGTCGCCGACGGGCACCGCTGACGCCAGACCGGCTCTGATGGTCACCGCTGACACACGACCGGCTCTGACGGTCACCGCTGACCGTCAGACCGGCGCCGACCGTCACCGCTGACACCAGACCCCTCCACGACCGACCATCCGTCCACCACACACGTCCACCACACAGGAGGCCCCGTGCGGACGCGTCACGTCTTCCACGCCGTCGACTCGCACACCGAGGGCATGCCGACGCGCGTGATCACCGGTGGCGTCGGGGTGATTCCCGGCGCCACCATGGCCGAGCGCAGGCTGCACTTCATCGAGCACCTGGACCATCTCCGGACGCTCCTGATGTACGAGCCCCGGGGGCACGCCGCGATGAGCGGCGCCATCCTCCAGCCGCCCACCCGGCCCGACGCCGACTACGGCGTGCTCTACATCGAGGTGTCCGGGCTGCTCCCCATGTGCGGCCACGGCACGATAGGCGTAGCCACCGTCCTCGTCGAGACGGGCATGGTGCCGGTGAGCGAGCCGGTCACCACCGTGCGGCTCGACACCCCGGCCGGTCTGGTCACCGTCGACGTCCAGGTGGAGGACGGCGCGGCGACGTCGGTCACGCTCACCAACGTGCCCGCCTTCTGCGTGGGCCTCGACCGCAAGGTGGACGTCCCCGGATTCGGGACGGTCACCTACGACCTCGCCTTCGGCGGCAACTTCTACGCGTTCGTCCCGCTCCAGGAGCTGGGCCTGCCGTTCGACCGAGCCCGCAAGGACGACCTGCTCGCGGCGGGGCTCGCCCTCATGGACGCGGTCAACGCGTCGCCGGACCGGCCCGTCCACCCCGAGCTGCCCGAGATCGCCGGAGTCAAGCACGTCTACCTCGCGGCCCCCGGCTCCGACGCCCGCCACTCCCGGCACGCGATGGCCATCCACCCGGGCTGGTTCGACCGCTCGCCGTGCGGCACCGGCACCTCCGCGCGGATGGCCCAGCTGCACAGCCGGGGTGAGCTGCCGCTCGGCCGCGACTTCGTCAACGAGTCCTTCATCGGGACCCGCTTCACCGGCCGGCTCCTCGCCGAGACGGAGGTCGGCGGGGTGCCCGCCGTCGTCCCGGCCATCACCGGCCGCGCCTGGATCACCGGCACCGCCCAGTACTTCCTCGACCCGGACGACCCCTTCCCCGGAGGCTTCCTCCTGTGACCACCGCCGCCGCCTCCCTCACCTCCCGGAATCCGGCCGACCCGGCCGACGTACTCCTGCGGATGCCCGCCCCCGGCGCCTTCGCGGCGGCCGACGCCGTCGAACGGGCCCGTGCCGCCCAGCCCGGCTGGCTGGCCGCCGGGGCCGCCGCCCGCTCCGCCGCCCTCGGCGCGGTCGCCGACGCCGTCGACGCCGCGGCGGACGAACTGGCCGCGCTCGCCGTCCGCGAGGTCGGCAAGCCGCTCACCGAGGCCAGGGCCGAGGTCGCGCGGACCGCCGCCATCTGGCGCTTCTACGCCCAGGCGCCCTACGAGCCCACCGGCGCCGTCCACGAGCCGGCTGCGGGCCCCGGCCTGCTCCTGACCCGCCGCCGTCCGCACGGGGTGGCGGGGCTGATCACCCCCTGGAACTTCCCCTTCGCCATCCCGAGCTGGAAGGCCGCCCCGGCGCTCGCCGCCGGCAACACGGTCGTCCTCAAGCCCGCCCCCCAGGCGACCGCCTGCGCCCGGCGTCTGGCCGAGATCGTCCGTCGGCAGCTGCCGATGGAGGTGTTCACCGTCCTGCCCGGCGGCGCGACCGAGGGCAACGCGATCGCCGACGCCGCCGATGTCGTCTCCTTCACCGGCTCCACGAGCGTCGGCCGGGCCGTCGTCCGGGCCGCGACAGCCCGGGGCATCCCGGTGCAGGCCGAGATGGGCGGCCTGAACGCGGCGATCGTCCTGCCGGACGCCGACATCCAGCAGGCCGCTGCTCACATCGCCGTGTCCATCGCCGCTTACGCGGGGCAGAAGTGCACCGCCACCAGCCGGGTGATCGCGGTCGGCGCCGCCCTCGACCCCCTGCGCGAGGCGCTCTCCGAAGCGCTGCGAGCCCTCCCGGTCGGTGACCCGTCCGACGCGACGACCGTCTGCGGGCCCCTCATCGACGAGCACGCCTGCGACCGGGTGCGCGACGCCTGGCGGGACCTGCCCACCCTCGCCGGCGGCACGGTGCCGCCCGGCCCCGGCTGGTACGCGGCCCCGACGCTGGTCGAGAAGGTTCCCTCGGAACACCGGCTGCTGCGCGAGGAGGTCTTCGGCCCCGTCGCCGCCCTGCTCCCCGCCGACGACCTCGCCCACGCGGTCCGGATCGCCAACCACGTGCCGTACGGCCTGGTCACCTCCGTCCACACGGCCGACCTGAACACGGCCCTGCACGGCCTCGACCGGCTCGACACCGGCATGATCCGGATCAACGCCCCCTCCACCGGCGTCGACTTCCACCTGCCTTTCGGCGGAGCCAAGGCGTCCGGCCACGGCCCGCGCGAACAGGGCCGGGCCGCCCTGAAGTTCTACACCTCCAGCCGTACGTACACCCTGTCTCCCGCAGGAGCAACGTGACATTGTACGGTGGTCCGTACCGGACCGAAGGGACCAGCACTGTCATGGGGCACCTGACCCGCCGCGACCTGAACGCCTCCCGGGAGCGGCTGCGCGACCAGGTCGCCCATGCCCTGCGAGCCGCCCTGATCTCGGGTGAACTCCGGCCGGGGGCGGTCTACTCTGCGCCGACACTGGCCGAGGACTTCGGCATCTCCGCCACCCCCGTACGGGAGGCCATGCTGGACCTCGCCCGCGAGGGCCTGGTCGAACCCGTCCGCAACAAGGGGTTCCGGGTCACCGAGGTGGACGAGCGCGACCTCGACCAGTACGCCGAGATCCGCGCGCTCATCGAGATCCCCACGGTCGGCCGGGTCACGCGCACCGCAGACCGCGCGGATCTCGAGGCGCTGCGGCCCGTCGCTGAGGAGATCGTGCGCGCCGCCCGTGAGCACGACCTCATCGGCTATCTGGAGGCCGACCGCCGCTTCCACCTCTCGCTGCTCGGTCTCGCCGGCAACGAACGCCTCGTCGAGACCGTCGGCGACCTGCGCAAGCGGTCCCGGCTCTACGGGCTCAACGCCCTGGCCGAGAGCGGCGCGCTGATCCCCTCGGCCGAGGAGCATCTGGAGCTCCTCGACCTGATGCTCGCGGGTGACGCGAAGGGCGCGGAGAAGTGCATGGCCAGGCATCTGGGCCACGTCCGCTCGCTGTGGGCCACCAGCGACGCCGCGCGCTCGGCCCGCTGACACGCGAAACCGTCACACGGGCAGGCGCGAGCCGTCGGTCATGGCGCGGGGTGCATGGCCATGGCGGCGGGGCGCGGCGCGGGCCCCTCGTTCTCACCCGCGGGCGGCGTCGGCGGGGCGTTCAGGATCGCTGTGAGGAACAGCGCCACCAGGGCGATGACGGTCAGCACGATCGCCGCCACGGCGCGCGGGCTGCGGCGGGTGGCTCGGGTGGCCCCGGGCTGTTCCGGTTGTCCGGGGAACTGCTGGTTCAGGGTGCTCATCAGGGAGGCGAGAGCGGGGTCGTCCTGGCTGAGACGCCGCTCGATCTCGGCAAGGATGCGCTGGTCATCCGTGGAATGACTCATGGCGACCGCCTCGTGACCGCGGGGGACGGGTGGACGGCCACGGGTTGCCGCGGCCCTCCTCAGGAGTGTGCCCGTCCAGGCGCGGTCCAACGCGCCCGGAGTCACCACGCTCGGTCGTCGTCACCACGCCCGGTCGTCACCGCGCCCGGTCGTGACCACGCCCGGTCGTCACCGCGCTCGGCCGTCACCGCGCCCGGTCGTCACCGCGCTCGGCCGGGCCGGGGTCGTCACGGGCCGTCGCCGAGCCCCGGCGCGCCCCAGACGGGGAACCAGCGGGCCAGTTCGGGCTCGATCCGCAGGTCGTCGGCGAGGAGGGCCTTGACCTGGAGTTCCAGTGCGTTGTCGCGCTTCCCGGTGTCGCCGGGCAGGGGCGCGAAGGGGTAGAACGTGCCGCGCTTGTAGAGGTAGATCAGCGCGAGCACGTGCTCTCCCGCCGCCTCCCGGAAGGCGACCAGGGAGCACAGCAACTGGGGGCCGAAGCCGCCGTCCTGAAGGAGGGTGTTGACGGCGTGCAGGTCGTTGACCAGGGAGGCGGTGTCGTCGGGGGGATGGCGGACGAGGAGCCAGGTGTAGCCGTACGCGTCCCGGCTGAACTCCACCGGTGTGCCGCCCCGCCCGGTGTCCGCGTCGAGCAGCTCCCGGACCTCCTCCCGGAGCGCGGCGAAGGTGCCGCCCTCGACACCGGCGAAACACACCGAGCCGCTGCCCGTGGGGACGAACCCGGCTCCCGCCTGGAGGGTGATCGCGGCGGACGGCAGGGCGAAGAGCTGGTCGAGGTCCGGGCGTACCGGCTTGCTGCGGCCGAGGATCGCGTCGAGGAGTCCCACCGGGGGCACCTCCGCTCGGGACGGGTCGGGGTCGATCGGGACGGGCCGGGTCAGGGGCGGGTCAGGGGCGGCCGAGCTGTGCCGAGATCCGGCCGAGCTGGTCGATGCGCTGTTCGAGCGTCGGGTGGGAGGAGAGCAGCCGGCCCAGGCTCTCCCTGGAGGAGAACGCGGGAGCGAACCAGAAGGCGTTGAACGGTTCGGCCTTCCGAAGGTCCCGGGTCGGGATCCTCGCCATGTCGCCGGTCACCTTGGTGAGGGCGGAGGCCAGTGCGGAGGGGCGGCCGGTGAGCAGGGCTGCGGCGCGGTCGGCGGACAGCTCGCGGTAGCGGGAGAGCAGCCGGGTGAGCAGGAAGCTGATCACGTACACGACGGCGCTGACCAGCGGGATCAGGATCACGGCGATCGCGGCGCTGCCGTCGCGGCTGTTCCTGCCGAGCCCGCTGTAGAGGGCGACGCGGACCATGACTCCGGAGAGCACGCCGAGGAATGACGCGATGGTCATCACCGCGACGTCGCGGTGCGCGACGTGGGAGAGCTCGTGGGCGAGGACGCCCTCCAGCTCCTCGGGTTCCAGCCGCCGGAGCAGGCCGGTGGTGGCGCAGACCAGGGCGGTCTTCTCGCCGCGGCCGGTGGCGAAGGCGTTCGGCACATCGCTGTCCGCGATCGCCACCCGGGGCTTGGGCATGTCGGCGAGGGCGCACACGCGGTCGACGGCACCGTGCAGCCCGGGCGCCTGCTCGGGGGTGACCTCGCGGGCCCCCATGCCGAGGGCGGCGATGCGGTCGCTGAACCAGAACTGCGCGACGAACAGGCCGCCCGCGACCAGCAGGATGACGGGCCAGGAGCCCTCCAGGAGGACCAGCAGGGCGCCGACGAACAGGACGTAGAGCAGCCCGATCAGGAACATCGTCGTCACCATGCGCGTGGTGAGTCCCCGGTCCGGGACATAACGCGAGCGTGACCGGTCACCGGGCATCCGACTCACCCTCCAGGCAGAGAACCGCGGCGCGTGCCGTCCCTGCCAGTGTGCACCTGGCGCGCGCCCACCGGGCCGCATCCTCGTGGAGACGGACCCCGCTGGCCGTTTCCGCAGCTGAAGGCCGTCGTCTGGTGAGCCTTCCGGCCACCGGACAGGGTGTGAGGAACGCGTCGAGGCGACGCTGGTGTGCCGGGAAGCCTGGTCGGCGTCCGAGGGGCCGTGTGCCCATCCGCCCTCTGTCCCGGAGGCCGCCCCCATGGCGCAGCCACGCCCGCGCAAGCCGCTTTTCGTGGCCCTCGCCGACCTGCCCAGCCGGGCCGGCCCGTGTGACGACCTCCTGACCACAGCGGACCCGACCTGATCTGACCCGGCGATTGAGGTGCCGTGGTACGTGAGCGGCCGACGAGTGAGCGTTGCACAGACACCCACCGGTGTTGAAAGGTGATCGCTCATCAGGTCTCACCGAGGCCGATCCGGAGATCGGCCTCGGTGCTCGTCATGCGATTTGTGTCCAACGAGGGGAAGTTCCATGGGTACCGACGGATCAGCGAAGCGCGCCACCAGCCGGCGTGGGTTCCTCAAAGCGGGTGGAGGCGTTGCCGCCGCCATGGCGGGCGGCGCCGCACTCTCTTTGATGACGGCTCCCCCAGCGAGCGCGGCCGTGCCCGACTCGCCGCAGTTCAAGCTCAACGGAGCAGGCGGCAATCCGATATGGAAGAAGTCGCTGCATGCCAACTGGGTGATGCAGTCGTTCGGATACGACAACGTCCACCAGCACGTCTATTTTCTGCAGACGAACTCCGGGGCCACGAACGGTGACCTGTGGGTCACCAAGACCGATACGGCGGGCAATCAGCTGGGGTCCATGGCCCTGCACGGCTTCGGTCACGGGGTCTCGATAGGGGTGGAGCCGTACGGCGGGCAGGTCTACCTGTGGACGGAGTGGAAGGCCAGCGCCAGCGGATTCGGTACCAGGATCGGACGGTTCCCGTTCGTCAACGGTGGCGTGCTGGAGCGGAACGACCCCTCCGTCCAGGACCGCACGCCCTCCATCGGCGACACGATGATCAACCCCCAGCCCGTGATCGACCCGTTCACCGACCGGCTGCTGGTGCGCTACAACGTCGGAACCGACCAGCGTCGCATCGTCGCTTTCACGATGAGTGATGCCCGCGCCGGCCGGCTCACCAGCGGATACCGGCTGGTCGAGAGGGCCCTGCCGGCCCGCGGCGACTGGGGCAAGGCCAACCCGTTCCAGGGCTTCGCCGCCTACGGCCGGTATGCGTACCTGCTGGAAGGCCCCGTGGGGAACCCCTCGTACATCACCACGATCGACCTGAACGACGTCGGCGACTCCACAGTGGTGGACCGGTTCGCGACGACGGCCGGCGAGTCTCTGCCCGGTCGAGAACCGCAGGGCATGGCGGTCTGGCAGTCCTCCGGCGGGCCGAGGCTGGCCTTCGGCTTCCACTCGAACACGTCGGGAACCCGTCAGGCCAGCGTCTTCTACAAGAGCGAGTTCGTGTAGGCCGTGTTCCGGACGCGGCGGCGCCTTACACGTGTATCGGCAACTACATCAAGAACAATCTCACGTACATCGGAGTGCGCGGTGACGGTGCTCCGCAGTGGAAGTCCGGCTCCGGCAACATCTACGCCGATGAGGGCAACCACTGGGACGTCCTCTACTACAACTGCGGGGGCTGCTGAGCCCGAGCCCGCTGCGTAGCAAGGTGGGCGGTCTGCCGCGGGCTCTCGGGCAGACCGCTCCACCATGAACGCGCGTGCCACTCGACCGGTCGCCGTGGCCACGGTATGTGCCGGGCGGGTGAACGTGGCCGTGACCACGGCGGAGGGAGCGGCCGACAAGGGTTGTGAGCACGAGGACGAGGCGAACCGCTGCCTCCTGCGCACCTCACGGCGGCCGAACAACGACACGGTACGGAGAGGCGAAGTGGACATGCCTTCCCCGCAGCCGCCCAATGCCGGCGACACCCCTGCCGAAGGCGGGGGGCCTGACGTGGCGGGCCGGTGGCCGAGTGAGCCGGATGGGCTGGACGAGGCGGTACTGGATGCCGTATTCACCCAATCCGCCGTAGGGCTGCATGTCCTGGCCCGCCTCCATCTGACCGCGCTCCGCCTCACGCGGGAACAGCAAGAGCTCTCCGACGTCGAGGAGCCTTCCGCCGACTGCGCGATCGCGGTGCACGACCCGGTCAGCGGGATGCTCGACATCGCGCGGGCCGGGGACTGTTCTGTCGCGATCGCGCGCCCGGACGGCTCTGTCGAACCTGAGCCCGTACCGGTCGGATCACTCCTCGGCGCCGACGGGCCACCTTCCCCAGCGCCACGTACACCCTTCAGCCAGGAGGTACTGTCTGCCTGGCCTCGCGGAGCGCGGGAGCGCCCCCTCTCCCGTGGAGGCGCTGACGAGAGCCCTGTCGCATCCGAAGCATCCGACCGAGACCATGGCCGACGCGCTCGCAGAGCTCCTCGAACCCGACGACGTAGTTGTCGTGGCGCGCACCCACCATCTGCCGAACGACCAGGTGGCAACCTGGGAGCTGTCGGCGGATCCGGCGGCGGTGGCAGGTGCGCGCCGTCAGGTGGACAGCTGCCTGGAGCGGTGGGGGACCGCGGTCGACCGGTTCACGGTGGAGCTGGTCGTCAGCGAACTGGTCACCAACGCCATCCGCTACGGAACCCCACCGATCGTCCTGCGTCTGGTGAGGCAACCTCACCTGCTGACCTGCGAGGTCGAGGACGCCTCCATGACGGCGCCGTACCCCAGGCACGCCAGGGAGAGCGACGAAGGCGGCCGGGGACTCTACATCTGCGCCGGCCTCACGGACAGTTGGGGAGTCCGCTACACGGCGAACGGACATCCGCCCGGGCAGTCGGCGTTGCGTGTGCCGGCGCCGGCGTCGCGGCCCGGGAGCAGACGAGAACCAGCGGTCACGCGGAGGGTGGAGGAAGGACCGCTTCAGGCGAGGAGCTTCGCGTTGGCCCGGTCGTACTCCTCCGCGCTGATGTCGCCCAACATGAGCCTCGGCAACTCCTACCCGACGGACGGCAGCGACCCGATGTCGCAGATGGTCGACGCTCTCTCCGCCCGGTACGGCACGCTGTTCGTGGTAGCCGCCGGCAACGCGGGGCCGGAGACCATCTCCGCCCCGGGCGCGGCCGCGTCGGCGCTGACCGTGGCCGCCACGGACAAGCAGGACCGCCTCGCGTCCTTCTCCAGCACCGGACCGCTGGCCCACTCCGGTGGCATGAAGCCCGACATCGCGGCGCCGGGCGTCGACATCACCGCCGCCCGGTCGCAGGAGATGACCGACGGCGGGGAGGGGCTCTACCGCACCATCAGCGGTACGTCGATGGCCACCCCGCACGTGGCCGGCGCCGCGGCGATCCTGGTCCAGCAGCACCCGGAGTGGACCGGCGCGCAGCTGAAGGAGCACCTGACGAGCACCGCCAAGGGCCTGGACGGCAGTTACTCGCCGTACGAGGTCGGCACCGGCCGTCTCGACGTGGCCGCCGCCGTCCGGACCACGGTCCGCGCCACCGGATCGCTCTTCTTCGGCAACCACACAAGAGAGTCGATCGCGGATGCTGGATGTTCTGGGCCTCGAACCCGACGACGAGCGCGTCTACCGGGCTCTGCTCGGACAACCGAACTCCACCGCGGTTCGCCTCGCCGACCTGCTGACCCTGTCGCGGGCCGACGTCGGCACGGCGTTGTCCCATCTGACCGAGTGGGGACTGGCGACCGGGGCGGCGGACGAGCGGTTCACCGCCGCGCCGCCGGCCATGGCGCTCGGCGCGCTCATCACCCAGCGCCGGGACGGGCTGCGCATGGCCGAGCAGGCGCTGGTGCCCTTCGCCGAGGAACACCGGGCAGCGATGACCGGAGACAGCATCAGCGATCTGATCGAGGTCGTCACCGGCGTCGACGCCATCCGCCATCGCTTCCTCCAGGTGCAGCAGGCGGCCCGTGCGCAGGTCCGCTCCTTCATCACCGCACCGTTCGTCGCCCTGCCTCCCGACGAGAACACGGCCGAACCCATGGCCCTCGACCGCGGTGTGCTCTTCCGCGCCGTACTGGACCGCGCGGTAATGGCAGAACCCGGAATCGTCCGTGACGCCATCGACTCCCTGCGCAACGGCGTGCAGTTGCGTGTCACCGACCACCTGCCGATGAAACTCGTCCTGGCCGACGCCGACCTCGGCCTGTCCCCGCGCACCCTGCACCGCCGCCTGCGCCGTCTGATGGACCTGGCGGGAGTCCAGACCCGGATGCAGCTGGGTGCCTACGCGGTCCGAAGCGGGTGGGCGGAGCACCTGTGAACATGGGGAGGAGGCGCGCGCCCACCGCTCTTGACGCCTTCCCATCGCCCTGTTGCACGGTTCGAACCCGCCGTGTCCTGCTTTGCGACACTGTGCGCTGCAGGGAGAGTACTCGGGCCCCCCAGGGCAGCGTGCGCACCGAGCGGACCGAGGCTGTGGCAGATTCCTCCACACCTAAGACCACCACCGATGCCACACCGCACTCGGCGGCGAGTCACCGATCAGCCGTGTCGACAACGCTCCCGGTCAGTACACCTAGTCGCCGGGGTCGGGCTCCTTCTGTCCCGACTTCTTGGCGCAGTCCGGACACAGCGAGGCGCTCCACGTACCCGTGTGCCGGGCACCGCACTTCGTGCACTTCAGTTCATTGGACCGGGCCATGGCCCCTCCGTCGCTCGGGGATGTGTGTTCTGCGGCCGCTGCCGTCGTCGGTACCGGTTCCAGCGCCTAGTCCGGGGCCGGTCCCAAAATTTCGCCGATCTCGCCCAGGAACTCGCGCCATGGCTCCGCCTCCGCGTCACCACCGTTCTGGAAGGCACTGGCCCACCCCTGAACGACCCACATCCGGTAGTCGTTCCAGATGTGCCCATTGCCCGGCGGCAGGAGGATCACCGCTTCGAGGAGACGTCGGTACATCTCCGGCCTTGCCTCCGTGAACAGCATCCCTTTGTCGATGGCCTGCTGGTAGCCGCCGATCTCTTCGAAGAGAACCCTCAGCCGGTCCATGCTGCTGGTCATCTGTCCTCCTGCGCGCTTGTGTGCCTGTGCGAGGGCCGGTGTGTGGCGCGTCCGGGAAGGCCAACGGTAGGGGCCGTCAGGCGTGTTGGGCAGAAAAGTGCGCAAGGTGGTCCTCGCCGGCGGGGCGATCTTCGCTACGTCGAAACCCCTCCCCGTGTAGACGCGACGACATTCCCGTGCGCGCCCGCGGCCGTTGCCGCCGCCCTCGAAGGCGTCCGCCGCGCGTGAGCTCCTCACTGGTTCGCGAGCGCCACCGAGAACCGAATGTGTGCCGTTCGCGTGACACCGGAGAAAGCGTCGGCATGCACGCGGGGGGCACAGCACGCGCGAGATCGGCGGCACGGGCCGCCGTGGTGGCCGGGGCGCTGGTCACGGGGGCGATAGCGGTCGGTGGCCAGTCGGCGCAAGCCGCCGGCTCGGCCGCGTACGAGGGGTCTCCATGGGCCTGCTCTGGACCTGATCTGGCGGGAGGGGGAGGAGCCACCAGGTTCGACCCGGCGACGTGAGGCGCCGTGGTACGTGAGAGGGTCTGGCGGGTGAGCGAGACACCACCGAACACCCTGCAATACCGCGTTGACGGGCCCGGAGACGCCCCGGTCCTGGTGATCGGACCTTCCCTCGGTACCACATGGCACATGTGGGACCGGCAGGTCCCCGAGCTGACCCGTCAGTGGCGCGTCGTCCGCTTCGACCTGCCCGGTCACGGCGGCGCGCCCGCCCGCCCCTTCACCTCCGTCGCCGAGCTCGGTGACCGGCTGCTGGCCACCCTCGACGAGCTCGGCGTCCAGCGCTTCGGCTACGCCGGCTGCTCCATCGGCGGCGCCGTCGGCCTCGACCTGGCGCTGCGGGCGCCCCACCGGGTCGCCTCGCTGGCCCTGGTGGCCACCTCCCCCCGGTTCGGCAGCGCCGACGAGTTCCGGCAGCGGGGAGTGATCGTGCGCACCCACGGCCTCGAACCCATGGCCCGTACCGCCCCCGAACAGTGGTTCACCCCCGGCTTCGCCGCCACCCAGCCCGCGATCGTCGAGTGGGCCGTGCAGATGGTGCGCACGACCGACCCCGGCTGCTACATCGGCGCCTGCGAGGCGCTCGCCCTCTTCGACGTCCGTGACTCCCTGGGCCGCATCGGCATCCCCGCCCTCGTGCTGGTCGGCGCCGACGACCAGGTCACCGGTCCCGCCGAGGCCCGCACCCTGGTCGCCGGGATAGCCGACGCCCGGCTCGCCGTCGTCCCCGGCGCCTCCCACCTCGCCCCCGTCGAGCAGCCCGGCGCCGTCACCGACCTCCTCACGAACCACTTCGCCGGGATCGTGCACGACACGCAGAGCGCCCTGCCCGCCCCGCCGATGCCGCCCGTCTCCGCCCCGGTCGTCCCCGTCGCCGAGATCGCCCCCGCGCCCGCGCCCGAGCTCGCCGGATCCGCGCGGCCCGACACGTACGACGAGGGCCTCAAGCTGCGCCGCGAGATCCTCGGCGACGCCCATGTGGACCAGGTCCTCGCCGACGAGTTCGGCGCCGACTTCCAGTCCCTGGTCACCCGCTACGCCTGGGGCGAGGTGTGGAGCCGCGACGGGCTCGACCGCCGCACCCGCAGCTGTGTGACCCTCACGGCCCTGATCGCGGGCGGCCACCTGGAGGCGCTGGCCGATCACACCCGGGCCGCGCTGCGCAACGGTCTGACCCCCGCCGAGATCCGCGAGGTCCTGCTCCAGACCGCGGTCTACTGCGGCATGCCCGCAGCCGACAGCGCCCTGCGGGTCGTGAGCCGGGTGATCAAGGAGGAGACCACGCCCCAGGCGTAGGCTGACCGGGCATGCCCATGCCCGGAACGTGTGAGGTGGACTCCTGTGAAGCTGACGAAGAAGTCGCACGCCTGCATCCGCTTGGAGAAGGACGGGCGGACGCTCGTCATCGACCCCGGCGGCTTCACCGAGCAGGACGCCGCCCTCGGCGCCGACGCCGTTCTCGTCACCCACGAGCACCCCGACCACTTCGACGAGAACCGGCTGCGGGCCGGTCTGGAGGCCAACCCGGCGGCCGAGATCTGGACGCTGAGGAGCGTCGCCGAGCAGCTCTCGGCCGCCTTCCCCGGCCGGGTGCACACCGTCGGGCACGGCGACACCTTCAGCGCGGCCGGCTTCGACGTCCAGGTGCACGGCGAGCTGCACGCGGTGATCCACCCGGACATCCCGCGGATCACCAACATCGGCTTCCTCGTCGACGGCTCGCTCTTCCACCCCGGCGACGCGCTGACCGTCCCCGGGCAGCCGGTGGAGACGCTGATGCTGCCGGTGATGGCCCCCTGGAACAAGATCTCCGAGGTCATCGACTACGTCCGCGAGGTCAAGCCGCAGCGCGCCTTCGACATCCACGACGCCCTGCTCACCGACCTCGCCCGGCCGATCTACGACCGGCAGATCGGCGCGCTCGGCGGCACGGACCACGGGCGGCTGGCCCCCGGGGACTCCGCCGAGCTGTGAACTCGATGACTGTCACACCCCGCCGTTAGGCTTGCGCGCATGCGCATCGCCACATGGAACGTCAATTCGATCACCGCCCGGCTGCCCCGGCTCCTGGCCTGGCTGGAGAGCAGCGGTACGGACGTGCTCTGCCTCCAGGAGACCAAGTGCACCGCCGAGCAGTTCCCCACCGACGAGCTGCGCGAGCTGGGGTACGAGTCGGTGGTCCACGCCGACGGGCGGTGGAACGGCGTGGCGCTGCTCTCCAAGGTCGGCGTGGAGGACGTCGTCATGGGCCTGCCCGGCGGGCCCGACTACGAGAGCGTGCAGGAGCCCCGGGCCGTCTCGGCGACCTGCGGCCCGGTCCGCGTCTGGTCGGTGTACGTGCCCAACGGCCGCGAGGTCGCCCATGACCACTACGCCTACAAGCTGCGCTGGCTGGAGGCGCTCAAGGGAGCGGTCGCCGCGGACGCGGCGGGGGAGCGCCCCTTCGCCGTCCTCGGGGACTTCAACATCGCCCCCACCGACGACGACGTCTGGGACATCTCCCTCTTCGAGGGCGCCACGCACGTCACCGCGCCGGAGCGGGCCGCGCTCGCCGGACTGCGGGAGACGGGCCTGTCCGACGTGGTCCCGCGCCCCCTCAAGTACGACCATCCGTTCACGTACTGGGACTACCGCCAGCTCTGCTTCCCCAAGAACCGGGGTATGCGCATCGACCTGGTGTACGGCAACAAGCCCTTCGCCGACGCGGTCAAGGACAGCTATGTCGACCGCGAGGAGCGCAAGGGCAAGGGCGCGTCCGACCACGCCCCCGTCGTCGTCGACCTCGACGTCTAGCACCTTCCGGCACCCGGTGGGGCGGTGATCTCCGCGTGCCGGGTGGTCCACGGGAGGGTCCGGTGCGACGCTGGTCGGATGAACATCCCCTTCCTGGGCAACTGGCGCAAGCGGCACGCAGTCGGGACCTCTCCGCTGACGGCGGCCTTCGACCGCGACCCGGAGGGCGTCGGCGAGCTGCTCGCCGAGTGCGAGCTGCTGCGTGCCAGGGCCCAGGAGGCCGGGGTGGAGCTGGACGACACCCCGCGCTCGCTGGCGGCCCTCGACCAGCTGCCGCCGCTCTGGCGCGACGACCCTGAGGAGCTGCCCTGGATCGGCAACGACGCCGGTCTGTATCTGGGCACGGTCGTCGTCCGCACGGTGCCGGGTGCCTGCTGGCAGGTGTGGCCCGGAGGGCAGCCGGTGGTGCGGCTCGCCTCCGGCCGTGAGATCAACGTGGTCGAGGCCGGCCTCGACTGGGCCGTGAGCGGATCCCCGGAGCTCTCCCACGTGTACGCGGAGGCCTCCGAGTGCTGACCGGCCGCCCCACCCTTCCGCAGTAAATACGGCTTATTCGTGTTTCATGCGTGTCGGGTGTGAAGTCCCTTTTCGTGCTGGATAGTTTGCGCTGACCTCGACAGAGCCGAGAAGGGGGCAGGGCAGCGCATGGCCGTCGACCCGTTGATCGAGCTGCGTGGCGTCGACACACACGGCCCAGCTCTCCGGCGGCCGGCAGCTGGGGGTCCCCCTCGTCACCCACGAGATGGGCTTCGCCCGCTCCGCCACCCACCGCGTCGTCCTCATGGCCGGTGGCCGGGTCGTCGAGGACCGCACCCCCGAGGACTTCTTCACCGCCCCGCGCAGGGGCCGCGCCAAGAGGCCGGCCCGCCCGTCAAGGGGCAGCAGCCCGACGCGCTCCCGAGGTACCGGATCGCGGCCGCGTCCTGGTGCGCCACGTGGGTCGCCAGGAAGGAGCGCCGCAGTCTCAGGGCGAAGGCCGTGGAGGTCGCCCCGGCCGAACCGGGGACGCTGCTGCCGGGCGGAGGTCCTCCCACGGGCGCGTAGCGGTCGCGCAGCAGTTCGCAGGAAGCCCTGCCCGTCCGGCAGCAGCCGGTGATCACTCCTCCCGCAGCGGGACCGACACGTACGACGGGTCCGCCGGCGGGGAGGAGAAGGTCAGCTGCGCGCCGGTCGGGTTGTGCTCGATGTAGAGGGGGTCGACGGTGTCGACGACCACGGCGAGACGGTGTCCGGCGGGCACGTCGTAGGCCGTGGAGAACAGCTCCAGATCGACGGTGAACGGCTCGCCGGGCGTCTTCCCGTGGAACGTGTACGGGGCGTTGCTCACCAGTCTGCCGAGTCCGAGCGGGCCCACGTCGTAGAGGTACGCGACGAGGGTGCCGCTCTCGGCCGTGGAGGTGACCGTGGTGTGGAGCTTCGCCGTGCCGCGCACCCGCTGGGCGGTGGCGTAGCGCTCGGACTGCCACACGCCGGCGAAGGCGCGGGGGAGGAGCGGGATGGAGGCCACGGGCGGGGTCCCGAGGAACTGGTCCAGGGCGTTGGAGAGGAGGACGACGCCGCCATTGGCTCCGGAGTCGACGTTCGCCCGGATCTTCTGGGAGCCGCCGAGGGCGATCTTCCGCTGGTCGGCGCCGACCGATTTCCAGTCGGGGTACCCCTCGTAGCCGCCGCTGGAACGGGTCTTGAGCTGGACGGGCTGCTCGCGGTCGATGCCGTTGTCGGCGCCCTTGAGGTAGCGGTCGAACCAGCGGTGCGCGCTGGTCCAGGTGTCGTTGGGCAGGCCGAGCAGGCCGGTGGCCTCGGCGGTGGCGTGGTCGCCCGGGCGGAACTCCAGGCGCTTGGGCCCCTGGAGCTTCTCGTAGAAGGACGCGTACTGGTTGGGCGGGAAGACGGTGTCCCCCCAGGCGTTCCCGAGCATGATCGCGGCGCCGTTGGCGTTGATCCGGTCCAGGTAGGTGACGGCGGAGCGCTTCCTGCCCCAGGCGATCATCTTCTCCTCCTGGGCGAGGTCGGAGGAGAGGAAGTCGCCCAGGATCTCCTGGAGTTCGGGCCCGGGGCGGCCGGTGAGGTAGCCGGCGCCGCCGAGCAGGGCAGCGGCCTGGAGGTGCTGGGTGCGGCCGCTGTAGATCGACTCGATGAGGTCGGCCCAGCCGCTCAGCGCCGCCACGGCCTTGACGCGCTTGTCGTGCGCGGCGGCGAGCAGGCTGATCCCGGCGCCGTACGAGACGCCCGCCATGCCGATCCTGTCGGGGTCGGCGTGGGTGTTCGCGAGGACCCAGTCGATGACCTTGGAGGCGTCGGCGACGTCCTTCGGCCCGGCGGTCTCGATGTGCCCGCCGGACTGCCAGAAACCGCGCGAGTTGTAACTGACCACGACATAGCCGGAGTCGGCGAGCTTCCGGGCCTGGGCGAGGTACTCGACCTGGGGCATGGCCCAGCTGGTGGGCAGCACGATCACGGGGTGGCGGGCGCCGGAGCCCGCATCCGCCGGGGTGACGACATTGGCCTTCAGGACGGTGCCGCCGTCGCCGGCGATGTCGACGAAGCGGATGCCGGTCTCGGTGGCGTGGGCGGCGGGCGCGAGCCCGAGCGCCGTCCCCGCCACGAGGGCGGCCGAGACGGCGAGGACCAAGGGTGTGCGCACGGGTCACTCCTCACTGGGATCACTGATGGGGGGCAGTGAAAGTGACCCGACGGTAACCGGGGAGACTTACTCCTGGTAACCGATCGGTGAGTTACGTGCGGGTAACGATTATTGGACGCCCTGTCAATTGAGGGCGCTCTTGGACCGCCACTCGGCCCAGGACAGATTCCACTCGCCGTAGCCGTTGTTCAGCGCCTGTGTCCCCTTGGCCTCGGAACCGGTGATCTCGAAGGGGTCGCCCACCCGCACCTGGTCGTACACGGCCCGCGCGTCGCCGTCGCTCATCCCGACGCAGCCCGAGCTCCTGTTGGCGCTGCCGAAGTACGCCGCGTTCCACGGCGCCGCGTGCGCGTACATCCCCGACCAGGTCAGCCGCATCGAGTAGTCGACCATCTTGTCGTAGGCGTCACCGAGACCCACGGTCTCCGAGCGCATGTTGATGGTGCCCTCCTTCGACATCAGGACGGTCCTGCCGCGCCAGGAGGCCTTCTCGCCGCCGGGTGTCCCGGCCGACATGGGTACGTCCAGGACCTCGGCGCCGTCCCGCAGCAGCTTCAGCCGGTGGTTGTCGAGGTCGACCTTGACGAGCTGCTCGCGACCGATGCCGAAGGTGGTGGTGTAGTCGCGTACGAACCAGCCGCCGGCGCCGGAGTCGATCCCGCTCAGCCGGGCGTCGAGGGTGACCTTCGTACCGGCCTTCCAGTACTCCTTCGGCCGCCAGTCGACCCGGTCCTTGCCGGACCAGTCCCGCATCCAGCCCCAGGAGCCCTCGGTGCGGTTGGAGGTGGTGACCGTGAGGTGCTTCTCGACCTCGGCCTTGTTCTTCACCGGGTGGTCGAAGACGATCGACAGCGGCTGGGCGATGCCGACGGTGGTGTTCTTGCCGGGGGCGAGCGTCAGCTTGTTGACCCGCTCGGCCGGCGCGGTGGTGAACCCGGCCCGGGCGCTCCCGCCGGACGCGTCCCGCGCCTCGATCGCGTAGGCGGTTCCCGGGACGGCCTTGCGCGAGGAGGTCCAGCTCGTCCCGTCGGCGGACAGCTTCCCCTCAAGGCGGCCGCCCTTGGAGTCGGTCACGTCGACCCGCGAGAGCTTCCCCTCGGCGAGCCGGACGACGACCGGTTCGCCGGCCGTGGCCCGCTCCCCGGTGAGATTCACCGCTATCCGCGTCCGTGGCGCCCCCTCCTCCGCGCCGCCGGCCGCCGGCGTCCCCCCGGAGCAGGAGGTGACGGCGGCCAGGGCGAGCGCCCCGGCGGCGGTGGCGAGCAGGGTGCGCGGGCGTATGCGGTTCACGGGGACGACCTCCGGTGTGGATCACTTTCGCGGGGAGAGAGGGGCGGAGGCCGGGAAAGGTTGCGTACGTTTGCTCTATTTCACGGTCGTCGGGTGTGAGATGGGCGATACGCTCGACCGGCGTCCGTCAGGTCGTCGCCGGTTCGGCCGTGACGGCCGTCATCGCGTGCCGCGTCACATCGGCGACCAGCTCCACCACGTCCGGGCCGTACGCCTGCGAGTTGACCACCTTGAGGAGCAGGACGAACGGGCCGGAGCCGTAGGTGCGCGCCAGTTTCTCGTGGTGCTTGGCCAGATAGCGGGTCGCGGCCTGGTTGGTGACCGCGAACTGCCCGCAGAAGAGGAACACCGGCCGCCCCCCGTCGCCCGCCGTGAGCCGGGCGAGGACGACGTACTCCGTCACGCCGTTCACCCCCCGGTACACCTCGCCCCCGATCGTGAACATGCCCCGGTCCTCGACCGGTTCCGACTCCACGTTCATGAGCAGACCCGGAAGGAGGGAGGACAGATGCGCGGCCATCCGGCGATTGGAGTACGGTCCGCCGACGCAGAACTCCGCGAGGTCGCCGATGCCCTGCCGTGCCGAGTCGTGCTGGACTATCCGGGGCTGCGCCCCGCAGTCCTTGATGAGGGCGGACAGTTCGAGCAGCGCGGAGACGTCGGTACGGTGCACCGAGCCCTCGCTGCCCGCCTTGCGGTTCACCACCAGCAGGCACTCGGAACCGCCGGTGAGCCCGAAGAACGCCTGCTTCCGGCGGAGCCCGCGGCGCCACAGATACGTGCGGGTCAGCCAGCCCAGCGACGCGCTGACGCCGGTCGCGAGCACGCCGAGGACGACATTGCGCAGGTCTTCATTCATGGGCGCGCATGCTAGCGGGGCGGCGCCACTCCGTTCGAGGCGGTCCTGACGAGGAGGGCGGCCGGAAGTTAGGCTGCCGGGACGGCTGTTGACTGGAGGTAGGAATGCGTCGTTCCGCCGCACGGAATGGGTCGGTTCTCGCCGTCACCGCGACGGTGCTGCTCTCGGTGGGCGCCGCCGCGCCGCCGTCCGCCGCGCCGCTCTCCGCCGCATCGCCCTCCGCGTCGGGGGCGACCGGGACGAGGCCGCCGGTCAAGGAGCCCGTGGCCGTCGGCTGGGGCGGCGCCGTCGCCAGCGTCGACGCGGACGCCTCCGCCGCCGGCATCGAGGTGCTCCGCCAGGGCGGCAACGCGGTCGACGCGGCCGTCGCGGTGGCCGCGGCCCTCGGCGTCACCGAACCGTACTCGGCCGGCATCGGCGGGGGCGGCTACTTCGTCCACTACGACGCCAGGACCCGGACGGTGCGCACCATCGACGGCCGCGAGACCGCGCCGCGCTCGGCGGACGCGAACCTCTTCGTCGAGAACGGCGAGCCCATCCCCTTCGAGGAGGGCATGACCAGCGGCCGCGGCGTCGGCACCCCCGGCACACCGGCCACCTGGAAGACGGCCCTCGACACATGGGGCAGCAAGCCGCTGCGCACCCTCCTCGCCCCGGCCACGCGGCTGGCCCGGGACGGCTTCACCGTCGACCCGACCTTCCGCGCCCAGACGGCCGCCAACGAGGCCCGGTTCCGTGACTTCCCGGCCTCCTCGGAGCTCTTCCTTCCCGGAGGGCAACTGCCCGTCGTCGGCTCGACGTTCAAGAACCCGGACCTGGCCCGTACGTACGAGAAGCTGAGCCGGGAGGGCGTCGGCGCCCTCTACCGGGGCCCGCTGGCCCGGGACATCGTGAACACCGTACGGAAGCCCCCGGTACGCGAAGGGGCCACGCGGGTCGTCCGATCCGGCGACCTGACCGAGCGCGACCTGGCGGCGTACGAGACCGAACGGCGGCGGCCCACGAAGGTCTCGTACCGCGGTCTCGACGTCTACGGCATGGCGCCCTCGTCCTCCGGCGGCACGAGCGTCGGCGAGGCGCTGAACATCCTGGAGCGCACCGATCTGTCCAAGGCCACCCAGGCCCGCTATCTGCACCGTTTCATCGAGGCCAGCCGGATCGCGTTCGCCGACCGGGGCCGCTGGGTGGGCGACCCGGCGTTCGAGGACGTCCCCGTGCGGGAGCTCCTCTCGCAGCGGTACGCGGACTCCCGGGAGTGCCTGATCCGCGACGACGCGGTCCTGACCAGTCCCCTCGCGCCGGGCGACCCGCGCGACCCCGCCGACTGCGCGAGCGGCGGGACGGCGGCGCCCACCACGTACGAGGGCGAGAACACCACGCACCTGACGGTGGCCGACAAGTGGGGCAACGTCGTCGCCTACACGCTGACCATCGAGTCGACGGGCGGCAGCGGGATCACCGTGCCGGGGCGCGGCTTCCTGCTCAACAACGAGCTGACCGACTTCTCCTTCGCCCCGGCGAACCCGGCGGTCCACGACCCGAACCTGCCCGGCCCCGGGAAGCGGCCCCGTTCGTCGATGTCCCCGACCATCGTGCTCGACAAGCACGGACGGCCGGTCCTCGCCCTGGGCTCCCCGGGCGGGGCGACCATCATCACCACCGTGCTGCAGACGCTGACCGGCGTCGTGGACCGGGGGCTGCCCCTGGTCGACGCGATCGCGGCGCCCCGGGCGAGCCAGCGCAACCAGACGACGACGGAACTGGAGCCGGGGCTCTGGAACAGCCCGCTGAGGGGCGAGCTGGAGGCGATCGGCCACGGCTTCCGGCAGAACCCGGAGATCGGCGCGGCGACGGGCGTCCAGCGGCAGCCGGACGGCAGCTGGCTCGCGGCGGCGGAGACGGTCCGCAGGGGCGGAGGCTCGGCGATGGTGGTACGGCCCCGGCGCTGAGGGGACGTCAGGACGCGGAAGCCGTCAGGGTCGTACGGCCCTGACGTCGTGACCGAGGGGCCTCGCGCCCCGACCGACGGGCTCCCGCGCGACCCCCGGCCCCGGCGGCTACAGGGCCGTCAGGATGCGGGGCCCGTCGTCGGTGATCGCGATCGTGTGTTCCGTGTGGGCCGCGCGGGAGCGGTCGAGGGTGCGGATCGTCCAGCCGTCCGCGGCGGTGTAATGGTCGTCCCGGCCGCCGCCGATCAGCATCGGCTCGATCGCGATCGCCATTCCGTGGCGCAACGGCACGCCCCGGCCCGGACGTCCCTCGTTGGGGACGTCCGGGCCCTCGTGCATGGAGCGGCCGACGCCGTGCCCGCCCATGCCGTCCGGGATGCCGTAACCCGCCCGGCGGCACACACGGCCGACGGCGTGGGCGATGTCGCCGACGCGGTTGCCCACGACGGCCGCGCCGATCCCGGCCTCCAGTGCCGCGTACGCCGTGTCGATCAGGCGGGTGTCCTCCGGGCGGGCCCGGCCGACCGTGAAGCTGACGGCCGAGTCGCCGACCCAGCCGCCGAGGGACGCCCCGCAGTCGAGGGAGACGAGATCGCCGTCGGCGAGCCGGCTCCCGTCCGGGATGCCGTGCACGATCGCGTCGTTCACGGACACGCACAGCACGGCCGGGAACGGCACGGGCGCCCAGCTCGGGTGGTAGTTCAGGAACGGCGATCCCGCGCCCGCCTCGTCGAGCACCTCTCGCGCCGCCCGGTCCAGCTCGCGGAGGGACACCCCCGGCACCGCCTTCTCCCGCGCCGCCGCCAGGGCCTGGGCGACGACCCGGCCGGCCTCCCGCATCGCGCGCAGGGACTCGTTCGTCTTGATCTCCATCATGCCAATTACTATACCGGTATTAGAATGGTGGCATGGTACGCACACCCCTGACCCCCGAAGAGCGTGAGCGCGGCGAACGACTCGGCCTGCTGCTGCGCGAGGCCCGCGGCGGCCGCTCCATGGTGGAGATCGCCGCGGCCGCCGGGCTCTCCGCCGAGACGCTCCGCAAGATCGAGACCGGACGGGCCCCGACCCCCGCCTTCTTCACCGTCGCCGCGCTGGCGCGGGTTCTCGGTCTCTCCATGGACGAGATCGTCACGCGCTGCGCGCTCGTGCCGGTCTGATGTCGACACGAAAACCGTCTGTAGCCGTCCCGTAACGCGACTGAGGTCCAATGCCTGCGGACCGGAAGGTTCCAGTCGAGTGTGCGGGTGGTGCGGCGGTATGACGACGGATCAACGTCCGGCGGCGGCAGGCGCGTTCGCGCGTCTCCTGAGAGACCTGGTGGCACGCCTCGACCCGGGGGAGGGCTGGTACGGCGTCTTCGCGAGCCGGGACCCCGACGGGATGCGGGCCTGCTTCGACGGTACGGAGATCCTGCCCTGGGACGTGGTCGAGTCCCTGCTCCACGACCTGGGCGAAGCGCCGTCCGGGCCGTGGAGCGTACGGGCCAGGGCGCTGCACGCCGCGGCCGCCGCCGCCCACGACCGTGGACCGGGTGGAGCGGAGGCGCTGCGCGAGCGCCTGGACATGATGGGGCGGGAGCGGCGCCAGGCCGCGAACCGCTCACGCGAACTCGAGGCCCTCCTCGGCGCGGCCCCCGGCTCCCCGGACACGCCCCGGCTCCAGCACGAACTGGCCTGGGCCCGGGACGACCACCGCCGTGCGGCGGCCCGGATCGCGGAGCTGACGGCGCGCCTGACCGCCCTGACCCACCCGGCCCCGGCTCCCGCGGCCGAGCAGGCCCCGGCCCCCGCGGTCGAGCCGGCCCCGGCTCCCGCCCCCGCCCGCGCACCGGCGGCGAGCGCCAAGCGGCGCCCCCGGGGCGCCCGTTACGCGTGGATGGACGAGGCCGAGACCGAGGACGGGCCGGAGACGGTGGGGGTGCCGCAGCTGCCGGTGGCCGGCGCCCTTCCGCGCGGTGCCCGGTTCGGCGGCGCCGAGACGGCCCCCGCCGCCCCGCCCCGTACCCCCGCACCGCCCCTCACCGCCGACGTCGCCGCCGAGGCGGCCCGCGCCGCCGGGAACGCGGTCTACGCGTTGCGGCGGCTGCGCGCCCAGGGACGCAGCGGCGAGGCGCACGCACTGCTCTGCGAGGCCGTCGCGGGTCCGCCCGCCTGGCTCCCCCCGCTCGCCGCGGAACTCCACCGGATGGGGCTCGGCGCCGACTGGACCACCCTGCTCTGGGAGGCGGCCACGCTGCCTCCCGGCCGGCTCGCCGCCGTCGCCGGGGCGCTCGCGGACGCGGGCCGGGACCAGGACTGCGATCAGCTGCTGCGCCAAGGCGTCGCCCGGCCGGTCGAGGAGCTCGCCGACGCCTGCGCCGCCCTGCGCGCGGAGGGGCATCAGCGGGAGGCCCAGGCCCTGCTCGCGGCCTTCGTCCGGGTCCGTACGCCGGAGGACGCCGCCAGGCTCGCCGCCGTGGACCCGCACGCTCTGGTGCCCCAACTCCTCGACGCCGCGCACGCGGTGTCCCCGGGCCGGGCACGGGACCTGGCGCACGCCCTGCGGGTCGCCGGCCTCGGCGGAGCCTGACACCACCACCCCTGGCCGTCACCTCACCCGTCCCACCCCCACGCGTCACGCCGTAGGTCACACCGGAACAGACCCGGACGTGTCGGTGTGTGTCCGACGTGGACCACTCGGGTATGAAACATGATCGACTCCGGCGGTTCACGGCGGTGGTCTTGCTCCCGGGTGTGACGGGGCTTACGTTCTCCTCCTACGTACCGCGTCTACGTGCGTAGAGGCTCTCTGACGCCGTGCCGAAGGAGCAGCTCATGACCGCTGTCGTACGCGCCGCACTCGTCCAGGCGACCTGGACCGGCGACACCGAATCCATGATCGCCAAGCATGAGGAGCACGCCCGTGAGGCGGCCCGGCAGGGCGCTCGGATCATCGGGTTCCAGGAGGTCTTCAACGCCCCCTACTTCTGCCAGGTGCAGGACCCCGAGCACTACCGCTGGGCCGAGCCCGTGCCGGACGGGCCCACCGTCCGCAGGATGCGGGAGCTCGCCCGCGAGACCGGCATGGTGATCGTCGTCCCGGTCTTCGAGACCGAGGGCTCCGGTTTCTACTACAACACCGCCGCCGTGATCGACTCCGACGGCTCCTACCTCGGCAAGTACCGCAAGCACCACATCCCCCAGGTCAAGGGGTTCTGGGAGAAGTACTACTTCCGCCCGGGCAACCTCGGCTGGCCGGTCTTCGACACCGCCGTCGGCAAGGTCGGCGTCTACATCTGCTACGACCGCCACTTCCCCGAGGGCTGGCGCCAACTCGGCCTCAACGGCGCGCAACTGGTCTACAACCCCTCCGCCACCCACCGCGGACTCTCCTCCCACCTGTGGCAGCTGGAACAGCCCGCCGCCGCCGTCGCCAACGAGTACTTCATCGCCGCCATCAACCGCGTCGGCCAGGAGGAGTACGGCGACAACGACTTCTACGGCACCAGCTACTTCGTCGACCCGCGCGGCCAGTTCGTCGGCGACGTCGCCTCCGACAAGGCCGAGGAACTCGTCGTGCGCGACCTGGACCTCGGCCTGATCGAGGAGGTCCGCAAGACCTGGGCCTTCTACCGCGACCGGCGCCCCGACGCCTACGACGGGCTGGTGCGGCCGTGAGCAGCCTCCACGACCGTCACCGCGCCGTCATCCCCGACTGGGTCGCCCTCTACTACCAGGACCCCATCGAGATCACCCACGGCGAGGGCCGCCATGTGTGGGACGCCGAGGGCCGCAGGTACCTCGACTTCTTCGGCGGCATCCTCACCACCATGACCGCCCACGCCCTGCCCGAGGTCACCAAGGCCGTCGCCGAGCAGGCCGGCCGGATCATCCACTCCTCCACGCTCTACCTCAACCGCCCGATGGTCGAGCTTGCCGAACGGATCGCCGCCCTCTCCGGCATCCCGGACGCCCGGGTCTTCTTCACCACCTCCGGCACCGAGGCCAACGACACGGCGCTCCTCCTCGCCACCGCGTACCGCCGCTCCAACCAGATCCTGGCGATGCGCAACAGCTACCACGGCCGCTCCTTCTCCACCGTCGGCATCACCGGCAACCGCGCCTGGTCACCCACCGGCCTCTCCCCGCTGCAGACCCTCTACGTCCACGGCGGCGTCCGCACCCGGGGCCCCTACGCCCAGTACACGGACGACCGCTTCATCGACGCCTGCGTCGCCGACCTCGAAGACCTCCTCGGTCACACCCGGAACGTCGCCGCGCTGATCGCCGAACCCATCCAGGGCGTCGGGGGCTTCACCTCCCCGCCCGACGGGCTGTACGCCGCCTTCCGCCGGGTCCTCGACCGGCACGGCATCCTCTGGATCGCGGACGAGGTGCAGACCGGCTGGGGCCGTACCGGCGACCACTTCTGGGGCTGGCAGGCCCACGACCAGGCCGGCCCGCCCGACATCCTCACCTTCGCCAAGGGCATCGGCAACGGCATGTCCGTCGGCGGAGTCGTCGCCCGCGCCGAGGTCATGAACTGCCTGGACGCCAACTCCATCTCCACCTTCGGCGGTTCACCCGTCACCATGGCCGCCGGCCTCGCCAACCTCAACCACCTCCTGGAACACGACCTCCAGGGCAACGCCCGCCGCGTCGGCGGACTGCTCCTCGAACGGCTGCGGGCCGTCGGCGCCGGGGTGGAGGCGGTCCGCGAGGTCCGCGGCCGCGGCCTGATGATCGGCATCGAACTGACCGTCCCCGGCACGGACGAGGCGAACCCGGCGGCGGCCGCCGCGGTCCTGGAGACGGCCCGCGAGAACGGACTCCTCCTCGGCAAGGGAGGCGGGCACAACACCAGCGCCCTGCGGATCGCCCCACCGCTCTCGCTCACCGCCGCCGAGGCCGAAGAAGGGGCCGCCATCATCGAACAGGCGCTCCGGTCCCTGTAGTTCACCGCACCCCAGGGAGAGACCCGTGAGTACCCGTACCCTCATCCGCGGCGGTCTGGTCGTCACCGCCTCCGACGAACTGCACGCGGACGTCCTGATCGAGGACGGCCGGATCGCCGCCCTCGCCACGCACGGCTCGGACGCCGCCGCCCGCTGGACCGCCGAGCGGACCCTCGACGCCACCGACCGCTACGTCCTGCCCGGCGGCGTCGACGCGCACACCCACATGGAGCTGCCGTTCGGCGGCACCTCCGCCTCCGACACCTTCGAGACCGGCACCCGGGCCGCCGCCTGGGGCGGCACCACCACCATCATCGACTTCGCCGTGCAGAGCGTCGGCCAGACCCTGCGCGAGGGCCTCGACACCTGGTACGCCAAGGCCGACGGACAATGCGCCGTCGACTACGCCTTCCACATGATCCTCTCCGACGTCAACGAGCACACGCTCAAGGAGATGGACAAGCTGGTCGAGGAGGGTGTCACCTCCTTCAAGCTCTTCATGGCCTACCCCGGCGTCTTCTACAGCGACGACGGCCAGATCCTGCGTGCCATGCAGCGCGCCGCGGGCAACGGCGGGCTGATCATGATGCACGCCGAGAACGGCATCGCCATCGACGTGCTCGTCGAGCAGGCCCTGGCCCGGGGCGAGACCGACCCCCGCCACCACGGCGAGGTCCGCCGGGTGCTCCTGGAGGCCGAGGCCACCCATCGGGCCATCCAGCTCGCCCGGGTGGCCGGGGCGCCCCTGTACGTCGTCCACGTCTCCGCCGACGAGGCGGTGCGGGAGCTCGCGGCCGCTCGGGACAAGGGGCTCCACGTCTTCGGCGAGACCTGTCCGCAGTACCTCTTCCTCTCCACCGAAAACCTCGCCGAGCCCGGCTTCGAGGGCGCCAAGTACGTCTGCTCCACCCCCCTCAGGCCCCGGGAACACCAGGAGGCGCTCTGGCGGGGACTGCGGACCAACGACCTCCAGGTCGTCTCCACCGACCACTGCCCCTTCTGCTTCAAGGGCCAGAAGGAGCTCGGCCGCGGCGACTTCTCCAAGATCCCCAACGGCCTCCCGGGCGTCGAGAACCGCATGGACCTGCTCCACCAGGCCGTCGTCGACGGGCACATCAGCCGCCGCCGCTGGATCGAGATCGCCTGCGCCACCCCGGCCCGCATGTT
The DNA here is from genome assembly GCF_044764755.1 of Streptomyces sp. NPDC093600. Lineage (NCBI taxonomy): Bacteria > Bacillati > Actinomycetota > Actinomycetes > Kitasatosporales > Streptomycetaceae > Streptomyces > Streptomyces sp. NPDC093600. The sequence goes on from NZ_JBIWIU010000005.1 coordinate 128,350, forward strand.
CGGCCTCTATCCGCAGAAGGGCACGATCACGCCCGGTGCCGACGCCGACGTCGTCATCTACGACCCGCACGTCCGCCAGACGCTCTCCGCGGACACCCACCACATGAACGTCGACTACTCCGCGTACGAGGGAAAGACCGTCACCGGGCAGGTCGAGACCGTCCTCTCGCGCGGCGAGATCGTCATCGACAAGCGGGAGTACACCGGACGCGCCGGGCACGGCTGCTTCATCCCCCGCTCCACCTGCCAGTACCTGAACTAGGAGGCGCCGACGTGGACTTCGGACTCGTCCTGCAGACCGACCCGCCCGCCTCGGCGGTCGTCGGCCTGATGCGCCGGGCGGAACGCAACGGCTTCCGCTACGGCTGGACCTTCGACTCCGCCGTGCTCTGGCAGGAGCCCTTCGTCATCTACAGCCGCATTCTCGAGCACACCCGGAAGCTGACCGTGGGCCCCATGGTCACCAACCCGGGCACCCGCACCTGGGAGGTCACCGCCTCCACCTTCGCCACCCTCAACGACATGTACGGCAACCGGACCGTGTGCGGCATCGGCCGCGGCGACTCCGCGATGCGGGTCGCCGGCCGCAAGCCGAACACCCTCGCCCGCCTCGGGGAGGCCATCGACGTCATCCGCGACCTCGCCGAGGGCCGGGAGGCGGTCGTCGACGGCAACCCGATCCGCATCCCCTGGGTGAAGGACGGCCGGCTGCCGGTCTGGATGGCGGCGTACGGCCCGAAGGCGCTGGCGCTCGCCGGCCAGAAGGCCGACGGTTTCATCCTCCAGCTCGCCGACCCTTTCCTCACCGAGTGGATGGTCAAGGCGGTCCGGGACGCGGCGGAGGCGGCGGGCCGCGACCCCGCCGCCATTACCATCTGTGTCGCCGCGCCCGCCTACGTCGGCGACGACCTGGCCCACGCCCGGGACCAGTGCCGCTGGTTCGGCGGCATGGTCGGCAACCACGTCGCCGACCTCGTCGCCCGCTACGGCGAACACTCCGGGATGGTCCCCGAGTCCCTGACCGCGTACATCAAGGAACGCCACGGCTACGACTACAGCCACCACGGCCGCGCGGGCAACCCGTCCACCGACTTCGTCCCGGACGAGATCGTCGACCGCTTCTGCCTCCTCGGCCCGGCCCAGGCGCACATCGAGAAGCTCCGGGCCCTGCGCGACCTCGGCGTGGACCAGTTCGCCGTCTACGCCATGCACGACGCGAAGGAGGCGACGATCGACGCCTACGGCACCGACATCATCCCCGCCCTTCGCTGACGAAGCCGTTCGGTCCGGGCATCGCGGCATCCGTCGCCCTGTCCAGCGCATGCATCCCGTGGCCTTCGAGGGCAAGCGTCGCAGGTGAGGGCGGTGAATCAGGGGCAACCCGCTAGGGTTCGGCCTGTGCACGTACTTCTTGTGGAAGACGATGAGCCGGTCGCCCAGTCTCTGCGCCGAGGCTTGATCCGCTACGGCTTCGAGGTCGACTGGGTCTCCACAGGCGCGGCCGCGCTGGCTCACTCCGAGCCCTACGACGTCGTGCTCCTCGATCTGGGTCTCCCGGACACGGACGGTCTCGACGTCTGCCGGGCGCTGCGTCGGCGCGGTGACGTGCCGATCATTGTGATCAGCGCGCGCAGCGACGAGACGGACCGGGTGGTGGGCCTGGAGCTGGGTGCCGACGACTACGTATCCAAGCCGTTCGGTGTCCGGGAGGTCATCGCGCGGATACGAGCGGTGATGCGGCGCATGCAGCCGCGTACCTCGTCGCAGAACGGGCCGGACCGCTATGGCACCCGCCTCACTGTCGACCGCAAGGCAGGCCGCGTCCACCTCGACGGCCAGGAGGTGTCTCTGGCGCCCAAGGAGTACGACCTGCTGGCTTTCCTCACCGAGGAACCGGGAGCGCTGATGTCGCGCGAGCAGATCATGGAGGCGGTCTGGGACGCGAACTGGTTCGGGCCGACCAAGACGCTGGACGTGCACGTGGCGGCGCTGCGGCGGAAGCTGAACGGCGCGATCACGATCGAGGCGGTGCGCGGGGTCGGCTTCCGCCTGGAGATCGTCAAGGACGGCGACGGCGGTAACGGCGCCTCATGAACCGCCAGCTCATCCGCAGCTACATCCTGATCGTCGCGGTCGCCATCTTCCTGTTCACGGTGCCGGTGGCTTTCACCCTTACCAGCCAGCTGCGGGACGACACCCTGCAGTCCGTGCAGCGCGAGGCCAAGACCATGGCGTTGCTGCTGGGCAACGGCGACAGCGCCTCGTGCGATGCGCTGGAGGAGATGGCCAAGGCGTACAGCGGACAGGTGCCCGGCACGGTCCAGGTGACCCCCGTGGGCACCTGCGCGCCGGACCTGTCCGCGCCCGCGAAGGACCCGGACCTGGCGCGCACGATGGAAGACGACCAGCCCACGAAGAGCTGGGGCTCCGACTTCATCTGGGGCAGGCACCTGGTGGTCACCGTTCCGGTGCACGGGGAGTCCGGCCAGGGCTCGGTCATCGGTGCCGTACGGATTGTGTACGAGACCTCGGACATGACTTCCAGGCTGTGGCAGATCTGGGGTTTCCGGGCGGGCTTGGCGGTGCTCGTGCTGGCGGCGGCCGCGGTGATCGGCGCGTTCGCCGCCCGTCGGATCACCGCTCCCCTACGTCAACTCAACGCTATGGCCAGCAAGTTCAGTGATGGCGACCTCACCGCACGCTCCCCGGTGACGGGCCCGCCGGAAACTCAGACCCTGGCACGCACCCTCAACCAAGGCGCGGAACGCCTGGACACGCTGGTCGCCTCACAGCGGATCTTCGTGGCGGACGCGTCCCACCAACTCCGCACTCCGCTCACCGCGCTGCGACTGTCCCTGGACAACATCGCGGACGGGGTGGACGAGGAGTCCGTACGCGAGGACGTGGAGCAGGCGACGGCCGAGGTGGTCCGAATGAGTCGGCTGGTCAGCGGCCTGCTGGTGCTGGCGCGTGCCGAGGCGAAGGTGACGGCCACGGAGCCGCTGTCGCTCGCGGACATCGTGGCCGAGCGTCTGACGGTGTGGAGGCCGGCCGCCGACGAGCGCGGAGTCACTGTCGCGCTCAGGGGGAGTGCCGACGGCCGGCTGCTGGTGCTGACCAGCCCCGGTCATCTGGACCAAGTGCTGGACAACGTCCTGTCGAACGCCCTGGAGGTGTCACCGGACGGCGGGACCATCACCGTCCGGACGGAGTCCCGGGGCGACGAGGTACTGCTGTCGGTGCTGGACGAGGGCCCGGGAATGTCGGGCGCCGAGAAAACCCGTGCCTTCGACCGTTTCTGGCGCGGCCAGGGCCTGACCGGACGATCTGGTTCCGGACTCGGCCTCGCCATCGTCAAGCAACTGGTGACGGACGACGGCGGGATCGTGACACTGCGGGACGCTCCAGGCGGCGGACTGTGGGTGGAGATCCGCCTGCGGGCGGCGGCCGGGAGCGGCGGCTGAGGCTCAGCCCTCGGGCATCGCCGAGGAGTGGTGGTTGACGATCAGCCACTTGCCGTCGGTCTTCTCATAGGCGTAGGTGTAGCGGGCTTCGACGACCCGCTTCTCGCCGGTGTCGGGGTCGGTGAGCGTGAACTCGTACACGCCGGTGTCGATCGCGGAGTTGCCGTCCACGATGTCGACGATCGTGTGGATCTTCTTGCCGACCGGCTTGTTCTGCAGGAAGTGGTCGAAGTAGTCGACGATCTCGGCCCGGTCGGTGCGGATCTTGTTGGAGACAGTGGGCAGGAGGACCGCGTTCTTCGCATACAGGTCGGCCACCTTGTCCGGGTCACCGGTCTGGAGCGCGGCGTTCCAGGTGTCGAAGAGCGCGGCGACCTGCTTCTTGCTCGTCCCCTTCGAGGACTCCTGGCCGGCCAGGCCGACTCCGGCGCTGACGGTGCCGACGGCGACGAAGGCGGTGGCGGTGACGATGGCTGCGCGCTTGGTTATGGAACGACGGGTCATCGTTATCTCCTGCGGTTGGAGGCGGATCCTTCTCCCGCCGCGTGCTGTGCGGTGGGGAGTGACTCCAGACTCGCTTTCCGCTGGTTAGCGCCCGTGCAGCGGACGTCCAAGGCACAGACAAGGCACCGCCAATGTGCGTTGAGTGGACGGCGGATCACACCCAGTGCTGAGGGGACGCCCCCACTTGGGCCTTCGCCCCAACTGAGGCCCTGCACTACGCCGTTGAGTGACGCGTGAGGTGTCGAAGCGCTTTTTTCGCGACCGGTCGGAACCCTTGTCAGCCTCCCCGGAGCGCCCTACTGTCCCCGGACAGAAAGCGCTTTCTCCATCTCTGAAAGGGAGGCGAGGATGAAACGACCCGTCGCACTACGACTCTGCGTCGCGCTGGCCACCATGGCCCTCGCGGCCGCGACCGGTGCGGTTCTCTCGGTACCGGAGGCGTCCGCGGCGACCGGCAGCGCCACCGGCTACGCGACCCAGAACGGCGGGACCACCGGCGGTGCCGGCGGGCGGACGGTGCGGGCCACCACCGGCACCGCGATCCACGCGGCCCTGTGCGGCCGGGCCGCCACCAACACCCCCATCACCATCGAGGTCGAGGGGACCATCAACCACGGCAACACCACCAAGGTGTCGGGCACCGGCTGCAACACCACCGCCGGGGTGATCGAACTCAAGCAGGTCAGCAACGTCACGATCGTCGGAGTCGGCTCCGGAGCCGTCTTCGACCAGCTGGGCATCCATATCCGGGAAGCCAGCAACATCATCATCCAGAACGTGACGGTCCGGAACGTCAAGAAGTCGGGTTCGCCCACGTCCAACGGCGGTGACGCCATCGGCATGGAGAGCGGCGTCCGGAACGTCTGGGTCGACCACGTCACCCTGGAGGCGTCGGGCGGGGAGTCGGAGGGGTTCGACGGCCTCTTCGACATGAAGGACAACACCCAGTACGTGACCCTCTCCTACAGCATCCTGCGCAACTCCGGCCGCGGCGGCCTCGTCGGGTCCAGCGAGAGCGACCTCTCGAACAGCTTCATCACCTACCACCACAACCGGTACGAGAACATCGACTCCCGGGCGCCTCTGCTGCGCGGCGGCACGGCCCACATGTACAACAACCACTACCTGCGCCTCAACGAGTCCGGTATCAACTCCCGCGCCGGAGCGCGCGCCAAGGTGGACAACAACTACTTCGAGGACTCCAAGGACGTCCTGGGCACCTTCTACACCGACGCGGCCGGCTACTGGCAGGTCAGCGGCAACATCTTCGACAACGTGACCTGGTCCAGCCCCGGCAGCGAGAACAAGCCGGCGGGTCCCGACCCCCAGTCGAACACCACCGTCACCATCCCCTACTCCTACCGTCTCGACGCGGCCGGCTGCGTGCCGGACGTGGTGAGCCGGACGGCGGGCGCCGGCAAGGGGCTTCTGGTGTCGGACGGCAGCTGCTCACCGCAGACACCGGCCCCGTCACCGACGCCGACCAGCCCCACGCCCCAGCCGACCACTCCCACGCCGGGGCCCACCACGCCCACGCCGGGGCCGTCCCAGCCCGGTGGGGGCAACCTCAGCATCGGGGCCGGCTCCGACGGCTCCAGCAAGGCCGACGGGACGAGTTACGGCAACGTGCGCGACGGTGACATGAGCACCTACTGGTCACCGGCCGGCTCGACCGGTTCGATCTCGATCAAGTGGGGCTCCGCCACCACCGTCTCCGCGATCAACGTGCGCGAGGCGTCGGGCGCCACGGGCCGGATCGGCGCCTGGAGGGTCGTCAACGCCGACACCGGCGCCGTGCTGACCTCCGGCAGCGGGGCGGGCGTCATCACCTTCCCCCGGACCTCGCTGAACAAGATCACCTTCGAGGTCGTCAGCTCCGCCGGTACGCCGCGGGTCGCCGAGTACGAGACCTACGCCGGCTAGCGCCGCCACCGCCGCGGTCGAACGACCAAGGGGCCGTTCCGGATTCCTCCGGAACGGCCCCTTCACCCTGTCCGGCGGAGGGCGCCGCTACAGCGGAACGCGCGCGACCAGGGCGGCCAGCAGGACACAGGCCGCGGCCGCCGCCCAGAAACGGGGGGCGCGGGTGTCGTCGAGGGCCTTGCGCGGGGTGCCGGCCTTGCGGAGGCCCTTCTCGACGAGCGGGGCGATGCCCACCGCCACGTACACCCTGAGCACCGTCTCGAACAGGTGCGGGCCGTCGTCGGGCGGCAGGAGGACAAAGGCCAGGGCGAATCCGGCGGTGACGGCGGACTCCAGCTTCCAGCCACGACTGTGACGCACGACCAGCACGGCCTGGACGGCCAGGAGCAGCAGGAAGGCGGCTTGGAACACGATCACTGAGACGTCCTCGCTTCCGGAAATCCGGGGGGCCTGTGGACCCCGGGCGAGCCCGGGGTCCAGGGGTGGCTAGAGGGAAGGTACGGGGAGGGGGCCGGTCGTGCCGACCCCCTCCCCTCAGCCCGCTACTTCTTCCAGCGGTTGACCTTGATCCTCGGGTACATCACCCACTTCCAGAACCCGCTCTTCTGCCAGATCCCGACCGTGATCTTGACGCCCTTGCTCTTGGGCATCGCGTTCTTCAGCTGGATCTCGGTGGCGAACCACCGCATCGCGCCGCCGATGGCCTCCAGCGCCAGGCCCGCGATCTTGGCCCAGAAGGCGGGCATGGTGAGGCCGATCCGCCCGAAGGCCGACGCGAGGCGCGCGCCCGCCTTGATGGCGCGGGCCAGCTTCTTGGCCTTCTTCTTCTTGACGTGCCAGACCTTCTTCTTCTTCCAGCGCTGGCCGTCCAGGTCCTGCGAGTTCACCGGGTCGCCCGGGTAGGCGTAGGCGCTGAGCGAGCCGCCGGGGACCGGGTCGGTCTGCAGGAAGCGGCCGGTGGCCGGCGCGTACAGGCGGACGCCCATCAGCGTGGAGCCGCTCAGCGTCTCCGAGGAGCGCTGGTGGCCGCCGACCCAGCCGTACCGCGCGGTGGTCGCGCCTTCGGCCCGGTTGCCGTACTCGTCGGTGCGCAGCACCACGGGCGCCTGGGTGGCGTCCGCCGGCAGCTGCACCGAGACGTCCCCGTGCAGGTTGACCAGCTGCAGGACGAGTCCGCCGGTCCTGCCCGTCGTCGCGGTCAGCAGGCCGCTGAGTCCGTTGACGTAGCGGGTGATGGTGCCCTGGGCGTCCTCGACGGTCCAGGTCGGGTTGTCACCGGTGCCGAAGTGGTGCGTCTTGGACTCGGTCCGCGTCCAGGTGCCGTCCGTCCCCTTGGTCTCGACGGTCCACGCCGCCATGCGGCCGGTGGCGTCGAGGTTCCAGGTCTGGCGGCGGTCGCCGACGGTCTCGCTGTGGACGAGGTCGTTGGCGTAGTACGTCAGCCGGCCACCGGCCGGTGTGGCGGTGGTGCGGCCGAAGGCGTCGTAGGCGTAGCCGCTGTCGACGATCCGGTCGGCGCTGTCGTACGTGTGCGTCGTGCTGGTGGAGCCGGTTCCTCCCTCGGAGCAGTCGGCCGTGGTCAGGCCGGTGCGGTTGCTGTTGGCGTCGAACGCGTAGGACCTGCGGGTGCACAGGGCGTCCGCGGTGTCCTTCGCGGTCACGAGCCGTCCCGCCGCGTCATAGGTGTACGCCGTGGAGGTGGCGGTGCCGTCGGACTGGTGGTGCCCGGCCTGCTGCTGGTGCGCGGTGTGTCCGGTGGTGTCGGACAGCAGCGTCGTGCCGTCGGCGGCCGCGTACGTGCGGGCGGTGGTGTTGCCCGCCGGGTCGCGGTCCACGGTCAGCGTGACGGCGCCGGGCAGGGACTCGGTGGCGAGCTCGCCGTCAGCGTCGTAGGTGCCGGCGAAGGTCCCGGCGACCGAGTCGGTCACCTTGGTGGCCAGACCGCGCGGTTCGACGGCCGTGTCGTAGGCGTACGTCGTGGTCGACGGCGCCGAGTCGGAGACCTGGACCGGCCGGTCCAGGGCGTCGTACGCCGTGGTCACGGTGTTGCCCGTGCCGTCGGTGGTGCTGATCCGGCGGCCGAGCGCGTCATAGCCGTACGCCACGGTGGCGCCGGCGGCGGTCTGCGAGGCGACCTCGCCGGTCTGCTGGTGGTAGACCGTCGTGGCCTCCGGCACCGGGGTGCCCGCGTCACCGGTCACGGCGGACTTGATCTGCCGGCCCGCCGCGTCGGTGGTGACCGTGGTGGTGCGGGTGGCGCCGTTGGCGGTCTCGGTGGCCGTGGAGACGTTGCCCCAGCGGTCGTAGCCGTAGGTCTTGGTGACCCGTTCGGCCGGGTGGGAGCCGCCGCCCGTGATCGTCCCCGCCGGGCTGGTGCGGCACACCAGGCCGGCCCAGGCGGGCTTGCCCGCGCAGGCACCGGTGCCGGTCGCCGACCAGTACTCGGTCACGGTGGTCAGCGCGTCGGTGCCGTTGGAACGTCCGGAGGTCTCCCGGATCTTGCGGCCCGCGGCGTCGTACGCGGTGGTGGTGGTGATCGCCAGACCGCCCGGGTCGACGACGCTGCGCGTCGGCCGGCCGGAGGCCCAGTCGTAGCCGGTCACCGTGGTACGCCGGTCGGCGTCGGTGGCGTAGCCCTTCACGGAGGCTCCGGTGACCGCCGTGGTCACCAGGTCCTGGACCGCCGCGTCGGCGGGACGGCCCTCGTCGTAGGTGTTGACGGTGTGCGTACGGGCCGGGACCTCGGTGCCCGCGGGCAGCGTGCCCGCGGCGGTGCCGCCGGACAGGGCGCGCTCCAGGGTGACCAGGTGCAGCGGGCCGAACTCCTCGGTCTCGCGCCGCCCGTCCGCGCTGTACACGGTGCGGGTGGAGAGCTGCTCGGCGCGTTCGGCGACGGTCGCGTCGACGATGCCGAGCCGGGTGAGCTCCGCCTTGGCCGCGTCGGTGGCTCCGACGGCGAGGGCCCGGTTGCCCGGGGTCAGGGAGCGCTCCTCGGAGCCGTACTGGTTGTAGTCGACGGAGTCGATGTGGCCGCCCGGCTGCGCCGTGTTGACCTCACGGCCGGACGCGTCGGCGTACACGATCGTCGCCCGCTTGTACGCGTCCGCCGTCAGCGAGGTGCCGACGTGGGAGGCGGGGACCTGGTCCGGCGGGAAGACGGCGGTGGCGTCGACCGGGGCGTCGGTCTGGCCCCAAACGGCGACCGCGGCCGCGTCCAGCTGGTACGGGGCGCCGGAGCCCGACACCGGCACCTGGTAGACGACCGTAGTGACGGCCTTCCCGCCGTCGGTCTCGGCGGCGCTGCCCTGCTTGAGGGTCGGCCGCGACGCGGACAGGAGCATGCCCTCGCCCGCCGTGACCGCGGTGCCCGCCTTGCCGTACGTCAGCGTCCACGGCAGCTCGCCGGGCTCGGTGAGTGTGGTGAGCCGGCCCGCGCTGTCGTAGGCGTACGCGGTCTTCAGCGCGGGGCTGATCCGCGGGTCCCACACCTCGCGCAGCCGCCCGGACGCGTCGTACGCGTACTGCGCGACGGTCTCGGCCGTGGCCGCGCTCGCGCCGGGGCTGGTGGCCCACAGCTTGAGCTGCGCGACCTGTCCGGTGTAGCTGCCGAACGCGGTCGACGTCGCCGTGGTGGAGGAGGCGTACACGTACTCGAGGACGCGGCAGCCGTTGGTGGCCGGGTCGGCCTGGCAGGTGGCCGCGTCGACCGCCGGGGAGGCGCCGATCAGGTACTTCGGCCGGGACTGCACGGCGCCGCCGGCGGTGACCTTCTCGGAGACCACGGTGGTGGTGGAGTCGTCGACCGAAAGGGCCGTGGTGGCCAGCGTCCAGGTGGCGGCGGCCGCGTCGACCTTGCGGAAGACGCTCACCGTGCCGCTGGTGTCCTTCAGGGTGAACGAGGTGGTCGGCGAACCGGTCAGGGTCAGGTCCTCGGAGCCCGACTCGGCCTTCCAACCGCCGCCGCTGGTCGCGGTGAAGGCGGTGGCGACACCGGTGGAGTCCAGGATCTCGACCGAGGTGGCCGAGGTCCTGCGCAGCACCGTCCAGTCGGTGCCCGCGTCCTCGGCGCCCACGCCGGAGGACCAGTTGGGGCCGAAGATCGCGGCCTGGCCCTCCTGGACCTCCTGCGCCACCGGGCGGCGCGAGGAGTGCGAACGCTCGGCGGAGAGCCCGAAGACCTCCGCGTCGGTGTCGGTGAAGGTGAAGTCGCCGGTCTGGGCGTTGACCGTACCGGGACCCACCTCCAGGCTCGGCGCGTTGCCCGCCTGCCGGTCCAGGGTGACCTCGACGACCTGCGAGTGATACCTGGCGGCCGTACCGGAGTCGAACACGGCGCGCAGTTCGAGCACGCCGTCCTCGGCGAGCGAGGTGGCCGCGTCCCAGACGAGCGGAGGGGCGGTGCCGGAGGTGACCTGGGCCGGCCAGCTGACGGCCCCTCCCGTGGTGGTGGTCACCTGCGCGGTGGGCACGGTCTTCCAGCTGTCGGTCTCGCCGCGCCGGTACTCGTACGTCACACCGGTGTACTCGGCCTTGCCCTTGGCCCGCAGGGAGACGCGCCGCGCCGTGTCGTCACCGTCGGCGGGGGAGATGACGGCGGCGCCGTCGGCGCCCACCCCGAAGCTGTAGCTGGTGACGTCGGTGGAGAGGTTGCCGCCGGAGTCGACGGTCTTGGCGCGCAGGGTGTGCCAGCCGTCGGCCGGGTCGAGCGAGATGGTCAGCGCGTCACCGCCGGTGCCGTCGACGGTGTCGTCCACGCGGTGGGGCAGGTTGGTGTCGTCCAGACCCCAGTAGTAGCCCTGGCCGTCCGTGGACGCGGTGTCCAGGGTGCAGGTGACCGGGCCGCTCGCGCGGGCGGTCCAGGTGTCCTTGTCGTACGTCTGGCAACTGATCGCGGGCGCGGCCGGCTTGGCGGTGTTCACGCCGAACGGCATGTACGCGCTCCACGGGCCGTAGAAGGTCCCGTCGTAACCGCGCACGCGGTAGCGGAGCTTCGGCCCCGAGGGCAGCTTGTTCGTCGTGGGAACGGTCAGGGTCGCGTTCGACCCGGACGCCACGGCGGCGCTGGTGCCCGTGTAGGTGTACGTGGTCTCGTTGTACGCCGGGTCGGGGGTGATCTCGAACTGGGCCCTGACCGTGGCGCCGTCGGGGTCGGTGACCTTCGCGGACAGCGTCGGGGTCACCGAGGTGACGTACCGGATGCCGTTGTACGCGTTGACGGCGGACGGCGAGATCGCGGTGGCGGTCGGCGACCCGGGGTAGGAGTCGTAGGTGACCGTCAGATGCGGCTCCTGGGCGTGGTCACCGCTGACGTAGTTCGCCGAGCGGTAGCGCCGCCAGGTCGTCGAGTCCGTCTCGCCGGCCCCCTTGACCTGCAGGCCGTAGTTGGGCTGGCCGTCGGCCCACGCCTGCACGATCGCGTCGATGTCGAAGTCGACGGTGCCGGCCGGGCAGGTGGAGTTGTAGCCCTTGGCGGCGGTGCTGGTCACCGCACCGGCGTCGGTGGTCGCCGGCTGCGCGCCCCAGGTGATGGCGGAGGAGCTCCAGTCACCGGTGATGCGCCGCACCTGGGTGCCGGAGCCGCTGGTCGAGCAGGTCGACGAGTAGTACGAGTAGAGACCCAGGTTGGTGTCGTTGATGCGCTTGCCCTTGAAGGCCGACACGTCGAACTTCAGGTACGCGCGGGCCTTGGTGGTGCCGCCGTCGTACGTGCCGGACTTCAGCTCGGCCGAGGAGACCTGCGAGTCCGGGTAGTTGGTGGCCACCCAGGTGTCGGTGGAGGCCGCCAGGGTCGAGGTCGGGTCGACCGTGACCGGGTAGGTCAGGTCCTTGGTGAAGTACTTCGGGTCGGGCGACAGGACGAGGGTCTGCTTGCCGTTCTTCGCCGTCTCGATCTTCACCGGGACCCTGGCCAGGTGCTTGGACTCGCCTGAGCGCGGGTCCTTGGAGGAGTCCCACATCATCGGCGCGGGCGCCTCGGCAACCAACTTGCCGGCGGAGTCCTTGAGCAGCAGCCGCCCGCTGGGCGCCTGGGACAGCTTCAGTCCCTTGGCCTCGACGGGTATGCGGTAACTGACGGGAGCCGTGGGCGCCTTGGCCAGGTGGACGTTCTGCGAGAAGCCCTGGGGCAGCGCGGTGACGGTGAGCGTCTCGCCGCCGCCGAGGTCGTACGCGGCGGTGTCCCCCTTCAGCTTCGGCGCGGGCAGGTTCTTCTCCCAGCCCATGGCGAAGCCGCGCCCGCCGCGTCCGACGGAGGCGAGTTTCCTGTCCCCGCCGTCGGAGACGGTGATGTCCGCCGTCGCCGTACGGGGGCGCAGGTCGGCGCCCGCGTCGGCGAGGGTGGTGTTGATGTCCTGCCAGACGCCGTCCTTCTTGACCCGGACCGGCGCGGCGTACACGGCGGTCTGCATCTGTCCGTCGGGCAGCACATAGGTGGCCGAGGTCTCGGTGCGAGCCGACAGGACCTCGATCCTGCGCTTCTGCAGCCGTGCCAACAGCCGTGCGGACGCCTCGTCCTGGGCCTCTGCGGGGCCCTTGGGGGCGGCGTCCGCTGCGGCGGCGCGCGCGGGGGGCTGCTGAGAGCCGAGCGCGACGGCCTGGCCGGTGGTGGCGACGACCACGGCCGTCTCGGCGGCCAGTACGGCGGCCACCGCGCCGGCGATCAGGCGCAGCCGTTGACGGGTCGATCTGCGCGCAGTGGACCACTGGGGCCTCTTGGGCACAATCCCTCCCAAAATTTGTCTGTGACATGCCACGTCGTGGCGGCAGACAGAATTCCGGCTCCGTGACCGCCCGGTCACCCGAGAAAGGAAACCTCCATAGGATTCAGAGGTTCTCTTGAGCTAACCGAGGCCGCCGGGCCGGGGGAGCGAGGAGGGGTCACGGTGTCGCCCGGTCGTCCATGAGGGTGCCGGAAGGCGCCGGCCCCGCCTGTCCGGGGACGGCCGGGCGGACGAACTGGCGGGCCTGCAGCTCGTACGCCTCGCGGAAGAAGCCCGCGCCGGCCGGGCCCATGAGCTCCTCGAACGTCCCGGCCTCCACCACCCGGCCGTCCTCCATCACGTAGATGAGGTCCGCGTGGGCCACGCTGTGGAGGCGGTGGGTGATCAGGATCGTCGTCTGGCCGGTGCCGGCGAGGCGGTGGATCTGGTCGAAGACCCGCTGCTCGGCCGCCGGGTCGAGGGCGCTGGTCGGCTCGTCCACGATGAGGACCTGGCCGTGGCGGAACCGCGCCCGAGCGAGCCCGATCTTCTGCCACTGCCCGCCGGAGATCTCCTGGCCGCCGCGGTAGCCACGGGCCAGCAGCGTGTCCAGACCCCGGGGGAGCCCCTCGATCACCTCGTCCGCGCCCGCGTAGGCGGCGGCCGCCCGGATCGCGGAGTCATCGAGCGGGCCGCCGGGCCGGCCGATCCCGATGTTGACGCGGGCCGTGAACGGCCAGCGGTGGAAGTTCTGCGCCACCATCGCGATCCGGTCGAAGATCTGGGCCCGGCTGGCCTCGGCCGCGTCGACCCCGCCCCACATCACCCGGCCGCCGTCCGGGAGGTACAGCCCGCACAGCAGCTTGGTGACGGTGGTCTTCCCCGAGCCGTTCCTGCCGACCAGGGCGACCGTCCGCCCCCGGGGGATGACGAGGTCCACCTCGCACAGGGACGGCTTCTCCGCCCCCGGGTAGGTGAAGGTGACCTTCTCGAACCGGATCTCCTCCACCTCCTCGGGAAGGTCCGCCCCGCCGACGGGGATCTCACGGCGGACCGCCTCCTCGCACAGGGTCTCCAGATCGGCGACGAACAGCGACTCCTCCTGGACGTCCGTCACCCTCATCACCAGGTCGGTGATGCTCGCCGAGCCGGTGCGGATCGCGAGGACGGCCGTGCCGCCGACCGCGAGCGCCATCTGCCCGTGCCACAGCAGCACACCGAGCACCGCGTACGTGGCGACGGTCGCCAGTCCGCGCGCCGCGTCCGCCGCCAGCCCCGTACGGGCGCCGATCCACGCCAGCCGGGTCTGCTCCCGCTCGCTCGTCTCGGCCATCCCGCGGAAATGCTCCAGCAGGAACGGGCCGACGTCGTGGACCCGGACCTCACCAGCCGCCTGCTGGTCGATCAGCAGCCGGCTGATCAGCTGCGCCGCCCGCGCGTGCTGCACGAACCGGTGCCAGCTCACATACCGGGCCCGCGCCATCGTCAGCGAACTCCACGCGCTGGGCAGCGCCATGGCGATCAGCAGCGGCAGCAGCAGGGGATGCAGGACGGTGAGCACACCGGCCGCGGCCACGAGGGAGATCGCCGAGGTGACCACGGCCGTGCAGTACCCCACCATCCGGCGCGCGGAGTCCGCGCCCCACTGGGCGGAGTCCATCAGCTTGTGGAACGCGTCGTCCTCGATCGCCTCCAGCTCCACCCGTGCCACCAGCGCCAGATACCGCTCGGTCGCCACCCGTTGGACCTTCGGCTCCAGGATCCCCGTGCCCGCCGAGGACGCCGACTTCAACGCGGACCCGACCATCGCGAGCACCGCGACGACCACCAGGGACGGCAGAGCGGACCGCAGCCGGTCGGCCGTGCTGCCCTGGGCGAGGAGCTCGACCAGGATCGCGTTCACCGCGACCAGGGACACCGCCTGGGTGACACCGCGCCCGAACTCGCTGCCCGCGACCGTGTACAGAGCCCGCCGGTCGGCCGCGCGGGCCAGCCGCACCGCGATCGCCACCTGCCGGGGGAGCGAGAGGGCCATGGAGCGAAGGCTGAGCTTCACCCACACCCCGTGGTGCTGGCTCCACCCCATGTCGTACGCGAGCTCCCCGCCGAACAGCAGCCGTTCGGACGCCGAGGGGCCGCCTTCACCGGCCTCGTGCCGTTCGTTCTCCGTTCCGGCGGCATCGGTCGCACGGGCGGCTGAAGAGCGCATGGTGTCCTCCGGTGGGGATCGGCCGGGTTGCCATCGAGCTCAACGACATGGACGGAAATTTCGAACACACGTTTTTCGGACGCGTCCCGCGCCCCGCGACAGAGCGAGAAACCGAGCGTGCGGGTTACACCGACCCTTGCCGTGCGGGGGCCGCGGTCCGAGCCCGTCATGGCCGAAACGCCGACGCCCTGGCCGGACCGTGGCACGGCGGGGGGAGAGCGGGGACGGAAAACGCCACCCGTGGAACGGATGTACGGCGGCCGGCTCGCCGGGCTGTCGAAACCTCGGGAAGGGTGCCGGAATTCGCCGCCCGCGCTCTTCCGGCCTTTACCTCCGGCTTCCCGGTGTCCTAGCCTGGGTGCCGTAGATCACACGGCTGATCACGCGGCCTCGTGTGCCGCCGTGCGCCGTGATGTCACTTTCCACTCTCATGGTGTGGATTCCCTCTCATGGTGTGGATTCCCTTGGACCAGCGCAAGGTAAGGCGGACGCCGATGGCCGGCACCCAGGACAGGACGCTCGAACCCGGCACGGAGTCTTCGGACTACACCAAGCGGCTCGCCCGCCTGGAGCAGTCGGGGATCAAGCGGTTCCTTCCCACCCAGGCGCCGTACCGGTGGAACCTGAAGCGGCTCGGACTCGGCCGTGTCCTGGACGTCGGCTGCGGCCTCGGCCGCAATCTGCTCAACTGCGAGCCGGGCAGCGTCGGCGTCGACCACAACGCCCACTCCGTGGCCACCTGCCGCGAGCGCGGACTGACCGCCTACACGCCCGAGGAGCTGGCCAAGGCGCCGGACTGCGGGCCCGGCTCGTTCGACAGCCTGCTCTGCGCGCACGTCCTGGAGCACATGGACGGGGAGTTGGCCTCCTCGATCCTGGAGCAGTACCTGCCGCTGGTGAAGCCGGGCGGCTCGGTCGTGCTGATCACCCCGCAGGAGGCCGGCTACAAGACCGACGCGACGCACGTACGCTTCGTCGGCTTCGACGAGCTGCGGCACCACGCGGAGAAGGCCGGTGTGGCCGTCGCGCGGACCTACTCCTTCCCCTTCCCCCGCTCGGTCGGCAAGGTCTTCCCGTACAACGAGTTCGTCCTCGTCGGGAAGGTCCCCACGGCCTGATCCGGCCTGATCCAAACGAGAGGCCCTAGCCGTCCCGGTGGGGCCGGCCGCCGGGCCCGGGCGCGACGAACGCCCGGGCCCGCGACATGAGTTCACCCGGCCGCCGAGGAACACGTGTCTCGGCGACGGGCCGCCCGATGGCCCCCGCCCCCGCGGCGGACCCACCGCCCAGGAGGCCTCCTCCGAGGAGCCCCGCGGCGCACGGCGCCTATCCTGGGACCTGCCGGTCGCCGTACGGCGACCGAGGGCCGACGAAGGAGTCCGAGGTGCCGTCGATGCTCGATGCCGTCGTCGTGGGGGCGGGCCCCAACGGACTGACCGCCGCGGTGGAACTGGCCCGACGGGGCTACTCCGTCGCCGTGTTCGAGGCCAAGTCCACCATCGGCGGCGGTGCCAGGACCGAGGAGCTGACCCTCCCCGGGTTCCGGCACGACCCCTGCTCCGCCGTGCACCCGCTCGGCGTCGGTTCGCCCGTCTTCAAGACCATGCCGCTGGACCGGTACGGCCTGGAGTGGCTGCATCCCCGACTGCCCATGGCCCACCCCTGGGACGACGGCACCGCCGCCGTGCTCTCCCGGTCCGTCGCCGAGACCGCCGCCTCCTTCGGCCCCCGCGACGCCGGCACGTACCGCAGACTCGTCGCTCCCTACCTCGGCAAGTGGGACACCCTGGCACGGGACTTCATGTCGCTGCCGCTGACCGCCCTGCCCCGCGACCCCGTCACGCTCGCCCGCTTCGGCGTCGACGGGCTGCAGCCCTCCACCTGGCTGATGCGCCGCTTCCAGGACGACAAGGCGCGTGCGCTGCTCGCCGGGCTCGTCGGCCATGTCATCGCACCCCTGGAAGGGTTCGCGACGACGGCGATCGGCCTCGTCTTCGCGCTCGCCGCGCACGCGGGCGGCTGGCCGCTGCCCCGCGGCGGCTCCCAGTCGATCTCCGACGCCCTCGCCGCGTATCTGAAGGACCTCGGCGGCGCCGTCCACACCGACTTCGAGGTCAAGCGGCTCGACGACCTGCCGCCGGCCCGTGCGTACGTCTTCGACACCTCGCCCACGGCTCTCGCCAGGATCGCGGGCTTCGGCGGCTTCTACGACCGGTACCGCTACGGCGCCAGTGTCTTCAAGATCGACTACGCCCTCGACGGTCCGGTCCCTTGGACCGCCGAGGCGCCACGCCAGGCGGGCACCGTCCAGATCGGCCCCTCCAGCGGCGAGATCGGCGCCGCGCTGCGTCAGGCGTCCTCCGGCACGGCGCCCCGCACGCCCTTCCTCATCACCGCCCAGCCCAGCCTCGTCGACCCGAGCCGCGCCCCCGAGGGCAAGCACGTCTTCTGGGCGTACGGCCATGTGCCGAACGGCTGGGGCGGCGACCTCACCGAGGCGGTCGAGCGCCAGATCGAGCGCTTCGCCCCCGGCTTCCGGGACCGCGTCCTGGCCCGCGCGACGGCGGGACCGCCCGAACTGGCCGCCCACAACGCCAACTACGTGGGCGGTGACATCGCCTGCGGTGCGGCCCGCGGCCTCCAGTTGCTGCTGCGGCCCCGACTCTCCCTCTCCCCCTACCGCACCCCCCACCCGGCGGTCTTCCTCTGCTCCTCCGCGACCCCGCCGGGGCCGGGCGTCCACGGCATGTCGGGCCACAACGCCGCGAAGGCGGTCTGGCGCCGCCTGCGCGCGACCCGGGACTGACCGCGCGGTCCCGGACGGCGGCGTGCGCCCGGAACATCCGCGCCGCCGCGCCCGCAAAGCCAGGCATGCGCCCCGCGACATCCGCGTCACCCTGCCGCAAAACCCTCGTCGCGCGCTCGCCGAAGTTCCGGCATGCGCCCGTAAACCCCCCGGCGTGCGCCCGCGCCCGCGGGCCATCATGGCCTCATGGCCGAGACCACTTTGATCACGCTCGCCCTCGGGGACATCACCGAGGAACACGCCGACGCCCTCGTCAACGCGGCGAACTCCTCCCTGCTGGGCGGCGGGGGAGTCGACGGCGCCATCCACCGCCGCGGCGGCCCCGCCGTCCTGGCGGAGTGCCGCGCACTCCGCGCCGGCCACTACGGCCGCGGCCTGCCCACCGGCCGGGCCGTCGCCACCACCGCTGGCCGCCTTTATGCCCGCTGGGTGATCCACACCGTCGGCCCCCGATTCAGCCCGGAGGAGGACCGGTCGGCCCTGCTGGCCTCCTGCTACCGGGAGTCGCTGAAGGTCGCGGACGAGCTCGGCGCTCGTACGGTGGCCTTCCCGGCCGTCTCCGCCGGCATCTACGGATGGCCGATGGAGGACGCGGCCCGGATCGCGGTCGAGACGGTACGAGACACGGAGACGAAGGTCGAGGAGGTCAGGTTCGTCCTCTTCGACGACCGGGCGTACGAGGCGTTCGCCCGGCACATCCGCTGACCGCTAAGCCGTCGTCGACGCCGCCCCCCGAGGCGGCCGCGGGCCCCGGGCGGCGAGCCGATCGGGCGAACACACAGAGCCCCGCGAGGACGCCTCGGATAGGGTGACCGAGTAGGAAAAACACCCCCCGGGGTTAGGTCGATGCGTTGGACACTGATCAGTCGACGAGCGAGACGCCGGAGCGGCCGCCGGCGGCCGTCGGGTACGCGGGTGTGCTGCGCGAACTCCTCCCGATCGCCTTGTGGCGGGAGGACGCCGACGGCCGCGTCGTCGAGTGGTCCCTCGCCGCGCAGGACCTCCTCGGCTACCGCCCCGAGGAGCTGCTCGGCCGCCCCGCCACCCCCGTGCTCGCCCCGGAGACCAACCAGGAACTCGCCCAGCAGCTGACGCGGCGCGTCCAGAACGGTGAGACCGTCGTCGGGACCCTGCCCGTACGCCACCGCGACGGCCACGACGTGACGATGGAGATGTGGATCGTCCCCGACGTCGACCCACGGGGGCGGCCCGGAGCCATGCTCATCGCGGTGGAGACCTCCGAGGTCCTGCGCATGCGGGACTCGCTCGCCGCCCTGCAGAGCCTCTTCACCCAGTCGCCCATCGGCCTGGCCACCCTCGGCCCCGACCTGCGGTTCCTGCGCGTCAACGACGCCCTGGCCCGGATGAACGGCGTCTCGGCCGCCGAGCACCTCGGCAAACGGCTGACCGAGGTGGTGCCCGGGGTCAACGCCGTCGCCCTGGAGGCGATGATGCGGCAGGTCCTGGAGCGCGGCGAGGCCGTCGTCGACGTCCGCCGCACCGGCCGCACCCCGGCCGACCCCGACCACGACCGGACCTGGTCCTGCTCGTACGCCCCGCTGCTCGACGGCTCCGGACGGCGCCTCGGACTGATCGCCTCCCTGATCGACATCACCGAGGGCCAGCGCGCCCTCGTCGAGGCCGAACGCGCCCGCTCGCGCTTCGCCCTGCTCGCGGAGGCCGGCACCCGCATCGGCACCACCCTCGACCTGCGGCAGACCGCCGAGGAGGTGGTACGGGTCCTGGTGCCCCGGTTCGCCGACTCGGCCGACGTACAGATGCTGGAGGCGGTCCTCGCCCCCGACGAGGCCGCCGCGGCCGGGGCCTCCACCCAGGGCCTGCTGCGCCGGCTCGCCGCCGTCTTCCCCGACCCGTCCGCTCCCACCGCGCTGCTCGCCGCCGGGCAGACCTTCCAGATCCCGCTCGGCACCGTGTACGAGCGGGTCGTCGCCGAAGGGCGCGCGATGAACCTCTACCAGAGCGACATCCCGGCGCTGTTCCCCGACCCCCGCTCCGCGGGGCTGCGCGACTACCTCGCCACCAGCATCGGCTCCGCCCGCCTCGTCCCGCTGGTCGCCCGTGGCAGGGTCCTCGGCGCGGTCACCGTGACCCGCGTACGCGGCCGAGAGCCGTTCGACGAGCAGGACTGCGTCCTCGTCGACGAACTGGTCGCCCGCGCCGCCCTGAACATCGACAACGCGCGGATGTACACCGCCCAGCGGGAGGCCGCGCTCACCCTGCAGCGCAGCCTGACGAACAGCACGCTGCCCAAGGTCGAAGGCCTGGAACTCACCGGCAGGTACCTGCCCGCGAGCGACCACGACGTCGGCGGCGACTGGTTCGACGTCATCGCCCTGCCCGAGGGCCGTACCGCCCTGGTCATCGGCGACGTCATGGGCCACGGCGTCCACGCGGCCGCCGTCATGGGCCAACTCCGCACGGTGGTAAGGACCCTCGCCCGGCAGGGCGTGCCCCCCGCCGAGCTGCTCCGCTCCCTCGACGCCGCCGTGGCGGACCTCGGCGAGGACGAGATGGCGACCTGCGTGTACGCCGTCCACGACCCCGCCTCGGGCGGTGTGGTGATCGCCCGGGCCGGCCATCCGCCGCCGGTCGTGGCCACCGCCGACGGGGCGATCACCTTCCTGGAGGGGCCGCCGGGCACACCGCTGGGCACCGGAGGGCAGGACTTCCGTACCGAAGAGGTGCGGCTGCCCCCGGGCAGCCTGCTGGTCCTGTACACCGACGGTCTCATCGAAGCCCGGGACCGGGATCTCGACGAGGGCATGGACCGGCTCGCCCGGGCGCTGTTCCACCACGAACGGCCCCTCAGCCAGCTCTGCGACGGCATCCTCGAACAACTGCTGCCCTGCGCGCAGCAGGACGACGTGGCGGTGCTGCTCGCCCGTACCTCCCTGCGGTGATCCGCGCGCCGGGTGCGGGTGGACGGTCCGCGAGCCGGGCGGGGGTGACCGGTCCCGCGCGCCGGGAGCCGGCCCGCGGTCACCAGGCCAGGTTCTCCAGCGCGTCCAGGTCCGGCATCCCCGCCCCCACCGAGGACCCGGGAGGCGCCGTGGTCAACGTCAGCTCCGCCCAGATGACCTTTCCCCGTTCGGTGTAGCGCGTGCCCCACCGCTCGGCGAACTGGGCCACCAGGAACAGCCCGCGCCCGCCCTCGTCGGTGGTCGCGGCGTACCGCAGATGCGGGGAGGTGCTGCTGCCGTCGGCGATCTCGCAGATCAGCCGGCGGTCGCGCAGCAGACGCACCCGGATCGGCTCCGCGCCGTACCGGATGGCGTTGGTGATCAGCTCGCTGAGGATCAGTTCGGCCGTGAAGGCGATGTCGCCCAGCTCCCAGTCGGCGAGCTGCTCGGAGGCCGCGTTGCGGATGCGCGAGACGGCGGCCGGGTCGGCCGGCACGTCCCACTGCGCGATCCGGTCGGACTCCAGACGGCGGGTTTCGGCGATCAGCAGGGCGATGTCGTCGTCGGGGGCCGGCACCAGCAGCGAGGTCAGGACGTCCGCGCAGGCCTGCTCCGGGCTCCGGCCGGGCCGCGCCAGGGCATCGCGCAGCAGTGTGAGACCGGTGTCGTAGTCCCGGTCGCGGGTCTCGAGCAGCCCGTCCGTGAACAGCACCAGACGGCTGCCCTCCGGCAGCCAAAGCTCCGTCGCCTCGAACGGCATCCCGCCCACCCCGAGCGGCAGACCGGAGGGCATCTCCGGGAACTCCACCCGCCCGTCGGCGTGCACCAGCGCGGGGCCGGGGTGCCCGGCGCCGGCCATGGCGCAGCGGCCGTTCGCCGGATCGTAGATCACGTACAGACAGGTGGCGCCGGTGATCGGCTCGCGTTCGGCACCGCCCCGGTTGTCGTCGTCGCCCACTCCGCCGCCGTCACCGGACTCCGGCCGGTCGATCCGGTCGATCAGCTCGTCGAGGTGGCCGAGGAGCTCGTCGGGCGGCAGGTCCAGGGTCGAGAAGTTGTGCACGGCCGTCCGCAGCCGGCCCATCGTGGCGGCCGCGTGCAGCCCATGGCCCACGACGTCGCCGACGACGAGTGCCACCCGGGCGCCCGGCAGCGGAATCACGTCGAACCAGTCACCACCCACCCCGGCCTTCGCGGGCAGATACCGGTAGGCGACATCGACGGCGGACACGTCCGGCAGCACCCGGGGCAGCAGACTGCGCTGCAGGGTGACCGCCATGGCGTGCTCGCGGGTGAACCGGCGGGCGTTGTCGATGGAGACCGCGGCCCGCGCGGTCAGCTCCTCCGCGAACGACAGATCGTCCTCCCCGAAGGGCTCCGGGGTCTCGGCCCGCCAGAAGTTCGCCATCCCCAGCACCACCCCCCGGGCCAGCAGCGGCACGGCGACGAGCGAATGCAGCCCGTAGGCGAGCGCGAGCGCCGCACCCTCGGGGTCCTGGGCACGCCAGCCCTCGGCCGCGCTCAGATCCTCCACGAGCACCGCGTGCCCGCTGTCGAGCGCCGTCGCCATCGGCGTCGTCGGCACCACGCACCGGATCAGATCGCCCACCGGCTGCAGCGGTGGCTCGTCCCGGATGCCGGTCAACGCCGTACGGCGCATCTCCGTGTACGTTCCCGAGGGCTCCTCCCCGCGCAGCACCGGCTCCAGCAGCTCCACGGTGACGTAGTCGGCGAACCGCGGCACCGCCACCTGCGACAGCTCCTCCGCCGTGCGCACCACGTCCAGCGTGCTCCCGATCCGCACCCCCGCGTCGTACAGCAGCTGCAGCCTGCCCCGGGCCACCTCCGCCCGGCCCGACAGCGCGGCGAGCTCGGTCGAGTCGCGCAGCGTCATCACCGTGCCGGTGGGCCGCCCCCGGTTCGGCTCGGTGGGGCGTACGTTCACGGCGAGCAGCCGGTCGCCCGCCAGATGCACCTCGTCCGTCACCGCCCGGCCCGAGGCGAGCAGCGCGGCGGTGCCGGGGTCGAGCCCCAGCTCGGTGACATGCC
This sequence comes from Streptomyces sp. NPDC093600, assembly GCF_044764755.1. Classification (NCBI taxonomy): domain Bacteria; kingdom Bacillati; phylum Actinomycetota; class Actinomycetes; order Kitasatosporales; family Streptomycetaceae; genus Streptomyces; species Streptomyces sp. NPDC093600. The sequence continues at coordinate 150,924 of NZ_JBIWIU010000005.1, forward strand.
GCTGCTCGGCGTCGGGCGCCAGGTCGAGCAGCCGGCGGGCCTCGTCGTTGGCGAGCAGCAGACGGCGGTCGGCGTCGATGATGAGCACGCCCTCGCGCACGGCGTGCAGGACCGCCTCGTGGTGTTCGTTGATCCTGGTCATCTCGAGCGGGCCCAGCCCGTGGGTCTGCCGGCGCAGCCGCCGGCTCACCAGCGCGGCGCCCCCCACCGCGAGCAGCAGGGCGCCCGCGGCGGTGCCGAGCAGCAGCGGCAGCTCGTTCTCCACCACGTTGCCGACGTTCTCGATCTCGATCCCGGTGCCCACCAGGCCGACGACGTCGCCGTCCTCGGTCCGTACCGGAACGATCGCCCTGACCGCGTCCGTCGGCTCCCCGGTGAAGATCTCGGTGAACGACTCACCGGCCCGGGCCCGTGCGATGTCGCCGGTCGCGCGCTGCCCGATCAGCTCCGGCCGGGCGTCGGTGTAACGAATCCCGTCGGGGGTCATCACGGCGAGGAAGTCCAGACCCGCGGCCACCCGGGCGGCCTCGGCCCGCCGCTGGAGGAGGGCCGACGGGTCCGGGGCCCGCAGGGCGTCTATGAGACCGGGCGCGTGCGCGAACGCCTCCGCCGCGGCGAGGGAACGGTTGCGCGCCTCACGCTCGCTGTCGTAGCGGGTCTGGAAGATCAGGGCCAGCGCGGCCACCGTCACCAGCAGGACCACGATGACCGCCTGCAGGGCGAAGACCTGACCGGCGACACTGCGCACCCACAGCCCCCTGGGTCGTCCAAGACGTCCGGTCATGGGGTTCTTCTCATGGATGTGGCTGTCATCACGGACTCGGCTGTCACCCGTCCACTTCCTCCGGCTCGCCGGCGCGCCGCAGAGTTCCCTTCCTTCCATGCTGCCCCCGCCGCGCCGGGAAATCGAGGCGGCACCGGCCAGACGAGGTCGATGTCGTTTTCTCGCCAGCCCGAGGGCGTGGACGTCCCCGATCCTGGACACATGCACACCGACACCGAGCGCTGCGTACGGGCCGTCCGGTCGAAGGACGCCCGCTTCGACGGCGTCTTCTTCACCGCGGTCCTGACCACCAGGATCTACTGCCGCCCCAGCTGCCCGGTCGTGCCGCCCAAGGCCGAGAACATGGTCTTCCACCCCAGCGCCGCCTCCTGCCAGCGCGCCGGGTTCCGCGCCTGCAAGCGCTGCCGCCCCGACACCAGCCCCGGCTCCCCGGAGTGGAACGTCCGCGCCGACGCCGTCGCCCGCGCCATGCGCCTCATCCAGGACGGCGTCGTGGACCGCGAGGGCGTGCCCGGACTCGCCGCCCGGCTCGGCTACTCCACCCGCCAGATCGAGCGCCAGCTCCTCGCCGAACTGGGGGCCGGACCGCTCGCCCTGGCCCGCGCCCAGCGCGCCCAGACCGCCCGGCTGCTCATCGAGACCACCCCGATGCCCATGGCCGAGATCGCCTTCGCGGCCGGATTCGCCTCGATCCGCACCTTCAACGACACCGTCCGCGAGGTCTTCGCCCTCGCCCCCGGCGAGCTGCGCGCCCGGGCGGCGCGCTCTTCGGGCCGGGACCGGGCGACCCCCGGGGTGATCGCGCTGCGGCTGCCGTTCCGCGCTCCCCTCAACCCGTCGAACCTCTTCGGCCACCTCGCCGCGACCGCCGTGCCCGGTGTCGAGGAGTGGCGGGACGGCGCCTACCGCAGGACGCTCCGCCTCCCGCACGGCCACGGCATCGTCTCCCTCGCCCCGCGCCCCGACCACATCGCCTGCCGGCTCTCCCTCACCGACCCGCGCGATCTCACCCTCGCCATCAATCGCTGCCGCTGGATGCTCGACCTCGACGCCGACCCGGTCGCGGTCGACGAGCAGCTGCGGACCGACCCGCTGCTCGCACCGCTGGTCGACGGGGCGCCCGGGCGGCGGGTGCCGCGGACCGTCGACGCCGCCGAGTTCGCGGTACGGGCCGTGCTCGGCCAGCAGGTCTCCACCGCGGCCGCCCGGACCCACGCCTCCCGCCTGGTCACCGCGCACGGAACCCCCGTCGAGGACCCCGAAGGCGGGCTCACCCACCTCTTCCCCACCCCCGAGGCGCTGGCGGGTCTCGACCCCGAGGCGCTCGCACTGCCCCGCAGCCGCCGCACCACCCTCCTCACCCTGGTGGAGGCGCTCGCCGACGGCTCCCTGCACCTCGGTCCGGCCAGCGACTGGGAGGAGGCCCGCGCCCGGCTTCTCACCCTGCCCGGCTTCGGACCCTGGACCACCGCGGTCATCGCGATGCGCGGGCTCGGCGACCCCGACGCCTTCCTCCCCGGCGACCTCGGCGTCCGCCGCGCCGCCCAGGGCCTCGGCCTGCCGTCCACACCGGCCGCGCTGACCGCCCGCGCCGCGCACTGGCGGCCCTGGCGCGCGTACGCCGTGCAGTACCTCTGGGCCACCGACAGCCACCCGATCAACCACCTCCCCGCGTAAGGAAGCCATCGAGCATGCCGACCGTCCAGCACATGGTCGTGGACAGTCCGTACGACGCGCTGACCCTGGTCGCCGTCGACGGCGTCCTCAGCCGTATCCACATGACCGACCAGCGCCACCGCCCGCCAGAGGAGACGTTCGGCGCTCCCGACCCCCGCCCCTTCGGCGAGGTGATCCGCCAGCTCGACGCGTACTTCGCCGGCGAACTGACCGAGTTCGACCTGCCGTTGAGGCTGATCGGCACCCCGTTCCAGCTGCGGGTGTGGGAGCAGCTGCGCCGCATCCCGTACGGCGAGACCCGTACGTACGGGGAGCTGGCCGAAGCCCTCGGCAACCCGGCCGCCTCACGCGCGGTGGGCCTGGCCAACGGCAGGAACCCCGTCTCCATCGTCGTGCCCTGCCACCGGGTCATCGGCGCGAGCGGTTCCCTGACCGGCTACGGCGGCGGCCTGGACCGCAAGCAGCGACTGCTCGCCTTCGAGTCGGGCGCCGGCACCGAGCCGGACACGCTGTTCCAGTTCGCGGCGAAAGGCCCTAGCTCCGCAGGCGGGTGAGGAGCGCGGGCAGCGAGGTCCCGATCGGCTCGCGCACGATCTCGTCGGCGATCGCGTCGTACGGGGTGGGCTCGGCGTTCACGATGATCAGCCGGGCCCCGTGCTCGGCGGCGATCCCCGCCAGGGAGGCCGCCGGCTGCACCTGGAGGCTGGTGCCGACCGCGACGAACACCTCGGCGGCCTTCGCGATCGACATCGCGTCCCGCAGGACGACCGGGTCGAGCCGCTGCCCGAACATCACGGTGGCCGACTTCAGGATCCCGCCGCACGCCAGACACTTCGGATCGTCCTCGCCCGCCCTCACCCGCTCCAGGGCCTCGTCCATGGAGGAACGGGTCCGGCACCCGGTGCACACCACCGACCGCGCGCTGCCATGGAGTTCGAGGACCTTGCGAGCCGGCACGCCGGCGATCTGGTGCAGCCCGTCGACGTTCTGTGTGATGACCCTGACCGGGTTGCCGCTCCGCTCGAACGCGGCGACGGCCCGGTGCGCGGCGTTCGGCTCGGCGCGCAGCACCGGTCCGTCGAGCCGCATCCGCCACGACCGGCGCCGGACGTCCGGATCGGCCATGTAGTGCGCGTAGGTGGCGAGCTTCTCGGCCTCGGGGTCCCGCGTCCACAGGCCGTCGGGGCCCCGGTAGTCGGGGATGCCGGAGTCCGTGGAGATCCCGGCTCCGCTGAGGATGGCGACCATGGTCATATCGCGAGCCTAGGTCGCCGACCGGGCCTGCCGCGAACGGAATAGCGGGTGCTAGGTTCCCGCCATGGCAAAGGTGAACATCGCGCTCGACGCCGAACTCGTCGTCGAGGTCATGGTCTTGGCGGGCGTGGGCGACCCGCGGGACGCGGTCGAGGCGGTCGTACGCGACTACATCGCCCGCGGTCACCGCACCGAGGCGCGCGTGGACGACCCGCGCGACGACACCCGCCGCAGGGGCGATCTCACGCCTCCCGAGACCACGCAGGGCTGAGCCGATGCGAAGGACACCCCGCCGAGCGGCCCGGATCGCCGTCCTCGCCCCCGACGGCTCCGTCTTCCTCTTCCGTTACGACAACGAGGAGGTCGGCGTCCACTGGGCCATGCCGGGAGGCGGGCTCGAACCGGGAGAGAGCCCTCGGGAAGGGGCCGTGCGCGAGCTGCGCGAGGAGACCGGGTGGGAGGGGATCGTGCCGGGCGAGCTGCTCTGCACCTGGGAGCACGACTTCACCCGCGCCGGGGTGCCCGTCCGGCAGCACGAGCACATCTACGTGGCGCACGGGCCGCGCCGTGACCCCGCCGGCGATCTCGCCGCCGCGCACGCGGAGGACCGGATCCAGCGCGGGCGCTGGTGGAGCCCCGAGGAGCTGGCGGACGCCGAGGAGACGCTCTGGCCACCGGATCTGGCCCGGCTGCTCGCGGACTTCACCGCGTCGGCGGACCGTTCCCGAGCCGTGCCCGGTCCGCGGACCTGACCCGCCCCTCCCAAAGGTCCCGTCCGTGCCGGACGGGCGGGTTCCGCGCTCGTCCCGCCCCCCTATGGTGCGGAATATCGGCTCATCAGGGGGTGGCATGCCCTCTCGCGCTCCGGATAGGGTCGGCCTCGGCGCGACTCCTGTTCGAAAGCAAGGGATGCAAGGTGACGGACGGAGCAGCAACGGAGGCCGCACGGGGACGAGCACACGTGCTCGTCGCGGCCGACAAGTTCAAGGGTTCGCTCACGGCCGTACAGGTCGCGGAGCGGGTCACGGCGGGACTGCGACGGGTCGTCCCGGAGCTGGAGGTGGAGACGCTTCCCGTCGCCGACGGCGGCGACGGCACGGTCGCGGCCGCGGTGGCGGCCGGTTTCGAGCGCCGTGAGGTGCGGGTGACCGGACCGCTCGGCGAGCCGGTGACGGCGGCGTTCGCGCTGCGCGACACGACGGCGGTCGTGGAGATGGCGGAGGCGTCCGGCCTCCAGCTGCTCCCGCGGGGCGTCTTCGCGCCGCTGACCGCCACCACGTACGGCTCCGGCGAGCTGCTGCGGGCCGCGCTGGACGCGGGCGCGACGACGCTCGTCTTCGGCGTCGGCGGCAGCGCCACGACGGACGGCGGGGCCGGCATGCTGGCCGCGCTCGGCGCGGTCTTCCTGGACGCCGACGGTGAGCCGGTCGCCCCCGGCGGCGGCCCGCTGAAGGATCTCGCCACGGCCGACCTGTCCGGTATCGACCCCCGGTTCGCCTCGGTCGACCTGGTCCTCGCCAGCGACGTCGACAACCCGCTGACCGGCCCGAAGGGCGCGCCGGCTGTCTACGGCCCGCAGAAGGGCGCGTCCCCCGAGGACGTCGAGACCCTGGACGCGGCGCTCTCGCACTTCGTCACCGTCCTGGAGAAGGCCATCGGCCCCAAGGCGTCGGAGTGCGCGCTCGCCCCGGGCGCCGGCGGCGCGGGCGGCATCGGGTACGGGGCGCTGGTCGGCCTGGACGCGAGCTTCCGTCCCGGGATCGAGCTGATGCTCGACGTCCTCGGTTTCGCCCCCGCTCTGGATCGGGCCACTCTCGTCATCACCGGCGAGGGCTCCCTCGACCAGCAGACCCTCCACGGCAAGGCCCCGGCCGGCGTCGCCGCCGCGGCCCGGGCGGCCGGCAAGGAGGTCGTCGCGGTCTGCGGCCGCCTCGCCCTCGCCCCCGAGGCACTGGGCGCGGCCGGTATCCGCCGCGCCTATCCGCTCACGGACCTGGAGCCGGACACGGCGAAGTGCATCGCGGAGGCGGGCCCGCTCCTCGAAAAGGTCGCGGCGAACATCGCCCGCGACTTCCTGGCGTAGGCCCGGCGCCGCAGAGCACACCGGCGGGAAGCCGCCCCCCCCATGGGGCGGCTTCCCGGTCTGTCACCCCGCCGCCGTCAGGCGGAACGCGTCCAGGGCCAGGGTCATCTCCGTCAGGTCCCGCGGGCGGGACAGCGACCGTGACGTGAGCTGTTCCAGCCGGCGCAGCCGGTTGAAGACCGTGTTGCGGTGGCAGTACAGCCGTCCCGCCGCCCGGCCCGCCGAGCCCTCGCAGTCCAGCCACACGTCCAGGGTCTCCAGCAGGATCGCCCGGTCCGCCGGATCCAGCTCCAGGAGCCCGCCCAGGACGTCCGAGATCAGCAGCCCCGCCATCTCCGGCTGGCCGACCACCAGCGCCCCCGCCATCCGGCGGTCCAGGCGCACGATCTCGTGGGACTCCGGCGGACACGTCCGCAGGGCGAGCTCCGCGAGGCGACGGGCACGCCCCAGCTCGGCGAGCCCGGTGACCACCGGGCTGATCCCGCCCGGCCCCGGACAGCGGCCCGCCAGAAGCTCGGACAGCGCGTCCAGACCCGTGCCCTCCGCCAGCGACACCACGCCGATCTCGCAGTCCGCGCGCATCCGCCACAGGAACCGCACCCCGGCCCCCTGCACCCGCCGGTGGAACGGCTCGGGCACGTCCCTGCGGTCGTAGCGCAGCACCACCACCGCGTACCGCCCGTGCTCCGGCAGATCCAGGCCGGCCGCGGCCCGCGAGACCACCTCCGGCGTCCGCTGCCCCTGCAGCAGCGCGTCGAGGAGCGCCTGCAGCTGCTCGTCCGTACGCCGCCGCAGCTCCAGCTCCGTCGCCCGGTACGCCTCCGACGCCGTGTCCGCCTGCGCGTCTACCGCGTGCCACACCATCGTCGCCGACTGCATCAGCGCCGTCAGCTGCGCCGGATCCTCCGCCGCACCCTCGATCAGCGCGTCCCACACCAGATGCCCGGCCTGACGGTACGAGTGCACCACCAGCTCCAGCGGCATCCCCTGCTCCGCCCGCAGCCGGCCCGTCTCGTCGGCGTGCTCCAGATCCCGCCGGGGCGAGTCGCGGGGCGCCGAGATCATCTCGATGCCGATCCGCATCGCCTCGTGTGCCTCCTGCCAGTGCTGGTCGTACGGCACGATCCGGCCGTACGCCGGCTCGTACTCGTGGAGCTCCCTCAGATGTTCGTCCACCAGCTCGGGCAACCGTTCCAGCAGCGCCGTGCACGCCTGTGCCAGCAGCTTCCAGTCATCGCCGGTCCGTGGTCTGCGCCGTCCCATGACCGGAGGATGCCATCCTTCCGGCCCATCCCACAGGCCCCTGACACGCACTGTTGTGCCCGTGCACAACCCGCCGCCGCGCCCGCTGGTCACCGGCAGCGTTTCGGCCGCCGGACGTGGACGGGCGGCGCCCGCGGTGCTGGGGTGAGCGCCACTGAACGGGGCAATCGGTGGAAGGGGAGCCATGGGAGGTACCGCACTCGCCCTCGAGGTCGCGGACCTGTCGGCGGGATACGGACCGGTACGCGCACTGCGCCGGGTGTCGCTCGACGTACCGGAGGGCGGTGTCGTCACCGTCCTCGGCGGCAACGGCGCCGGAAAGTCCACGCTGCTGCGCGCGGTCTCGCGCACACTGTCGTTCCACGGCGGCGCCGTCGTCTCCGGCACCGTGCGCTTCGGCGGCCGCGAGATCGGCGGGCTCGCACCCGACCGGGTCGTCGCCGCCGGGGTCTCCCAGGTGCCGGAGGGCCGCCAGGTCTTCGCCCGGATGACGGTCGAGGACAATCTGCGCGCCGGAGCGCTGGGCGCGCGCGACGACCGCGCCGCGAAGAGCGCGGCCCTCGGACGGGTCCACGAACTCTTCCCGGTCCTCAAGGAACGCGCCCACCAGCGTGCCGGGCTGCTGTCGGGCGGCGAGCAGCAGATGCTCGCCGTCGGCCGCGCCCTGATGGCCGCGCCCAGGCTGCTCCTCCTCGACGAGCCCTCGCTCGGCCTCGCCCCGCTGATGGCCGCCCGCATCGCCGACACGATCCGGGAGATCAACGCCCAGGGTACCGCGGTCCTGCTCGTCGAACAGAACGCGGCGCTCGCCCTGCGCCTCGCCTCCCGGGCGTACGTCCTGGAGGTCGGCGAGGTCACCCTCTCCGGACCGGCCGACGAACTCGCCGCCTCCGACGAGGTGCGCCGCCGCTATCTCGGCGTCGTCGACGAGACCGCGGCCGCCGACGCGGCCGGGGCGAACACGACGCACCCGGTGCTGTCCCGCTGGGAGGAGAAGCGATGAGCGCGAACCCCGTGCCCGCCCTGGACGTCCGCGACGTCACCGTCCGGTTCGCCGGACTCACCGCGCTCGACTCCGTCGGCTTCACCGTCCGTCCCGGCACCGTCCACGCCGTCATCGGCCCCAACGGCGCCGGAAAGTCCACCTGCTTCAACGTGCTCTCCGGGGTCTACAAGGCCACCTCCGGCTCCGTCCGCTTCGGCGACCACGAACTCACCGGACTGCCCCCGCACAAGATCGCGGACCTCGGGGTCGCCCGCATCTTCCAGAACCTCGCGCTGCCGCCCCGCGCCACCGTCGAGGACAGCCTGATGCTCGGCCGCCACCGGCTGACCCGGACCGGATTCGTCGCCGCCGGGCTCCGGCTGCCGTCCGCCGCCCGGGAGGACGCCCGCCACCGGGCCCGCGTCCGCGAGATCGCCGCGTTCGTCGGCCTGGAGGGGCAGCTGGGGCAGCCCGCGGGCTCCCTGCCGTACGGGCAGCAGAAGCTGGCCGAGCTCGCCCGCGCCCTCTGCATGGAGCCCCGGCTGCTCCTCCTCGACGAGCCGGTCGCCGGCATGACGGCCGACGAACGCCGCCGTACCGCCGCCGTCATCGCCGGCGTACGCGACAGTCTCGGGATCTCCATCGTCCTCGTCGAGCACGACATGGGGGTGGTGATGCGGCTCGCCGACTCCGTCACCGTCCTCGACTTCGGCCGCCGCATCGCCGACGGCGTGCCCGCGGACGTACAGAACGACCCGGCGGTCGTCCGCGCCTACCTCGGAGAGGAGACCACCGAGTGACCACGTTCGCCGAACTCCTGCTCAACGGCGTCTCGTTGGGCTCCATCTACGCCCTCATCGCCCTCGGCTTCGTGGTGATCTTCCGCGCCACCGAGGTCGTCAACTTCGCCCACGCCTCCCTCCTCCTCGCCGGCGGCTACTTCACCGCCGTCCTGCACGACGAGATCGGCTTCTGGCCGGCGCTGCTCGCCGGCATCGCCGGCGCGGCCCTGGTCGGTGCGGCCGTCGAGTTCCTCGTCATGCGCCGCTACCGTGGCTCCGACCACAGCGTCCTCGCCATCGTCACCATCGGCGTCGACATCCTGCTCGCCACCGAGCTGACCCGCCGCATCGGCACCGACATCCTCTCGCTCGGCGACCCGTGGGGCGACGCCGTCGTCACCCTCGGCCCGATCTCGATCGCCCAGACCCGGATCGCCGCCTTCCTCGCCGCCGCCCTGCTGATCACCGCGTTCCTGCTCGCCTTCCGCCACACCTCCTGGGGCGTCGCCATGCGCGCCGCCGCCGAGAACCAGGAGACCGCCGCGCTCATGGGCATCCGCCTCGGCCGGGTCTCGATCGGCGCCTGGGCCGTCGCCGGCGGACTCGCCGCCGTCGCCGCGCTCTTCCTCACCGTCTTCCCGACGCCCGGCCTGGAGCGCTCCACCTCGTTCGCCGCCATGAAGGCCTTCCCGGCCGCGATCCTCGGCGGCCTGGACTCCACCACGGGCGCCCTCGTCGGCGGCCTCCTCGTCGGCGTCACCGAGTCCCTCGCCACCGGCTACCAGGGCGATCTGACCTTCCTCGGCCGGGGCATCGGCGACCTGGCGCCGTACCTGGTGATGGTCGCGGTGCTGCTGATCCGCCCCGCCGGACTCTTCGGTACGAAGGAGCTGGCCCGTGTCTGATCTCCTCGCCCGGCCCGTCGCCGCCCGCGCCGCCCTCACCCGGCCGCGCACCTGGGTCTGGGCCGCCGCCGGCCTCCTCCTCGCCGCCTTCCCCTTCTATCTGGACCGCTTCTGGCTCCAGGCCGGGCTGTTCGCCATGGCCGCCGCCATCGGCGCCATCGGCATCAACCTGCTGACCGGCGCCACCGGCCAGCTCTCCATGGGCCACGCCTTCTTCCTCGCCGTCGGCGCCTACGGCTACTGCGCCTTCGCCGGCGACGGCGGGGACGGCCTCGCCGGACTCGGGCTGCCCGGCTGGCTCGCCGCCGTCCTCGCCGTGGCCCTCGCGGGCCTGGCGGGCGGCGTGTTCAGCCCGATCGCGGGCCGGCTGCGGGGCGCGTACCTCGGTATCGCCACCCTCGCGCTGATCTTCATCGGCCAGCATGTGCTCTTCAACGCGCACGACCTGACCGGAGGTTTCAACGGCCGGGCGGTCCCCCCGCTCACCCTCTTCGGCCTCACCTTCGACGACAGCGAACTCCTCGTCGCCAACGTGCCGTTCGGCTCCGCCGAGAAACTCTGGTACGTGGGTCTCGTCCTGCTCCTCGGGGGCGCGCTGTTCGCCCGCGGGGTGCTGCGCGGCCGCCCCGGCCGCGCCATGAACGCCATCCGGGACCACCGGATCGCGGCGGGCGTCATGGGCATCCCCGTGGCCCGCTACCGGGCCGCCGTCTTCGTCCTGTCCTCCATGTACGCGGGACTCGCCGGCGTCCTCCTCGCGCTGGTCTTCCAGCGCACCGTGCCGGAGTACTTCGGCATGCTGCTCTCCCTCGAATACCTGGCCATGATCGTCATCGGCGGTCTCGGCTCGGTCGCCGGAGCGGTGGTCGGGGGCGTCTTCGTCTCCCTCCTGCCGCAGCTCCTCAACCGGTACAGCGACGCGCTCCCCCTGGTCTCCGCCCCCGGGACGGGCGGGATCGCACCGGGGGAGGCCGCCCGCTATCTCTACGGCGCCGCCGTCGTCGCGGTGGTGCTCTTCCTGCCCGGAGGCCTGGTCCGGCTGGCCGCACGGCGCACCAAACAACCCTCGCGTTCCACGCAATCCTCTGGGGAGGACCGATGAACCACCGACGACAGGCCGTGCGGGGCCTGACGGCCGCACTCGCCGTCCTGGTCGCGCTCACCGCGGCCGGATGCAGCTCCAAGGCCAAGAGCGGCGACGACCAGGGCACCGGCGCGGGCGGGGTGAAGGCCGGCGAAGGCGTCACCGACACGACCATCGCGATCGGCGCCCTCACCGACATGACCGGTGTCTACGCCACGCTCGGCAAGAGCGTCACGCAGGCCCAGCAGCTGTACGTCGAGCAGGCCAACGCGGCCGGCGGGATCTGCGGCCGGAAACTGGAACTGACCGTCCGCGACCACGGCTACGACCCGCAGAAGGCGCTGTCGGCGTACACCGAGCTGGAGCCGAAGGTCGTCGGCTACGCCCAGTTCATCGGCTCCCCGTTCGTCGCCGCCGTCAAGCAGCGCGTCGACGGCCAGGACAAGGGGCTCGTGCTGCCGCAGGCCTGGTCGGCGTCGCTGCTCGGCTCCCCGTACATCCGGGTCCTCGGCACCACGTACGACGTCGAGACGATCAACGCCGTCGACTTCCTGGTCACGGAGAAGGGCCTGAAGCGGGGTGACAGGCTCGGCCACGTCTACTTCGAGGGCGACTACGGCGAGAACGCGCTCGCCGGCTCGAAGCACGCCGCCGAGAAGGCCGGGCTCACGGTCGTCGAGCAGAAGATCAAGCCCACCGACAACGACATGTCGGCGCAGGTCGCGGCGCTCAAGCAGGCGGGAGTGAAGGGCATCGTCATCAGCGCGGGCCCGCGCCAGGCGGCCTCGCTGGTCGGCGTCGCGGCGGCGACCGGGCTGCGCGTGCCGATCGTCGGCAACAACTCGGCGTTCGCCCCGCAGCTCCTGGGCACCCAGGCCGGACCCGCCCTGGAGAAGATGTACTGGTTCGCCTCTCCCAGCCTCCCGATCGGCGCGGACACCCCCGCCGCGAAGAAGCTCGTGGCCGACTACAAGGCCGCCCATCCGAACGACAGCCTCGACAACGGCATCGTCGCCGGCTGGACGGCGGCGAGCGTCTTCGGCGAGGCCCTGAAGAAGGCGTGCGCGGACAAGGACCTCACGCGGGAGGGCATCGGCAAGGCGCTGCTCACGCTCGACGCCCATGACGCGGGCTTCGGCATGACGCACGACCTGAGCGACCCGAAGGCCCCCTCGTCCCGCGAGTCCGTCATCATCCAGCCGGACAAGAACGTCCCCGGCGGCATGCGCACGGTCCGCGAGCCCTTCGTCTCCGACGCGGCGAAGACCTTCACCCCGAAGGCCGGCTGAACCGGGGGCGCCGCACCGGCCCGGACCGGGCTCACCCCTCCTGGCGGGCGAAGCCTCGCGCCAGGAGGGGTGAGCCGGTGTCCAGCCCCGGGCCCGGGCCCGGGCGTTCTCCGCCCCCACGGGCCCACGGCGTGCCGCCCGCTGTCCGCGCCGGGCCGGCGCGTCCAGAGCCCGGGCGAGCACCGGGAACCACGTGTGGGCCGGGGCCGGCTCGTCGTCGACGATGTTGTACGCGCAGATGTGATCATCCTGGGCACCGGCGTGACGTCACCTGTCGGCAACAACCGCGTGTGAGGCTCAGGCCATGAGTGACTCCTTCACGCCCCGCCCCGCCACCGCCGACCACGCCCGGATCGAGCGGCTCGACGCCGACCACATCCGCACCCATGCGGCCGGCGGCCTCGCCGTGCTGCTCGTCGACGCGGTCGACGGCGGGGCCTCCCTGGGCTTCCTGGCCCCCCTCGAACCGGCCGACGCGGCCGCCTGGTGGCTCGGCGTCGCCGAGGAGGCGCGACAGGGGCTGCGGAACGTCTGGGCGGCCCACGGGCCCGCCGGGGAGGTTTTGGGAGCGGTCACCCTCGTCCGCACGGACAAGCCGAACGGCCGGCACCGCGGCGAGATCGCCCGGCTGATCGTCCACCGGGAGGCCCGGGGCCAGGGCCTGGGCGCCCGCCTGCTCGCCGCGGCGGAGTCCCACGCCGGCGAGGCCGGCCTGAGCCTGCTGGTCCTGGACACCCAGACCGACAGCCCCGCCGAGGCCCTCTACCGCAAGGCGGGCTGGACACCGGCCGGGACCATCCCCGACTTCGCCGCCGACCCCACGGGGGTCCTGCGCCCCACCACGCTGTACTACAAGCGGCTCCCGACCATGACGGCATGAAGAAGGGCCTGGACGCGAGATCTCGCGTCCGGGCCCTTCGTCGTCCGACTGCTACGGCAGCTGCGCCGCCTCCGCCTGTCGCGCCTCCCGGCTCTCGCGCCGGTTGCCGCGGAAGGTGTTCACCCGGCGGGCCGTCGCGAAGAGGGGGATCACGGCGCCCATCACGACCTGCAGCGCGCACCCGGCCTGGAGCAGGAACTGCCCGCCCGGCGCGTCGAAGGCCCAGGCCGCCAGCATGCCCATGGCGCCGACGATCCAGGCGAGCATCGCCACCGCGAGGACACCCCGCGGCTTGGGGTACTCGACCCGGCTCACCATCAGCCACGCCACTCCGATGATCGCGAGCAGCGTCGGGACGAACGGCAGCTCGAGCAGCACGATCGAGACGACCGTCAGCGCGCCGAAGGGGCTCGGCATGCCCTGGAACATGCCGTCCTTCATGGTCACGCACGAGAATCTCGCCAGCCGCAGCACCACCGCGAGGAGCACGGCGACCGCGGCCACCGCGGAGACCTTCTGCTGCGCGCCGTCCGGGACCGCGACCATCCCGTACACGAGCACGAAGTACGCCGGGGCCAGACCGAAGCTGATCAGGTCCGAGAGGTTGTCGAGCTCGGCGCCCATGGGGGAGGAGCGCAGCTTGCGCGCCACGATGCCGTCGAAGAGGTCGAAGATCGCCGCGCACAGCATGAGGATCACGGCGGTGGCGGCGCTGTTGCGCGCCATGCCGGTCTCGGCGCTGCCCGTGAGGTGCGGGATGAGGATGCCGGTGGTGGTGAAGTACACCGCCATGAATCCGCACGTCGCGTTACCGAGCGTGAGGGCGTCCGCTATGGACAGCCTCAGCGACAGCGGCATCTCCTCGGCCTCGTCGGCACCGTCCGCCTCCGCGTCGGCGACCCAGTCGCCGGCACGCGTGTCCGGATCAATCACGGTCAATGCGAGTCACCCCCGCGGTCGTGGTCTGACCGACCTCGACGGCGACGTCCACACCTTCCGGAAGGTAGATGTCGACGCGCGACCCGAAACGGATCAGACCGATACGCTCGCCCTGCTCGACCTTCGTCCCCTGCGGGATGTACGGCACGATGCGGCGGGCCACGGCCCCCGCGATCTGCACCATCTCGATGTCACCGAGCTCGGTGTCGAAGTGCCAGACAACGCGCTCGTTGTTCTCGCTCTCCTTGTTGAACGCCGGGACGAACCCGCCGGGGATGTGCTCCACGGACGTCACCGTGCCGGCCAGCGGCGCGCGGTTGACGTGGACGTTCAGCGGGCTCATGAAGATGGCGACCCGGGTCCGGCCGTCCTTCCACGGCATGATGCTCTGCACCACACCGTCGGCGGGCGAGATGACCCGGCCCTGAGCGATCTCGCGCTCGGGGTCGCGGAAGAACCACAGCATGCCCGCCGCCAGGGCGGTGGTGGGCACGGCGACAGCGGCCCAGCGCCCGGACCTGCGGGCCCGGGTCAGGCTGAGCGCCGCGGTGGCGACGGTCGGCAGAAGCCACGGCGATGCTCCGCGCGCGAGGCGTACGCCAGCGAGGCTGTCGCGAGGTGCAGAGGTTTGGCTGTGGGGCATGGATGACCTTCGTAGCGGATGATGCCGCACGGGCAACGGGGACGGCGGCTTTCCGGCGATGCTATCGGTTGCGAGCCGCAACTGGGCAAGCCAGAAGCCGAGTCGGTCGGCCGGAAACCCTTGGCAAACGCTGTCAGGGTGTGATCTTCTTCGCGGCCGAACCGACCCGAAAGCGACAATCAACCCTGGAAGCGGTACTCCTCGAGCAGCCGACGACCGATGATCATTTTCTGGATCTCGGCGGTACCTTCACCGATGAGCAGCATCGGCGCCTCGCGGTAGAGGCGCTCGATCTCGTACTCCTTGGAGAATCCGTATCCACCGTGGATGCGGAAGGCGTCCTCGACGACCTCCTTGCAGTACTCGGAGGCGAGGTACTTCGCCATCCCTGCTTCGAGATCGTTTCGTTCCCCAGAGTCCTTTTTGCGCGCTGCGTTCACCATCATGGCATGAGCGGCTTCCACCTTGGTAGCCATTTCGGCCAACTTGAACTGAATCGCCTGATGCTGGGCGATCGGCTTGCCGAAGGTGTGACGCTGCTGGGCGTACGAGACACCCAGCTCGAAGGCACGCTGCGCGACGCCGCAACCACGCGCCGCGACGTTCACCCGCCCGACCTCGACACCGTCCATCATCTGGTAGAAGCCCCGGCCGGTGGTGCCGCCGAGCACGCGATTGGCCGGAATGCGCAGCCCGTCCATGATCAGCTCGGTGGTGTCGACCCCCTTGTAGCCCATCTTGTCGATCTTCCCGGGGATGGTGAGGCCCGGACGGACCTCTCCGAAGCCGGGCTCCTTCTCGACGAGGAAGGTCGTCATCGACTTGTGCGGGGCGGTCCCCTCGGGGTGTCCTTCGTCACTTCGGACGAGAACGGCGACGAGGTTTGACGTACCGCCGTTCGTCAGCCACATCTTCTGGCCGTTCAGGACGTACTCGTCGCCGTCCTTGACCGCCTTGGACGTGATGGCCGACACATCCGAGCCGAGGGCCGGCTCCGACATCGAGAAGGCGCCACGCGTCTCGCCGGCCGCCATCCGCGGAAGGAAGTACTCCTTCTGCTCCTGGGTGCCGTGCTGCTTGAGCATGTACGCGACGATGAAGTGGGTGTTGATGATGCCGGAGACCGACATCCAGCCGCGGGCGATCTCCTCCACGCACAGCGCGTAGGTGAGCAGCGACTCACCCAGGCCCCCGTACTCCTCGGGGATCATCAGACCGAAGACACCGAGCTCCTTGAGCCCGTCGACGATCTGCTGCGGGTACTCGTCGCGGTGCTCCAGCTCCGTCGCGACCGGGATGATCTCCTTGTCGACGAAGTCCCGGACCGTGGCGAGGATCTCCTGCTGCACATCGGTCAGACCGTGGGTCTGGGCGAGTCGCGCCATGACTACTTCCCCTGTTCCTTCAGCTCGGGCCGGCCCGGCTGCTCGCCGCCGCGCTCCTTGATGTACGTCTCCGTGGGGACCATCACCTTGCGGCGGAAGACGCACACGAGGGTGCCGTCCTGCTTGTAGCCCTTGGTCTCGACGTGGACGATGCCGCGGTCGCTCTTCGACTTCGACGGCGTCTTGTCGAGGACCGTGGTCTCGCCGTAGATGGTGTCGCCGTGGAAGGTCGGCGCGACATGGCGCAGCGACTCGATCTCCAGGTTGGCGATCGCCTTGCCCGAGACGTCCGGGACGGACATGCCGAGCAGCAGCGAGTAGATGTAGTTGCCGACGACGACGTTCCTCTTGAAGTCCGTCGTGTTCTCCGCGTAATTCACATCCATGTGAAGCGGGTGGTGATTCATTGTCAGCAGACAGAAGAGATGGTCGTCGTATTCGGTGACCGTCTTCCCGGGCCAGTGCTTGTAGACGGCACCGACTTCGAACTCTTCGTACGTACGGCCGAACTGCATGGGTCCTACGCCTCCGGGATCTCGAACTTGCTGGTGCGCTGCATTCCGGCGGCGCGGCCCTTGCCGGAGATGACCAGGGCCATCTTGCGGCTGGCCTCGTCGATCATCTCGTCGCCGAGCATGGCCGAGCCCTTCTTGCCGCCGGCCTCGGAGGTGTAGTAGTCGTACGCGTCCAGGATCAGCTCGGCGTGGTCGAAGTCCTCCTGCGAGGGGGAGAAGATCTCGTTCGCCGCGGCGACCTGGTCCGGGTGCAGCACCCACTTGCCGTCGAAGCCGAGAGCCGCGGCGCGCTGCGCGACGGCCTTGTAGCCCTCCTGGTTGCGGATCTGGAGGTAGGGGCCGTCGATCGCCTGGAGGTTGTTGGCGCGGGCCGCCATCAGGATGGCCATCAGGATGTAGTGGTACGCGTCGGCGCCGTAGCCGGGCGGCTGCTCGCCGACGACCAGCGACTTCATGTTGATGGACGCCATGAAGTCGGCCGGGCCGAAGATGATCGTCTCGACGCGGGGGGAGGCCTGCGCGATCGCGTTGACGTTGTTGAGGCCCTGGGCGTTCTCGATCTGCGCCTCGATGCCGATCTTGCCGACCTCGAAGCCCATCGTCTTCTCGATCTGGGTCAGCAGGAGGTCGAGCGCCACGATCTGCTGGGCGTCCTGGACCTTCGGCAGCATGATGCAGTCGAGGTTCTGGCCGGCGCCCTCGACGACGGTGACGACGTCACGGTACGTCCAGTGGGTCGTCCAGTCGTTGACCCGCACGACCCGCGTCTTGCCGGTCCAGTCGCCCTCGTTGAGGAACTTCACGATCGTGTGCCGCGCCTCGGGCTTCGCGAGCGGCGCGCAGGCGTCCTCCAGGTCGAGGAAGACCTGGTCCGCGGCGAGCCCCTGGGCCTTCTCCAGGAAACGCGGGTTGGAGCCGGGCACGGCCAGGCAGGAGCGGCGCGGCCGGAGCCGGTTCACGTTCGTCATGCGGGGACCTCCAGAGGGTCGAGCTTGTTCGCTTTCCGGATCTCGTCGACGATACGGCCGATGATCTCCGTGATACCGAAGTCCTTCGGTGTGAAGACGGCGGCCACTCCCGCCCGCTTCAGATCCGCGGCGTCGGCGTTGGGGATGATCCCGCCGACGATGACCGGAATATCGGCCGCGCCCGCCTCGCGGAGGCGGTCGAGGACGTCCGGGACCAGCTCGGCGTGCGAGCCGGAGAGGATCGACAGACCCACGCAGTGCACGTCCTCCGCGAGAGCCGCGTTGACGATCTGCTCGGGGGTCAGCCGGATCCCCTGGTACACCACCTCGAAACCGGCGTCACGCGCGCGTACGGCGATCTGCTCGGCGCCGTTGGAGTGGCCGTCCAGGCCCGGCTTGCCGACCAGGAGCCGCAGCCGCCCGGCGCCCAGCTCCTCGGCGGTGCGCGCCACCTTCTCCCGTACGAGAGCCAGCGGGGTGCCCTCCTCGGCGGTCACGGCGACCGGGGCGGAGGAGACGCCCGTGGGGGCGCGGAACTCGCCGAAGACGTCCCGCAGCGCCCAGGACCACTCGCCGGTGGTGACACCCGCGCGGGCGCACTCCAGCGTCGCCTCGAAGAGGTTCCCGTCGCCCGCGGCGGTCGCCTTGAGCGCGGCCAGCGCCTCCTGGGCGCGGTTCTCGTCGCGGTTGTCCCGCCACTCGTGGAGCTTGGCCACGACACGGGCCTCGTTGGCCGGGTCGACCGTCATGATCGCCGTGTCGAGGTCCGCGGTGAGCGGGTTCTCCTCGGTGGACTGGAAGATGTTGACGCCGACGATCTTCTCCTCGCCGGCCTCGATCCGGGCCCGCCGCTCGGCGTGCGAGGAGACCAGCTGCGACTTGAGGTAGCCGGACTCCACGGCGGCCATCGCGCCGCCCATCTCCTGGATCCGGTCGATCTCCGCCAGGCACTCCTCCACGAGGGAGTCCACCTTGGCCTCGATGACGTGCGACCCGGCGAAGATGTCCTCGTACTCCAGCAGGTCCGACTCGTGCGCGAGGACCTGCTGGATACGGAGCGACCACTGCTGGTCCCAGGGGCGGGGGAGCCCCAGGGCCTCGTTCCAGGCCGGCAGCTGGACGGCACGCGCGCGTGCGTCCTTGGAGAGCGTCACGGCCAGCATCTCCAGGACGATCCGCTGGACGTTGTTCTCCGGCTGCGCCTCGGTCAGACCGAGCGAGTTGACCTGCACGCCGTAGCGGAAGCGGCGCTGCTTGGCGTCCTCGATGCCGTACCGCTCGCGGGTGATCTTGTCCCAGATGCGGCCGAAGGCGCGCATCTTGCACATCTCCTCGATGAAGCGGACGCCCGCGTTCACGAAGAAGGAGATACGGGCGACCACCTCGCCCCTGCGCTCCTCGGGTACCTGGCCGGAGGCGAAGACCGCGTCGAGCACCGCGATCGCGGTGGACATCGCGTACGAGATCTCCTGGACCGGAGTGGCTCCCGCTTCCTGCAGGTGGTAGCTGCAGATGTTGATCGGGTTCCACTTCGGGATGTGGTTCACCGTGTAGGTGATCATGTCCGTCGTCAGCCGCAGCGACGGGCCGGGCGGGAAGACGTGCGTCCCGCGCGACAGGTACTCCTTCACGATGTCGTTCTGGGTGGTGCCCTGGAGCCTGGTGATGTCCGCGCCCTGCTCCTCCGCGACCACCTGATAGAGCGCCAGAAGCCACATGGCCGTGGCGTTGATGGTCATCGAGGTGTTCATCTGCTCCAGGGGGATGTCCTGGAACAGCCGGCGCATGTCACCGAGGTGCGAGACCGGGACCCCGACCCGGCCGACCTCGCCGCGGGCGAGGATGTGGTCGGGGTCGTAGCCGGTCTGCGTCGGCAGGTCGAAGGCGACCGAGAGGCCGGTCTGACCCTTGGCCAGGTTGCGCCGGTACAGCTCGTTGGACGCCTCGGCGGTCGAGTGACCGGCGTACGTCCGCATGAGCCACGGCCGGTCCTTCTGACGCTCTGTCATGGGGAACCTCAGATGTTCCGGAAGCGGTTGATGGCGTCGATGTGCTTGTCCCGCAGCTCCAGGTCGCGCACGCCCATCCCCTCCTCGGGGGCCAGGCACAGCACGCCGACCTTGCCCTGGTGGAGGTTGCGGTGGACGTCGTACGCGGCCTGGCCGGTGTCCTCCAGCGAGTACACCTTCGACAGCGTCGGGTGGATCTTGCCCTTGGCGATCAGGCGGTTGGCCTCCCACGCCTCGCGGTAGTTGGCGAAGTGCGAGCCGATGATCCGCTTCAGCGACATCCACAGGTAGCGGTTGTCGTACTCGTGCATGTAGCCCGAGGTCGAGGCGCAGGTGGTGATGGTGCCGCCCTTGCGGGTGACGTACACGCTCGCGCCGAAGGTCTCGCGGCCGGGGTGCTCGAAGACGATGTCGATGTCCTCGCCGCCGGTGAGCTCGCGGATGCGCTTGCCGAAGCGCTTCCACTCCTTCGGGTCCTGGGTCTGCTCGTCCTTCCAGAACTTGTAGCCCTCGGCGTTGCGGTCGATGATCGCCTCGGCGCCCATCGAGCGGCAGATGTCCGCCTTCTGGGGGCTGGAGACGACACAGATCGGGTTGGCGCCGCCGGCCAGCGCGAACTGGGTGGCGTACGAGCCGAGCCCGCCGCTGGCGCCCCAGATGAGGACGTTGTCGCCCTGCTTCATGCCGGCGCCGTTGCGGGAGACCAGCTGGCGGTAGGCGGTGGAGTTGACCAGGCCGGGGGCCGCCGCCTCCTCCCAGCTGAGGTGGTCCGGCTTCGGCATCAGCTGGTTGGACTTGACGAGCGCGATCTCGGCCAGGCCGCCGAAGTTGGTCTCGAAGCCCCAGATGCGCTGCTCGGGGTCGAGCATCGTGTCGTTGTGGCCGTCCGACGACTCCAGCTCGACCGAGAGGCAGTGCGCGACGACCTCGTCGCCTGGCTTCCACGAGTTGACGCCGGGGCCGGTGCGCAGCACGACGCCCGCGAGGTCGGAGCCGATGACGTGGTACGGCAGGTCGTGGCGCTTGCTGAGGTCGCTGAGCCGGCCGTAGCGCTCCAGGAAGCCGAAGGTCGACACCGGCTCGAAGATCGAGGTCCAGACCGAGTTGTAGTTCACGGAGCTGGCCATGACGGCGACGAGGGCCTCACCCGGGCCGAGCTCGGGCAGCGCCACGTCGTCGAGGTGGAGCGACTTGCGCGGGTCCTTCTCGCGGCTGGGGAGACCGGCGAACATCTCCGCCTCGTCCTTGTGCACGGTGACGGCGCGGTACGACT
Organism: Streptomyces sp. NPDC093600; assembly: GCF_044764755.1. Taxonomy (NCBI): domain Bacteria; kingdom Bacillati; phylum Actinomycetota; class Actinomycetes; order Kitasatosporales; family Streptomycetaceae; genus Streptomyces; species Streptomyces sp. NPDC093600. Next base: position 171,642 of record NZ_JBIWIU010000005.1, read on the forward strand.
CGGGGAGCTTGATGTTGGCGAAGTCGGCGGACGTGGTCTCCGGCGACTGGATCGCGTCCAGGATTTCCTTCACGGGGTTGCCTCCGGCGGTGCGGCGTCTGAGGGAGACGCTGAGGGGTTACGTCGTGGAGTGCTGCTGTGGAGGTGTGCCGTCGGTTCGGCGGGTGGTGCGGTGGCTGCGCCGGGTGGGCGCGGAGGTTGCCTGTGACGCAGGCGTCCGGGCGCACAATCACGATCGCTTGCGGGGACAGCCGGCGCACGAGGAGACCTCAACGCGCCGGCCGCCCGGACAACATCAACGTATGGCACCGCGTGTCACCTGACAAGGCACTGCGTGCCAACAATTTCACTCAGATGCGATCCGCCCGTCACGCATGAGCGATGATCGATCGAAGGGTGGGACGAAAACGGACGAAGGCCGCCCTGGGGGCGGCCTTCGTCGTGCCTCGGTGTGCGGCGGGTCAGCTCTTCGTCAGCGCCTGACGGATGGTGCGCATGACCTCGTCCAGCGGCGCGTCCGTACGCGCCACGGCGATCACCACGTCCTGGGCGGTGGACGCGAGCGCCGCGGTCCCCGCCGGGGCGGAGGAGACCGTCTGCGGGGCCGGCTGCGGCGCCTGCGCCGGCCGGGCGCCTATGCCGGAGCCGAAGGTCTCCCGGACGATGGAGAAGGCGTGGTCGAGCTGCGCCTCCACATCGCCCTGGCCGCCCGCCCGCAGCCAGCGGCGCAGCACGTGGTTGTGGGCCGTGACCACCGCCGACGCCGCCACCTCGGCGAGCAGCGGGTCGTCGTTGCCGTCGTGGTGGTCGCGCTCGTCGAAGTGGCCCAGCAGATAGCGGGTGAACAGCCGTTCGTAGCGGGCCACCGAGGCGATCTCGCGCTCCCGCAGGGTGGGCACCTCGCGGGTGAGCCGGTAACGCTCCACGGAGACCGCCGGGGACGCCGCGTACATCTTCATGACTTCCTTGATGCCCCGGCAGACCGTGTCCAGCGGGTGCTCGTGCGGCGGCGCGGCGTTCAGCACCGCCTCCGCCCGCACCAGGGTGTCGTCGTGGTCGGGGAAGATCGCCTCTTCCTTGGAGCGGAAGTGGCGGAAGAACGTCCGGCGCGCGACGCCGGCGGCCGCGGCGATCTCGTCGACCGTCGTGGCCTCGTACCCCTTGGTCGCGAACAGCTCCATCGCCGCGGCGGCCAGCTCGCGGCGCATCTTGAGCCGCTGGGCGGCCGCGCGGGTGCCCGCCGTGCTCTCCGTGGTGTCGGAGGCGGACGTGGACGTGGCACGGGGTGACTTAGCGGCCTTGGACATGTCCTGAACGTACTGCATCAGCGCGGGAGTGTGCCCAGGTGGGGGAGGGTCGCCGGGGCCTCCGGAGGTGCCCGGTGGACTCAGCAGCCCTCCCCAGCCCGCGGACGGCTCAGCGTCGGGCATATTCGCGGAAGCCGCGACCCGTCTTGCGGCCGAGGCAGCCCGCCGCCACCAGGTGCTCGAGCAGTGGCGCGGGAGCCAGACCCGGGTCGCGGAACTCGCGGTGCAGCACCTTCTCGATCGCCAGGGAGACATCGAGCCCGACGACGTCGAGGAGCTCGAACGGCCCCATCGGATAGCCGCCGCCCAGCTTCATCGCGGCGTCGATGTCGTCCAGGGAGGCGTAGTGCTCCTGGACCATCTTCACCGCGTTGTTCAGGTACGGGAAGAGCAGCGCGTTCACGATGAAACCGGCCCGGTCGCCGCAGTCCACCGGGTGCTTCCTGATCTTCGCGGTGACCTCGCGGACCGTGGCGTGCACGTCGTCGGCGGTCAGGACCGTCCGGACGATCTCCACCAGCTTCATGGCGGGCGCCGGGTTGAAGAAGTGCATCCCGATGACGTCCTGCGGGCGCGAGGTGGCGCGGGCGCAGGCGACGACCGGCAGCGAGGAGGTCGTGGTGGCGAGCACCGCGCCCGGCTTGCAGATCTTGTCCAGGGTCGCGAAGAGCTGCTGCTTGATCTCCAGGTCCTCGGCGACCGCCTCGACGGCGAGGTCGACCTCGGCGAAGGAGTCGAGCGAACCGGCCGGCGTGATCCGTGCCAGCGTCTCGTCGCGGGCCTCGGCGGTCATCCGGCCCTTGTCGACCGAACGGGTGAGCGACTTGGTGATCCGGGCCTTGGCGGTGTCTGCCTTCTCCTGCGACCGGGCCGCCAGCACGACGTCGTAACCGGCCTTGGCGAAGACCTCGGCGATGCCCGAGGCCATGGTGCCGGAGCCGGCGACGCCCACCGAGCGGACCTCGCGGGTCTCCCGGCCGCTCGTGGCCGAGTCCTCCAGCGGCGTGAGCGCGTCCCGGACCACGGTGGCCGAGCCCGGCGCCTCGTACGTGTAGAAGCCGCGGCCCGACTTGCGGCCGGTCAGGCCCGCCTCGCTGAGCTGCTTGAGGATCGGGGCGGGGGCGTGCAGCCGGTCGCCCGACTCGCTGTACATCGCCTCCAGGACGGTCCGCGCGGTGTCGATCCCGACCAGGTCGAGAAGGGCCAGCGGGCCCATCGGCAGACCGCAGCCCAGCCGCATGGCGGCGTCGATGTCCTCACGGGAGGCGTACTTGGCCTCGTACATGGCCGCGGCCTGGTTGAGGTAGCCGAAGAGCAGGCCGTCGGCGACGAAACCGGGGCGGTCGCCGACCGCGACGGGCTCCTTGCCGAGGTCGAGGGCGAGGTCGGTGACGGCCTGGACGGCCTGCGGGGCGGTGAGGACCGAGGAGACGACCTCCACCAGCTTCATCGCCTGGACCGGGGTGAAGAAGTGCAGGCCGAGCACGCGCTCGGGGTGCGCCGAGTCGGCGGCGAGACGGGTGACCGACAGCGCGTTGGTACCGGTGGCGATGATCGCCTCGGGCCGGACGATGGCGTCCAGCGCCCGGAAGACCTCCTGCTTGGCCTCGTACGACTCGGGCACGACCTCGATCACGAGATCGGCGTCGGCCGCCGCGTGGAGGTCGGAGTAGGTACGGAAGCGGGCGAGGACGTCTCGGCGCTCCTCCTCGGTGATCCGCTCACGGCTCACCGCGCGGGCGGTGGAGGCTTCCAGAGCGGCGACGGCCCGGGCCGCGGCGGCGTCGCTGATGTCGATGCCGATGACCTCGCGGCCGGCCCGGGCGAGGACGTCGGCGATGCCCGTGCCCATGGTGCCGAGACCGACGACGGCGATGGTGGAGAGAGGGATGTCCATCAGGGGACTCCAGGGAGGGAAGAGTGACGACTGAGGGCGGCAATGCGGGCGCGTACAGATCGCGCGGAGGAAAAAGCGACGGGCTCTGTCCCGGAGCCACGTCGAAAACTGCCGAACCGACAAACTCGATCCCACAACGGCTGCGTCACCAGGCCGTTGTGAGTGGTGCGGGGGGTGCCCCGCTCACCTGAGATTAACCGGCGAGTAACGAGCGCGCCAGTCCCGGGAAGTTCAGAAAATGTGATCTGGATCGCGGATACGCTGAACGCCATGGATATCGCCCAGGACCCCGAATTCTGCTCGATGATCGATCGATTGCGGAACGAGATCCCCGGCGACTCCGAAACGTTCGAAGAACTCCTCGCGGGTGAGGACCCCGGCGATTTCGCGCGCGTTCTCACCGCGCCCGGACAGCCGCTCTGGGCCCGGGAGATCGCCGCCTTCCGGCTCGGCCTCGCGGGGGACCCGCGCGCCTTCGAAGCCCTCGTCCTCCTGCTCAACCACCGCGACCCGGAGCGCTGTGTCTCCGCCGCCTACGCGCTGGCGCGGCTCGGCGACCCTCGTACGGCCCGGGCCGCCGCGGCCCTCGCCACCAACGAACTCCGCGCCGCCTACGCCCTCTTGCCGGTCCGGCTGCTCACCGAACTGCGCGCCCCCGAGTCCGTACCGGCGCTGATCACCGTCCTGGAGCGGCGGTTGAAGGCCGACGATCCGCACTGGCGGGTCGGCCTCGCTTGCGTCGAGGGCCTGGGCGCGCTCGGCGACGGACGCGCCAGGGACGCACTGGAGGCGGCCCTTCCGCACCCCCGTCTCGGCGCGGCCGCCCGACAGGCCCTCACCCGGCTCGACGGATCCTGACCGACCACCGGGGCCGTGTCCGCGACGTCTCTTAAGAGCTCTCCTCCTCCAGTGCCGGGACGAGCGCGAGCGCCCCGGCCGAGACGGGCTCCTCCTCCCGTTCCGGGACGAGCGCGAACGCCTCGATCTCGATCAGCAGCTCCGGCCGGACCAGCGCGGAGACCTGGACCGCCGAGCTCGCCGGCAGCGGGGCCCCGCCGAAGGCGGCGTCACGCGCCGCCCGGACCGCCGGGAGGTGGGCGACGTCGGTGACGAAGTACGTCAGCTTCACCACGTCCTCGAAGCCGGCGCCGGCCGAGGCGAGACAGCGGCGCAGGTTCTCGAAGACCTGACGGGCCTGCGCTCCCGGGTCGTCCTGCCCGACGACCGCACCCGAGGCGTCGAGGGAGCACTGGCCGGATATCGCGACGAACCGGCCGGTGCCCCACACGACGTGGCTGTACTGGGGGCTCGGGGCGACCCCCGCCGGGGCGGGCACGTGGGAGAGATGCGTACTCATGTCCGACATCCTCGCCCACGCCACTGACAGTCCCGTCACCGGCGGGTCCCGAAGCGTCCGCTCAGCCGCCGTGCCCGAGGAGCCGGTGCAGAAGGGCGCCGCGCGCCGAGGCGCCGTCGTGGGCCGGGGCCACCTCGGAGGCCGGTCCACCGTCACGGGCCGATCCGCCGTCCCGCGCCGATCCACCGTCACGGGCCGCCGGGGTCGTCGCCTCCTTCACGGGCTTCGGCTCCGGGAGCGCCTCGCAGACCGCGTCCGCCTCCGCCCCGGCGGCCGCGCGCGGTACGCGCCCCGTGGAGAAGTAGGCCGCCAGATGCGCGTCCAGGCAGTCGTTCCCGCCCAGCGACACGCCGTGGTTCCCGCCGCCCTGCTCGACCACCAGGCTGGAGCCGCGCACCATCCGGTGCAGCGCCACACCCCCTTCGTACGGGGTCGCGGCATCGTCCGTCGCCTGCAGGATCAGCATCGGCGGCACCGCGTCGTTCGAGACGTCGAGCGGGGTCAGCGGCTTCACCTTCCAGAACGCGCACGGAGCGTTGTACCAGGCGTTGTTCCAGGCGGAGAACGGCGCCTTCGCGTGCACCTCCCAGTTGTCCTTGCGCCAGACGTTCCAGTCCCGCGGCCAGGCCGCGTCCCGGCACTGCACGCTGGTGTAGACGGAGTAGCCGTTGTCGGCCGCGGCGTCCGGCGCCGCCAGGTCCTCGTACGCCTCGGTCAGCGGGCCCGCGTCCTTCTCGTTGACGTACGCCGAGAACGCCGCGGCCAGCCTCGGCCAGTAGCCGTTGTAGTAGCCGCCGGGCAGGAAGGTGTCCTCGAGCTCGCCCGGGCCGACCTTGTCGCCGGCCGGCTCCCGGCTCACCGCGTCGCGCATCCGGTACCAGGCGGCCTCGACCACCGCGGGGTCCGTGCCCAGCCTGTACGTGGCGTCCTGGCGGGCCACCCAGGCCATGAAGTCCTTGTGCCGGGCGTCGAAGGCGTAGTCCTGCGCGATGTTGTCCTCGTACCAGACGCCCCGCGGATTGACGACGGAGTCGAGGGCGAACCGGCCCACCCGCTGCGGGTACAGCCGGGCGTAGACCGCGCCGAGGTACGTGCCGTAGGAGTAGCCCAGATAGTGGATCCGGGGCGCGCCGACCGCCTCGCGGATCGCGTCCAGGTCTCGTGCCGTGCTGACCGTGTCGATGTACGGCAGGACGTCGAGGTACTTCTTCCCACACGCCGCCGCGAAGGACCGTGCCCGCTCGACGTTGCTGGTCTCCCCCTCGACGCCGAGCGGCACGGAGTCCGGCCGTACGGGGTCGAAGTGGCCGGGCCGGCAGTCGAGAGCGGGCTCGCTCCGGCCGACCCCGCGCGGGTCGAAGCCGATCACGTCGTAACGCGCCGCCACCTTCGCGGGCAGCGAGGCCGCCACGAAGCCGGCCATGGCCCGGCCGCTGCCGCCCGGGCCGCCGGGGTTGACGAGCAGCGGCCCCTGGTAGTCCTTCGCGGTGTGCGCGACGCGGGTCAGGGAGAGGGTCACGGTCCGGCCCGCCGGTTCGGCGTGGTTCAGCGGCACCTTCAGGGTGGCGCACTGCAGCCTCGGATACGCCGTCGTGGGGCAGGCGGTCCAGGCGAGCGGGGCGAGGGGACGGGTGGCCGGTTCGGGCCGGGGCTCCGCGGCCGCGGGCAGGACGGTGACCGTCCCGGCGACCAGTGCCCCAGTGGCGATCAGGAGTCCTGCGCGTGGGTTCATAGGGCGTCCGTGCCCGGAAGAGGGTGCGGACGGACCAGTTCCGCCGAGAGCTCACCCGATCAGAGGAGGGTGAGCTGCGTCGGCTCCGCGAGCGCGGGTTCTTCCGGTGGAGGTATCCGGCGCGCCGCTCCCCGGCGGGCCGGGCCGATCCCGAACTCGTCCGCGAACTCGTGCACCTGACGGGTGATCCGGCGCTGGTACCAGGTCGGCGCGTAGGCCCCGTCCGCGTACATCCGCTCGTACCGCCCCACCAGGCCCGGGTGGTGCTGCCGCAGCCATGCCATGAACCACTCCCGCGCGCCGGGGCGCAGATGGAGCACGAGCGGGGTCACGGACGTCGCGCCGGCGTCGGCGATGGCGCGCACCGTCTCGCGCAGCTGCTCCGGCCGGTCCCCGAGGAAGGGGATGACCGGCGCCATGAGCACCCCGCAGCCGATGCCGTGCTCGCCGAGCGTCCGTACGACGTCCAGGCGCCGCTGCGGCGAGGGCGTGCCGGGTTCGACGGTGCGCCACAGCTCCTGGTCGGTGAAACCGACCGAGACGGAGATGCCGACCTCGGTCACCTCGGCGGCCCGCACCAGAAGGTCCAGGTCGCGCAGGATCAGGGTGCCCTTGGTGAGGATCGAGAACGGGTTGGCGTGGTCCCGCAGCGCCGCGATGATGCCCGGCATCAGCCGGTAGCGTCCCTCGGCGCGCTGGTAGCAGTCCACGTTGGTGCCCATCGCGATGTGCGCGCCCTGCCAGCGGCGGGAGGCGAGCTGCCTGCGCAGCAGTTCCGGGGCGTTGATCTTGACGACGATCTGGGAGTCGAAGCCGAGACCGGTGTCGAGGTCCAGATAGCTGTGTGTCTTGCGGGCGAAGCAGTAGACGCACGCGTGCGTGCAACCGCGGTAGGGGTTGACCGTCCACTCGAACGGCATGCGGGAGGCGCCCGGCACCCGGTTCAGGATCGAGCGGGCCCGTACCTCGTGGAAGGTGATCCCCCGGAACTCGGGTGTGTCGAAGGTGCGGGTGGTGACCGCGTCCGTACCGAACAGCGCGCTGTCGGCGGGGGCGGCGGGGTCGTCGCCCAGATTGTCCCAGCGCATGGCCGCCTCCTCGATGGCAGAGTCCCGAGCCGTGCCCCGGCTCTGGCCACAGAATAGAACACATGTTCCCTTGATCGCCGCAACCCGGATTTGGGGGGCCGGGGCACAGGTGGTTGGCTGGTCCCCCACCCCGAGGAACCAAGCTGGAGGAAGTGCAATGGCGCAGGTCGAGGCCACCACGGAGCGGATCATCGCGGCGGACGCGGAGACGGTGTTCGACGCTCTGGCCGACTACACCGGCACGCGCGCGAAGGTGCTGCCGGAGCACTTCAGCGAGTACGAGGTACGGGAGGGCGGCGACGGCGAGGGCACCCTCGTCCACTGGAAGCTCCAGGCGACGAGCAAGCGGGTCCGGGACTGCCTCCTGGAGGTCACCGAGCCCACCGACGGTCAGCTCGTCGAGAAGGACCGCAACTCCTCCATGGTCACCACCTGGACCGTGACCCCCGCCGGCGAAGGCGCCTCCAAGGCCGTCGTCACCACCGTCTGGAACGGCGCCGGAGGCATCGGCGGCTTCTTCGAGAAGACCTTCGCCCCCAAGGGGCTCGCCCGCATCTACGACGCGCTCCTTGCCAACCTGGCCGCCCACGTGGAGAAGTAGCCTCCGCCACGAACACCGCTCACCGATTCGAGTGGTTTCCCCGCGCCCCCCGGGAGAGCGCCCCGCGCGCCCAGGGGGCGCGGGACACTCGTAAACGCGCTGATGAGCGCCCCAAGTGCCACCTGGTGCAGGCGTGTTCACGCCCCTGGGTGCCACCGACCCTCCCTCCCGTCCGACTTGCTCCCGCTTCGCGCCCAATGCGAAGAATGGCGCGGCGCTGACGTCGTGACGAGGGGAGCAACACGTGGGTGCGATCGCGATGGTGAAAGCCGCCGAGGACACGACGCCACTCGTCGAGGGCGATCCACCGTCCGGCCAGGAACCGCCGCCCGACGCGGAACCGGCCCTCGATCCCCGCCGGGTCCGGTGGGTCTTCTCCGGGCTCATGCTCGCGCTGCTGCTCGCCGCGCTGGAGCAGATGATCGTCGCCACCGCCCTGCCGAAGATCGTCGGCGAACTCCAGGGCCTGGACCGGATGTCCTGGGCGATCACCGCCTACCTCCTCACCGCCACCATCGGCCTGCCCGTCTACGGCAAGCTCGGCGACCTCTTCGGCCGCAAGGGCGTCTTCCTCTTCGCCATCGTGGTCTTCGTCATCGGCTCGGCCCTGGCCGGCTGGTCGCGGACCATGAACGAGCTCATCGCCTTCCGGGCCGTGCAGGGCGTCGGCGCCGGCGGCCTCATGATCGGTGTGCAGGCGATCATCGCCGACATCGTCCCGGCCAGGGAACGCGCCCGCTACATGGGCCTCATCGGGGCCGCCTTCGGTCTGGCCTCCGTCGCCGGACCCCTCCTCGGCGGATTCTTCACCGACCACGTCTCCTGGCGCTGGTGCTTCTACTTCAACGTCCCCTTCGGCCTCGTCACCCTCGCCGTCGTCGCCCTCGTCCTCAAGCTCCCCAAGCCCGCGCAGCGGGCGCGGCTCGACGTCCTCGGCGCGCTCCTGCTGGCCGCCGCCTCCACCTGCGTCGTCCTGCTGACCAGCTGGGGCGGGACCGAGTACGCGTGGAACTCCCGGGTCGTCATCGGTCTCGGCTGCGGGGCCGCCGTGACCACCCTGCTCTTCCTGGTCGTCGAGCACGTCGCACCCGAACCCCTCATCCCGCTGCGGTTGTTCCGCGACTCGGTCTTCACCGTCACCAGCCTCGTCGGAGCGGTCGTCGGCATCGCGCTGTTCGGCGCCGCCAGCTATCTGCCGACCTTCCTGCAGATGGTGGAGGGCGCCACCGCCACCGAGTCCGGCCTCCTCATGCTGCCCCTGATGGGCGGGATCGTCGTCGCGTCGATCGTCTCCGGACAGCTCATCAGCCGCACGGGCCACTACCGGATCTACCCGGTGCTCGGCGGCGCCGTCTCCGTCGTCGGCATGTGGCTGCTCTCCCGGATGGAGACGGACACCCCGCGCCTGCACCACAGCGTCTGGCAGGCCGTCCTCGGCGTCGGCATCGGCCTCGTCATGCCGGTCCTCATCCTCGCCGTGCAGAACTCCGTACGCCCCGCCGACCTCGGCACCGCCACCAGCGCCCACAACTACTTCCGCCAGATCGGAGGCAGCGTCGGCGCCGCCGTCTTCGGCACGCTCTTCGCCGCCCGGCTCGACGACGCCCTCGCCGACTCCCTGCCGCGCACGGCGGGAGCGGCCCTGCCCGCCGCCGAATCGATCACCCCGCAGGCGGTGCACGCCCTGCCGCCCGCCCTGCGCGACGCCTACATCCAGGCGTACGCGGACGCGATGCCGCGCATCTTCCTCTACCTCGTGCCGGTCCTCGTGCTCGGCCTCGTTCTCGCCTTCTTCCTCAAGGAGAAACCGCTGGTGTCCCACCACACCCCCGCCGCCGAGGCCACCGCCCCGATCCCCCCGGCCCGGACGGCGCCCTCGTCCGGGCTCCCGGTCTGCGGCACCGTCCAGCACCACGACGGCACCCGCGTCCCGCGCGCCGCCCTCACCCTCATCGACGTCCAGGGCCGGCAAATCGGCCGGGGCGGCAGCGGCGAGGACGGGCGGTACGCGCTCAGCGTGCCGGGCGCCGGCTCGTACGTCCTGATCGCCGCGGCCGGCGGGCACCAGCCGCAGGCCGTCTCCGTCACCGTCGGCGAACGCCCCGTCGAGCTCGACGTGGTCCTCGGCGGCGCGGGCCGGCTGGCCGGAACGGTCGTCACCGCCGACGGTTCTCCCGTACGGGACGCGGCGGTCACCCTCACCGACGTACGCGGAGAGGTCGTGGCCTCCACCCGCAGCGGACGCGACGGCGGTTATGTGATCACCGAACTGGTGGCGGGGGAGTACACGCTGGCCGCCAGCGCCCCCGCCTTCCGGCCCGCCGCCCTCCCGGTGAGCGTGCAGGCCTCCCGCGAGACCCGCCAGGACATCGAGCTGGCGGGCGGCGCGGTGCTGCGCGGCACGGTCCGCGCGGGCGGCGGCCGCCCCGTCGAGGACGCCCGGGTCACCCTCCTCGACGCCGCCGGGAACGTGGTGGACACCCTCACGACCGGCCCGGACGGAATCTTCCGGTTCGTGGACCTGTCCTCCGGCGAGTACACCGTCATCGCCGCCGGCTATCCGCCGGTCGCCACCGTCCTGCGGATGGCCGGCGGCGGGCGCACCGAACGCGACCTGCAGCTCGGCCACGAGGACTGACCCACCCTCGACGGCGCCCCGGCCGGCGTCACCGGTCCACTCCACCGACACTTGTCCACAGGGGTGGTCGTGCCGCCGGTCGCCGCGTACGGTTTCCAGGCATGAAGATCCTGATCAGCGCCGACATGGAAGGCGCCACCGGCGTCACCTGGCCCGCCGACGTGCTGCCGGGGACGCCGCAGTGGGAGCGGTGCCGGTCCATGTTCACCTCCGACGTGAACGCGGCGGTGCTCGGCTTCTTCGACGGCGGCGCCGACGAGGTGCTCGTCAACGAGGCGCACTGGACGATGCGGAACCTGCTCCTCGAACGGCTCGACGAGCGGGCCGAGATGCTCACCGGCCGGCACAAGTCGCTCTCCATGGTGGAGGGCGTGCAGCACGGCGACGTCGACGGCATCGCCTTCGTCGGCTATCACACCGGCGCGGGCGCCGAGGGTGTGCTCGCCCACACCTATCTCGCCAACTCCATCACCGGCGTGTGGCTGAACGGCGAGCGGGCGAGCGAGGGCCTGCTCAACGCCCATGTGGTGGCGGAGTACGGCGTGCCGGTCGTCCTCGTCACCGGGGACGACCTGACCTGCGAGGACGCCCTCGGGTACGCGCCCGAGGCACACAAGGTCGCGGTCAAGGACCATGTCTCGCGGTACGCGGCGGTGTGCCGCACCCCGGCCCGTACGGCCGCCGAGATCCGGGCGGCGGCCAAGGCGGCGGCAAGCCTCGCCGTACGGCACGAGCCGGTGCGGGGCGGGCCGTTCACGGTGGAGCTGGAGTTCGACGCCGAGCATCTCGCGGCCGCCGCCACGGTGGTGCCCGGCACGGCACGGAGCGGCGAACGCCGCGTCGCGTACACCAGCGAGACGATGTACGAAGGCATTCGCACGTTCAAGGCGGTCACGACCATCGTCTCGGCCGCCGTGGAGGAGCAGTATGGCTGAGCCGACCCAGCGGCCCGACGCCGCGGCCCTCGACGAGGTGGTGACCTTCACCTCCGAGCTGATCCGGATCGACACCACCAACAGGGGCGGCGGGGACTGCCGTGAGCGGCCCGCGGCCGAGTACGTCGCCGAACGCCTCGCCGCCACCGGCCTCGAACCCGCCCTCCTGGAGCGGACGCCCGGCCGCACCAACGTGGTGGCCCGGATCGAGGGCACCGACCCGTCCGCCGACGCCCTGCTCGTCCACGGCCATCTGGACGTGGTCCCGGCCGAGCCCGCCGACTGGGCCGTGCACCCCTTCTCCGGCGAGGTCCGCGACGGAGTGGTGTGGGGGCGCGGGGCCGTCGACATGAAGAACATGGACGCGATGGTGCTCGCCGTGGTCCGCTCCTGGGCCCGCCAGGGAATCCGGCCGCGCCGCGACATCGTCCTCGCGTACACCGCCGACGAGGAGGCCAGCGCCGAGGACGGCTCGGGCTACCTCGCCGACCAGCACCCCGGCCTGTTCGAAGGCTGCACGGAAGGCATCAGCGAATCCGGGGCGTTCAGCTTCCACCCGCACCCCGGCATGACGCTCTACCCGATCGCGGCCGGTGAACGGGGCACCGCCTGGGTCAAGCTGACCGCCCACGGCCGGGCCGGCCACGGCTCCAAGGTGAACACCGCCAACGCCGTCACGCGGCTCGCGGCCGCCGTCGCCCGCATCGGCGACCACGCGTGGCCGGTCCGTCTCACGCCGACCGTACGGGCCGCGCTCACCGAACTGGCCGCGCTGTACGGCATCGAGACGGACGTCTCCGCCGACGGCTTCGACGTCGACCGGCTCCTGGAGAAGCTCGGCCCGGCCGCCGCCCTGGTCGAACCGACCGTCCGCAACAGCGCCAACCCCACGATGCTGGAGGCCGGTTACAAGGTGAACGTCATCCCGGGCCACGCCGTCGCCTATGTCGACGGCCGCATGCTGCCCGGCGGCGAGGAGGAGTTCGCCGCGACCATGGACCGGCTCACCGGGCCTGACGTGGAGTGGGAGTTCCACCACCGCGAGGTCCCTCTGGAAGCCCCCGTCGACTCCCCGACCTTCGCCAAGCTGCGGGCCGCCGTGGAGCACTTCGACCCGGCCGGCCATGTCGTGCCGTTCGCCATGTCCGGAGGCACCGACGCCAAGCAGTTCTCCCGGCTCGGGATCACCGGCTACGGCTTCTCCCCGCTGAAGCTCCCCCCGGAGCTGGACTACGGCGCGATGTTCCACGGCGTCGACGAGCGCGTCCCCGTCGACGCGCTGCACTTCGGCGTCCGCGTCCTCGACCACTATCTCCGGTCCGCCTGAGAGGAGTCGGCATGGTACCCACGGGCCCCTACGGCAGCTGGCCCTCTCCCATCGGCGCCGCGCTGGCCGCCTCCCGCGACGGACGCCCCGAGTATCTCGGCGCCGTCGGCGACGAGCTGTGGTGGACGGCGCCGCGCCCCGCCGAGGGCGGCCGGCGCACTCTGATGCGCCGACGCGCCGACGGGGCCGAGGAACAGGCCCTCCCCCTCCCGTGGAACGTGCGCAGCCGGGTGATCGAGTACGGCGGGCAGCCCTGGGCGGGACACGCGCGGGAGGCCGGCGGGCCCCTGATCGTCTTCGCTCACTTCCCCGACCAGCGGCTGTACGCGTACGAGCCGGACGGCGACGGCGCCCTGGCCGCCCCCCGGCCCCTGACGCCCGTCTCCGCCGTCGGCGGCGGCGGCCTGCGCTGGGCGGACCCCGTGATCCGCCCCGAGCGGGGCGAGGTCTGGTGCGTCCTGGAGGAGTTCACCGGGCCCGCGCCGACCGATGTGCGCCGGGTCCTGGCCGCCGTCCCCCTGGACGGATCGGCGGCGGACGACCGGTCGGCCATCCGTGAACTGACCGACGGCCGCCATCGTTTCGTCACCGGGCCCCGGCTCTCCCCGGACGGCCGACGGGTCGCCTGGATCGGCTGGGACCACCCCCGGATGCCCTGGGACGGTACGGAGGTCCTGCTCGCCGACGTCACGGCCGACGGCGCCTTCGCGGACGTCCGGTCCGTCGCCGGCGGGCCCGAGGAGTCCGTGCCGCAGGTCGGCTGGACCGCCGACGGGCAGCTGCTGCACCTCAGCGACCGCAGCGGCTGGTGGAACCTCTACCGCTCGGGCCCGGACGGCGAGCCGGCCGCCCTGTGCCCCCGCGCCGAGGAGTTCGGCGGCCCCCTGTGGAAGATCGGCCTCAGCTGGTTCCAGCCCCTGGAGAACGGCCTGGTCGCCGTCGTCCACGGCAAGGGGGCGACCGCCCTCGGGATACTCGACCCGGACAGCGGCGAGCTCGTCGACGCCGCGGGCCCCTGGACCGAGTGGGCCCCCACGCTCGCCGCGCACGGCACCCGGGTCGCCGGCGTCGCCGCCAGCCCCCGCAGCGGCTACGAGATCGTGGAGCTCGACACCGTCACCGGCCGGGCCCGCGTCGTCGGCTCGGCCCACGACGACCCGGTCGACCCCGCGTACTACCCCGAGCCCCAGATCCGTACCTTCACCGGACCCGACAACCGCGAGATCCACGCACACGTCTACCCGCCGCACAGCCCGGACCGGATCGGCCCCGCCGAGGAGCTGCCGCCCTATGTGGTGTGGGCGCACGGCGGACCGACCGGGCACGCCCCCCTCGTCCTCGACCTGGAGATCGCCTACTTCACCTCCCGGGGGATCGGCGTCGCCGAGGTCAACTACGGCGGCTCCACCGGATACGGCCGCGAGTACCGCGAACGGCTGCGCGAACAGTGGGGCGTCGTCGACGTGGAGGACTGCGCCGCGGTGGCCGAGGCGCTCGCCTCCGAGGGCACCGCCGACCCGGCACGGCTCGCGATCCGCGGCGGCAGCGCCGGCGGCTGGACCACCGCCGCCTCCCTGGCCGGCAGCGACCTCTACGCCTGCGGCACGATCATCTACCCCATCCTCGACCTCCTCGGCTGGGCCACCGGCGAGACCCACGATTTCGAATCCCGCTATCCGGAGTCGCTCATCGGCCCGCTCGCCGAGGTCCCGGCGCGCTACCGAGAACGCTCGCCGCTCCACCGTGTCGAGCGGATCTCCGCCCCGTTCCTGCTGCTCCAAGGGCTCGACGACGTGATCTGCCCGCCCGCCCAGAGCGAACGGTTCCTGGCCGCGATCGCCGGGCGGGGCGTCCCGCACGCCTACCTCACCTTCGAGGGCGAGAGCCACGGCTTCCGGCGCGCCGAGACGATGATCCGGGCCCTGGAGGCCGAACTCTCGCTGTACGTCCAGACCTTCGGCATCGACCGGCCGGACGTCCCGCTCCTGGAGCTGCGGAAGTGACGGCCGACCGGGGGACGCCGGCGAACCCCGCGGCGAGGGCCCGGGAGCTGACCCGGCCCGGCCGGCTGCGCCCCGGGGACCGTGTGGCGGTCGTCGCGCCGAGCGGCCCCGTGCCCGAGGAGCGGCTCGCGGACGGCCTCGGCATCCTGCGCGGCTGGGGTCTTGAGCCGGTGGTGGCCCCCCATGTCCTGCATCGACACCCGGAGTTGGACTACCTCGCCGGTACGGACGCGGCGCGCGCCCGGGACTTCCAGGAGGCCTGGTGCGACCCCGGCGTGGCGGCGGTGATCTGCGCCCGGGGCGGCTACGGCGTCCAGCGGATGGTGGACCTGCTCGACTGGACGGCGATCCGGGCGGCCGGCCCCAAGGTTCTCGTCGGCTACAGCGACATCACCGCCCTGCACGAGGCCTTCGCGGTACGCGCGGGGCTCGCCACCCTGCACGGGCCGATGGTCGCGGCGGCGACCTTCCTCAAGGACCCCCGCACCCAGGAGTCGTTGCGGGCCGCGCTGTTCGAGCCCGAGTCGGTACGCACGCTGGGACTGGAGACCGCGAGGCCGCTGGTGCCGGGCCGGGCCCACGGCGTCACTCTCGGCGGATGCGTCAGCCTTCTCGCCGCCGACCTGTCCACCCCGCACGCCCGCCCCTCCGCCCGGGGCGGCCTGCTGCTCCTGGAAGACGTGGGGGAGGAGCCGTACCGCCTGGACCGGGTCCTCACCCAACTGCTGCGCTCCGGCTGGCTGGACGGGGTCGCGGCCGTCGGCCTGGGCTCCTGGGCCGAGTGCGGGCCGTACGAAGACGTCCGCGCGGTCCTCGCCGACCGGCTCGGCGGCCTCGGGGTCCCGGTGGTGGAGGAGATGGGCTTCGGGCACGGCGAGACGGCGCTGACCGTCCCGCTCGGGGTGCCGGGGGTGCTGGACGCCGGGTCGGGGACGCTCACCCTGGACGTACCCGCGCTGACGTGAACCGGCCTGGCCTCCGGCCGGGTCGAGCCATGGCCCGCGTTGAGCCGAACCGGCTCGTCCGGCGCGTCGGGCCGAACCTGTTCGGTCCGGCGCGTTGAGCCGAACCTGCTCGGTCCCGTCGCGCCGGGCCGAACTCCGCTCGGCTCGGCCCGTGGTGAGCCGACCCTGCTCAACGCCTGCCCCCGCACCTTTACTGAATCTCCGTCAACGACCCTTGTCACAGGCGTTGACGCGGCTATGACAGGCGTCACACCATGGGCCCTGCCCCGTACTGACCAGTCGGTAAGCCGAGGGGCCCGTGCCGTTCATGTGTCCTCAGCGTGGAGGTCTCCGTGTCCCGTGCCCTGCCCCGATCCCGGAAGGCCCTCGCCCTGGTGGCCGGTACGGCGCTGGCGGCGCCGCTCGCGTTCGCGGGGCCGGTGCAAGCGGCCGAGCCCGGCGCGTACACC
This sequence comes from Streptomyces sp. NPDC093600, assembly GCF_044764755.1. Lineage (NCBI taxonomy): Bacteria > Bacillati > Actinomycetota > Actinomycetes > Kitasatosporales > Streptomycetaceae > Streptomyces > Streptomyces sp. NPDC093600. The sequence continues at coordinate 187,941 of NZ_JBIWIU010000005.1, forward strand.
GTCACCCCGCTGACGTTCACCGTCGAGGCGGGCGGCCGCAGCTGTGTGATCGACGCCGACCTCTACCGGCCCGCCGGAGTGGACGCCGACAATCCGGCGCCCGCGGTCCTCGCCACCAACGGCTTCGGCGGGAGCAAGAAAGACGGATCCACCGACGCCATCGGCAAGGCCTTCGCCGCCCGCGGCTTCGTCGGACTCGTCTACTCCGGCCTCGGCTTCGGCGCGTCGGGCTGTCTGATCTCACTCGACGACCCGCGCATCGACGGACAGGCCGCCTCCCGGCTCGTCGACTTCCTCGGCGGCGCCCGAGCCGCCGACGACGGGACCCGCGCCGACTTCGTCCTGCGCGACGGGGCCTCCGACCCCCGGGTCGGCATGATCGGCGGCTCCTACGGCGGCGCGATCCAGCTCGCCACCGCCTCCGTCGACCCCCGGCTCGACGCCCTCGTCCCCCTCATCACCTGGAACGACCTCGCCTACTCCCTCGCCCCGAACAGTGCCGACCGCGCGACCCCCGGCGTCTTCAAGTGGCAGTGGGCCAACGGCTTCTACCTCATAGGCGAGGGCCAGCCGCTGCTGGCGCCGTCCCTCGACCCCAGCCGGTTCAACTCCCTGCGCTGTCTGCACTTCGTCACCGACGCCTGCGACACCATGCGGCTGCTCAACTCCGGCCGCTACCCGGACGCCGAGACGCGGAAGATGCTCGACTTCGCCCGGAGCGTCTCCCCGATGTCCTACCTCGACCGGGTCAAGGCGCCCACGCTGATCGTCCAGGGCCAGTCCGACAGCCTCTTCACCCTCAACGAGGCCCAGGACACCTACGAACACCTGGAGGCGCGCGGCGTCGACACCAAGATGATCTGGCAGTCCTGGGGGCACAGCGGCGGGATCACCGATCCGGCGGCCGGGGAACTCGACCTCGGGCAGGGCAACCTGGAGACCAGCTACGTGGGCCGGCGTGTGCTCGCGTGGTTCGACCGGTATCTGCTGGGCGACCGGAAGGCCGACACCGGGCCCGAGTTCGCCTACTACCGCGACTGGCGGAGCGGTTACGGCACCGCCGCGAGGGTGCCCGGGCTCAGCCAGCGGCTCTACCTCTCCGGGGACGGCAAGCTCGTCGACAACCGGACCAAGGTCGCCCGGGGCTCACGCCAGTACACCAACTGGCCCGTTCCGACGAGCCACTCGGAGGCCTCGCTCGCCGGTCTGATCGGACTGCCCGACCCCCAGCCGTACGACACCCGGGGCACCTACCTGGGCTGGACCAGCGCCCCGCTCACCGCGCCCGTCGACGTCGTCGGCGCACCGAGGGCCACGCTCCGGGTCGTCTCCCCGCAGACCGAGCGCGTCCAGGACTCCGGCGACGCCGCAGACAAGCTCGTCCTCTTCGCCAAGATCTACGACATCGCCCCGGACGGGAAGAAGACCCTGGTCAACCGGCTCGTCGCGCCGGTTCGGGTGCCCGACGCGACCCGGCCGTTCACGGTCGAGCTGCCGGGGATCGTGCACCGTTACGAGACGGGCCACCGGCTGGAGTTCGTGATCGCCGCCAGCGACACGGCGTACCTGGGCAACCAGGGCGTCAAGCCGGTGACCGTCACCAGCGCCCCCGAGGACACGGGGACACTGGAACTGCCGGTCGTCGAGGGTGTCGTCCGCTGATCCGCTGGGTCCGCTGATCCGCTTCCGCTAGAGCGCCGCGTAGCCCGGGCGGACGACCTCGTCGATCAGCCGCTGCCGCTCCGGCAGCGGCAGGAAGGCGGCGTCGAGCGCGGCGACGGTGAACTCCTCGAAGACCTCCGGGCCGTACCCGAAGGCGTCCACCATGTGCTGGAACTCCTGGCTCATGGTGGTGCCGGAGACCAGACGGTTGTCGGTGTTGAGGGTGATCCGGAAACCGAGCCGGCGCAGCTCGTCGATCGGGTGCGAGGCGTAGTCCTTGGCGGCACCCGTCTGGAGGTTGGAGGTCGGACAGACCTCCAGGGCGATGCGGTTGTCACGGACGTACGCGGCGAGATGGCCCAGGGTGCCGTCCTCGGCGATGTCGTCCGTGATCCGCACGCCGTGGCCGATGCGCTCGCTGCCGCAGATCTGCACGGCCTCGTGGATCGACTCGGCGCCGACCGCCTCGCCCGCGTGGATGGTGAAGTGGCAGTTGTTCCGCTTCAGGTGCTGGAAGGCGGGGAGGTGGCGGGCCGGCGGGTTGCCGATCTCGCCGCCCGCGATGTCGAAGCCGGCGACGCCGTTCTCCCGGTGGGCGACGGTGAGCCGCGCGATCTCCAGCGAGCGGTCGGTGTGGCGCATGCCGGTGAGCAGGGTGCGGACGGTGATCCGGCCGCCGGAGCGGCGCTCGCCCTCGCGGAAGCCGTCGTTGACCGCCTCGACGACCTCGTCGAGGGTCAGCCCGCCCTCCAGGTGCTGTTCGGGGGCGTAGCGGATCTCGGCGTAGACGACCCCGTCCGCCGCCAGGTCCTCGGCGCACTCGGCCGCGATCCGCTCCAGGGCGGAGCGGGTCTGCATCACCGCGCACGTGTGGGCGAAGGTCTCCAGGTACCGCTCCAGCGAACCGGAGTCGGCGGCGTCCCGGAACCAGACCGCCAGCTCGGCCGGGTCCTCGGTCGGCAGCGCGGTGTAGCCGCACTCACGCGCCAGCTCGACGATCGTGGCGGGGCGCAGCCCGCCGTCGAGGTGGTCGTGGAGAACGGCCTTCGGGGCCCGCCTGATCCACTCGGAGACGGTGGGCGCGACGGGTGCGGCGGGGTTGTCAGACAAGTGCATGGCGGGGAAGTGTACGCCAAGCCCGGCCCGGTCGCTGTGACGGCGGCGACAGAGACGTCGGCGGTCGCCCGGAGGGTCAGTCGCCGGGTCAGTTCGACTGGAGGACCGGCAGCGCGGGAGCGCCCGTCGGGAGCATGTGCTTGGCGGCCAGGACCGGGGTCTCGCCCACCCGGACCACCTGGGTGACCAGTACGGCCGGGGTGTCGGCCGGGCGCCCCAGCTGCTCCCCCCGGCGCTGGCCGAGCAGGGTCGCGGTCACACTGCTGTGCGCCCCCAGCGGCACCCCGCGCGAGGCCCCGGCGAGCACCGCCAGCATCGAGGTGCGCCCGGCCGCCGGCTCGGTGCGCAGGGCCCGCGCGAAGTCGGGGTGCGCCCGCTCCAGTACGTCGTCGGCGGCCGCCCACTCCTGGCTGAGCGCGGCCGCCGTACCCTCCCCGGCCAGCAGGGACTCCCAGAACCGCAGCTCCGACCTGGCCGGGGCGAGCAGATGCTGGGTGGTGAAGTCGGTGGGCTCCTCGACTGTCCGCAGCAGCGCCCGGACGGTCAGCGGGGCGCCCGCCCCGATCAGCTCTTCCAGTGGCTGGATGTGCTCGAAACCGCGCCGCGGCGGACGGTCGGCGACGGTCCGGCCGACCCCGCGCCGTACCGAGAGCAGTCCGTCCTCCTGGAGCAGGAGCAGCGCCTCGCGCAGGGCGGGGCGGCTCACCCCCAGTTCGGTCGCGAGCTTGGGCTCCGAGGGGAGGGTCGAGCCCGGGGGATAGGTGCCGTCGTGGATGGCGTCCGCGATCCGTTCGTAGAGCACCACGACGGGTCGCCGTTGCTGTCCGCTGACTGCCACTGCCCCTCCTCCACCGACTTGTCGGCAAGTCAACGGTATTCGGATTCACAGGTCAAAGGGTCTTGACGTGTGACGCGCGTAGAGTCCAGCCTGTCGTGGCACTGCTTGTCAGACAAGCTCGACGAGTGGCGTGCGTAACGACGTGACATCCAAGGCAAAGGGGCCGACATGTCAGCAAAATCCGACCTCAGCGGCCGCGGGCCCATGCTCCTGGCGATGGTGTTGGCCGTCCTCGGCTACCAGATCAACGCCACGATGCTCAGCCCCGCGCTGCCGGATGTCATCGAGCGCCTGGGCACCACCACGGCCGCCGCCGGTCTCTCGCAGACCCTGTTCTTCCTGATGGCGGCCATCGGCCAGGTCACCCTCGCGCGCCTCAGCGACCAGCGGGGCCGCAAGCCGATGATGATCGTCTGCGCCTTCGTGCTGATCGCCGGTAACCTGCTCTGCGTCTTCGCGCCCAACATCGAGGTCTTCATCGCCGGCCGTGTCCTCCAGGGCATCTCCGCCGCGATGTTCACCCTCGCCTTCCTCACCCTGAACCAGCTGCTCACCCCGGCCGGCTTCGGCAAGGCGGCGGGCATCATCACCGCCGTCAACGGCGGCCTGGCGGGCGTCGACGCCATCGCCGGCGGCCAGATCGCCGACACCATCGGCTTCCGCGGCATCTTCGTCTGCTCGACGCTGATCGCGGTCGCGGGCCTGATCGGCGTACGGAAGTACGTCCCCGACGTCCCGGCCACCGCCCCCGAGGGCCGTCTCGACTCCCGGGGCATCGCCGCCCTCGCGCTCGGCCTCACCGGCATCCTCGTCGGCCTCGCCCAGGGCGCCGCCTGGGGCTGGACTTCTGTCCTCACCCTCGGCTTCCTGCTCGGCGGCCTCGCCTCGCTCGCCTTCTTCGTCGTGTCGCAGAAGAGCGCCGCCGACCCCGTCATCGACATCGAGGTCCTGGCCTCCCGCCGCGCCTGGCCGCTGCTGCTCACCACGGTCTGCACCCTCGGCGGCGCCTTCGGAGCCATCGCGCTCACCATCCCGCTGTTCTCCCAGGACGCACGCGTCGGCCTCGGCCTCTCCGCCGTCACCGCGGCCGTCCTCTTCCTCACCCCCATCCAACTGATCGGCGTGGTCTCCGCCCCGCTGACCGGCCGCCTCGGTCCGAAGATCGGCTGGCGCACGATCGTGGTCGCCGGCGCCGTCGCCAACTTCGCGATCTTCCTCTTCGCCACGTTCTTCCTGCACCAGGAGTGGGTCCTGGTCGCCGCGCTGGCCGCGCTCGGTGTCACCTACGGCGGCTTCATGCTCACCGGCCTCAACGGCCTCGCCGTCACCACCGCCCCCAAGGACAAGCCGGGCTCGCTCTCCGGGCTCAACGGGGCCTGCTTCGGTATCGGTGCCTCGCTCGGCATCGCCCTCGCCTCCGCCATGATCACGGCGGGCAGCGACGCCCAGGGCGTCACCGAGGCCGGCTACCAGCACGCGATGTACGCGGCGCTAGCCCTGCTCGGCATCGGCGTCGTCACGGCCCTCCTCATCGAGCGCCCCGACCCGGCGGCCGACGCCTCCGAGGACGAACCGCGGCTGGTGCTCTCGCACCACTGACCGGGCGGCCGGCGGCTCGCGTGGCCTCACCCGGACGCGTCCGGGGGCGGCGTCCGGGGATAGCCTGGCAAGGTGATCGACGACCCTGGGCGATACCTCACCGCGGGCCCCCGTGTGGGGCTGCGGCCCTACACACCGGGCGACGCGGAGGAGTTCACCGCCCACGTCCGCGCCAGCCGCGAGCTGCACCGCCCCTGGCTCTTCCCGCCGGACCACCTCCAGGCGTACGCGGCCTACGCGCGGGCGATGGACGAGGACCCGGCGAGGGAGGGGTTCCTCGTCTGCGAACGCGAGGAGGGCGGTCGGCTCGCCGGATTCGTCAACATCAACAACATCGTCCGCGGCGCCTTCCTCAGCGGAGCCCTCGGCTACGGCGCCTTCGCGCACGCCGCCGGCCGCGGACTCCTGAGCGAGGCGCTGGGACTCCTCCTGCCGTACGCCTTCGGCCCGCTCGGACTGCACCGCCTGGAGGCCAACATCCAGCCGGGCAACGCCGCCTCCCGCGCCCTGGTGCGCCGCGCCGGATTCCGCCTCGAAGGCTTCTCGCCCGCCATGCTCTTCATCGACGGCGCCTGGCGCGACCACGAACGCTGGGCGATCACCGCCCCGCCCTAGGTGTCTTGACCTCACGAGCGGAGTTGCGCGCACGCCCCGGGGGCACCGCCGGCGCGCTCCTCACGGACCTCGTGGTGTCCGCCTTCGCCGGCGCCTGACGAACGAGGAGCCCTACGCGTTCCGGAAGGCGGCCTGGTCCCGGCGCTGGTCGACGTACTCGAAGACCGAGCCGTCCGGGTGGACCGCGATGAGGTTGCGGCCCGCCGGGGTCGGCACCGGGCCGGCCAGGACCTTCGCGCCGGCCTCGGTGAGCGAGGTGAACGCGGCGTCCACATCCTGGACGGAGATGGTGGCCGCCACCTTCCGCAGCACCTCCAGCTCCGACTCCGGGCCGCTCATCAGCAGGAAACACCCGACGGCCGCGACCGAGACGCCACCACGCTCGAAGCGCAGGGCGCGGCCGCCGGTGAGCCGCTCGTAGAAGCCGACCGCCTCGTCGAGGTCGTCGACACAGACACGCAGCGTGGTTCCGAGAATGTCCATACGGACGACCCTAGTTGAACGGGGCGGGCCGTCAGGAGACCCGGCACAGGATCTCGCCGTGCGGCACCATGAACCAGGCGTCCTCCCGCCGGCCCCACTCCCGCCACGCCTCGGCGATCGCGGCAAGCCGTTCCCGGGTGGTGTGGCCGCCGTCCACCGCCAGCTTCGCGTAGACGGACTCGGTCGTACGGTCCGCCCACAGCCCGCTCCACCACGCCCGCTCCTCCGGGGTGGCGAAACACCAGGTCGCCGCGGTCGTCGTGACGTCGGTGAACCCGGCCTGCCGCGCCCAGGCGAACAGCCGCCGTCCGGCGTCCGGTTCACCGCCGTTGGCGCGCGCGACCCGGCGGTACAGCTCGCGCCACTCGGCCAGGGCCGGCGGCTCCGGGTACCAGGCGAAGGAGCCGTAGTCGCTGTCGCGGGCGGCCACCAGCCCGCCGGGACGGCACACCCGCCGCATCTCGCGCAGCGCCCGCACCGGGTCGCCGACGTGCTGCAGCACCTGATGGGCGTGGACGACGTCGAAGGAGTCGTCGGGGAAGTCCAGGTCGTGCACGTCGGCGACCGCGAACTCCACGTTCCGAACGCCCCGTTCGGCGGCGGTGGCGCGCGCCTTGGCGAGGACGTCCTCGGCCGCGTCCACCGCCGTCACCCGGCCCGGCGCGACCAGTGCGGCCAGATCGGCGGTGATGGTGCCCGGCCCGCAGCCCACGTCCAGGACGTCCAGACCCGGCCGCAGCTCCGGGACCAGATACGCCGCGGAGTTGGCGGCGGTGCGCCAGCTGTGCGAGCGCAGCACCGACTCGTGGTGGCCGTGGGTGTAGACGGCGGTCTCCTGGTGCGCGGACTTCTGGGTCATGACCGGACTCCCTTGGGTGAGTGGGTGGGGCCACCGTACGCCGCACCGCCGCATAGTGAGATGCAAATCTTGGAATACGGACAAGGTGCCGGTGGACGACCCGGGTTACTCCCCGGCTGCGTGGGCACCCGCGTGGTGTGCACCGCCGCCAGTGCCCGCCCGCCGCGACAGAAGAACGCGTGGAGGAAGGTCCGCCATGAACGAAACGTTGTCCGCGCTCGCCCAGCAGCTCAGGGTCGACTCCGTGCGAGCCGCCGACGCGGCCGGCTCGGGCCATCCCACCTCCTCGATGTCTGCGGCGGAGATCGGCGCCGTCCTCCTCGCCCGCCACCTACGCTACGACTTCGACCGCCCCGACCATCCGGGCAACGACCGCCTCATCCTCTCCAAGGGCCACGCCTCGCCCCTGCTCTACGCCATGTACCGGGCGGCCGGCGTCGTCGCCGACGGGGAACTGCTCACCTTCCGCCGCCGCGGCAGCCTCCTCGAAGGCCACCCCACGCCCCGGCTGCCCTGGGTCGACGTCGCGACCGGCTCCCTGGGCCAGGGCCTGCCCGTCGGGGTCGGCATGGCGCTCGCTGGGAAGTTCCTCGACCACGTCCCGTACCAGGTGTGGGTGGTCTGCGGGGACAGCGAGATGGCCGAGGGGTCGATCTGGGAGGCCGTGGAGCACGCGTCGTACTGCCGGCTCGACAACCTCACGCTGATCGTCGACGTCAACCGGCTCGGCCAGCGCGGACCCACCCGCCACCAGCACGATCTGGGCGCCTACGCGGCCCGCCTCGAAGCCTTCGGCTGGCACACCGTGCCGATCGACGGGCACGACGTCGACGCCGTGGACGCGGCGCTGCGGGAGGCCCGCGCCACCGTCGGGCGCCCCACCGCGATCCTCGCCGCCACCCGCAAGGGCCGGGGTGTGGCCGCCGTGGAGAACCGCGAGGGCATGCACGGCAAACCGCTCCCGGACGCCGAGGCCGCCGTCGCCGAGCTGGGCGGCACCAGCGACCTCCAGGTCGATGTGACCGACCCGCCCGCCGCACAGGTCCCCCGCCACGAGCGGGGCCGCGCGCCGGACCTCCCGCGCTACGACAAGGGCGGCGAGGAGGTCGCCACCCGCAACGCCTACGGAGAGGCCCTCGCCGCCCTCGGCGCCGTGCGCGGTGACGTCGTGGCGCTCGACGGCGAGGTCGGCGACTCCACGCGCACCGAGTTCTTCGCCAAGGCGCATCCCGAACGCCACTTCGAATGCTGGATCGCCGAGCAGCAGCTCGTCGCGGCCGCCGTGGGGCTCCAGGCGCGCGGATACGTCCCGTACGCCTCGACGTTCGCCGCCTTCCTCACCCGCGCCCACGACTTCATCCGGATGGCGGCCGTCAGCAGGGCAGGGATCAACCTGGTGGGCTCCCACGCCGGTGTCGCCATCGGCCAGGACGGGCCCAGCCAGATGGGCCTGGAGGACCTGGCGATGATGCGGTCGGTGCACGGCAGCACCGTCCTCTACCCCTGCGATCCCAACCAGACGGCGAAGCTGGTCACGGCGATGGCCGACCTGGACGGCGTCCGCTATCTGCGCACGTCGCGCGGCGCGTCCCCGGTCCTCTACGGCCCCGACGAGGAGTTCCCGGTCGGCGGCAGCAAGGTGCTGCGCAGCCACGGCGAGGACGACCGCGCGACCATCGTCGCCGCCGGGGTCACCGTCCACGAGGCGCTGCGTGCCGCCGACCGGCTGGAGGAGCTCGGCCTGCCCGTACGGGTCATCGACCTGTACTCGGTCAAGCCGGTGGACACCGCCACCCTCGACCAGGCGGCCGGCACCACGGGCTGCGTCCTGACCGTCGAGGACCACCGGCCCGAGGGCGGGATCGGCGACGCGGTCGCCGAGGCGTACGCCAACGGCCACGGCGACGTGCCCCGCCTGGCCCGGCTCGCCGTCCGCTCGATGCCCGCCTCCGCGACGCCGGAGGAACAGCTCCACGAGGCGGGGATCGACGCGGACGCGATCGTATCGGCGGTCGAGCTGATGCTGGAGCGGGTCCTGGTGCGCTGACCCCGGCGACCGGTCGCCGGTCCGGGAGGGCCGACGGCGGGCGCACCCGACGGCGGACTGAGGAGGACCGCCCGTGCGGCCGGCCCTCCCGGACCGGGCCCCCGTGACCCGACCCCGGCGACCGGTCGGCGGTCGGGAGGGCCGCCTGTGCCCCCGCCCGGGCAGACGACGACCGCCCCCGCCCCCGAGCCCCCCTCCCGTCACCCCGACGGCGGCGCGTGCCGCGCGCACCGCTCCGCTCCGGCGGCACCCGGCCCGGCGCCCGTCGACCACCCGCCGGCGCCGTCCTTTGCGGCGGCGAGTCCCCATGAATCTTCGTATAAAGGGCAGTGGCGCCATGGGCGTGCGCCGCCCGTGGCTCAGGAGGTACGGAAGATGCGACAGACGGCTCCGGAAGGCCGCGGCCCGGTGCGCTACGGGCCGCCCACGCCGGAGCCCGACCTGCCCGTGCTCCCCGGGCAGGCCGCGATCCTCGCCGCGGCCGCCGGCCGCGGCGCCGTCGAGCCGCCCGGCGGCGGCCCCGTCCTGCGCGAGGCCGCCGGCGGGTACTGGTGGCGGCGCGGACTGCGCACCCACGCCGAGGACGTCGTCGCCGCCCCCGGCGCCCAGCCCCTGCTGCTCGCCCTCCTCGCCGCCCACGGCGGGGACGTCCTGATGCCCCGGCCGTGCCCCGCCTGGTGGACGCCGCAGGCGCGCCTGCTCGGCCGCCCCGCCTACCACGTGCCCACCCCCGCGGAGTGCGGCGGCATCCCCGACCCCTACGCCCTGTTCGAGACCGTGCGGCGGGTGCGCGCCGAGGGCGGACAGCCCCGGCTGCTGCTGATCTCGGTCGCCGACGACCCCACCGGCACCGTCGCCCCACCGGAACTGGTGCGCGAGGCCTGCGAGGCGGCCGTCTCCGAAGGGCTGCACATCATCAGCGACGAGACGTGGCGCGACACCCTGCACCACCCCGAGGACACCGTGCTGGTCAGCCCCGCCGAGATGTGCCCGGACGACGTCACCGTCCTCTACGACCTGGCGGGCGCCCTCGCCCCCGCCGCCTGGCCCTGCGCCGTCGCCCGCTTCCCGCCCACCGCCCCCGCGCGCGACGACCGGTACGCCGACCCGCGGGCCCGCGCCCTGGACGTCCTCACCGCCCTCGGCGCCGTCGTCGCCGGCCCGGTCGCCCCCGCCGCCGCGTACGCCCTCGACGAACCCGAGGAGGTCACCGTACGGGCCGCCCGGAGCGCCGCCCTCCACGCGCGCGTGGGCACGGCCGCCCACCGGGCCGTCCTCACCGCCGGAGCCCTCGCCCTGCCCCCGCAGGCCGGCCGCCATCTCTACGCCGACCTCGGACCGCTGCGGGCCGGGCTCGCCGCCCGGGGCGTCACCGACTCCCTGGAGCTGGAGAACCATCTCACCGAACGGCTCGGCACCCCCGTCCCCGGCGGCCACCGCTTCGGCGACGAACTCGGCGCGCTGCGGGTCAGGTTCGACACCGGAGCGCTCCTGGGCCCGACCGAGGAGGAACGGAAGGAGGCGCTCACCGCGGACGCGCCCGAGGAACTGCCACACGTGAGCCGCGCGTTGGGCTCCTTCGGAGCCGCCCTGGAGGAACTCCGGTGACCCCCGGGGAACTCCGGCACCACCCCAGAACCGGATATCCCCGACGAGCCGCCGAGAACGGAGCCCGCAGATGACGGAACAGACGGCACGCCCGGCCGAGCCCCCGCTCACCCGCCGCGTCCCCACGGCCCCGGTGCTCCAGCCCCTCGGGCGGCTCCGGGAAGACTGGCCGCGCTCCTTCGCCGACCGCCTCACCGCCCCGCTCCCCGGAGTCCGCGCCATGGCCCGGCTGGCCCGCGAGGGCACCATGCGCCCCGGCCGCGACGGGCTGCGCGACATCCCGCTGCTGCCGTACGAGCCCGGCCCGCTGCCGGCCGCCGGACCCGGCACCGTCTCCGTCACCTGGGCCGGACACGCCAGCTGGATCGTCGGCATCGGCGGTCTGACCGTCCTCACCGACCCCGTCTGGTCGCGCCGGATCCTCGGCACCCCGGCCCGGATCACCCCGGTCGGAGTGCCCTGGGAGGAGCTGCCCCGGGTCGACGCCGTCGTCATCAGCCACAACCACTTCGACCACCTCGACGCCCCCACCCTCAAGCGGCTGCCCCGCGACACCCCCGTCTTCGTCCCCGCAGGACTCGGCCGCTGGTTCACCCGCCGGCGCTTCACCCGGGTCACCGAACTCGACTGGTGGGAGGCGTGCGAACTCGACGGCGTACGCGTGGAGTTCGTCCCCGCCCACCACTGGTCGAAGCGAACCCTCCTCGACACCTGCCGCTCCCTGTGGGGCGGCTGGGTCCTCACCGACCCGTCCGGCCGCCAGGTCTACTTCGCCGGGGACACCGGCTACGGCCACTGGTTCACCGAGATCGGCCGCCGCCACCCCGGCATCGACCTCGCGCTGCTCCCCATCGGCGCCTACGCGCCGCGCTGGTGGCTCCGCGACGTCCACACCGACCCCGAGGAGGCCGTCCGCGCGTTCCAGGACCTCGGCGCGCGACGGATGGCGCCCATGCACTGGGCGGCGTTCGTCCTCTCCTCCGAGCCGGTCCTCGAACCCCTCACCCGGGTCCGGGCCGCCTGGGATCGGGCCGGTCTGCCCCGCGAGGACCTCTGGGACCTCCCGGTCGGCGCCTCACGCGTGCTCGCCCCCTGATGTGTTCGCGTCCTCGCCCCGTGCTGCCCGTATCCGACGCCACAACCCAGGAGCCCCGCTGATCAGCAGCGCCAGGACCACCGCCGCCACCACGCCCTGCCACGGCTCGGGGAAGAGCGAGCCGCCCAGAATCCCGATCAGCTGATACGTCGCCGCCCACGCCAGACACGCCGGCAGGTCCCCGCGGACGAACCGGCGCAGCGGCATGCCTGCGAGCAGGCACGCCAGCATCACCGGGATCCGCCCGGCCGGCACAAGACGCGACAGGACGAGCACCGACACCTGATGAGTCTCCAACCGCTCCCTCGCCTGCGCGAGCCGCTCCGGAGCGGCCCGGCCGCGCAGCGCCGCGAGCCACCGCGAACCGTTCTTCGACCGGACACCGCGCTGCCCCAGCCAGTACAGCGCCACATCACCCACGAGCGCAGCGAAGGCCGCCACCAGGAAGACGAAGAGCAGCGCGAGCGGCGCCGTCTGGTGGAAGGCGACGACGGCCGCCGAGCTGACGACCGCGCCCGTCGGCACCACCGGCACCAGCGCGCCCAGCGCCACCAGCAGGAACAGCGAGGGATAGCCGACCGCCTGCTGCGTCGACTCGGGCGGCAGCTCCCGCACCGCCTCCAGCAGCCCGTCGATCACCGGGCGACCTCCGGCCGCACCCGCTCGCCGTGCCCGAGGAGATGCACCGCCACCTTCGGCGCGAGCCGCGCCGCGTGCCGCACGAACTCGTCACCGGGCGCGTGGAACTCGTGCGGCCGCACGGCGTCCATCCCGATCGGCCAGTACGTGCCGTAGTGCACCGGCACCGCCGCGGCCGGCGCGAGCGCCGCCAGCGCCCGGGCCGCCCGCCCCGCGTCCAGATGGCCGTGGCCCAGATACGGCCCCCAACCGCCCACCGGAAGGAGCGCCACGTCCACCGGCCCCACCGCCTCCGCCATACCGTCGAAGAGACCGGTGTCCCCGGCGAAGTACGTCCGCGCCTCGCCCTCGACCACATAGCCGAGGGCGGGGGAGCGGTGCGGCCCCACCGGAAGGCGCCGCCCGTCGTGCAGCGCCGGCACGGCCCGTACGGTCACGCCCTCCACCGCCAGTTCGTCGCCGGGCGCCATCTCGGTCAGCCGCAGGCCGAGGCCGTCCAGCCTCCGCAGCCCCGGCACGGCGCGCGGGGCGCCGTCCGGCACGATCAGCCGGGTCCCGGGCGCGAGCCGGGCGAGCGAGGGCAGATGGAGATGGTCCGCGTGCAGATGGGAGACGAGCACCGCCTCGGCGGCCGCGGCCTCGGGCGGCGGAAGCGCCCCGCGCCGCCGCCGCAGATGCGCGAGCCGGCGCGCGAAGAGCGGATCGGTGAGGAAGCGGACCCCGGAGTCCTCGACCGTGCACGTGGCGTGACCCCACCAGGTGACCTCCACCGGCCCGCCCGCCCTTCCCGTCGACGACGACCTCGGCACTCCGTTACGAGAGTAGATGCCCCGGCGGGCGATGCGGGGGCGTCCCGGGCGGGGCGCGGGGGTAGCCATCCGTCAGCGAGGCGATGGGAGCCGCGGTGAGCACCAAGGGGACGATCGGCAATTCGGCGCAGTGCCCGCGCTGCGGAGGCGTCCTGGCGGTCACCCAGGACGGCTGGAGGATCTGCCACACCTGTGGCTACTCCTCCCCGCCGTGAGCCCGGTCGCACCCTCCTCGCCCGTCCGGCTTCGGAGTAGGGTCGGCCCATGGACGACGTTCGGGTGGCGGCGATCGCCAGCCTCACCCCGCTCGAGGAACTCGACAGCGACCCCTTCCTGGTCGACACCCGCAGCCAGCACGCGATGTGCACCCGCTGGGCCCGCGACAAGGGCTATGTGGTGGCACGGCAGCTGCTCTTCTACGGAATCCGCCCCGACCACGCCGCCCTCTGGGCCGACGTCGAAGCGGGCACGGTCGACCTCTTCGTCGCCCCCAACGAACGCGTCCTCGCACGGGCCTTGACCGACGTCGCCGGCTTCTTCGCGGAGTGCGAGCGGCGGGGCGTACGCCTGGAGACCGCGGGCCTGGACGAGCCTGCGTACGACGCGGCCGGAAAGGCCGACGTCCACCGCCGGCTCTCCATGCCCACCGCCGGATACGACGGCTGCTAGCAAGCCTTCCGCCAGAGCACTTCCGCCCGAGCAGCACTTCCCCCGGGGCAAGCGGTCCGCCCGGCCCGGGCAGGCGCTGTGCCACGCTTGAGGCAGGAAACCGGTGAAGGGTGAACAGGCGTGGGAGACGGGCGAGGGCGGATCGCCGGACGCTGGCGGACCGCGGGCGGCGCGCTGTTGCGGGTGATCGTGGTCTGGGCGGTGTCCACCCTGACCATGCTCGCCCTGGCCGGACTGCTGCCCGACTTCCAGCTCCAGTCCCCCGACGGCGACACCATCACCCGTACCGCGCTCACCGCTGTCTGGGGCGCGGGCGCGTTCGGCCTGCTCGGCGCGCTGGTGTGGCCCGTGATCGTACGGGCCCTGCTGCTCGTACCGGCCCTGATACTGGGCCTGTTGGTGTTCTTCCTCAACGGCTCGCTGCTGCTCGTGGCGCTCTGGCTGATCCCCGACGGGCGGGGCGCCGCCGACCCGGAGACCGCCGTCGTGGTCGCCGCGGTGATGTCCGCCGTCGCCTCGGCCACCTCCACCGCCCTCGCCGTTCGCGACGACGACGCCTACCGCCGCCGCCTCTACCGCCTCGCCGACCGGACCAGGACCCGCCCGGCGAGCGGAGCTCCCGGCGGACCCGGGCCCGAGCCCGTCCACGGCACCCTCTTCCTGCAACTCGACGGCGTCGGCCACCAGGTGCTCCGCGACGCCGTCGCCGCCGGGCTGATGCCGACCGTCGCCGGCTGGCTCGACACCACCCACCGGCTCACGCCCTGGCGCACCGACTGGTCCAGCCAGACCGGCGCCAGCCAGCTCGGCATCCTGCACGGCTCCAACGAGGACGTGCCCGCGTTCCGCTGGTACGAGAAGGACACCGGCCGGCTGATGGTCAGCAACCGTCCGGCCGGCGCCGTCGAACTCCAGCGCCGGGCCATCGAACGCACCGGGGACGGCGGGCTGCTGACGGTCGACGGGGCCTCGCGCGGCAACCTGTTCAGCGGCGGCGCCGACCAGCTCGCGCTCGTGCTCTCCATGGCGGCCCGCCGAGGCCGCCGCAACCGCTCGCGGGCCGGCTACTTCGCCTACTTCTCCGACCCCGCCAACGCCGTACGCACCGCCGGGTCGTTCGTCGCCGAGGCCGCCCGCGAGACGGTCCAGGCGACCCGGGCGCGGCTGCGCAAGGAGACGCCCCGGGTCTCGCGGGGCGGCGCGTACCCCCTCATCCGGGCCTTCGCGACCGTCGTCGAGCGGGACGTGGTCGTCGCCGCGGTGATCGGGGACATGCTGGCGGGACGGACCGCCGTCTACGCCGACCTCGTCGCCTACGACGAGGTGGCGCACCACTCGGGGCCGCACGGCCGGGACACCGACCAGGTCCTCGCGCGGCTCGACCGCTCGATCGCGCTGATCGCGAAGGTGGCGGAGCACGCGCCCCGGCCGTACCGGATCGTGCTCCTCTCCGACCACGGCCAGAGCCCAGGGGAGACCTTCGAGAGCGCCTACGGGCTCACCCTCAAGGACCTCGTACGGGCCGGGTGCGGGCTGCCCGTCCCGCGCAGGGCCGGGCGCACGCCCAGCGGCTCCGAGGCCAGGGACGCGGCGCGCGACGCGCTGCGCAGCGCGCTGCACCGCCCGGTCGACGAGTACGACGAGTACGACGAGTACGACGAGTACGGCGAGGGGACACGGGAGAGCGGGGAGGCGGGGGCACCGGCCGGCCGGTCGTCCGAGCCGCTGGTGCTGGCCTCCGGCAACCTGGGACTGATCTCCTTCCCGGACGTCCCGCACCGGATGACCAAGGAGGAGATCGACCGCCGCCATCCCGCTCTCCTGCGGACCCTGGCCAACCACCCCGGCATCGGCTTCCTGCTGGTCGCGAGCGCCGAGCACGGTTCGGTGGTGCTGGGCCGGGACGGGGCGGAGGTGCCGGTCGCCGAGCTCGCCGACGACGGGCCGCTCGCCGTCTTCGGGCCGGGCGCGGCGGACGCGGTGCGGCGCACGGACGGCTTCCCGCACGTCGCGGACATCATGGTCAACTCGAAGTACGACCCGGCGACCGGCACGGTCCACGCCTTCGAGGAGCAGATCGGCTCGCACGGCGGCCTCGGCGGCGAGCAGGCGTACCCCTTCCTGCTGTCGCCGGTGGAGCTGTCGCCGCCGCCGGCCGATCTGGTGGGCGCCGAGCAGGTGCACCGGGTGCTGCGCGGCTGGCTGAGGGAGTGCGCGGGGCCGCAGGTTCCGCTGCAGATTTCACTGCCCACGGACAATACGGAAGTACTTCTTCCGGTTGATGGCCCGGTCGGGCAGGACAAAACCAGCTGATTTGGACGGGTGTTCGCCGTTGCCCGAGGATATTCGGGTTTGCACGACGGAAGGCACCACCCCCTCATGAGCACGGCGACAACTCCACAGGACACCTCTCCCCAGAACACCTCGCGCGCCACCACGCCGAGCGGCGGGGCCGACGGTGAGCGACACGGCGGGCAGGGCGGGGACCAGGGCGACAGGCACGCCCGGCGCTTCGGACTGCCCATCGCGACGGCCCTGGTCATGGGCAACATCATCGGCGGCGGAATCTTCCTCCTGCCCGCCTCCGTCGCCCCCTACGGCACCATCAGCCTCGTCGCCTTCGGCGTCCTCACCCTGGGAGCGATCGCCCTCGCCCTGGTCTTCGGGCGGCTCGCCCGGCGCCACCCGCGGACCGGCGGCCCGTACGTCTACGCCCGCGAGGCGTTCGGCGACTTCGCCGGGTTCCTGGCCGCCTGGTCGTACTGGATCACCACCTGGGTCTCCAACGCGGCCCTCGCCGTCGCCGCCGTCGGCTACCTCGACGTCCTGATCCCCGTCCACGAGTCGAAGGCCGCCACCATCGCGGCGGCCCTCACCCTCCAGTGGCTGCCCGCCCTCGCCAACCTCGCGGGCACCCGCTACGTCGGCGCGGTGCAGCTCGTGGCGACCGTCCTGAAGTTCGTCCCGCTCCTGGTCGTCGCCGTCGGCGGACTGTTCTTCTTCGACAGCGCCAACCTCGGGCCCTTCCTCGCCGACGGCGACAGCGCGCTCGGCGCCGTCTCCGCCTCCGCGGCGATCCTGCTCTTCTCCTACCTCGGCGTCGAGTCGGCCGCCGTCAGCGCGGGCGAGGTCCGCGACGCACGCCGCAACGTCGGCCGCGCCACCGTCCTCGGCACGCTCGGCGCCGCCGCCATCTATCTCCTCGGCACGCTCTCCGTCTTCGGCACCGTCGCCCACGACCGGCTCGTCGACTCCGGCGCACCCTTCTCCGACGCCGTGAACGCGATGTTCGGCGGCTCGTGGGGCGGGACGGCGATCGCCTGCATGGCGCTGGTCTCCATGGTCGGCGCGCTCAACGGCTGGACGCTGCTCAGCGCCCAGACCCCGTACGCCGCCGCCCGGGACGGCCTCTTCCCGAAGGTCTTCGCGCACAAGCGGCGCGGAGTCCCGACGGTCGGTGTCGTCGTGACCGTCGTCCTGGCGTCGCTCCTCACGGTGTACAACTACACGGCCGACACGAAGGGCGTCTTCGAGATCCTGGTCCTGGTCACCACCTTCACGGCCACTGTCCCGTACCTGCTCTCCACCGCCGCCCAGATCTACTTCCTCCTCTCCGGCCGGTCCGAGCGCGTCGACCGCGGCCGCCTGATCCGCGACGGGGTCCTGGCCGGAGCGGCCTTCGCCTTCTCCATGTGGCTGGTGGCCGGCTCCGGCTACGCCGCCGTCTACCAGGGCGTGCTGTTCCTCTTCGCGGGAGTGCTCGTCTACGCGTGGATGTCGGCCCGCAAGGCGCGCGCGGCGGCCTGAGCGCCTGTGCCGGTCCGGTGAATTCGGACGCCGCGGCGTAGGCCGCCCGAGCGGATCCGGCGCGGGGGAGGGGGCGGTGCGGCCGTACCGGGGCAGTACGGATCTCCATGAGGTCCCTGTCCGCGCTCCCCGCCACCCCGGCGGCCACCCCCAGCGCGCCCGGGCCCCTCATTGCCCGCCCCGACCGGGCCGACCCGTCGGGTCCGGCTGGCCCGCCCGGCCTGTCCTGCCCGGCTGGTCCCTCCGGCCCGGCTGATCCCTCCGACCCGTCCGGAGCGCCCGCGACGGGCGCCCCCGGGCCGACGGTCGTCACCGCCACCGCCACCGCCACCGCCACCGCCACGCCCGTTCGGCGCGGGCGGCCGTGGTGGCGCGTCGGGGTGGTCCCCGTGCTGGCCCTGCTCGTCGCGCTGTTCGGGATCTGCGGCGGGACGGCCGGGGGCGGCGGGGCCGAGGCCGGACACGCCGCTTCCGTCGTGCCCGATCCCGGCGGAGAGGCCCACGACACGGCAGAGTCCGAGGCGGCGGCGCCGGGCCGGGCCCGCTCCCGGAGCCGGGCCGCCGCCCGGCGCGGACGGCCGCCCGCCCCGCCCGCTCCCGTCCGGCGCGCATGGGCCGCCGCGTCCGTGACCCACCCGGCCCCGAGCGACCGCGCCCTGCGCTGCGTGGTGATGCGCTGCTGAGAGGCCCGTACCTCTCACCGCCCCTCACCCCCCACCGCAAGGAGCTTCACCATGCCCGTCGACCCCTTCGCCGTGCTCAACGCCCTGCTGCGCGCCGAGGCCGCCCGCGAGGAACGCCCCGCCCGCGCCACCGAACCGGAACCGGAACGCGCGCCCAGCCGGGAGACCCCGACCGCCCCCGCCGGGAAGGAGAGGCACGTCACCCGCTGACCGACCCGACGCCGAGGACGGGCCCGGCGGGGGTCACGCTCCGCCGGGCCGGTGGACGGCGGAGCCGCCGGTGGTGATCGAGGGGCAACCGAGTCGGCAGGGGCCTGCGGGGGTAGGGCCATGATGTGAGCTATGTGAACCCCGGCGGGGCGTACTCCCGTGACAGCCGCTACATCACCACCCGGATCACCGCCGACGGGCGGGACGGCTTCCCCGTGGAGCCGGGGCGCTACCGCCTGGTGGTCAGCCGGGCCTGCCCCTGGGCCGGCCGGGCGGTCATCGTGCGGCGGCTCCTCGGGCTTGAGGACGCTCTGTCCATGGCCGTCGCGGGCCCGACGCACGACGAGCGCAGCTGGACGTTCGACCTGGACCCTGGCGGCCGTGACAGCGTGCTCGGCATCGAGCGGCTCCAGGACGCCTACCTCGCCCGCGACCCCGGCTACGACCGGGGCGTCACGGTGCCGGCGATCGTCGACGTGCCGACCGGGAAGGTGGTGACCAACGACTTCGCGCAGATCACCCTCGACCTGTCGACGCAGTGGCGGGCGTACCACCGCGAAGGGGCTCCGGCGCTCTACCCGGAAGCGCTGCGCGCCGAGATCGACGCGGTGAACGAGGCGGTCTACCGGGACGTGAACAACGGCGTCTACCGCGCGGGGTTCGCCGGGTCCCAGGAGGCGTACACCGAGGCGTTCACCCGCCTCTTCGACCGTCTCGACCGGCTCTCGGAGCGGCTCGAGACCTCCCGGTACCTCGTCGGCGACACGATCACCGAGGCGGACGTACGACTCTTCACCACGCTCGTCCGCTTCGACGCCGTCTACCACGGTCACTTCAAGTGCAACCGGCAGAAGCTGGCCGAGATGCCGGTCCTGTGGGCCTACGCGCGGGACCTCTTCCAGACTCCCGGATTCGGTGACACGGTCGACTTCGACCACATCAAGCGGCACTACCACCTGGTCCACCGGGACATCAACCCGACCGGGATCGTCCCGGCGGGACCGGACCTGTCGGGCTGGCTCACCCCACACGGCCGCGCGGCGCTGGGCGGCCGGCCCTTCGCGACGGCACCCCGCCCGGTCCGCCCGCGGCCGGGGAAGAGGTACCGCCGGACCACACACCGCCGCACGACTGAGCGTCGCCTCCGCACACCGGCGTGAGTCGCGTCTCATCGCGGGCCGCGCCGCTTGTGTATGCAACTCGTTGCATACGAAGATCGGGGCATGGCACTCGAACACGCGATCCTCGTGTCGCTGCTGGAGAAGCCGGGCTCCGGCTATGAGCTGGCCCGGCGGTTCGAGCGGTCCATCGGCTACTTCTGGACCGCCACCCACCAGCAGATCTACCGCGTGCTCAAGCGCATGGAGGCCGAGGGCTGGGTGGACGTCCGGGAGGTGCCGCAGCAGGGCCGCCCGGACAAGAAGGAGTACTCCGTCGCCCCCCTCGGGCGGGACGCCCTGTCCCAGTGGCTGCACGAGCCGATCGAACCCGAGAGCGTCCGCCACGACCTCGCCGTGAAGATCCGCGGCGCGGCTTTCGACGACCCGGCCGCGCTGATCCGCGAGGTCGAGCGGCACCAGCAGGCGCACACCGACCGGCTCGCCCGGTATCTCGCCGGAGAGCTGCGGGACTTCACGGGAGCGCACGCCCCGGCGCACACCGGGACGCCCGACGCGGGACGGGAGCTCCAGCACGTGGTGCTGCGCGGCGGCATCGCGTACGAGCGGATGATGCTCACCTGGCTCGACGACGTCCTGGCCACGCTCCGACGGCTCGGCCCGCCCGAGCGATGAGCCGGCCGGGGGGCCGCCCCGCGCAATCTCCCGCACTCCTCGAAGCCTGCCCGACCCGACTCGGTCCCGACTCGGACCGACTCGATTCGAGCCGATTCGACCTGACTGATTTCGAACGCGACGACCCGACGCCGGAAAGGCGGACCACCATGACCGACCCGCTGCTGTTCAACCCTCGTACCTACGACCCGGCGCACTTCGACCCCGAGACCCGCCGGCTGCTGCGCGCCACCGTCGACTGGTTCGAGGACCGCGGCAAGCGCCGGCTGATCGAGGACTACCGTTCCCGTGCCTGGCTGGGTGACTTCCTGGCCTTCGCCGCCAAGGAAGGGCTGTTCGCGACCTTCCTCACCCCCGCCTCCGCCGCCGGCGAAGCGGGCGACAAGCGCTGGGACACCGCCCGGATCGCGGCCCTGAACGAGATCTTCGGCTTCTACGGGCTCGACTACTGGTACGCCTGGCAGGTGACCATCCTCGGCCTGGGGCCGGTGTGGCAGAGCGACAACGCCGCCGCCCGCGCCCGCGCCGCCGATCTCCTCTCGCAGGGCGAGGTGTTCGCCTTCGGCCTCTCCGAGAAGGCCCACGGCGCCGACATCTACTCCACCGACATGCTTCTGGAGCCCGACGGCCAGGGCGGTTTCCGTGCCACCGGCTCCAAGTACTACATCGGCAACGGCAACGCCGCCGGACTCGTCTCCGTCTTCGGCCGCCGCACCGACGTCGAAGGACCGGACGGGTACGTCTTCTTCGCCGCCGACAGCCGCCACGAGGCCTACCACCTGGTGAAGAACGTCGTCGACTCCTCCAAGTACGTCAGCGAGTTCCGGCTGGAGGACTACCCCGTGGGGCCGGAGGACGTCCTGCACACGGGCCGCGCCGCCTTCGACGCCGCGCTCAACACCGTCAACGTCGGCAAGTTCAACCTCTGCACCGCCTCGATCGGCATCTGCGAGCACGCGATGTACGAGGCCGTCACCCACGCGCACCAGCGGATCCTCTACGGCCGGCCCGTCACCGCCTTCCCGCACGTGCGCCGCGAGCTGACCGACGCCTACGTCCGCCTCGTCGGCATGAAGCTGTTCAGCGACCGCGCCGTCGACTACTTCCGCTCCGCCGGCCCCGACGACCGTCGCTACCTCCTCTTCAACCCGATGACGAAGATGAAGGTGACCACGGAGGGCGAGAAGGTCATCGACCTGATGTGGGACGTCATCGCGGCCAAGGGGTTCGAGAAGGACAACTACTTCGCACAGGCCGCGATCGAGATCCGGGGACTGCCCAAGCTGGAGGGCACGGTCCACGTCAACCTCGCGCTCATCCTGAAGTTCATGCGCAACCACCTGCTGAACCCGGCCGAGTACGCGCCCGTGCCCACCCGGCTCGACGCGGCCGACGACACCTTCCTCTTCCAGCAGGGACCGGCCCGCGGCCTGGGCTCCGTACGCTTCCACGACTGGCGCCCCGCCTACGACGCGTACGCCGAGATCCCCAACGTCAGCCGCTTCCGCGAGCAGGCGGACGCCCTGTGCGAGTTCGTCACCACGGCCGCGCCCGACGAGGAGCAGAGCCGGGACCTCGACCTGCTCCTCGCGGTCGGCCAGCTCTTCGCGCTCGTCGTCCACGGCCAGCTGATCCTGGAGCAGGCGCGTCTGACCGGACTGGACGCGGACGTCCTGGACGAGCTGTTCGCCGTCCTCGTACGCGACTTCTCCGCGCACGCCGTCGAGCTCCACGGCAAGGACTCCGCCACCGCCGAGCAGCAGCGCTGGGCCCTGGACGCGGTCCGCCGCCCCGTCGTCGACGAGGCCCGCTCGGGCCGCGTGTGGGAGCGCGTCGAGGCGCTCGCCGGGGCGTACGAAATGGGGCAGTGACCGTCGTGTGACCGCCGTCCCAGGTCATGACCCAGGCCCCGGCCGCTGAAGGGCCGGGGCCTGGGGGCGGGGGCTACCGCAGGACGGCTCCGGCCCGCATGGCCAGGAAGTTCGCCTTGTACGCGTCGTGCGCCGCCGCCCCCGCCACGCGGATGAGGGCCTCGTCGTTCTCGCGCAGGGACGAGACGTCCAGGTTGTGCGAGCCGGTGAAGGTCCACTTCGTGTCCCTGTGGCCCGCGTAGTTGCCCTCGACGAGCAGGTACTTCGAGTGGACGAAGTAGCCATCGGCGTCGAGGTGGTAGGGCTTGATCCTGGGATGCCCCTGCAGGGTCGCGAGGTCGTTGGAGTCCTTGTAGACGACCTCGATCCAGCAGCTCTGGTCGGCGAGGGAGCGCAGTTTGGCGGCGATCGCGTCCCGGTGCAGGGCCCAGGCGGCGATCCTCACGATGGTCTTGTGGGAGGCCGTGCCGACGGTCGTGTTCCCGGTGCAGATGACGTTGTCGAGGAACCCGAGCACGATGTCCCCGCTCCGCTGCGGGAAGAAGTAGTACTTGGCGTCGCCGGCCTCGCCCTGCCGGTAGTAGTCGCTCGTCTTGCTCATGGCGGCGAGATCGTTGAAGTAGCCGGTGTACGCCGTGTACAGGGCGGTGTTGCCGACGACGGTGTACGCGTTGTTCCACTGCCGGGTGGTGGCCGAGGCCGTCTGGTTGGCGGAGCTCTGGATCACCACGTCCTCGGCGACTCCCGCGTCACCGACCCGGGAGAAGGTGAAGAACTTGTTGTGGTTGATCGGGTTCGTGCCGCCCGTCGCGATGCACGCGCCGCCGCTGGTGCAGACCCGGACCCAGGAGGGCTGGGTCCTGTCGGTGCCGAGAGCGTTGATGAGGCTCTGCGCGGGCGCCGGGTTCGGAGCCTCGACGGACTTGTGGTCCAGGACGACACGCACGTTGACGCCCCGGCGGTGCGCCGCCACGAGGGCGTCGGCGTAGTCCTGGTCCTGCATGACGTAGAGGGCGGCCCGCAGCGTGCGTCCGCCCTGGGTGCTGTCGATCGCCCCGATGATGTGGTCCTTGACCGCGTTCTGTTCGGCCACCGTCCCCTTCGGGTTGTTGAAGACGGCTCCGGTGACGACCGGCGGAGCCTCAGCGGCGGTGGAGCCGGCGGCGGGCGCGATCGCGGTGAACAGGAGGGCGAGGGCGACCGACACGGTCGCCCAGGAGCGCTGGCGGATGATTCCTCCTCGGCTGGTGGATGGCATGAGGGTGGCATGAGCCTGCCATGGACCGCCGGTGGCCCGTTTGACAGACTGCGCCTCTCTCGGCGGAAAACGCCGGAAGTACACCGAGGAGCGGCAGCGTTGAGCGTCACCATCGAAGGACGGATAGACCTCGCGGGACCGGTGGGCAAACTGCTCCACCGGCGCCCGCTGAAGAACGGCACGGTCATGCAGTCGTTCGGCTTCGACCCCGTGTCGGGCGACATCTTCGTCACCCAGCTGATGGGGGGTGGGATCCAGCTGCCCGGCGAGAGCGAGCCGCTCAGTTACGCCGTTCGCAACGAGCACGGCGACCTGTGCGTCACCCGGCTGAACCGGTCCGGCACGATCACCGGGCACATGTACCTGCGCGGCTTCGGGCACGGCGTCGCCATCGGCGTGGAGAACCGGGCCGGGGTCGTCCATCTGTGGACCGAGACCGCGTCCCAGCCCAACAGCAAGAAGCAGGGGTTCGGAACGGCGGTCACCCACTTCGAGTTCCGCTCGGGCACCGTCCTGGACCACGGCTCCCCGCTGCACGCCACCCCCTACCGGCCCGCGCCCGGCGCGGAGTTCGTCACCTGCACGATCGACCGCGGCGCCGACGAGCTCGTGGTCCGCTTCACCGTCGGGGACAAGAGCTACTTCGAGCGGTACGACCTGGCCAAGGCGTCGGCCGGCGTGTGGGAACCGATCCAGCGCATCCCGCACCCCGACCAGAACGGCTGGTTCCAGGGCTACACCTCCCACGACGGCGTCCTGTACATGCTCTCGGGCATGCCCATCGACCCCGTCCACCACCCCCAGAACCCGCCGCCGGGCAACACCTATCTGACCGCCGTCGCCTGGAGCACCGGCGCCATCCTGGAACAGCGGCTCTGCGTGGCAGCGCCCGGGCTCGCCTTCCGTGAGCCCGAGGGCATGACCGTCGCGCTGCGCGACGGCGTGCCGCACCTCTACTTCGGCTTCGCCGGAGAGCTGGAGGGCCCGCGCACCTGCACCATCATGTTCCTCTCCGGGGCGCCGGAGGTCGACGGCGTGAAGGTGCTCACGGACTGGCAGCCGCTCACCCTGGCCGCCGGTGTCACCGCCGACCAGAACGCTCCCCAGGGCCGGTTGATCTCCCTCGCCGGTACGACGACGCTCCAGCTCAGCGGCGGTGTCAAGGGCTCCTTCGCCACGGGAACCGTCATCGCCACGCTGCCGGACACGCTCACCCCGACCATGACCGCGCGCGCCCCCGTGCCCCGTAACAACACCGGCGGTGTGTGCGTCGCCCGCGTCGAGGCGAGCACGGACCGGCAGCTGCGGGTCTACGGCGGCACCGGCGACAACGTCATCACCTGGGCACAGCTGGACAGTTTCAGCGCCGTCTGGCGCTGACCCCCAGCCTCTTCTCTCCCCTGTCTTCTCACGCCTTGTCAAGGAGTCGATCCACCATGTCGCAGAACCGCCGCAGCCTTCTCGGTGCCGCTCTCGCCCTGCCCGCCGCCCTGACCGTGGGAGGCCTGGCCACCGCCGCCCCGGCGGCCGCCGCCACCGGGGGTGTGGAGGCAGGTGAGTGGGCCGACCTCGTGCTTGAGCCCGGCATCACCCCGCAGACCGGCGCCACCCCGCAGGTCCGCATCCTCACCCTCGCCGGCACCACCTACCTCCAGGCCCGCGGCGTCTTCAGCTGCAACCTCACCACCGACACCAAGGTGGCGACGCTCCCGGCCGGCCTCACCCCGACCTGGTACACGCGCGCCGCCGCGCCCCGCAACAACTCCCAGGGCATCAACGCCTGCCGCTTCGAGATCAGCCCCGCAGGCTCGGTGACCATCTTCGGCGCCAACACCGGCAACCCGATCACCTGGGTCCAGCTCGACTCCGTCCAGACCATCTGGCGCTGAGACCCCATTACCTGGGACGTCATCGACCCCCGCCGCCTGGGGCGGCATCGTGGTGTCCACCGGAGCTCGGGCGGCGCACTCCGCCCGAGCTCCGGCGCCACCACCACCAGCGCGAACGCATCCCACGGAGGGTGATCCGTCATGTCCCAGGCCCTGCTCGCCGGTCTCTCCCGCACCACCCGCCCGCACTCCATGGTGCGCCGCTTCCTCGCCCTCGACGCCGCGGTCACCGGCGCCAACGGCCTCGCCTATCTCGCCGCCTCCCAGCCGCTGGGGGAGCTGCTCGGAGTCGACTCGGCGCTCCTGCTCGGACTCGGCCTCTTCCTCACCGCGTTCGCCGCGGGCGTCGCCTGGCTGGCGAGCCGCCGGCAGCCCCCGGCCCTCGGCGTGAAACTCGTCGTCGACGCCAACATCATCTGGGCCGTGCTCAGCGTCGTCGCCCTCTTCACCTGGCTGGAGCCCACCACCGCGGGGGTGGTGTGGACCCCGTTGCAGGCCGCCACCGTCGCCGGCTTCGCCGCACTGCAGTGGTCGGCCCTGCGGTCCGCGGCGTAGGGCTACCGCGTAGGCCCCGGCGCCGGCAGCGACCGCAGATACGCGACCGTCTCCGGGTCGGCCGGGAGGAACGTCTCGATGGCCAGCTCGGCGACCGTCACGTCCATCGGCGTGTTGAACGTCGAGATCGACGACACGAACGACAGCACCCGCCCGTCGTGCTCGATCCGCATCGGCAGCGCGAAGTACGGGTACGGCTCCGGGTCCTCCCGGTCCTCCGGGTCCCCGGCCCCCTCCGGCAGCGGGTACGCCGCCACCTCCTCGTACAGGGTGCGCAGCGCCTCCGAGCGGGCCAGGCCGATCTGCCGCTCCATCTGGTCCAGCAGATGCCCCCGCCACTCCCGCAGGTTCCGGATCCGCGGGGCGAGACCCTCCGGGTGGAGCGTGATCCGCATCGCGTTCATCGGCGGGGTCAGCAGGTGCTCCGGAAGCCCGGCCATCAGCAGCCCGATGCCCTGATTGGCCGCCACCACCGTGTACGAGCCGTCCACCACGAGCGCCGGATACGGGTCGTAGCCCGCGAGCAGCCGGCCGATCCCCTCCCGCAGCGTCTCCAGGCGCGGCCCGTCGAGCGCCGACTCCGTGAACCGGGGGGCGTAACCCGCCGCGAGCAGCAGCGCGTTGCGCTCCCGTACCGGCACCTCCAGATGGTCGGCGAGACGCAGGATCATCTCCTCGCTCGGCCGGGAACGGCCCGTCTCGATGAACGAGATGTGCCGGGCCGAGGAATCGGCCCTCAGCGCGAGCTCCAACTGGCTCAGCCGCCTCTGCTCGCGCCAGCCCCGCAGAAGCGGTCCTACGCCCGTGTCGGTCGCGAGAGTTGTCATGGTCAGACGGTAACGCAGGTGTCGGCCCGGGTATCGAGTCCCCGGGACCGTATCGTCACCGTCAGCAACCCCGACCGGAGGGAGTACGGACATGCCCACAGAGCCGCTGTCGCAGAAGGAGATCGAGGACCGGCTGCGAGAGCTCCCCGGCTGGTCCCTGACGGACGACCGGATCACCCGCACCTACCGCCTCGGCGACCACTTCGCGGCCACCGCCATGGTCGTCCATGTGGCCCAGATCCAGCAGGAACTCGACCACCACTCCGACCTGACGCTCGGCTACAACACCGTCGCCGTCTCCGTGCAGACGCACTCCGCCGGAGGCGCGGTGACCGAGAAGGACTTCGAGCTGGCCGAGCGCGTGCAGGCGATCGCGCCGACCCACGGGGCCGACTGACGGCCCGTGGCGTCGCCACACACCGGTCAGGCGCTCCAGGCCGCCCCCGCCGCGAAGGCGGTGAAGTCGCGCGGGTCGCGGCAGGACGCGCTTCACCCCGTCCGTCACCGACGCGTTGTTGGCCGTCGAACAGCACCGTGAAGAGCGCCGACAGCCGGCGCGCCTCGGGCTCCGGGAGCCCGAACTCCGCGAGCAGCGCCGCGTACGCGTCCTCGCCCATCGGGACGTACGCCCCTCCCGGCCCGACGCGCCGGAGATCTCCGCCGCCGCCTCCGCGAACGTCAGCAGCCGAGGGCCGGTCACCTCGTGCACCAGGCCCGCGTGACCGTCCTGGACCAATGTCTCGACATCCACGTCGATGAACGGCTCGGGCATCGCGCCCGCCGGGGACGCGAGCGTGCCCGCCGCGACCCCCTCGGCCAGGGCGCCCTCGCTGACGTTCTGGGCGAAGAACGCGGCGTGTACGACGGCCAACTCGGCGCCCGAGGCACGCAGCGCCTCCTCGGCCCGGACCGCCTCCGGCCCGCCGCGGCCGGACAGCAGCGTCAGCCGCCCCGCCCTGCGCCACGGCGAGCTCACGGGCCCGGCCCGCACGGTCGCGCCGCGCGATGCGAGGCGCTCGGCCACGCGCCGCCCGCTCGCCAGGTCGGCTACAGCAGCGCTTTCGCGCTCAGCGCCTCCTTCCGGCGGGTACGGGGAGTCAGCCCGCGCGAGCACCGAGGAACGGGGTGAATTCTTTGCCGGAACGGCAACAATTCTCGCGTTTCCAGCCGCTTCGCCGCACGCTGTCGTCATGAGCCGACACTCTCACCACCACCACGACAGCACCTCTCCCGACTGGGCCGAGATGGCGACGCTCCTGGAGCGCCAGGCCGAGGTCGAAAGCCCCCTCTACACCGAGGCGGCCCGCTGGCTCGGCACCCTCGTCCCGCCGGTCGGCGTCCGCCGGATCCTGGACGTGGGCAGCGGGCCGGGCGTCATCACCACGCTCCTCGCGGAGGCCTTCCCGGACGCCGAGGCCGTCGCCGTCGACGGCACCCCGCAGCTCCTGGAGCGTGCGGCGGCCCGCGCCGAGTCCCGCCGGCTCGGCCACCGCGTCTCCACCCTGCTCGCCGAACTCCCCCAGGACATCGACCGGTTGGGTGAGGCGGACCTCATCTGGGCCGGCAACTCCCTGCACCACATCGGCGACCAGCGGGCCGCGCTCGCCTCCTTCGCCGCCCGGCTGCGTCCCGGCGGCCTCATGGTCCTCGTCGAGGGCGGACTGCCCGGCCGTCACCTGCCGTGGAACCAGGGCATCGGCCGCCCGGGCCTGGAGGCCCGGCTCGACGCGCTGAACGCCGATCGGTTCGGCCGGATGCGGGCGGAGCTGCCCGACTCCACGGACGAGATCGACGACTGGCGCGCCCTCCTCACCGCCGCCGGCCTGACCCCGGCCGGCACCCGCACCTTCCTGGCCGACACCCCCGCCCCTGTCTCCCCGGTCGTCCGGGAGCAGATCCTCGTCCACTTCGAGCGTCAGCGCAGCGTCGACGACGACCACCTCGCGGCCGACGACCGGAAGGCCCTGGACCGGCTCCTCGACCCCTCCGAGCCGCTGTCCCTGCACCACCGCGACGACCTGTTCCGGCTCACCGCCCGCACGATCCACACGGCGCGCAAGGGCTAGGGTCTGTCGTTCGGGTCAGGCCGGCGAACCGCTCACCGCGCGTACTCCTCGTCCGTCGTCCTGTGGAAGGCGCGCCGGTAGGCGGCCGGGGAGATCCCGACCAGGGCGCGCATGTGCTGGCGCAGCGAATTGCCGCTGCCGAAGCCGGTCCGGTCCGCGATGTGATCCACCGTCAGGTCGCTGGTCTCCAGCAACTGCTTGGCGAGCTCGACCCGTTGGGCGGTCAGCCACTGCCCCGGTGTCGTCCCCGCCTCGTCGCGGAAGCGGCGGGTGAAGGTCCGTACGCTCATCCCGGCGTGCGCCGCGAGCTCGGCCAGGGGCAGCGGCCGGTCCAGGCGCCGCAGAGCCCAGGCGCGGGTCGGCGCGGTGGTGGCCGAGGACGGCCCGGGGACGGGCCGCTCGATGTACTGCGCCTGCCCCCCGTCCCGCCACGGCGGGACGACACAGCGCCGGGCGACCTGGTTGGCCGTGGCGCTGCCGTGGTCCCGCCGCACCAGGTGAAGGCAGAGGTCGACCCCGGCCGCCGCCCCCGCCGAGGTCAGTACGTCACCGTCGTCCACGAACAGGACGTTCTCGTCGAGCCGGACGCGCGGGAAGAGCGACCGGAAATGGGCGGCCTCGTTCCAGTGGGTGGTGGCGCGCCGGCCGTCGAGCAGACCGGCGGCGGCGAGGGCGTACGCGCCCGTGCAGATGGAGACGGTCCGCGCACCGGGCCCGATCCGCTCGAGCGCCGACGTCAGCTCGGCGCCCAGCGAGCCGTCCTCCGCGCGTATGCGCAGCTCGTGCGTCGGCGGAACGACGACGGTGCCGGCCTCCGCGAGGATCTCCGGGCCGTGCGCGGCGGTGATCGAGAAGCCGTCGGACGTGCGGACCGGGCCGCCGTCGAGCGCGCAGACGCGCACGTCGTAGAGGGGCGAGCCGTCCTCGGTGAGGGCGGAGCCGAAGATCCGGGACGCGATCCCCAGCTCGAAGGGGATCACACCGTCCAGGGCGAGGACGGCGACCCGGTGAGGCGGCGGGACGGAAGGCGGCGGCATGGCCGGATTCTGTCACATCATGGCCTGCTGGCCAGTACGAGAGCGGTGCCATCTCCCCGAGGCTGGTCGATGCCGGGAACGCACCGGCATCCCTCGCACAGGAGCACCCCCTCATGAACGACATGCCCACCGCCGCCCCGGCCACCATGCGCGCGGTCACCGCCACCCAGTGGGGCGGTCCCGAGGTCCTCGCCGAGGCCCGCGTGGCCCGCCCCGCACCCGGCCCGACCGAGATCCTCGTCCGCGTCCACGCGGCCGGTCTCAATCCGGTCGACTGGAAGTCCCGCGCCACCGGCGGCTTCGGTATGTGGGACGAGACCCCGGTCCTGGGCTACGACGTCTCCGGCGTCGTCGAGGCCGTCGGACTCGGCGTCACCCTCTACGCGCCCGGTGACGAGGTCTTCGGCATGCCCGCGTTCCCGCGCCAGGCGGGCGGTTACGGCGAGTACGTCACCGGCCCGGCCCGCCACTTCGCCCGCAAGCCCGCCGCCCTCTCCCACGTCGAGGCCGCGGCGCTGCCGCTGGCCGGGCTCACCGCCTGGCAGGCGCTGACAGGGACCGCCGAACTCCGCGCCGGGCAGCGGGTCCTGGTCCACGCGGCGGCGGGCGGCGTCGGCCACCTCGCCGTCCAGATCGCCAAGGCCCGCGGCGCGTACGTCATCGGCACGGCCAGCGCCGCCAAGCACGGCTTCCTGCGCGCGTTGGGCGTCGATGAGCCGCTCGACTACACGACGACCGACTTCGCCGAGGTCGTACGGGACGTGGACATCGTCCTCGACTGCTACGGCGGCGACTACGGCACCCGCTCGCTGCGGGTGCTCCGCGACGGCGGCACGCTGGTGACACTGCCGTCGCCCGACGCCGTTCCGCCGGTGACGGAGCGCGGCATCCGCACCGGCTTCACCCTCGTCGAGCCGGACTACGCCGGCCTGCTCGGCCTGGTGGAGCTGGTGGAGACGGGACGGCTTCGCCCCGAGGTCGACACGGTGCTGCCGCTGGCGGAGGCGGCGAAGGCGCACGAGCTGGGGGAGTCGGGCCGCACGCGCGGAAAGATCGTCCTCACCGTCGTCCGAACGCGACCCGAGCCATCGGCGGGCGGGGCCGCCCAGCACGGGGAAGCGGGTGCCGGGCGGCCGTAGCCGAGCCGGCACCCGCTTCGCCCGCTGACGCGGCGCGGCTCAGGCGCCGAGGTTGAACTCGGCGGGGTTCGGGCCGAGGCGCCGCTCCTCGTCGAGGACGGCGATCGCGGCCATGTCCTCGTCGTCCAGGACGAAGCCGAACACGTCGATGTTCTCCCGGATACGGGACGGGGTCACCGACTTGGGAATGACCACGTTTCCGATCTGCAGATGCCAGCGCAGCACCACCTGGGCCGGGGTGCGGCCGTGCTTCTGGGCGATCGCGACGATCGCCGGAACCTCCAGGAGGCCCTTGCCCTGCCCCAGCGGCGACCACGCCTCGGTCGCGATGCCGTGCGCGGCGTGCGCAGCCCGGGAGGCCCGCTGCTGCAGATGCGGGTGGAGCTCGATCTGGTTCACGGCGGGCACGACCGAGGTCTCCCCGATCAGCCGCTCCAGGTGCTCGGGGAGGAAGTTCGAGACACCGATGGCCCGGGCTCGGCCGTCGGCCTGGATCTTCTCGATCGCCCTGTACGTGTCGACATAGGCGTCCTTGGCCGGGACCGGCCAGTGGATCAGGTACAGGTCGACGTAGTCGAGGCCCAGCCTGTCGAGCGAGGCGTCGAAGGCGCGCAGGGTCGAGTCGTAACCCTGCTCGGTGTTCCACAGCTTGGTGGTGACGAACAGCTCGTCGCGCGGGATCCCCGAACCGGCGACGGCCCGGCCGGTGCCCGTCTCGTTCTCGTAGATAGCGGCCGTGTCGATGGAGCGGTAGCCGGCCTCCAGGGCCGTGGTCACCGCCGTCGCCGCCTCGTCGTCCGGCACCTGCCAGACGCCGAAGCCGAGCTGGGGCATCTGCACGCCGTTGTTCAGGGTGAGGGAAGGGACCTTGTTGTCCGTGCTCACGTGCGGTCGATCCTAACGTCGTCGGGGTGGTACTCCCAGGGTCAACGATCGGGGACCGGATCGCATTCCGCACGACCGCCCGGCGCGTCGACCGGGGATCAGCCGTACAGGGCCTCGACCTCCGCCGCGTACGCCTTCTCGATCGCCCTGCGCTTCAGCTTCAGCGACGGGGTGAGCAGGCCGTGCTCCTCGCTGAACGGGTGCGCCAGGATCCGGAACGTACGGATCGACTCGGCCTGCGAGACCAGGGTGTTGGCCGCCACCACCGCCCGCCGGATCTCCGTCTCCAGGCTCGGGTCCCGCACCAGCTCGGCCGGTGGCAGCGGCATCCGCCCCTGCATCGCCAGCCAGTGCTCGACGGCCTCCTGATCCACCGTCACCAGCGCCGCGATGTACGGCCGGTCGTTGCCCACCACGATGCACTGGGCGATCAGCGGATGGGCTCGCACCCGCTCCTCCAGAGCGGTCGGCGAGACGCTCTTGCCGTTCGACGTCACCAGGATCTCCTTCTTCCGCCCGGTGATCGTCAGATAGCCGTCCTCGTCGAGCGCCCCCAGATCCCCCGTGGCCAGCCAGCCGTCGTTGAGTACGGCGGCGGTGGCCTCCGGATCGTTCAGATACCCGGAGAAGATCTGGCCGCCGTGCAGCCACACCTCCCCGTCCTCCGCGATGTGCACCGTCGTCCCCGGGATCGGCTGGCCGACCGTGCCGTACTTCACACGCCCGGGCGGGTTGGCGGTGGCCGCCGCCGAGGACTCGGTGAGGCCGTACCCCTCGAAGACCGTCACCCCCGCGCCCTCGAAGAACAGCCCCAGCCGGCGGTCCATCGCCGAACCGCCCGACATCGCGTGCCGGACCCGCCCGCCCATGGCCTCGCGGACCTTCCCGTACACGACCTTCTCGAAGAACTGGTGCCGCACCCGCAGCGCCGCCGAGGGCCCGGGACCCAGCCCGAACGCCTTGTGCTCCAGAGCCTCGGCGTACGCGACCGCCACCTCCACGGCCTTCTCGAAGGGGCCCGCCTTTCCGTCGCCCTCCGCCTTGCGACGGGCCGCCTGGAACACCTTCTCGAAGACGTACGGGACCGCCAGGATGAACGTCGGCCGGAACGACGCCAGGTCGGGCAGCAGCGCGGACGCCGTGAGGGCCGGCTGATGACCCAGCTTCACCCCGGTCCGCACCGCCGCGACCTCCACCATCCGCCCGAACACATGGGCGAGGGGCAGGAAGAGCAGCGTCGACGCCTCGTCCCCCGGCTTGGAGTGGAACACCGGCTCCCAGCGGCCGACCAGCATGTCGGTCTCGAACATGAAGTGGGAGTGCGTGATCACGCAGCCCTTGGGGCGGCCGGTGGTGCCCGAGGTGTAGATGATCGTGGCGATGGACTCCGGTGTCACCGCCCGCCGGTGCCGGTGCACCACGTCCTCGTCGATCGCCGCCCCCGCCTCGACCAGCTCCGCGACCGCGCCCCGGCCGGCGTCCAGCTGCCACAGCCGCTGGAGCCGCGGCAGCCGGTCGACCACCGATCCGATGGTCATCGCATGGTCCTCGTGCTCCACCACGCACGCCGTGACCTCGGCGTCGTGGAGCATCCAGTAGACCTGGTCGGCGGAGGACGTGGGGTAGATCGGCACGGGCTGCGCCCCCAGGGTCCACAGCGCGAAGTCGAAGAGCGTCCATTCGTAGCGGGTCCTGGCCATGATGGCGACCCGGTCGCCGAACCGCACACCGTGCGCGATCAGACCTTTGGCGAGGGCGAGCACCTCGTCCCTGAACTGCGCGGAGGTCACGTCCCGCCACTGCCCCCACGCGTCCTTGCGGCCGAAGGCGACGTGGGCCGGAGTCTGCTCGGCGCGGTCGAACACGGCGTCCGCCAGGCCGCCGATCTGAGGCGCCGCCTCGACGGGCGGCACGGTGAACTCGCGCAAAGACTGCTCCTCGACCGCTCGTTGTCGCGCTCCGTACGGCGCGGGTGACGGTACCCCACTCGACAGGGCGGAGGGAGTGGGTTCACCAAGTCGGGACATGGGGCATACGCACAGGTCAGGCCTGGAAAGGGGAGCATGCGGCGGAGGTGTGCCGCCCGTTACTGACTGACGGGTAAGCAGGCGGACCGGGAATCTCCACGGAATCTGTACGGACCGATCACGGGCGCGCGCTGCTTGTTGCCACGGGCACAAGCGGAGCCGCGTCTTCAGCGCGGCCGGTGAAGCCGGTCGCCACCCGCCAGGATCGCCGCGGCCAAGGCGTCCGCCGCCTCCTGGGCCGCCCCCCGCCGCCGCCCCTTGCGCAGCACGAAGTCGACCTCGCCGAGCTCCGGCAGCCCGGCCCGCGCGGGCACCCGGCTCAGCTCCGGCGGGACCAGCCCACGGGTGTGGGCCATCACGCCGAGCCCCGCCCGCGCCGCCGCGATGTTGCCGCTCAGACTCGTGCTCGTACAGGCGATCCGCCACGCCCGCCCCTGCGCCTCCAGGGCCTCCAGCGCCCGCGCCCGGGTGATGCCGGGCGGCGGGAAGACGATCAGCGGGACCGGCCGGTCCGGGTCGAGGCGCAGCTGCGGCGAGCCGATCCAGACCAGCGTGTCCTGCCAGACCAGCTCGCCCCCGCTCTCGTCGGCGCGCCGCTTGGCGAGGATCAGATCCAGCCGCCCCGCTTCCAGCCGGGCGTTCAGGGTGCCCGACAGCCCGACCGTCAGCTCCAGATCCACCTCTGGGTGCTCGCTCCGGAAGGACTGGAGGATCTCCGGCAACCGGGTCACCACGAAGTCCTCCGAGGCGCCGAAGCGCAGCCGCCCCCGCAGTCGCGTCCCGGTGAAGAAGGCCGCCGCCCGCTCGTGCGCCTGCAGGATCGTGCGGGCGAAGCCGAGCATCGCCTCACCGTCCTCCGTCAGCTCGACGCTGTGCGTGTCCCGGGAGAACAGCGGACGGCCGGTGGCATCCTCAAGGCGTCGCACGTGCTGGCTCACGGTCGACTGGCGCAGCCCGAGCCGGCGCGCGGCCTGCGTGAAACTCAGTGTCTGGGCGACCGCGAGAAACGTACGGAGCTGGGACGGGTCGTACACGAGCCCGAGGCTATCGCGGAACGTGATGACAGTCAGAGCGCTGTACGGGATTCCCGATCTCCGAGCCCGGGAGCAGGATGGGGAGGACACGACCGCCGTCCGAGCGCACACGACCCCCGTCCGAGAGCACACCGCCCCCGTCCGAGAGCAGCAGTGGAGCACATGAGCAGCCGTACGACCCTTCTGCCGTCCTGGCTGCCGATCGACCCGTACATCCTGGCGCTCCTCGGCACGGTCGGCCTCGCGGCGCTGTTCCCGGCCTCGGGCACGGCGGCCGATGTCGCGAACGGCGCCTCCACGGCCGCCATCGCCCTGCTCTTCCTCCTCTACGGCGCCCGGCTCTCCACCCGCGAGGCCCTCGAAGGGCTGCGGCACTGGCGACTCCACCTCACCGTCCTCGCCTGCACCTTCCTGGCCTTCCCGCTTCTCGGCCTGGCGGCGAAGGGGCTCGTTCCGACGGTGCTCACGCCCGCGCTGTACAGCGGGTTCCTCTTCCTCTGCCTGGTGCCCTCCACGATCCAGTCCTCGATCGCGTTCACCTCGATCGCCCGCGGCAACGTGCCCGCCGCGATCTGCGCGGGCTCCTTCTCCTCCCTCGCCGGGATCGTGCTGACGCCGCTGCTCGCGGCCGCGCTGCTCGGCGGCGGCACGGGGGGCCTCTCCGCCGACGCGCTCCTGAGAATCGTGCTCCAGCTGCTCGTGCCGTTCGTGGCCGGCCAGCTGCTGCGCCCCTGGCTGGGCGGGCTCCTGGTCCGCCACAAGAAGGTGCTCGGCCGGGTCGACCGGGGCTCGATCCTGCTCGTCGTCTACACGGCCTTCAGCCTGGGCATGGTCGCGGGCATCTGGCAGCAGGTCACCCCGGCGCGGCTCGCGCTGCTGCTCGCGGTGGAGGCCGTGCTGCTCGCGGTGATGCTGGGGCTGAGCTGGCACGGCGCGAAGCGGCTCGGCTTCGGACGCGAGGACCGGATCGCGATCCAGTTCGCCGGTTCGAAGAAGAGCCTGGCGGCCGGGCTTCCCATGGCGAGTGTGCTGTTCGGGGCGCAGGCATCGCTCGCGGTGCTGCCGCTGATGCTCTTCCACCAGATGCAGCTGATCGTCTGCGCGGTCATCGCCAAGCGCCGCGCGCGGGACCCGGAGCGGTCCGCGACCGACCGGGCCGACGAGTCGTCCGCCGCCACGGGGGACGCCGAACGGTCCGTCGCCCTCAGCCCCCAGCCCTCCGCCACCGACCTGGACCCGGAGCGGTCCGCGACCGACCGGGCCAACGAGTCGTCCGGCGGCACCGGGGACCCCGAGTCGTCCGGCGCCACCGGGCACCCCGGGCCCGCCCGCACCACCCGGGATGGCCGGATCACCACCGGCCCCCGCCCCTGATGATCAACGGGGCGGCTACCGTGCTCCCATGCCCGCACTCGATCCCGGCCGCACCGCGCTCGTCCTCGTCGACCTGATGGAACGCATCGTCGCGCTGCCCCTCGCCCCCCGCCCCGGAACCGACGTCGTCGCCGCCGCGACCCGGCTGGCTGCGACCTTCCGGGCCGCCGGCGCCCCCGTCGTCCACATCAGGGTGGAGCGCCCCCACATCGACACCCAGCCGCCCGGCAGCGACCTCGTCCCCGGCCCCGTCCACGACGGAGACCCGGTCGTCGTCAAGCGCACCATCGGCGGATTCCAGGACACCGGACTCCACGAGCTGCTGGCCGGGCGCTCCGTCACCACCCTGGTGTTCGGCGGCATCGCCACCAATCTCGGCGTCGAGTCGACCGCGCGCGCCGCCTGCGACCTGGGCTACGACCTCGTCTTCGCCGAGGACGCCATGACGGCCTTCACCGCCGACGAGCACCACGCCTCCGTCGCCCTCGACTTCCCCCGCCTCGGCACGGTCGCCCAGGCCGCGGAGATCACCCTGGGCGGTGCCGCGTGAACCGGGTGCCGATACGTTACGGCGCCCGCCCCTGCTCCCTGGTCGTCTGCCGGGGCTGCTGCTGCGGTGACGCCCGCAAGAACCCCGGCATCGACCACGCCGGCCAGCTCGCCCGGCTCCGCGCGGCCGCCGCGGCCTCCGGCGGCCGGCTGGCCGTCCGTACCAGCGACTGCCTCGGCCCGTGCGCGCAGGCCAACGTCGTCGTGGTCCAGCCCTCCACCGAGGGCCGCCGCCGGGGCGGCCGGGCCGCCTGGATCGGCTGGACGGCGGACGACGACTGCCTCGACGACATCCTCGCCTGGACGGCCGCGGGCGGCCCCGGCCTCGCCGAACCGCCCGCCACGCTCACCCTCCAGATGATCGACCCGCCGAAGAACCAGTAGCCGTACCGACCGCAAGGGGGCGGCAGCAGCGGCCGCCGGGCCGGCCCGGGCGGCGGGCGGCGACCGGTCATCCCCGGGAGGGCGCCGCCTCGTCCAGGGCGATCCGGTGCTCGCCCGCGTACACGTTCATGTCCGGGCCGCGCAGGAAGCCGACCAGGGTCAGACCGGTCTCGGCCGCCAGGTCCACGGCCAGCGCGGACGGCGCCGACACCGCCGCGAGGAGAGGGATGCCCGCCATCACCGCCTTCTGCGCCAGCTCGAACGAGGCACGGCCCGAGACCAGCAGGATCGAGCGGCCCAGCGGCAGCCGGTCCTCGCGCAGCGCGCGGCCCACCAGCTTGTCCACCGCGTTGTGGCGGCCCACGTCCTCCCGTACGTCGACCAGCTCGCCGTCCTCGGAGAACAGCGCCGCCGCGTGCAGGCCCCCCGTCCGGTCGAACACCCGCTGCGCGGCCCGCAACCGGTCGGGGAGGCCCGCGAGGAGCTCGGGCGTGACCCGCACCGGGGGAGCGTCGGCGATCGGGAACCGCGCGGTGGTCCGTACCGCGTCCAGGCTCGCCTTCCCGCACAGCCCGCACGACGACGTCGTGTACACGTTGCGCTCCAGCGTGATGTCCGGGACGGGGACACCGGGCGCCAGCTGGACGTCCACCACGTTGTACGTGTTCGTGCCGTCGTCCTTGACGCCCGCGCAGTACACGATGTTCCGTACGTCGGAGGCCGCGCCGAGGACTCCCTCGCTCACCAGGAACCCGGCCGCGAGCGCGAAGTCGTCACCCGGCGTCCGCATGGTGATCGCGAGCGGTCTGCCGTTCAGCCGGATCTCCAGCGGCTCCTCGGCCACCAGAGTGTCCGGGCGCTCGTTCACCGCCCCCGCGCGGATGCGGACGACGCGCCGTCGCTCGGTGACCCGTCCCATAGTGACTACACCCGATTCTGTCCGTGGCGACCTCGACGGTCTCATTGTCCTGCACATGCGGGCGGAGCCGGGTCACTCGCGCAGCCTCCCTCCATGATCGGCCCCTGCCCGCCCCGCCCGCTTGCTCCGTGTTGTCACGGTCGCCCAACAGGTGCGGGTGTTTCTTGGTGGTTCACGTGCCCGGTTACCGATCAGTCGCTGGCGACACTGGGTGGTTCCTGCGTGAACCACGCGCCATCCGAACCCAAGGGGGTCCCGGGCATGACGGGCACTCGTATCGCCGCGCTCGGGCACTACCAGCCCGCCAAGGTGCTGACCAACGACGATCTGACCGCGCTGGTCGACACCAGCGACGCCTGGATCAGCAGCCGGGTCGGGATCCGGACCCGGCACATGGCGGGCCCGGACGAGCCGGTGGACGAGCTCGCCGCGCACGCGGCCGGCAAGGCGCTGGCCGGCGCCGGACTGGACCCCGCCGACATCGACCTCGTCCTCGTCGCCACCTCCACCGCGATCGACCGCTCCCCGAACATGGCCGCCCGCGTCGCCGCCCGGCTCGGCATGCCGTCACCCGCCACCATGGACCTCAACGTGGTCTGCGCCGGCTTCACCCACGCGCTCGCCACCGCCGACCACGCGGTCCGGGCGGGGGCCGCCCGCCGGGCCCTGGTCGTCGGCGCCGACAAGATGACCGCGGTGACGGACTGGACCGACCGCACCACCTGTGTCCTCGTCGGCGACGGCGCGGGCGCGGCCGTCGTCGAGGCGACGGCCGACGACGGACGGGACCCCGGCATCGGGCCGGTCCTGTGGGGCTCGGTGCCGGAGATGGGCCACGCCGTCCGCATCGAGGGAACGCCGCCGCGCTTCGCCCAGGAGGGCCAGTCCGTCTACCGGTGGGCCACGCAGCGGCTCCCCGCGCTCGCCCGCCAGACGTGCGAGCGGTCGGGGATCACGCCCGAGGAGCTCGCGGGAGTGGTGCTGCACCAGGCCAACCTGCGGATCATCGAGCCCCTCGCCGCCAAGATCGGCGCGGTCAACGCGATCGTCGCCCGAGATGTCGTCGACTCCGGCAACACCTCGGCCGCCTCCATCCCCCTCGCCCTCTCCAAGCTGGTCGAGCGCGGCGAGCTCCCGTCGGGCGCGCCGGTGCTGCTGTTCGGCTTCGGCGGGAACCTGTCGTACGCCGGGCAGGTCGTCCGCGTTCCGTAGGCGTACGACGTTCCGCAGGCGTACGCGGTGTCGCCCGGGCGCGGGCGGGACAGCCGTTCGGCGGAGCCCGGTGGCGTGGGTCCGGGGGCCGACCTAGCTTCGATCGTGGCGAGGGTTGTCTCCCGCCGCCCGCGGAGCCGGTCCGCGTGCGCCCTCGCGTGATCTGGAGGACCGTCATGCGCGCGATACGTGCCGCTCTCGCCGCCCTGCTGGCCGCCGGGGCCATCTCGCTCGGCGCGTTCCCGGTCATCGCCGACGACGGCACCGACGCCGGAACCGGTTCAAGCTCCGGTTCCGGTTCCGGCTCCGGCTCGGGCAAGGACATCACGTCGTTCGGTTTCTCCGTCTCTCCGTCGACCGTCGCCCCCGGCGGCACGGTCACCCTGATGTCCGAGGGCTGCGAGGTCCTGTCCGTCACCGTCGAGTCCGGCGTCTTCGACACCGTCACCCTCCACGAAGGCGTTCCCGGCACCGCGACGGTCGACGGGGACGCCAAGGCCGGCGCGGAGTACGAGGTCACGTTCGACTGCGCGGGCGAGCGGGGCACCACTCCGCTCACCATCACCGAGGGACCCGGCGGCCACTCCTCGGGCGGCCACTCCACCGGCGTCGACACCCCCGCCGACACGCACACCGATTCCGGCGCGCAGAAGGGTGTCAGGGCCGGCTTCGGTGGTGCCTCCGGCGAACTCGGTACGGCCGAGGTGGTCACGGGCTCCGCGCTGATCGCGGGCGCTCTCGGTGGCGGTCTCCTTCTGCTGCGCCGCCCCGCCCGGGACGGCCACACCTGAACCTGAACCAGACACCAGGGGTACGGAAACGGCCCCTCCGCCCCCGGGGTGACGAGGCCCGGGACGCGGAGGGGCGCCACCGCGCACAAGGAAGCCACGGCAGTCAGGGCAGACACGGAGCCGGGAGCCACGGGAAAGAGCGGTCGTGCAGGGGTCGAACGGTACGAGCAGGCGCGGCGCGTGGGGCGTCGTGGTCATCGTCCTGCTCGTCGGGGTGCATCTGGTGCGCGGCGGAACGGAGGAGTGGCGCGCCGGCGGCCCCCCTCGGCCCTCCGCCGCGTCCGCCCCCGACCACGCCGGCCTCGCCGCCGGCCGAGCCCCCCGGAACGACGCCCGGAACGACGCCACCGACACCCTTCCTGTCCCCGGACCGTTGCCCGCCTCGCGCCCCGAACGCGTCCGCGTGCCCTCCGTACGTGTCGACGCGCCCCTCAAGGAGGTCGGCCTCGACGCCGAGGGCTGGATCGACACCCCGGCGGCGTACGAGAAGAACCTCGCCGGCTGGTTCGGCGGCGCCGTCACCCCGGGCGAGAAGGGCACCGCCGTGGTCGTCGGCCATGTCGACACTCCGGACGGGCGAGCCGTCTTCTTCCGCCTCGGTGCCCTGGACAAGGGAGAACGCGTCGAGATCGTTCGTGCGGACGGCAGGACCGCCGTCTTCTCGGTCTACGGCGTCGAGGTCGTGCCCAAGGACCGCTTCCCGGCCGAGCGGATCTACCGGAACACCGCCAGCCCCGAGCTGCGCCTGATCACCTGCGGCGGCGCGTTCTCGCAGCGCACCGGCTACGCGGACAACATCGTCGTCTCCGCCCGCCTCGTCGACGTCCGCTGACCGGGCCCCACGTCTTTGTCCTCGGTCAGGAAAAAGTCGCACCGATTGCTGCGCGACTTCTTCCCCCTCCAGGACACCACTGCTACGTTCCCCTTCCACAGCACGGCGCAAGGCCCGACGGCTTCGACAGGGGAGGGGCGCGTGAGACGCATGACGGCACGACCTGCCAACGCGCATCAGGCGCGATTGCTCCGACTGCTGCGCGACGGAGGACCCAACTCCCGTGCGCAGCTCGGCGATCAGATCGATCTCTCCCGCTCCAAGCTCGCCGTCGAGGTCGACCGGCTCCTCGACACCGGACTCGTCGTCGCCGACGGCCTCGCCGCCTCACGCGGCGGACGCCGCTCGCACAACATCCGCCTCGCCCCCGAACTCCGCTTCCTCGGCATCGACATCGGCGCCACGTCCATCGATGTCGCCGTCACCAACGCCGAGTTGGAGGTGCTCGGGCATCTCAACCACCCGATGGACGTCCGCGAAGGCCCCGTCGCCGTCTTCGAGCAGGCCCTGTCGATGGCGGCCAAGCTGCGCGCCTCCGGGCTCGCCGAGGGCTTCGACGGCGCCGGCATCGGCGTCCCCGGTCCCGTCCGCTTCCCCGAGGGCGTCCCGGTCGCGCCGCCGATCATGCCCGGCTGGGACGGCTTCCCGGTCCGGGAGGCGCTCAGCCAGGAACTCGGCTGCCCCGTCATGGTCGACAACGACGTGAACCTGATGGCCATGGGGGAGCAGCACGCGGGAGTCGCCCGCTCGGTCGGCGACTTCCTCTGCATCAAGATCGGTACGGGTATCGGCTGCGGCATCGTCGTCGGCGGTCACGTCTACCGCGGTACGACGGGCAGCGCCGGCGACATCGGCCACATCCAGGTCGAACCGGACGGCCGCCCCTGTGCGTGCGGCAACAAGGGCTGCCTGGAGGCCCACTTCAGCGGCGCCGCCCTGGCCCGCGACGCCGAGGACGCGGCCCGCGCGGGCCGGTCGGACGAGCTCGCCGGACGCCTCGCGGCGGCCGGCCGGCTCACCGCCGTGGACGTCGCCGCGGCGGCGGCCGCGGGGGACGCCACCGCGCTCGCCCTCA
The DNA here is from genome assembly GCF_044764755.1 of Streptomyces sp. NPDC093600. Taxonomy (NCBI): domain Bacteria; kingdom Bacillati; phylum Actinomycetota; class Actinomycetes; order Kitasatosporales; family Streptomycetaceae; genus Streptomyces; species Streptomyces sp. NPDC093600. The sequence goes on from NZ_JBIWIU010000005.1 coordinate 230,198, forward strand.
TCCGCGAGGGCGGCAACCGGGTCGGGCAGGTCATCGCCGGACTCGTCAGCTTCTTCAATCCCGGTCTGGTGGTGATCGGCGGCGGGGTCACCGGCCTCGGTCACAACCTCCTCGCCAGTGTCCGCACCCAGGTCTACCGGCAGTCCCTCCCGCTGGCCACCGGCAACCTCCCCATCGTGCTGGGCGAGCTGGGCCCGGCGGCGGGAGTGACCGGCGCGGTCCGCCTCATCAGCGACCACCTCTTCTCCCCGGCGTAAGCCGAACGCCCGCCGAGCCGGACCCCACCGGCCCGCCCCCCGCACAAGGGCCGCACCCCCACCGGCCCACCCCACCCCACCGGCCCCACCATCAGCCCACCCACTCAGGCGCCACCCGCACCCGCCGAGGGGATCTCCGCCATGCCCCAGGAACAACCGCCCCTGCTCACCATGTCCGGCATCACCAAGTCCTTCCCCGGAGTCCGCGCCCTCGACGGCGTCGACCTGGAGGTCGCCGCCGGCGAGGTCCACTGCCTCCTCGGCCAGAACGGCGCCGGCAAGTCCACCCTCATCAAGGTCCTCGCCGGCGCCCACCAGCCTGACGGCGGCCGCATCACCTGGCGCGGTGAAACGGTCCGGCTCCGGTCTCCGATCGCCGCCATGCGCCTCGGGATCGCCACCATCTACCAGGAACTCGACCTGGTCGAAGGGCTGTCCGTCGCCGAGAACGTCCACCTCGGCCACGAACCCACCGCCGCCGGATTCGTCGTCCGGGGCCGCGCCGCCCGCACCTCGACCGCCGCGCTGCTGAGACGGCTCGGCCATCCGGAGATCGACCCCGCACGGTTCGTCGGCGAACTCTCCGCCGCCCAACGGCAGATCGTCTCGATGGCCCGCGCGCTCTCCCACGACGTCCGCCTCATCGTGATGGACGAGCCGTCGGCCGCCCTCGACCCCGACGAGGTCGACAACCTCTTCCGTATCGTCGCCGACCTCACCGCCGAGGGCGTGGCCGTCGTCCACATCTCTCACCGCCTGGAGGAGATCCGCCGCATCGGCGACCGCGTCACGGTCCTCAAGGACGGCCGGGCCGTGGCCGGCGGGCTCCCCGCCGCCTCCACCCCGACCCGGGACATCGTGGCGCTGATGACCGGCCGGAACGTCGAGTACGTCTTCCCCGAGCGCCCGCCCGAGCCCCCGGCCGCCGCACCCGTCCTCCAGGTCCGGGGGCTGGCGCGCGACGGGGAGTTCGAGCCCGTCGACCTCGATCTGCGGCCCGGAGAGATCGTGGGTCTCGCCGGACTCGTCGGCTCGGGCCGCTCCGAGATCCTGGAGACGATCTACGGCGCCCGTAGGCCCACCGCCGGCCGGGTCCTCGTCGACGGCCGCCCCCTTCGCCCCGGCAGCGTCCGCGACGCCGTGCGCGCCGGGCTCGGCCTCGCACCGGAGGAGCGCAAGGCGCAGGGCCTGCTGATGCTGGAGTCCGTCACCCGCAACGTCTCCGTCTCCTCGCTCGCCCGCTTCTCGCGCGCCGGCTGGATCGACCGTACCGCCGAACGCACCGCCTCCCGCACGGCCACCCGGGAGCTCTCGCTGCGACCCGACAACCCCGACGCCCGGGTCCGCACCCTCTCCGGCGGCAACCAGCAGAAGGCCGTCCTGGCCCGGTGGCTGCTGCGTGGCTGCCGCGTCCTGCTGCTCGACGAGCCGACCCGCGGAGTCGACGTCGGCGCCCGCGCCGAGCTGTACGCCGTGATCCGCCGCCTCGCCGACGACGGCCTCGCCGTCCTGCTGGTGTCGAGCGAAGTGCCCGAGGTGCTCGGCCTCGCCGACCGTGTCCTGGTGCTCAGAGAGGGCCGCGTCGTCCACACGGCGCCCGCCCGTGAGCTGGACGAACACCGCGTACTCGACCTTGTGATGGAAGGGAGCCCGGCGTCATGACGCTGTCCACCGCCAAGAACACCGAGGCGCCCGCGGGGGAAGGCGGCCGGCGCCCGCTCGGTCTCAGGGCCGACGTCCGCAACCTCTCCCTGCTGGGTGTGCTGGCCGTACTGATCGCGGTCGGCGGCTTCACCCGGCCGGACGAGTTCCTCGCCACCTCCAACCTCCAACTCGTCCTCACCCAGGCCTCCGTCATCGGCGTCGTCACCGTCGGCATGACCTTCGTCATCACCAGCGGCGGCATCGACCTCTCCGTCGGCGCCATCGTCGCCCTCGCCTCCGTCTGGGCGACCACGCTCGCCACCCAGGAGTACGGTTTCGCCGGCATCCTCTTCACCGCCGTCGTCGTCGGGGTCGCCTGCGGCCTGGTGAACGGTCTGCTCATCGCGTACGGCGGGATGGTGCCGTTCATCGCGACCCTCGCCATGCTCGCCTCCGCCCGCGGCCTCGCGCTGCAGATCACCGACGGCCGCACCCAGATCGTCACCGTCGAATCCGTCCTCGACCTCGGCATTCCAGACGCCTACGTCCTCGGCATCCCCCCGCTGGTCCTCGTCTTCGCCGCCGTCACCGTCGCGGGCTGGCTGATCCTCAACCGGACCACCTTCGGCCGTCGCACCGTCGCCGTCGGCGGCAACCCGGAGGCCGCCCGCCTCGCCGGCATCGACGTACGCCGTCAGCGCCTCTACCTCTACCTGCTCTCCGGACTGTGCTGCGGCATCGCGGCCTTCCTGCTGATCGTCCTGTCCGGCTCCGGCCAGAACACCAACGGCAACCTGTACGAGCTCGACGCCATCGCCGCCGCGATCATCGGGGGAACCCTGCTCAGCGGCGGCCGCGGCACCATCGTCGGCTCCGTCCTCGGCGTCCTCGTCTTCACCACGATCACCAACATCTTCGCGCTCAACAACCTGCAGAGCGACGTCCAGCAGATCGCCAAGGGCGCGATCATCGTCGCCGCCGTCCTGGTCCAGCGCCGCAGCATGCGCCACGGCGAGACCTGACCCCCGCGCGGCCCCTCCCAGCTCCCCCCGCCTCCCTCTCCTGTCGAAGGGATCCACCGCCATGCCAGAAACCAGCCGCAGAGGACTGCTGTTCGGCACCGCCGCCGTCTCCGCGGGCGCGTTGCTCACCGCCTGTACCAGCAACGAACCGCAGAACCGGGCACCAGCCGCGGACAACGTCCCGGCGGCCGACGACAAGCCCGGCACCCCCGTCACCATCGGCTTCGCCGGCCCCCAGGCCGACCACGGCTGGCTCAACGCCATCAACCAGAACGCCAAGGACCGGGCAGGGAAGTACTCCGAGGTGACCCTGGAGATCACCGAGGGCTCCAACGACACCGCCATCCAGATCGGCCAGATCCAGACCCTCATCAACAAGAAGGTCGACGTCCTCGTCATCCTGCCCGCCGACGGCAAGGCACTCACCCAGGTCGGACTCCAGGCCATGAAGGCCGGCATCCCCGTCATCAACCTGGACCGCGTCTTCGCCTCCCCGCAGGCCTACCGCTGCTGGATCGGCGGCGACAACTACGGCATGGGCCTCAACGCCGGCCGCTACATCGGCGAACGACTCAAGGACAAGCCGAACGCCAAGGTCGTCGAACTCGCCGGAATGGACAGCCTGGAACTCACCAAACAGCGCACCCAGGGCTTCGACGACGCCCTGAAGAACTACCCCAACATCCGCAAAGTGGCCCGCCAGGCCGCCGACTTCACCGTCGAGTCCGGCCAGGCCAAGATGGCCCAACTCCTCCAGGCACAGAGCGACTTCGACGCCCTTTGGAACCACGACGACGACCAGGGCGTCGGCGCGCTGCGCGCCATCGCCCAGGCCGGCCGCGACGACTTCCTGATGGTCGGCGGCGCCGGCGCCCGGTCCGCCATGGACGCCATCAAGGCCGACAACAGCGTCCTGAAGGCGACCGTGCTCTACCCCCCGACCATGGCCGCCTCCGCCATCGACCTGGCCCGCGCCCTGGGCCAGAAGAGGGGCGTCGGGGGCATGTCGGAGCTGGAGATCCCCGCCTCCATCACCCTCTACTCCGCCGTCGTCACCAAGGAGAACGTCGACGAGTACCTGCCCACCGGCTTCAACTGACCGGAGCCGCCGCCCCGGCGGGCGACCACCGCGGGGCAGCAGACCGTTGCCGCACCACGAAACGGAGGAACCGTATGGAACAGACGGAGAGCGGGGCCGCACCGCCGACGCTCGGCGTCGGCATGGTCGGATACGCCTTCATGGGAGCCGCCCACTCGCAGGGCTGGCGGACCGCGGGGCGCGTCTTCGACCTGCCGCTGCGCCCGGTCCTCGCCGCCGTCGCCGGCCGGGACGCCGGGGCCGTCCGGGCCGCCGCCGACCGGCACGGCTGGGCCGCCGCCGAGACCGACTGGCGCGCCCTCGTCGCCCGCGACGACGTCCAGCTCGTCGACGTCTGCACACCCGGCGACAGCCATGCGGAGATCGCCGTCGCCGCCCTGGAGGCGGGCAAGCACGTCCTGTGCGAGAAACCGCTCGCCAACTCGGTCACCGAGGCCGAGGCCATGGTCGCGGCCGCCGAGGCGGCGGCCGCCCGCGGCCAGATCGCCATGGTCGGCTTCAACTACCGCCGCGTACCCGCCCTTTCGTACGCACGCCGGCTGATCGCGGACGGCAGGCTCGGCGGGCTGCGGCACGTACGGGTCACCTATCTGCAGGACTGGCTGGTCGATCCGGCGTTCCCACTGACCTGGCGCCTGGAGCGCGAGCACGCCGGATCCGGCGCCCTCGGGGACCTCGGGGCGCACGCCGTCGACCTCGCCCAGTATCTGGCGGGGGAGCCGCTGGTCGGCGTGTCGGCGCTCACCGAGACCTTCGTACGGGAGCGGCCCCTGCTCGCCGGGGTGTCGGCCGGCCTGTCCGGTGCCGCCTCGGACGGGGCGTACGGGGAGGTCACCGTGGACGACGCCGCGCTGTTCACCGGGCGGCTGGCCTCCGGGGCGCTCGCCTCCTTCGAGGCGACCCGGATGGCGGCCGGCCGCAAGAACGCCCTGCGCCTGGAGATCAACGGCGAGAAGGGGTCGCTCGCCTTCGACCTGGAGCGCCTCAACGAACTCTCCTTCCACGACCACACCGAGCCGGCCGACACCGCCGGATTCCGCCGCATCCTGGTGACGGAGCCGGGCCACCCGTACCTGGAGGGCTGGTGGCCGCCGGGCCACGCGCTCGGCTACGAGCACACCTTCGTCCACCAGGCCCGCGACCTGGTCCTCGCCATCGCGTCCGGAACCGCCCCGGCACCCTCCTTCGCCGACGGGCTCCAGGTCCAGCGCGTCCTGGCGGCCGTCGAGGAGAGCGCCCGCGAGAACGCCGTCTACACATCCGTACAGGAGTAATGGAGGCCGCGACCGTGCCCCGTCCCTTCACCCTCTTCACCGGCCAATGGGCCGACCTGCCCCTGGAGGAGGTCTGCCGGCTCGCCCGCGACTTCGGCTACGACGGCCTCGAACTCGCCTGCTGGGGAGATCACTTCGAGGTCGACAAGGCGCTGGCCGACCCGTCGTACATCGACGGCCGGCGCGCCCTGCTCGACAAGTACGGACTGAAGTGCTGGGCCGTCTCCAACCACCTGGTGGGCCAGGCCGTCTGCGACCATCCGATCGACGAACGGCACCAGGCGATCGTCCCGGCCCGGATCTGGGGCGACGGCGAGCCGGAGGGCGTACGGCGGCGGGCGGCGCGCGAGCTGGCGGACACGGCCCGCGCCGCGGCCGCGCTGGGCGTCGACACCGTCATCGGCTTCACCGGTTCGTCGATCTGGCATCTGGTGGCGATGTTCCCGCCGGTTCCGGAACGGATGATCGAGCGCGGCTACGAGGACTTCGCGGAGCGCTGGAACCCGATCCTGGACGTCTTCGAGGCCGAGGGCGTCCGCTTCGCGCACGAGGTCCATCCCAGCGAGATCGCCTACGACTACTGGACCACCCAGCGGGCCCTGGAGGCGATCGGGCACCGGCCGGCCTTCGGACTGAACTTCGATCCGAGCCATTTCGTCTGGCAGGACCTCGACCCGGTCGGCTTCCTCTGGGACTTCCGCGACCGGATCTACCACGTGGACTGCAAGGAGGCCCGGCGCCGGCTCGACGGCCGCAACGGACGGCTGGGCTCCCATCTGCCCTGGGGCGACCCGCGACGCGGCTGGGACTTCGTCTCGGCCGGCCACGGTGACGTCCCGTGGGAGGACGTGTTCCGCATGCTCCGCTCGATCGGCTACGCCGGTCCCGTCTCGGTGGAGTGGGAGGACGCCGGCATGGACCGGCTGACGGGGGCGCCGGAAGCGCTTTCGGTACTGAAGCGGTACGACTTCGAACCGCCGACGGCCTCCTTCGACGCCGCCTTCGGCGGCGGTCGATAGCGGCCGGAGGCGCACAACCGCAGGCCGGTGCCGGGTGGCGGGGACGTCACCGGGCTGGTCCGTCCTGCCCTCGGGAGGCTTTGTCCTCTCGCTGGGAAAAGTTCAACCGCACTGTCGCACAAGGGCTTTCCGGCGCGGACGAACCCCGCTACGGTCCCTGATGTGCCCATGACATGACCTTTGGGATTCCGACCAGCGTGACGGCGCACGCCGGTCCCCGGACACCCCGCACACCCGGCCCTACTCCGGAGGACACCCGTGCACAGACAACGACTCCGAGCCAGGAAAACCCTCGCCCTCCTCACCGTCGGACTGCTCGCCCTCGGCGCCCCCCAAGTCCTCGCCGCAGACGCGGACGACACCACCACCCCCACCGCAACCGCGACCACCGCCGAGGAGTTCCAGCAGGTCACCCTCGCCAAGGGCGGCGAAGAGGTCGGCGAACCCATGTCGCTCGCCGTGCTCCCCGACCGCAGCGTCCTGCACACCTCACGCAACGGCGAACTGCGCCGCACCGACGCCGCCGGCAACACCGAGGTCATCGGCACGATCCCCGTCTACTCCCACGACGAGGAAGGCCTCCAGGGCATCGGCCTCGACCCCGACTTCGCCCGCAACAAGGCCATCTACCTCTACTACGCCCCGCCCCTGGACACCCCCGCCGGCGACGCCCCCAACGACGGCACACCCGCCGACTTCGCGCAGTACGACGGAGTCAACCGGCTCTCCCGCTTCACCCTCAACGCCGACGGCACCCTCGACAACGCCAGCGAGAAGAAGGTCATCGACATCCCCGCGACCCGCGGCATCTGCTGCCACGTCGGCGGAGACATCGACTTCGACGCACAGGGCAACCTCTACCTGTCGACCGGCGACGACTCCAACCCCTTCGCCTCGGACGGCTACACCCCGATCGACGAACGCCCCGGCCGCAACCCCGCGTACGACGCCCGCCGCACCTCCGGCAACACCAACGACCTGCGCGGCAAGATCCTCCGCATCAAGGTCGCCGACGACGGCTCGTACACCGTCCCCGACGGCAACCTCTTCGCACCCGGCACGGACAGGACCCGGCCCGAGATCTACGCGATGGGCTTCCGCAACCCCTTCCGCTTCAGCGTCGACAAGAAGACCGGCGTGCTGTACGTCGGCGACTACGGACCCGACGCGGGCGCCGCCGACCCCCACCGCGGACCGGCCGGACAGGTCGAGTTCGCCAGGGTCACGAAACCCGGCAACTTCGGCTGGCCCTTCTGCACCGGCGCCAACCACCCCTACGTCGACTACGACTTCGCCACCAAGGTCTCCGGAGCCCCCTTCGACTGCGCCGCCCCGAAGAACGACTCCCCGCACAACACCGGCCTCGTCGACCTGCCCCCGGCCGAACCCGCCTGGATCCCGTACAACGGCGGCTCCCTCCCCGAGTTCGGCACCGGCTCCGAATCCCCCATGGGCGGACCCGTCTACCGCTACGACGCCGCGAACACGTCCCCGGTGAAGTTCCCGGAGGCGTACGACGGAGACTTCTTCGCCGGCGAGTTCGGCCGACGCTGGATCAAACGCATCGAACACGGCGCCGACGGCACCGTCCAGTCCATCAACCCCATGCCCTGGACCGGCACCCAGGTCATGGACATGGCCTTCGGCCCCGACGGCGCCCTCTACGTCCTCGACTACGGCACCGCCTGGTTCGGCGGCGACCACAACTCCGGCCTCTACCGCATCGAGAACGCCACCGGCGGCCGCTCACCGGTCGCGGAAGCGAGCGCGAACAAGACCTCCGGCACCGCACCCCTCAAGGTCACCTTCTCCTCCGCCGGCACCACCGACGCCGACGGCGACGCCCTCACCTACAGCTGGGACTTCGGCGACGGAACCACCTCCACCACCGCCGACCCCACCCACACCTACCGCAGGAACGGCACCTACACCGCGACCCTCACCGCACGCGACCCGTCCGGCCGCACCGGCTCCGCCTCCGTCCACATCGTCGTCGGCAACACCGCCCCGACGGTCGCCCTCGAACTGCCCACCGAGGGAGCCCTGTTCGACTTCGGCGACGACATCCCCTTCAAAGTCACCGTGAAGGACCCCGAGGACAGCGCCGCCGGCCCCATCGACTGCACCAAGGTGAAGGTCACCTACATCCTCGGCCACGACAGCCACGGCCACCCCGTCACCTCGGCCAACGGCTGCACCGGCACCATCAAGACCTCCACCGACGGCGGCCACGACGACGACGCCAACATCTTCGCCGTCTTCGACGCCGAGTACACCGACGGCGGAGGCGGCGGCCAGTCCGCCCTCACCAGCCACGACCAGGCCAAGCTCCAGCCCCGCCACCGCCAGGCCGAACACTTCGACGCCCACCACGGCGTCAGCGTCATCGACAAGGCACCCGCCAACGGCGGCCGGACCGTCGGAGACATCCACAACGGCGACTGGATCTCCTTCAAGCCCTACCACCTCACCGGATCCACCAAGCTCACCGCCCGCGTCTCCTCCGGCGGCGCCGGCGGCTTCCTGGAAGTCCGCACCGGATCACCCACCGGCACCCTCCTCGGCTCCGCACCCGTGCCCGTCACCGGCGGCTGGGAGACCTTCCAGGACATCGACGTACCCCTGCGCAACGTGCCCCGCAGGACCACCGAACTCTTCCTCGTCTTCAAGGGCGGAACCGGCGCACTCTACGACCTGGACGACTTCACCCTCTCCGACGCACCGGTCGACCGCACCGCCAAGCGCGTCCTCGTCTACTCCCGCACGGCCGGATTCCGCCACGACTCCATCGGCGCCGGCATCACCGCCCTCAAGGAACTCGGCGCCGGCAGCGCCATCACCGTCGACACCACCGAGGAACCACGCCAGTTCACCACCCAGAACCTCGCCCGCTACGACGCCGTCGTCTTCCTCTCGACGACCGGCGACGTCCTGAACACCGAACAGCAGACCGCCTTCGAGAACTACATCTCCACCGGCGGCGGCTACATGGGCGTCCACGCCGCCGCCGACACCGAGTACGACTGGGAGTTCTACGGCGGCCTCGTCGGCGCCCACTTCGCCTCCCACCCGCACATCCAGCCGGCGACGGTCAGGGTCGAGGACCACGACCACCCCGCCACCGCCCACCTGCACGGCACCTGGCAGCGCACCGACGAGTGGTACAACTACCGCACCAACCCCCGCGACCAGGCCCGCGTCCTCGCCACCCTCGACGAAACCACCTATCAGGGCGGCACGATGAAGGGCGACCACCCCATCGCCTGGTGCAAGTCCTACGGCGGCGGCCGCTCCTTCTACACCGGCGGCGGCCACACCAAGGAGGCGTACACCGAACCCGCCTTCCGGCAGCACCTCCTCGGCGGACTGCGGTACGCCACCGGCCAGGTCACCGCCGACTGCCGACCGCGGACCGGCTACCGCGCCCTCTTCAACGGAGAGACCAAGGAAGGCTGGAAGCAGGCGGGCCCCGGCGGCTTCGACGTCGTCGACGGCGAGCTGCGCTCGGTCGGCGGCATGGGGATGCTCTGGTACCAGGCGAAGGAGTTCTCCTCCTACTCCCTCACGCTCGACTGGAAGACGGCGGGCGACGACAACTCCGGAATCTTCGTCGGCTTCCCCGCCTCCGACGACCCCTGGTCGGCCGTGAACAAGGGCTACGAGATCCAGATCGACGCCACCGACGCCCCCGACCGCACCACCGGAGCCGTCTACGGCTTCAAGTCGGCCGACCTCTCCGCCCGAGACGCGGTGCTGCGACCGCCCGGCCAGTGGAACAGCTACGAGATCCGCGTCCGGGGCGAGCGGCTCCAGGTGTTCCTCAACGGCGTGAAGATCAACGACTTCACCAACACCGACCCGGCCCGCAGCCTGAAGGACGGACACATCGGCATCCAGAACCACGGAGCCGACGACCAGGTGTCCTTCCGCGACATCCAGCTGAAGGAGCTCGCCTCGTAGAGCTCCCGCCCCAGCCGACGGCGGGCGGGGAGGCGCCGTACCCCCCGCCCGCCGTCTCCACCACACCCCAGGGAGGCAGGGTCTTGACCACTGGAACACGTACGGGAGTCTGGCTCGTCGGAGCAAGAGGCTCCGTCGCCACCACGGTCGTGGCCGGCTGCGCCGCGATGACGGCCGGCCTCCACCCGCCGACCGGAATGGCGACCGAGACCGACGCCTTCGCCGCGGCGGGCCTGCCACCGCTGCCGGCCCTCGTCTTCGGAGGCCACGACACGGCGGAGTGCCCCCTGCCCAAGCGGGCCGAGGAACTCACCGCGGCGGGCGTCCTGCCGCACGGCCTCGCCGCCGCCGTGGCCGCCGAACTCCACGCCGCCGACGAGGAGATCCGCCCCGGAGGCCCCCGCCCAGGAGACGGCCGGAGCGAGGAAGAACTCATCACCGCCTTCGCCGCCGACCTGGCGGACTTCCGCACCCGACGGGACCTCACCCGCGTCGTCGTCCTCAATGTGGCGACGACGGAACCGGCGCCGGGGGGCGCCGGGCTCCCTCCCAGCTCCCTCTACGCGGCCGCGGCCCTCCGGGCCGGCTGCCCGTACGTCAACTTCACCCCCTCCACCGGCCTGCGGCACCCCGCCCTCGCCGACACCGCCGCCGCCTCCGGGCTCCCGCACGCCGGCCGCGACGGCAAGACCGGCCAGACGCTCCTGCGCTCCGTCCTCGCCCCGATGTTCGTACAGCGCGCCCTGACCGTACGGGCCTGGTCCGGCACCAACCTGCTGGGCGGCGGGGACGGGGCGGCCCTCGCCGACCCGGCCGCGGCGGCGGCGAAGAACGCGGGCAAGGAGCGCGTCCTCACCGACACCCTCGGCCCGGGCGTGCAGGGCGAGGTCCACATCGACGACGTACCGGCCCTGGGGGAGTGGAAGACGGCCTGGGACCACATCGCCTTCGACGGCTTCCTCGGCTCCCGCATGACCCTCCAGACCACCTGGCAGGGCTGCGACTCGGCCCTCGCCGCCCCCCTCGTCCTCGACCTCGCCCGCCTCACCGCCCGCGCCCACGAGATCGGCCTCTCGGGCCCCCTGGAGGACCTCGCCTTCTACTTCAAGGACCCGGACGGCACACCCCCGTCGGCCCTGGCCGACCAGTACACCCGCCTGCTGGCGTTCGGAACGCGGCTGGGAGAGTCACGGTGAGGGGGAGGGGGTGGGGGAGCGGGCTTGGGACCCGTGTCGGGGCCGGGGTTCCGGGTGCGGCGGGTCTTCGGGCGGGCGGCGCCGGGCCTGGTGGCGGGGCGCTCGCGGGCGCCACGGCGGGGGCCCGTGTTCGAGCGGCCGTGGCCGAGCAGCGTGCACGGGCGTCCGGGGAGCGTCCGGCCGCCCGGGGAGAGAGGGCCGCCCGCGCTGGGAAGGCCGACTGGTCCGCGTGGGCCGAACTGCTGCGGGTGTCCGCGCTGTTCACGGTCCCGGGCGACGCCCTGGCGGGCGCCGCCGCCGCAGGCGTGCGCCCGAACCGCACCACCCTCCTGGCCATCGGCTCCTCCCTCTGTCTCTACGAGGCGGGCATGGCACTCAACGACTGGGCCGACCGCGCCGAGGACACCATCGACCGCCCCCACCGCCCGATCCCCTCCGGACGGATCAGCCCCCGTGCGGCCCTCGCCGCCTCCGCGGCCCTGACGGCGGCGGGCCTCGGGCTCGCCGACCGCGCCGGCCGCCCGGCCCTCGCGGTCGCCACCGGCCTCGCGGCCACCGTCTGGTCCTACGACCTCCACCTCAAGCACACGGCGGCGGGGCCCGCGGCCATGGCGGCGGCCCGCGCCCTGGACCTCCTCCTCGGCGCCACCGCCACGGGGGGCCCTCCCTCCCCCCGCCCCCTCCCCTCCGCCGCCCTCCTCGCCGCCCACACCTACGCGATCACGGCCGTCTCCCGCCATGAGGCGCACGGTGGTTCCACCCGTGCACCGCTGCTGGCGCTCGCCGCGACCTTGACGGTGGCGGCGGGCGCGGCCGGGCTCGGCGCAGTCCTACGACCCGGCTCACCTCCCGGAACGACCGGACGCCCCTCAGCCACGCCTCCGTTCGGCGCTCCGCGGCGCGAGGCGACCTCGCACGCACCCGAACTCACACCGCGCCCGCGCCTCCGTGTCCCCACCGTCAGGCCACCGACAGCGGACGCGGGTCCGTCGACGCGGTGGCCGGACTCCCTGCCCCGGCTGCTCACCGCCGCCCTGGCCGTCGCCTATGCCCGCACCCCCGCCACCGCCTTCCTCCACGCCGCGCTCAACCCCTCCCCACCGCTGACGCAGCGCGCCGTCGGTACAGGCATCCGCGCCCTGATCCCGCTCCAAGCCGCTCTCGCCGCCCGATCCGGCGCCCCCGGCACGGGTCTCGCGCTCCTGGCGCTGGCGCCGCTCGCCCGGAGTCTGGCCAGGAAGGTGAGCCCCACATGAGCCCCACTCCCACCCCCGCCCCCCAGCCCGTGTCCCCCGCGCCGCGGCTCGGCTACGGCACCAACGGCCTCACCGACCTCCGGCTCGACGACGCCCTCGCCCTCCTCGCCGACCTGGGCTACGACGGGGTCGGCCTCACCCTCGACCACATGCATCTCGACCCCCTCGCCCCCGACCTGGCCGCCCGAACCGCCCGCGTCGCCCGGCGACTCGACACCCTGGGCCTCGGTGTCACCGTCGAGACCGGCGCCCGCTACGTCCTCGACCCGCGCCGCAAGCACGGCCCCTCCCTTCTCGATCCGGATCCCGACGCCCGCGCCACCCGCACCGGGCTCCTCCTCCGCGCCGTCCGCGTCGCCGCCGACCTCGGAGCCCACGCCGTCCACTGCTTCAGCGGCGTCGACCCCCAGCCCGCCCACCCCGACGACGCCTGGAAGCGTCTCGCCGAAGCCCTCACCCCCGTCCTCGAAGCCGCAACCGCCGCCCGCGTCCCCCTCGCCGTCGAACCGGAACCCGGCCACCTCCTCGCCACCCTCGACGACTTCCACCACCTCCGCCGCCTCCTCGGCGACCCCGATCCCGCCCTCCTCGGTCTCACACTCGACATCGGCCACTGCCAGTGCCTGGAAGCCCAGGCCCCGGCCGACTGCGTCCGTGCCGCCGCACCCTGGCTGCACCACGTCCAGATCGAGGACATGCGCCGCGGCGTCCACGAACATCTGCCCCTCGGCGAAGGCGAGATCGACTTCCCGCCCGTCCTCGCCGCACTCGCGGAGCTCACCGCGGCCGGCTACCCCGGCCTCACCGTCGTGGAGCTGCCCCGCCACTCCCACGACGGCCCCGAACTCGCCCGCACCTCCCTCTCCTTCCTCCGTGACCGACTCACCCCCGGGGAGGCCCCATGCTGACCGACTCCGCCCGCGCCTGGCTCGACGAGGCCCTCACCGAAGCCGCCGCCCGCACCCCCGCCTGGGAACTGCGCTTCGCCTCCGCCGGCCGGCACTGCGGCCAGGAGCACGCCGACTCCGTCCGCACCCTCCTGCTCCAGGAGGCCCACGCCGGTCCGGACACCCTCACCCGCCTCTACCGGCAGGGCGCCGCCCCCGAACGCCGCGCCGTCCTCCTCGCCCTCCCCTCACTCGTCACCGGCCCCGAGGCCGTGCCCCTCGTCGAGGACGCCCTGCGCACCCACGACACCACCCTCGTCTCCGCCGCCCTCGGCCCCTACGCCGCCACCCATCTGACCCCCCACTCCTGGCGTCACGCCGTTCTCAAATGCCTCTTCACCGGCGTGCCCGTCGACACCGTCGCCGGGCTCAGCCGGCGCGCCCGCGGCGACCGCGAACTCGCCCGGATGCTCACCGACCACGCCGCCGAACGCACCGCCGCCGGCCGCCCCGTCCCCGCCGACCTCCACCGCGCCCTCGCCCTCACCGCCCCCACGGAGGAGCCCTGATGCGCATCTTCGACCCCCACATCCACATGTCCTCGCGCACCACGGACGACTACCAGGCCATGTACGAGGCGGGAGTCCGCGCTCTCGTCGAACCGTCCTTCTGGCTGGGGCAGCCCCGCACGTCGCCCGCCTGCTTCCTCGACTACTTCGACTCCCTCCTCGGCTGGGAACCCTTCCGGGCCGCCCAGTACGGCATCGCCCACCACTGCACGCTCGCACTCAACCCCAAGGAGGCCAACGACCCCCGCTGCACCCCCGTTCTCGACGCCCTGCCCCGCTACCTCGTCAAGGACAACGTCGTCGCCGTCGGCGAGATCGGCTACGACTCCATGACACCGGCCGAGGACACCGCCCTCGCCACCCAGCTGCAGCTCGCCGCCGACCACGCGCTGCCCGTCCTCGTCCACACCCCGCACCGCGACAAGCTCGCCGGCCTCCGCCGCACTCTCGACGTCGTACGCGAGTCCGCCCTCGCCCCCGACCGGGTCCTCCTCGACCACCTCAACGAGACCACCGTCAAGGAGGCCGCCGACAGCGGCGCCTGGCTCGGCTTCTCCCTCTACCCCGACACCAAGATGGACGAGAACCGCATGGTCGCCGTGCTCAAGGACCACGGCCTCGAACGCGTCCTGGTGAACTCGGCCGCCGACTGGGGCAAGAGCGACCCGCTCACGACCCGCAGGTTCGGCGACGCGATGCTCGCCGCCGGATACTCCGAGGACGACGTCGACCGGGTCCTGTGGCGCAACCCCGTCGCCTTCTACGGCCTCAGCGGCCGGCTCCGCCTCGACCTCCCCTCCGTCCCACCCCTCCACGAGGGCAACACCATCCTCCGCGGCGGGGAATGAGGCAGGCCGCCCATGCGCTTCCGCCACCCCGACGGCTCCACCGTCCACCTCGCCTACTGCACCAACGTCCACCCCGCCGAGGCCCTCGACGGAGTCCTCGCCCAGCTCCGCGACCACTGCGAGCCGATCCGCCGCCGCCTCGGACGCGACCGCCTCGGCGTCGGCCTCTGGCTCGCCCGGGACGCCGCCCACTCCCTCGTGACCGACCCGGCCTCGCTCCGCGCACTCCGCGCCGAGCTCGACCGTCGCGGCCTGGAGGTCGTCACCCTCAACGGCTTCCCCTACGAGGGCTTCGGCGCCGCAGAGGTGAAGTACCGCGTCTACCGGCCCGACTGGACCCACCCCGAACGGCTCGCCCACACCACCGATCTGGCCCGGCTCCTCGCCGCACTCCTTCCCGACGACATCACCGACGGCTCGATCTCCACCCTGCCGATCGCCTGGCGCACCCCCTTCGACTCCCGCGCCGCCGACACCGCCCAGACCGCGCTCACCACCCTCGCCCACCGCCTCGACGCCCTCGAAGAGCTCACCGGCAAATCCATCCGGATCGGACTCGAACCGGAACCCGGCTGCACGATCGAGACCACCAGCGACGCGATCGGCCCGCTCACCGCCGTATCAAGCCCCCGCATCGGCGTCTGTATCGACACCTGCCATCTCGCCACCTCCTTCGAAGATCCCCCCACCGCACTGGACGCCCTCGTCTCCGCAGGCATCCCCGTGATCAAGACCCAGCTCTCCGCCGCCCTCCACGCCGAGCACCCTCACCTGCCCGAGGTCCGTGCCGCCCTCGCCGCCTTCGCCGAACCACGCTTCCTCCACCAGACCCGTACCAGCACCGCAGCGGGACTGCGCGGCACCGACGACCTGCCCCAGGCCCTCACAGGCCGGTCCCTCCCCGACGGCGCCCCCTGGCGCGCCCACTTCCACGTCCCCCTCCACGCACCGCCCGCCCCGCCGCTCACCTCCACCCTCCCGGTCCTCCAGGACACCCTCGCCCTCCTCGTCGGCGGCCCCCGGCCACGCACCCACCACCTGGAGGTCGAGACCTACACCTGGCAGGCCCTCCCCGCCGCGCAGCGCCCCCGCACCCGTGCCCGCCTCGCCGACGGCATCGCCGCCGAACTCACCCTGGCACGCGACCTGTTGACCGACCTCGGCCTCAAGGAACTCCCATGACCGGCCCCCAGGACGACACCTCACCCACCCCCCTCCTGGTCCTCGACGTCGTCGGCCTCACCCCGCGCCTCCTCGCCCATATGCCCCGCTTCAAGGCTCTCGGCCACGACGGCTCCCAGGCCGCCCTGTCCACCGTCCTGCCGGCCGTCACCTGCACCGCCCAGTCCACCTTCCTCACCGGCACCCTCCCCTCCGAACACGGCATCGTCGCCAACGGCTGGTACTTCCGCGAACTCGGCGACGTCCTCCTGTGGCGCCAGCACAACGGCCTCGTCTCCGGAGACAGACTCTGGGACGCGGCCCGCCGCGCCCACCCCGGCTACACCGTCGCCAACATCTGCTGGTGGTACGCCATGGGCGCCGACACCGACATCACCGTCACCCCCCGCCCCGTCTACTACGCCGACGGCCGCAAAGAACCCGACTGCTACACCCGGCCCCCCGCCCTCCACGACGAACTCACCGAGACACTCGGCACCTTCCCCCTCTTCCACTTCTGGGGCCCCGGCGCCGACATCGTGTCCAGCCGATGGATCATCGACGCCACCCGCCACATCCTGCGCACCCGCCGCCCCGACCTCGCCCTGTGCTACGTCCCCCACCTCGACTACGACCTTCAGCGCTACGGCCCCGACGACCCGCGGTCCTTCCGCGCCGCCGCCGAACTCGACACCGCCCTCGCCCCCCTTCTCGACGACGCCCGGGCCGAGGGCCGCACCGTCGTGGCCCTCTCCGAGTACGGCATCACCCGCGTGACCCGCCCCGTCGACATCAACCGCGCCCTGCGCCGCGCCGGCCTCCTGGAGGTCCACACCCAGGACGGCATGGAGTACCTGGACCCGATGGCCTCCCGCGCCTTCGCGGTCGCCGACCACCAGCTCGCGCACGTCTACGTACGACGCCCGGAAGACCTCGAACCCACCCGGGAAGCCCTCACCGGCCTTCCCGGCATCGAGCAGCTCCTCGACGACGAAGGCAAGAAGGAGCACGGCCTCGACCACCCCCGTTCCGGGGAGCTCGTCGCCCTCGCCGACCCCGACGCCTGGTTCACGTACTACTACTGGCTCGACGATGCGTTGGCGCCCGACTTCGCCCAGCTCGTCGAGATCCACCGCAAACCCGGCTACGACCCCGTCGAGCTGTTCATGGACCCCCACGACCCGTACGTACGGATCAAGGCGGCGAAGGCGATCGCCCGCAAGAAGCTCGGCATGCGCTACCGGCTGGCGGTCGTGCCTCTCGACCCCTCACCTATTCGCGGCAGCCATGGCCGCCTCCCCACGAGCGAGGACGAAAGTCCGCTCATTCTGTGCTCCACCCCCCGCGCTGTGAGCGGCCGCGTCGCGGCCACCGATGTGAAAGCCCTGCTGCTTCGACTGGCCGGTCTGTGTTGACCGGACTCCAGTGAAGCAGAGCCCACCGACAACCAGGAGTTATCCACAGATGAGCCGCACCCGACGTATCCACAACCCCTCCGCCGACCCCGAACTGACCCGTAAGCTCAGCAGACGCAACATGCTCGGCGTCGCCGCCGGCGCCACCGCCGCGGCCCTCCTCGGCGCGACCGCCCCGACGGCTTCGGCAGCCCAGACCGAAGCCGGGGCAGAACCCGCCGCGGCCGACCCCGCCACCCGCGGCAACGGCCACGGCCGCCCCGTCCTGCCGCCCGGCCGGCTCGGCATCCAGCTCTACTCCCTGCGCGACAAGGTCTCCACACTCGGCTTCGCGACCGTCTTCGCCGAGCTGAGGAAGTACGGCTACGACGAAGTCGAGTTCGCCGGCTACCAGCAGGGCTCGGCAGGGCCCCTCACCCTCGCGGAGCTCAAGCGGCTCACCCGCGACCACGGCCTGCGCGGCATCGGCAGCCACGTCGGCTACTACTCCTCCGACCCCAAGGCGTACACCTTCGCCCAGAACCTCACCAAGGTCCTCGACGACGCCCAGGCGCTCGGCCTCCCGCACATCGGCACCGCCTCCGGCCCCTGGCGCTACGGTGCCACCGTCGACGGCTGGAAGCGCTGCGCCGAGGAGTTCAACCAGTACGGCGCCGAGGCGAAGAAGCGCGGGATGAAGTTCTACCAGCACAACCACGCCGAGGAGTTCTCCTTCGCCACCGACCGCCCCGACGTCCGGCTCTACGACGTGCTGCTCGCCGAGACCGACCCCGACCTCGTCCACCTGGAGATGGACATCTACTGGGCGTACGTGGCCCAGCACCGCTTCTCCCGGCGCGCCGACGGCACCCCGGCCCCCTTCGACCCGCTGGACTACGTCCTCCGGCAGCCGCACCGCTATCCGCTCTTCCACGTCAAGGACGGCGAACGCGACGACTCCGTCCGCGACGGCTACCGCATGTCGGACGTCGGGGACGGAGACATCGACTACCGGCGCTTCATCTCGGAGGTGAACCGCACCCGCCACGGACGCCACGCCCACCACTGGCAGGCCGAGCGCGACAACCCCGTCGAGTCCTTCGGCTTCGCCCGGAAGTCCAGCGCGCACCTTCACTCCCTGCGCGAGAAGGACTGCTGACCCCGGGCATCGCTCGGCCCCGGCACCCCGGCACCCGTCACCCCGGCCGGTATCCGGGCCGATCTGCCGCGGGTCCGCCACTCCACGGCGGCCCGCGGCCGCCCCGGCGGGCGGCCGGAACCAGCGCGCCGGACCAACAGGCACCACACCACTCCACGTACCCGACCCGCGACGGCCCGTGAAAGGGGGCGGCGCCCGCCGCGCCGATCAAGGAACGTGGGGCCACCGCACGTCACTGACCACGGGAAACGCCGGTGAAAGGCACCTCGAACCCCTGGTAGAGTTATCCATGTCGCCGCGGGGAACACCCCAGAGCGGCAAGACACCTGGTCCGGGTGGCGGAATGGCAGACGCGCTAGCTTGAGGTGCTAGTGCCCTTTATCGGGCGTGGGGGTTCAAGTCCCCCCTCGGACACCACGCAGCAGTGCCGGTCGAGATCCTTCTCGACCGGCACTCTTCTTTTTCGCGACTCCTGCCATGAAGCACGTCGGCCATGCAGCGCTAGGACTTCCGCGCCACCACCAGCCGGCAGCGCGGGCTGCCGTCCTCCCGGCGGCCCAGGGGCTCCATCGGCAGCAGATCCACCGCGAACCCCGCCCGCTCCAGGTTCGCCCGGACGTCCGCGAGGCGGAAGGTGCGGTAGTACATGACGAACGGTGGCCGGCGCACCACGTTCCGTACACGCATCACGGCGTCGAAGCCGAACAGGGTCCAGTACGGCAGCGAGCCGACCCGCGGCGGGGCCGGGAGCGGGAAGGCCAGCGTGCCGCCCGGGCGGAGAGCGGCGTGGATCCGGGTGAAGAGCGGCAGCTGCTCCTCCGGCAGGAAGTGGCCGAAGGCGCCGAAGCTGACCGCCAGGTCGAAGGCCTCGTCGAAGGGGAGAGCCAGGGCGTCCGCGCGCACCAGAGTGGCCGTGGGGTGCGCGCGCCGCGCCTGCGCCAGCATGCCCGCGCTGAAGTCGACGCCCGTGACCCGGCCCGTGCACACCTCCTCCAGGACGCGCAGGCCCGCGCCCGTGCCGCAGCACACGTCGAGGCCCGCGCCGAACGGGCCCAGCGGGCGGAGCGTCTCGGTCACCGCGTCCAGGAGGCGGTCCGAGGTGCGGAAAGGGGTCTCGTCGAACTTCGTCGCCAGCAGGTCGTAGCCGTGCTCCACCGAGGAGAGCGCCTGCACGGCCAGCTCACGGAGTGTCGGGCCCTGGGGGGTGAACATGTGCCGACACTACGCCGTCACCTCGCCGGTCCTGTACGGGCCAGGACGGAGCGATGCCGGTCAGCTGGCAGACGAGCAGATAGAGCGGGATCGGCGGAGTGTACGGAGACAAGCCGTCCGGGTGGTGGATCAGACGCGGGCGGCGGTCGGGGATCTCGGCCCCGTGGGCGTAGCAGGCCGGCATCGGCCACCGGAGATCCAGATCGGAGCCGGTCGGGACCAGCCACCACCACCAGTCGCTGTCCGCGTAGACGCAGCCCTTCGCGGGCAGCCGGGACAGCACGCGGAAGCCGTAGCGGGCCGGCACCCCCACCGCGTCGCAGCCCAGAGCGGTCGAGAAGCCCGCCGGAACCGCCAGATGCGTCGCCTCCGCGGCCGCCGCCCTGCGGGGCCGCGGTGTCAGCGGGGTCGCCATCGACCTCAGCACGGCTGCCCCGTGCCGTGGGCCAGTTCCGCCCAGACGATTCTGGCCGTGCCGTGGCCGGTGCTCTCCGCACCCCAGGCGCCGCACAGGGCGTCCACCAGGACCAGCCCCCGGCCGCGTTCCTCCTCGCCGCAGTCGCGTATCAGCGGATCGGCCGCGCCGCCCTCGTCCCGTACCGCTATGCGCAACTGCTCCTCCCCCTCGCGCAGTTCGCAGACGATGTGGCGGCTGGCCGTGTGCACGACGGCGTTGGTGACCAGCTCGGAGACGATGAGCGTGACCGTCTCGCGTATCTCCGGATCGCAGCCCCAGAGGATGAGGCGCTCCTCCGCCAGCCGGCGGGCGCGCGCCACCGACACGGTGCGGGCCGGGAGCTCGAAGGTGAACCGGCGAACGCCGGAGGTGTCGGTCCGTGGGCGCTGGGGCGTGACGCGAGGGCTCATAAGATCTGAGGGAAGCGCGTTACCAGAAGCCACGACCGGTTCCTCACAACAGTGGGTAAGCAGTGCCGTGCATCGCCCCCACCGTGGCGACGCGCGGCAGCAGCGCGTACTGGTTCACCGGAATACTCTGCTCCCGAAGCGGACACTTGGCAAGAGGCACTCTGAAAATTACAGAGTGCTGTGTTCTCTCTGGCCTTCCTCATGGCACACTCGGTCCAAACAGCGCGTCGGGGAGGTCTGGAGTGAGCGAGCCGCGGTCCGCCCCCACGGTGGGACAGGTCGTTCTCGGTAAGCGATTGCAGGACCTGCGCGAGCGGGCCGGCCTGAAGCGTGAGGAGTCCGCCAAGATCCTCCGGGTCGCCCCGGCCACCATCCGCCGGATGGAGACGGCGGAAGTGGCGCTGAAGATCCCGTACGTACAGCTCCTGTTGAAGGCGTACGGCATCACGGACTCCGAGGCGGAGGGGTTCATCGCCCTCGCCGAGGAGGCCAACCTGCCCGGCTGGTGGCAGCGGTTCCACGATGTGCTGCCCGGCTGGTTCTCCATGTACGTCAGTCTGGAGGGGGCCGCGAGCCTCATCCGGGCCTACGAACCGCAGTTCGTCCCCGGTCTGCTGCAGACCGAGGGATACGCCCGCGCCATCCTGCGCGGCGGGGCCGTCGGTGGCGGCAGCGCCGAGGAGACCGAACGTCATGTAGCCCTGCGGATGGAGCGGCAGTCCCTGCTGACCAGGGACGACGCACCGAAGTTCTGGGTGATCATGGATGAGACGGTGTTCCGCAGACCGGTGGGCGACGGGCCCCGAGTGATGCGCGACCAGCTCGACCGGCTGCTCGAAGTGTCCGAGCTGCCGAACGTCACCCTGCAGATCGCGGAGTTCGCGTCCGGCCACCACCCCGGCACCTACGGACCGTTCGTCCTCTTCCGCTTCGCCATGCCCGAACTCCCGGACATGGTCTACAGCGAGTACCTGACCGGCGCCGTCTACCTCGACGCGCGCCCCGAGGTCGCCTCACACCTCGAGGTCATGGACCGCATGGCGGCCCAGGCCGCGACTGCACAACGCACGAAGGAGATTCTCCGGAATCTCCGCAAGGAGCTGTGAATGGATCGCATATACAACGGCATGCCCGCCGCGGAACTCGGTGCCGAGGGCTGGCACAAGCCGTGGAGCGGCGGGAACGGGGGCAACTGCGTGGAGGCCATGAAGCTGGCCGACGGCAGAGTCGCCGTGCGACAGTCCGCAGACCCTGAGGGACCCGCGCTCATCTACACCCACGGGGAGATCGCCGCCTTCATCCAGGGCGCGAAATCCGGCCAAGCCGACTTTCTGCTCACCTGATCCCTTCCGTCACACCCCTACCGTCGGGTAACTCTTGCTGCCCTGACCGCCTTTCCTCTCCGTCGACCAGGAGTGCCGATGACCCAGGACCCAGCAGCCGTACGGATCGACACCAGCAAGCCGCATCCGGCGCGGATGTACGACTGGTTCCTGGGCGGCAAGGACAACTACCCCGTCGACGAGGAGATGGCCAGGCAGCTCCTCACGGTCGACGCCCGCGGCCGGGACATGGCCCGTGTCAACAGGGCCTTCATGCACCGCGCCATCCGCTGGCTGGGTGCCAACGGTGTACGCCAGTACCTGGACATCGGCACCGGCATCCCGACCGAGCCCAACCTGCACCAGATCGCCCAGCAGGTCGCGCCCGAGTCGCGGATCGTCTACTGCGACAACGACCCGATCGTGCTCGCGCACGCGGCCGCCCTGCTGCGGTCCACCCCCGAAGGGGCCACCGAGTACATCCAGGCGGACGCCCGCGATCCCGAGACCATCCTGGAGCGGGCCGGAAAGGTCCTTGACTTCGACCAGCCCATCGCTCTGTCGATGCTCGCCCTGCTGCACTTCGTCGGGGACGAGGACGGGGCGTACGACCTGGTCGCCAAGATCGTCGAGAAGCTCGCGCCGGGCAGCTACCTCGTCCTCTCCCACGTCACCGGGGACTTCGACCCCGAGGGCGCGGCGAAGGCCGTCGGTATGTACAAGGCGCGGGGGCTGACCCTGCGGCCGCGGTCGAGGGACGAACTGGCCGCGTTCTTCGACGGTATGGAGTTCGTCGAGCCCGGTGTGTCGCTCACTGCGGAATGGCACCCCGAGCTGGGCGATCCCGTTCCGGTCCAGGGTGACGACCCGATTCCGGGCTGGGCCGCCGTCGCGCGCAAGCCCTGACCCGAGTCGGCCCCCTCAGACAGACGATCGCGTAGAGGAACGCCCGCGGGCCGTCACACGGCCCGCGGGCTTCGTCGTCCGCCGCCGTCGTCCGCCGCATGGCTCCGGCCGGCTCCGACGGTTCCGATCAGCTCCCCGGCTTCACCAGGGTGACCAGGAACTTCTTCGCGGCCCCCACATTCCCCGCCGCGTCGATCGTGCGGTACTCCACCGTGTGCGTGCCGTAGTCCGGCGTCGCGTCGTCCCACGGGACCGCCCGGCTCCTGCCGAGCTTGCCGTAGACGAGACCGTCGATGACCGTGCCGCTCGGGGAGAAGCGGAAGGGCGCGTCGGCGTCCGTCGGCCAGCCGTAGTACGTGTACCAGCCGTCACCGTCCACCCGGAACTGGGACACCACGACTCCCGGCCGGTCGTCCCGGGCCGTCAGCCGCATCGTGAACTCGCCGTCGTAGACGTACTCGACGGGCCGGCCGGGACGCGCGATCGTGCGCGACGGCGGAGACAGCTCGTACGACGCGGTCGCCGGACGGGCGTCCACCGTCCACCTCAACACCGCGTCCGAGCCCGGTATCCGGGCCGTCAGCGTGTGCGTGCCGGGGGTGATCCGCAGGGAACGCAGGTCCAGATCACGGTCGTTGCCCGGATTGGCGACCGCCCGGCCGTCGAGGCTCCACCGTACGGCGGGCGTGCGGTGCGCCGGATGGGTGGTGTCGGCGTGGACCACCGACCGCGCGCCGACCGGTGCCTCTGTCGGGGTGTGACCGGTGAACGCCGCCTCGACGCCGTCCCGGGGAGTGGTGAGCTCGGTGTCCACCGTCCAGACGACGGTACGGGTGAGGGCGGCCGAACCGCGTACCGCCGGGTCGCGGACGAACGGCGTCGGATCGCTGACCGTCGCCGTCAGGGTGTGCCTGCCGGGCGAGAGGTCGAGCGACCGCAGGTCCAGGGTGCGGGCGTTGCCCGTGGTCAGGAGACGGCCGTCCAGCAGCCACCGGACGTCGAGCTCGCCCCCGACCGGATGCAGGGTGTCCACCCACACCGTCCGGTCCGCCCCGACGGGCGCCGCGTTGGGTGTGTGGCCCTGGACCAGGTTCACCTTCGCCGAGATCGCCTGGACCATCACCTCCCGCTCCACCTGGTCGAAGGCGTACCCGAGCGTCTTCATCAGCGAGTGCGCGCTCGGCCGCCAGACGCCCTTGGTGCTGTACATCCCGCCCTCGAACCGGCCGATGACACCGCCCGCCTCGCTCTCCTCGCCCAGCCAGCGCCACCACTTGGCGCGCTGGTCCCGCATCTGCCGCTCGGTCAGAAGGGTGTGGTGGACCGACGAGGGCTCCGGGCCGGAGTACGTACCGCCGGGGACTCCGCGCGCGTAGTAGTCGTACTCGTCCTGGAGCTTGCCGAGCGAGTGGCCGATCTCGTGCGGGGTGATGAGGGAGGAGAGCGCGTTCCCGCCGGAGGCGGTGGCGTAACTGCCGCCCGCGCCGCCGTAGGTGTCGCTGTGGGCGAGCGCCACGACCTGCCGGTTGGCGCCGCTCGTTCCCGGCACGAGATCGGCCAGGGCGGCGGCCCGCCGGCTGTCGACGGTGAGCAGCCGCTGCACGCTGTCCGGGTTGCAGCCACCCCAGAAGCCCATGTTCAGCGGGGTGTCGCGGACCGGCGCGTCGAGGCCCGGGTCACAGTCCACGCCCGAGTCGGGCGACGGGACCTCCACCGCCCAGACGTTGATGTACGAGCGGTAGGAGGCGAAAGGCTCGACGCTCCACAGGACGTTCAGGTGCTTGTCGACGTCGGCCCGGAAGTCACCCATCTCCTCGGCGGTGTAACCGTCGCCCATGACCACCAGGTTGAACCGCTTGTCGGCGGGTCCGGTGGTCTGGACGGGGACGACGGTGGCCCCCTCGGTGACGGGAGCGGTGACGGGAGTGGTTATCGCGCCCCGGGCGGGGGCCGGATCGGCGACGGCGGGTCCGGCCGCCACCGGACCGGCGGCCAGCAGGCAGGCCGTCCCCAGTCCGGCGGCCACCCTGCGCAGACGTGTGCCAGGAAAGGTCATGGGGCGCGAGCGTATGCCGTGCCCCCAACGGCGTAAAGGTGTTCGTCAGCCGTACAACTCAGCTTCGCAGATAGGACAGTCCGGCGTGCGCGTCGGTGTATCCGTCGAGCAGCCGGCGCGCCACCGCGACGGAGTCGACCAGCGGATGGAGCGCGAACGCCTTGACCGCCGCCGCCCGCGAGCCGCTCTCCGCCGCCGCGAGGACCTCGCGCTCCACCGCCTTGACCGCCGTCACCAGACCCACCGCGTGGTACGGCAGGGGCGCCACGGAGACCGGATGGGCGCCCGCCGCGTCCACGAAGCAGGGGACCTCGATGACCGCGTCCGTGTCCAGCACCGAAAGCGTCGTGCGGTTGCGGACGTTGAGGATGAGCGTGGCGCGTTCGTTGCGCGCGATGGCCCGCATCAGGGCCAGCGCCACCTTCTCGTAGCCGCCCGACTCCAGATCGTCCTCGTCGCGCTCGCCGACGCCCGCCGCCTCCCGGTTGGCGGCCATGTAGGTCGCCTCGCGGTCGGCGAGGGTACGCCGCCAGGTCGCCAGCGCCGGTGTGTCCGGCTTGCCCATCTCCTCGTAGAAACCGGCCTGTTGGTCCCGCAGATAGGCACCGCGCGTCCGCTCGGCCCGCTGGTAGGCGCGGACGGCCTCGCGGTTGAAGTAGTAGTAGTGCAGGTACTCGTTGGGGATCGCGCCCAGCGAGCGCAGCCACGACGCGCCGAAGAGCCTGCCCTCCTCGAAGGAGCCGAGGGCCTGCTCGTCCGCCAGCAGCCGCGGCAGCACGTCCCGGCCGGCGACGCGCAGACCTCGCAGCCAGCCCAGGTGGTTGAGGCCGACGTAGTCGATCCATGCCTCGTCGGGGTCGGCGCCCAGCACCCGCGCGACCCGGCGGCCGAGCCCCACGGGGGAGTCGCAGATGCCGATCACCCGGTCGCCGAGGACCCGGGACATCGCCTCGGTGACCAGACCGGCAGGGTTGGTGAAGTTGATGACCCAGGCATCCGGGGCCAGTTCGGCGATCCGCCGCGCGATGTGTGTCGCGACCGGCACCGTCCGCAGCCCGTACGCGATCCCGCCCGCCCCGACCGTCTCCTGGCCCAGCACCCCTTCCGCGAGCGCGATCCGCTCGTCGGCCGCCCGCCCCTCCAGACCCCCGATCCGGATCGCCGAGAAGACGAAGTCGGATCCGCGCAGCGCCTCGCCGAGATCCGTGGTCGCCGCCACCTCCGGGGCGTCCGGCACACCGGCCCCCTGCTCGGCCAGCACACGGGCGACGGCCGAAAGCCGCCCCCCGTCCACGTCGTACAGGGTCACCTGGGTGACGCGGCCCTCGGCATGGTCCCCGAGCAGGGCGCCGTACACGAGCGGCACCCGGAATCCGCCGCCTCCGAGAATCGTCAGTTTCATGGTCGTACGCTACTCGGATGCATGTACTGAGCAGCAGGATTCTGCTCCGGCCGGCCGATCCGGAGCGGTCCCGGCGCTTCTACGGCGAGACGCTCGGGCTCGCGGTGTACCGCGAGTTCGGCACCGGACCGGAGCGCGGGACGGTCTACTTCCTGGGCGGCGGATTCCTGGAGGTGTCCGGGCGGGCCACCGCCGCGGCCGACCCGCCTCAGCTGCGGCTCTGGATGCAGGTCGCCGATGTGCGGGCGGTGCGCGAGGAGCTGCGTGACAAGGACGTGGAGGTGCTCCGGGAGCCGGTCACCGAGCCCTGGGGGCTGGTCGAGATGTGGATCGCGGACCCCGACGGGGTCCGGATCGCCGTCGTCGAGGTGCCCGAGGAGCATCCGTTGCGCTACCGGCCCTGAGCCGGGAGGCCCGGGGCCGGGTCGCGGTTCCTCAGCCGACGTCGAGCGCGTTGCGCAGGCCCAGGCGGTGGCGCACCCGGTCGTGGCGCTTGAGCCCCTCCAGCTCCGGGGCACGGAAGAGCGGGGTGACCGTGCAGCGGACGGCGGAGGAGTGCGTACGGTCGAGCAGGGCGTTCACGGCCTGACGGGCGGAGGCGTTGGCGCCCTCCATGGTGGCCAGGTCGATGTCGACGGCCACGTAGTCGCCGGCCAGATAGAAGTTCGGGATGTTCGTGACCGCCTGCGGGCGGTTGTGGAAGGTGCCGACCGGGTGGATGAGGAGCTGGTCGTCGTTGGTCGGGTTCGGGGTGCCGAGGCCGTCCACCCCCGGGTCGAGGAACCAGGAGTGCAAGGCGCTGTCCTTCAGGACCGTACGGCCGGTGTCGTTGAACGCGGCCTTCAGCTGCGCCCACACCTCCCGGGCGACCTCCGCGGGCGTGCACTGCTTGGCGGTCCTGCCGTAGAGGATGCCGGGCCGGTCCCACTCGGAGATGTCCACCGAGAGGCAGTCGACGGCCGCACCGTCGCCGTAGTCGGCCGGGAAGTCGCGCGACGGCCAGTGACCCGCCTGCTGGATGCAGGTCAGGGACCAGGGCGAGTCGATGAGGTTGGCGTGTCCGGCGAGCAGCGGAGCGCGCTCGGTCAGATAGAACTGAATGCCCGTCATCCAGTCGGTCTCCAGCCGGTCGCACCGCGCCAGCTGCGGATCCGCCGCCCGCAGCGCGGCGCCCCAGGTCCGCCGGGCGTGCTCCACCGGCATCGCGGAGATGTAGTGGTCGGCGGTCACCGACCGGCGGACCCCCCGCGGGTCCTCGACCACCGCGGCGCCGATCCGGCCCGCCTCCGGGTCGTAGGCCATCTCGCGTACGGTCCAGCCGACGCGGAACTCCACGCCCAGGCCGGACAGATGGGCGACCCACGGGTCGATCCAGGCCTCGTTGGTGGGCAGGTCGAGGATCCGGTCCAGGGGCCCGTCGGCGCCGCGCCCCAGGGCGTTGAAGACGAAGGCCTCCAGGAGCGTGGCGACGGTGCGGGTGCTGGCCTCCTCGGCCTTGGTCGCCACGATGTTGCGGGTGAGGCCGACGGCCAGGATGCGCTGGTAGTCGTAGCTCATCCGCGCGGCCCGCAGGAAGTCCCACCAAGGCGTCCGCTCCCATGTCTCGTCACGGCGCTCGTCGCAGCTGGTGAGGAAGACGAGGAAGCGGTTGACGAAGTACGCGCTCTCGTGGAGGGGGATGGACGTCGCGGTGTCCATGAAGGCGGTCAGGGCGCGGCGGATCTCGTCGAGCGTGAGCTCGGCGGGCCGGTGGCCCGGCCAGGGCAGGGGGATGCGCAGGTCCTCGCGGCCGGTGCGGGCGAACGCCATCTCGGCCGGGGCGACGAGGTTGTCCCAGACGCCGTTGGGGTTCCCGGGGAAGGGGATGCGCCGCATCGTGTCCGGGAGGTTGTGGTAGATGCCGGGGATGAAGCGGAAGCCGTGCTCGGCGGGGAGCGGCCGCCGTCCCCCGCGTGCGCTGCCGGGTACGTCCATGGAGCGGGCCTTGCCGCCCAGCGCCCGGCGCTCGTAGACGGTGACGCGGAAGCCGCGTTCGGCCAGTTCGTGGGCGGCGGTGAGGCCCGCGACCCCGCCGCCGAGGACGGCGACGGACGCGGGCGACGCCTCGCCGGTCGTCGCCCTCGCCTCGGCCGCCGCCGGTGCGGCTCCGAGGGCGACCGCGCCCGTGACGGCGGCGGCGCCCGCCACGAAGGTCCGACGTGAACTCGACGCACGCTCCATGCCCCAACCCCTTTACCGGTGGTAACCCTCACGTCCGGCGCAGGAGCATACGGGCGCCCATCGGCACCCGGAAGCACCGTGCGCGCCCCTTCGCGCACATGGCGCGATCCCGCCCCCCGGCGCCCGGGACACAATGGCCCCATGTCCCGACGCAACACCCGCCCCAAGAAGCCCGCCGCGCCGTCCGTGACCGGCGACTCGCCCTGCCCCTGCGGCCTCGCCGCCCCCTACGGTCAGTGCTGCGGGCGCTTCCACGCCGGCACCGCCGCGGCCGCCAACGCCGAACTCCTCATGCGCTCCCGCTACAGCGCCTTCGTCGTCCGCGACGAGGCGTATCTGCTGCGCACCTGGGCGCCGGCGACACGGCCGGCTGAGGTCGACTTCGATCCGTCGACGCGCTGGACGGGTCTGGAGATCCGGGACGCGACGGACGGCACCGCCTTCCACCAGGCCGGAACCGTGACCTTCGTCGCCCGCTACACCCGGGGCGGCACCCCCGGCTCCCTCCACGAGCGCAGCCGCTTCGCCCGCCACGAGGGCGCCTGGGTGTACGTCGACGGCGACTTCATCGACGCGGACTGACGGACGGACCCGACGGACCGGGTGATACGCGCCTTCCGCCCGGGCGGAAGGCGTTGAGTCGCTCAGCGCGCCGCCGCGCCCACCGGCTCGCGTCGGCCCGTCGGCAGGCCGTTCGCCAGGTCCTCGGCGATGAGCTTCTTGGCGATCGCGTCCGTCGCCGCCCGCAGCTCGGGGCCGCTGGGGCGGCCCCGCTCCCGCTCGATCCGTTCGCTCAGCCAGTCCGACCAGGCGCGCGTGATGATGTCGGCCTCCCGTCTGCCGGCCGGCGTGTGGGACAGCAGATTGCCGTCCCGGGTCAGGAACCCCTCGTCCACCATCCGGTCGAACACCGGAAGCAGTACTTCCGGCGGCACCCGGCGCCCCGCCGCGATCAGGCCGAGACTCGCGTGCCCGACCAGCCGGGTGAAGAGCTCGACCTGCATCACGGCCCACGCGCCCGCCGGGTCGAGCCGGGTGTCGGAGCCGGCGACGATCCGGCGCGCGGTGTCCAGGTCGGCCTGGCGCATGATCCTGCCGATGGAGAGTTCCAGCAGCTTCGCCGAGTCGCCCGCCGAGGTGGGGGAGCCGAAGCCCTCGCCCATGTCGGGTGCCGATGCCCGGGCCGTGTCCCGGAGCGTCACCTGTTTGAGGAAGAGCGCCACGGCGAAGCCGATGGCGGCGACCGGCACCGTCCAGAGGAAGACGGTGTGCAGGGTGTCCGCGTACGCCTGGATGATCGGCGCCGCCACGTCGTCCGGCAGCCCGTGGAGCCCGGCCGGGCTCTCGGCGGATCGCGCGATCACGGACGGATCCTGGGTGCCGGAGACGGCGGCGGCCGAGCCGACCCCCTCCGACAGGTTCGTACGCAGCGCGTTCGCGTAGATGGTGCCGAAGACGGCCGTGCCGAAGGAGCTGCCGAGGGTACGGAAGAAGGTGACGCCCGAGGTGGCGGTGCCGAGGTCGGCGTACTCGACGGTGTTCTGCACGGCGATGGTGAGCACCTGCATGCACAGGCCGA
The DNA here is from genome assembly GCF_044764755.1 of Streptomyces sp. NPDC093600. Taxonomy (NCBI): domain Bacteria; kingdom Bacillati; phylum Actinomycetota; class Actinomycetes; order Kitasatosporales; family Streptomycetaceae; genus Streptomyces; species Streptomyces sp. NPDC093600. The sequence continues at coordinate 260,507 of NZ_JBIWIU010000005.1, forward strand.
TGCCGGCACCGAGCACGAACATGTAGAGCGACTCCAGCCAGGTACCGGTGTCCGTCCCCATGAGGGAGAGCAGATAGAGGCCGAGGCCCGTCACGGCGCAGCCGACGATCGGGAAGATCCGGTAACTGCCGGTCCTGCTCACCACGTTGCCGCTGAAGATGGAGGCGATGAGCAGGCCGACGACCATGGGGAGGGTGCGGATGCCGGAGACGGTGGCCGAGTCCCCGTCGACGTACTGCAGATAGGACGGCAGGAAGGTCATCGCGCCGAGCATGGCGAAGCCGACGACGAAACTGAGCACGGAGCAGACGGTGAAGACCGGTTTGGCGAACAGCCGCATGGGCAGCATCGGTTCGGCCGCCCGGGTCTCCACCCAGCAGAAGAGCGCGAGGGCGATCAGACCGCCGGCGAAGAGCCCGATGATGACCCCGGAACCCCAGGCGTACTCGTTTCCGCCCCAACTGGTCGCCAGGATCAGGGCGCTGGAGCCGGCGGCGACCAGCGCGATGCCCGCGTAGTCGATGACCGGGCGGCTCACGGAGCGTACGGAGGGAATGGTGCGGGCGGCGGCGATGACGACCAGGACCGCGATCGGGACGTTGACGTAGAACGCCCAGCGCCAGCTGAGATGGTCGGTGAAGAGCCCGCCGAGCAGGGGGCCGATGACGGTGGAGACGCCGAAGACGGCGCCGATGGCGCCCTGGTACTTCCCACGGTCGCGCAGCGGGATCACATCGGCGATCAGCGCCATCGAGGTGACCATCAGCCCGCCGGCGCCGATGCCCTGCAGTCCGCGCCAGACGATCAGCAGCGTCATATTGGTGGCGAGGCCGCAGAGGAACGAACCGGTGATGAAGACGACCGCGGAGATCTGGAAGATCACCTTGCGGCCGAAGAGATCACCGAACTTGCCGACGAGGACGGTGGCCACCGTCTCCGCCAGCAGATAGGCGGTGACCACCCAGGACATGTGGGCGGCGCCGCCCAGGTCCGAGACGATGGTGGGCAGGGCCGTGCCCACGATCGTCTGGTCGAGCGCGGCCAGGAGCACGCCCAGCATGATCGTCCCGAAGACGATGTTGCGGCGTCGGCTGTCGAGTACGGGGGGCTCGGCGGCCGGGGGCGCGGGCGCGGCTTCGCTGAGGGTCGTCACCCTGGCAGCCTCACACCGGCCGGTTCGCCGCGCATGCGGGGGTCGGCCGAACCGGTACGGCGGCACGGCGGTACAGGGGTAGGGCAGTACGGCGTCGGGACGCGGCCCGCACGCCGACGAGGAGGGCCCGGCGGCGACCGGTCACCCCGCCCCCGCCGTCCGTCACATCGGGCGGACCGGCAGCAGCGGGTGGTGCTTCGCCAGGATCTTGTTGGCCCGGGCCAGCGTGGCCAGGGCGTGTTCGCGGTCCGCTCGGTCCTCCGCGCACAGCGGCCCGCGGAACCGGTACACCTCGCGCGCCGCGCTGTCGGCGTCGACTTCCGCCTGCAGAACGTGCAGCGGCAGGCAGGAACCGATCAGCGCGGCCACGCGGTCGGGGATCGGAACGGGAACGAGGCGCGAGGGCGAGGTGATCACGGGTAAGTCCTTGTGGGTCCGTCGGGGAGGCGGGTCTCCTTACATACGTACCGGATGAGGATGCGGTTTCGCCGACGGGGATGTCTCCACGGTGCAACGGTCCCGGGGCCGTTCGGCGCGGTGTGCGGAGCGGGCGGGCCCCCGGCGACCCGGCGGCCCGGCGGCGGGCGCGGGACGTTCCCGCAGGTGTGTGGCGCGCGGCCCGATCTTCACGTCGGACCGGCGATCCTGATCGCTCGGCAGTCCACCGAACGAGCAGTCGAGATTCCGCTTCCGGCGACGGGTCGGCCGCCGCCGAATGTGAAGCATCTCACCCCTCCGCGCGGCTGTTCGGCGAGTGGGGAGGCACCCGAACGCACCCGGGCGCTCACGTAGCATGCTGGCGAACGAGAAGGTCGAGGACACGCGGTCGCAGCAGGCCGCGCTCCGCGTCCGGCAGGGGGGCTGGTCGGGTTCGCTCGTACGCGGGCCCGGCGCAGGAGTTCGAGAGCGGAGCCGGAGCCGGCCTTCGACGAGGCCGCCCACCGCCGGAACCCGGAGCAGCGGGCGTCCGCCGGGAAGGGAAGCTGAGGAATCCGCATGGAGCCAGCAGCGCGGTCGCGCTGGGCACGCCTCCTGGTCGAGGCGGCGGCGGTCGTCGTCGTCGGCGCCGTCCTCGTGCATCTGGGGATGGTCTTCTTCCACGTGGCGCCCGAGAACGCGGTGAGCAAGCAGTACGCCCGGACGATCCACGGCTATGTGGGACCGGAGCTGTCCCAGAGCTGGCGGGTGTTCGCACCGGACCCGGGGGACCGCAACACGCGGATCCTGGTCCGCGCGCGGACCGGCTCCGCGGACGGCACCGTACGCACCACCCCGTGGGTCGACCTCACCGCGCTCGACCTCGCCGAGCTGCGCGGCAGTCTCCTGCCTTCCGTGACCATGGACCAGATCCGGCAGGGCTGGCGGGACTACAGCCGCCACCACGACGCCTCCGGGCGTCCGATCGGATCCGAGGCTGTCCTCTACGAGCGCTTCCTCAAGCGTCTCGCCCTCGGGCCGCTGAGCCGGCACACCGCGGGCGCCGTACCGGACCACATCCAGTTCCGCACCGTCACGACCACCGTCACGCCGCCCCGGTGGGCGGCCAAGCCCGTCCCCGCCGCCCCGACGAGCCAGGACCATCCCTGGCTCCGGGTGACCCGCGACGACATCACGGGAGAGGCGGGCGCACGATGAGCGACACCACCGAAGGCGGGCGCACGATGAGCGACACCGCCGCACCGCGCTGGTACGAGCGGGCCGCCGCCACCTCGTACGCCCCCTATCAGACCGCCGTCCTGCGCGTCGGCCTCGCGGCCGTCTGGCTCGTCTACCTGCTGCGGCACTGGCCCGACCGAGCGGCGATATACGGCCCCGACGCGGCCTGGAGCCGTGCCATGGCCGAGCGGGGCGTCCCGCCCGAGAAGGGCTTCTCGGCACTGCTGTGGTGGGACGGCCAGGCGTACTTCGAGGTCTTCTACCTCCTCGCCGTCGCCGCGGCCGTCGCTCTCCTCCTCGGCTGGCGCACCCGTGCGAGCTCCGTCGTCTTCGTGCTGTGCATGCTGTCCTTCCAGCACCGCAACGACTACGTCACCACCGCCGGGGACCGGCTGCTGCACATCCTCGCGCTCTATCTGCTCTTCGCCCGCTGCGCCCAGGTCTGGTCGCTGGACGCCCGCCGCGCGGCGCGCCGCGCGGCCGGGGACCGCGACACGACGGGCATCCTGCTCTGGGCGCTGCTGGGGGCCCTGTTCGCCCCGCTCGCTCTCGCCGGACTGTTCTCGGCGGGGTGGATCGCGTTGCTCGGCGGGCTCTGGGCCGCCCAGGGCCTCTGGTGGTGGGCCGCTCGCGCACGGGGCGAGGACGGCGCCGCGCGTGAGGTCTGCGACCGGATCGCCCACCTGGTGCACAACGGGGCCCTGTTCGTCATCGGGGCGCAGATCTGCCTCGTGTACGCCAGCGCCGGCTGGTACAAGATCCAGGGAACCACCTGGCAGAACGGCTCCGCCGTCTACTACGCCATGCATCTGGAGTTCCTGACGCCCTGGCCGGCCCTGAGCCACGCGCTGAGCGGCAACGCGCTGCTCTCGCTGGTGATGACCTACGGAACCGTCGCCATCCAGGTCGCCTTCCCGTTCGCCCTGATGCGGCGCAAGGTGAAGAACGTCCTGCTCGTGCTGATGATCGGCGAGCATATCGGCATCTGGGTGCTGATGGGTCTGCCGTACTTCTCGATGGTGATGATCGCCGCCGACGCGGTGTTCGCCCCGACCGTCCTGCTGCTCTGGCTGGACCGGCGCTGCGGAGCCCTGTGGGACCGCGTACGGCCGGGCCGCAGACCCGAGGGGAAGCCCGCGATCCCGGACCAGACCGGCGCGCCCGCCCCCGTCCCGTAGCGGCTCTACGGCTGAACCGGTGCGAACACCTCGGAGAGGTCGTACGAGACCGGCTCCTCCAGCTGCGCGTACCCGCAGGACTCCGGCGTGCGGTCCGGGCGCCACCGCTTGAACTGCGCCGTGTGGCGGAACCGGTCGCCCTCCATGTGGTCGTAGCCGACCTCGCAGACCAGCTCCGGCCGCAGCGCCACCCAGGACAGATCCTTCTTCCCCGACCAGCGGCTCGGCGCCCCCGGGAGCCGGGCCCCGACGTGCGCGGACTCGTCCGTCCACATCGCCCACGGGTGGCCGTCGGGCGGGTCCATCCGCAGCGGTTCCAGCTCCCTGACCAGCTCCTCGCGCCGCCGGGCGGTGAAGGCCGCGCAGACGCCGACGTGCTGGAGCACACCGAGATCGTCGTAGAGGCCGAGCAGCAGAGAGCCGACGACCGGCCCGCTCTTGTGGAGGCGGTAGCCGGCCACCACCACATCGGCCGTCCGCTCGTGCTTGACCTTGTACATCAGGCGGGCGTCCGGCCGGTACGGCAGATCCAGCGGCTTGGCGATCACCCCGTCGAGGCCCGCCCCTTCGTACTGCTCGAACCAGCGCGCCGCGAGCTCCTGGTCCGTGGTCGCCGGAGCCAGGTGGACCGGTGGCTCCACCCCACTCAGGGCCTCCTCCAAAGCGGTCCGACGCTCGGTCATGGGGGTGTCGAGCAGCGACTCGTCGCCGAGGGCCAGCAGATCGAAGGCGACGAACCGAGCCGGGGTCTTCGCGGCGAGCATCCGCACCCGTGAGTCCGCGGGGTGGATGCGCTCGGTGAGCCGGTCGAAGTCGAGGCGCCCGGCATGCTCGATCACGATCTCGCCGTCGACCACGCAGCGCGCCGGCAGCCGCGACGGCAGCGCCTCGACCAGCTCGGGGAAGTAGCGGGTCAGCGGCTTGCCCGTACGGCTGCCGATGACCAGCTCCGGACCGTCGCGGTGCACGATGGCGCGGAAGCCGTCCCACTTGGCCTCGTACTGCATGCCGGGCGGGATGTTCTTCACCGACTTGGCCAGCATCGGTTTCACGGGCGGCATCACCGGCAGATCCATGGGTTGATTGTCCGGTATGCGGGGAATGTCGGCGAGCTCTACGCTGACACGCATGGCAGGCAAGGCGGCAGCGGTGGAACTGGAAGTCGGCGAGCGGACCGTACGCGTGTCCAATCCGGACAAGGTGTACTTCCCCGAGCGCGGCTACACCAAGCTCGACATGGTCACCTACTACCTGGCCGTCGGCGAGGGCATCACCCGCGCGCTGCGGAACCGCCCCACCACCCTGGAGCGCTACCCCGACGGGGTGACCGGCGAGTCCTTCTTCCAGAAGCGGGCCCCCAAGTACCTGCCCGACTGGATCCCCACCGCGCACATCACCTTCCCCAGCGGACGGTCGGCCGACGAGATGTGCCCCACCGAACCCGCCGCCGTCCTGTGGGCCGCCAACCTCGGCGCCGTCACCTTCCATCCCTGGCCGGTGCGGCGCGAGGACACCGACCACCCCGACGAGCTGCGCATCGACCTCGACCCGCAGCCGGGCACGGACTACGCCGACGCCGTGCGCGCCGCCCACGAACTGCGGGCCGTCCTCGACGAGGCGGGCCTGCGCGGCTGGCCCAAGACCTCCGGCGGGCGCGGCCTCCACGTCTTCGTACCGATCGAACCCCGCTGGACCTTCACCCAGGTCCGCCGGGCGGCGATCGCCTGCGGGCGGGAGCTGGAGCGCCGGATGCCGGACCACGTGACCACCAGGTGGTGGAAGGAGGAGCGCGGCGAGAAGATCTTCGTCGACTACAACCAGACCGCCCGCGACCGCACCATCGCCTCCGCCTACTCGGTACGGCCCCGCGCCCACGCCCCGGTCTCCGCACCGCTGCGCTGGGACGAGGTCGACGACGCGGTGCCGGAGGACTTCGACATCATCTCCATGCCGGCCCGCTACGCGGAGGCCGGCGACGTCCACGCGGACATGGACGACCGCCGGTTCAGCCTGGAGACCCTGCTCGACCTGGCCCGCCGCGACGAGGCCGACCACGGCCTGGGCGACCTGCCGTACCCGCCGGAGTACCCCAAGATGCCGGGGGAGCCGAAGCGCGTGCAGCCCAGCAGGGCGAAGAAGGTGACGGAGTGAGACACCCGCTCGGGAGCGACTGGGCTTTCACCGTGATCGGTTCTACCGTTTCCCCCTCATGAAAGGGGGTCCGGATGGACCGGAACATACGCACGGTCGACGACGTACTGAAGCTCCTGGACGGCCTGTTCGCACCGGAGGCCGACCGCTGGACGGCCGGCGCGGCGGGCTGGTGGGACGGCTTCTACGACGACCGCTCGAAGGCGGTCCCGTTCTTCGTCGCGAAGCCCGACGAGAACCTCGTCGCCTCTCTCGACCGCGGCCTGATCGCACCCGGCGGCCGCGTCCTGGACCTGGGCTGCGGCCCCGGCCGCAACGCCCTCCACCTGGCCTCCCTCGGTTTCCGGGTGGACGCCGTCGATCTCTCGCCGCAGGCCATCGCCTGGGCCGAGGAGCGCGCCCGCGAGGCGGGCGCCGACATCCGCTTCCACCAGGGCGACGCCTTCGAGCTCGCCGCGACCGGCCTGACCGGACCGTACGACCTGATCCACGACTCCGGCTGCTTCCATCACCTGCCGCCCCACCGGCGCGTCAGCTACCTCGACCTGCTCGACCGGCTCCTCGCCCCCGGTGGCCATCTCAGCCTGACCTGTTTCGCGGCCGGCGAGAACGGCATGGGCTCGGAGGTCTCCGACGCCGACCTCTACCGCCAGTCCGCGCTCCACGGCGGCCTCGCCTACACCCCGGAGTCCCTGCGCCGGATCTTCTCCGACCTGACGGAGGTCGAACTGCGCCGCATGAACGACGAGCCGCCCGAGTCCCCGTACTTCGGCGAGGCGTTCCTGTGGACGGCCCTCTTCCGCCGGGACGCCGCCGACGCCGGCCGCTGATGGCGGGGACCTCCAGGAGGTTCCCGGCGCCACTCGCAAGGGCCGGAAGCTTCCGGCACGCACGTCGGCGCGCCGCATTGAGCGAACGTTGATGGACCGTTTACAGCCACGGGGCAGCGTGTCCACCATGCAGACCGACACCACCGCACGGACCTCTCCGACCGCTTCGACCGCCCTGGCCGACCCCGACCTGTCCTGGCAGGAGAGCGCCCTGTGCGCCCAGGCCGGCCCCGAGTTCTTCTTCCCGGCCCCCGGCTCCTCGACGCGCGAGGCGAAGCAGCTGTGCGGCGCGTGCGAGGGCCGGGTGGCGTGCCTGGAGTACGCCCTGGCGCACGACGAGCGGTTCGGCGTGTGGGGCGGGCTCTCGGAGAAGGAACGTTTCCGGCTGAAGCACGGGCGGGGCCGGGGCTGAACCGCGGCGGCCCGGGGGCCGAAGCGCCCCGGGCATACCGGCTCACCGCCGGGCGGGCCGATATCCCGATGCCGAGGCGCCCCTTCCCGCACTACGATCTTGCGATCATGGAGCCCCACCAGACGCCTGTCACCGACGAGGAGTTGGCCGCCTTCGGCCGCACCATCGGCAGGCTGCGCAGGCTGCCCCTCGGAGATCCCGCCCGTATGCGCGGCGAGGAGATGGCCGCGACCTTCGCCCGGGAGAGCCGCAACAAGCGCCGCAAGGCCCGCAAGGCCGAGCGGTCCGCCGCCGACGCCGCGCTCAGCGCGCGTACCGCGACCGGGGCGCTCGACCGGCGGGAGGACGCGCCCCTGGACACCGCGACGGCGACCGGAGCCTCCCTGGGCCTCTACCTCCGGGCCCGGCACTGCTACGTCTGCAAATCGCCCTATCGACAGGCCGACCCGTTCTACCACCGGCTCTGCCCGCCGTGCGCCGCCGACAACGCCACCCGCCGCGCTCTCTCCACCGACCTCACGGGACGGCGCGCGCTGCTCACCGGCGGCCGGGTGAAGATCGGCTTCCAGCTCGCCCTGATGATGCTGCGCGACGGCGCCGAACTGCTCGTCACCAGCCGTTTCCCGCACGACACCCTGCGCCGCTTCCGCGCCGCCGAAGGCAGCGAGCGGTGGCTGGAGCGGCTGACCGTGGTCGCGATCGATCTACGCGACCCGCGCCAGGTGCTCGGCCTGTGCGAGCGGCTGCTCGCCGACGGGCGACCGCTCGACATACTCGTCAACAACGCCGCCCAGACGATACGGCGGCCCCCGGAGGCGTACGCCCTGCTCGCCGCCGGCGAGCGCCGGGCGCTGCCACCGGGGGTGATCCCCGCGCCCGGGTACGAGACGGCCGAGCCCGTGCCGGTCCTGGCCGGCCTTGAGCCGGACGAGGCCGGGCTGCTGCCCGACCTCTCCCCGTCCAACTCCTGGTCCGTGCGGCTCGGCGACCTCGACGCGGCCGAGCTGCTGGAGACCCAGCTCGTCAACGCCGTCGCGCCGGCCCTCCTGTGCGACCGGCTGCTGCCGCTGCTCCTCGCGTCCCCGCGCCCGAACCGGTACATCGTGAACGTGTCGGCAGTCGAAGGCCGGTTCGCGGTACGGAACAAGTCGGGCGGGCACCCCCACACCAACATGGCGAAGGCCGCCCTCAACATGCTCACCCGCACCAGCGCCGCCGAGCTCGCCGAGCGGGGCGTGCACATGTGCAGCGTGGACACGGGCTGGATCACGGACGAGAACCCGGCGCCGCGCAAGGCGCGGATCGCCGCCGCTGGCACCCGTACCCCGCTCGACGTCGTGGACGGCGCGGCGCGGATCTACGACCCGATCGTCCGGGGCGAGGCGGGGGAGCCCGTCTCGGGGGTGTTCCTCAAGGACTACGCCGTAGCCGACTGGTGATGCCGTGCGCGGCTCAGCCGGCCGCGCGGGCCGCCATCCGGGCCTTGCGGGCGGCGAGCCTCTCGTCGAACTTGCTGGCTTCGCTGTCGAGGCCGTTCATGTAGAGCCCCAGCTCCTCCTGGGCCTTCACGCCCTCGGGGCCGAGGCCCTCGATCTGGAGGACCTTGAGGAAGCGGAGCACCGGCTGCAGCACGTCGTCGTGGTGGATGCGCATGTTGTAGATCTCGCCGATCGCCATCTGCGCGGCCGCCCGCTCGAAGCCCGGCATGCCGTGTCCGGGCATCCGGAAGTTGACGACGACGTCCCGCACGGCCTGCATGGTCAGGTCCGGGGCGAGCTCGAAGGCGGCGCCCAGGAGGTTGCGGTAGAAGACCATGTGCAGGTTCTCGTCGGTGGCGATCCGGGCCAGCATCCGGTCGCAGACCGGGTCGCCGGACTGGTGGCCGGTGTTGCGGTGCGAGATGCGGGTGGCGAGCTCCTGGAAGGCGACGTACGCGACCGAGTGCAGCATCGAGTGCCGGTTGTCCGACTCGAAGCCCTCGCTCATGTGCGCCATCCGGAACTGCTCCAGCTTGTCCGGGTCGACCGCGCGCGAGGCCAGCAGATAGTCGCGCATCACGATGCCGTGGCGGCCCTCTTCGGCGGTCCAGCGGTGCACCCAGGTGCCCCAGGCGCCGTCGCGGCCGAAGAGGCTGGCGATCTCGTGGTGGTAGCTGGGGAGGTTGTCCTCGGTCAGCAGGTTGACCACGAGGGCGATCTTGCCGATGTCGGTCACCTTGGACTGTGACGGGTCCCAGGCCTCGCCGTCCTCGAAGAAGCCGGGGAAGTTGCGGGCGTCGGACCACGGGACGTACTCGTGCGGCATCCAGTCCTTGGTGACCTTGAGGTGCCGGTTGAGCTCCTTCTCCACGACCTCTTCCAGCGCGTACAGCAGTCGGGCGTCGGTCCACCCGGTCGAGCTGCCGAGGTGGGGAGAGGTGAGCGTCACGGGGACTCCTGGGAACGGGGAAAGGGGACGAAATACCTACGCATTCGTAGGTTACGAAACCGTAGGTTAAGGCTCCGTAAGGTGCTCGGCCAAGCCCGTCCCGGCGATGTCCGGTTACGTTCCGTTATGGGCGCAGCTCACGCCGGGACGAGGGAGAGCCAGGTCACGCCGTTCCGTTACCCCCTGAGCCCGCGGTCATGACCGCACCGGGCGATCACGCCCGGTGCGGCCCGCGACCCGGACTCACCCGAGGGTGTCCTGGAGCAACCCTTCCCGCACGGCCTCGGCCGACGTCGGACGCAGCTCGCCGTCGAGCAGCAGCCAGCGCGTGATGCCGAGGGACTCCAGGAACGCCACGTCGTGACTGGCCACGATCAGCGTCCCTTCGTACGCCTCCAGCGCGGCCGTCAGCTTCCGGACGGACGCCATGTCGAGGTTGTTCGTCGGCTCGTCCAGCATGAGCAGCTGCGGGGCCGGCTCGGCGAGCAGCAGCGCCGCCAGCGTCGCGCGGAACCGCTCTCCGCCCGACAGCGTGCCGGCCGGCTGATCCGCACGGGCGCCCTTGAACAGGAACCGGGCGAGCCGGGCCCTGATCGCGTTACCCGACGCCGTGGGCGCGAACCGGGCCACGTTCTCCACCACGCTCAACGCGTCGTCCAGGACGTCGAGCCGTTGCGGCAGGAACCGCAGGGGCACCCGCGCCACCGCCTCGCCCGACACCGGCGGCATCTCCCCGGCGATCGTCCGCAGCAGCGTCGTCTTGCCGGAGCCGTTCCGGCCGACGAGCGCGATCCGCTCCGGGCCGCGCAGCTCGAACTCGCCCGCCACCCGCGCCCCGTGACGCAGCCGGAGGTCGCGCAGCTCCAGCACACCGCGGCCCGGGGGGACCGTGGTGCGCGGGAGTTCGATCCTGATCTCGTCGTCGTCCCGTACCGCCTCGACCGCGGCGTCGAGCCGTTCCTTCGCCGCGTCGAGCCGCTCGGAGTGCAGGGCGCGGTGCTTGCCGGCCGAGACCTGCGCCTCGCTCTTGCGGTTGTGCGCGACGATCTTCGGCACCACCTTGTTCCGCTCGCTCTTCTGCGCGTACCGCTTGCGCCGCGCCAACTTCATCTGCGCGTCGGACAGTTCGCGCTTCTGCCGCTGCACATCGGCCTCGGCGGCGCGCACCATGCGCTCCGCCGCCTCCTGTTCGGCCGCGAGCGCCTGCTCGTAGGCGGAGTACGCGCCGCCGTACCAGGAGACCTCGCCCTCACGCAGATCGGCGATCTGGTCGACCCGCTCCAGGAGTTCGCGGTCGTGACTGACCACGACCAGCACCCCGGACCAGGCTTCCACCGCCGCGTACAGCCGCCGGCGCGCGTACAGGTCGAGGTTGTTGGTCGGCTCGTCGAGCAGCAGGATGTCCGGCCGTGCCAGCAGCAGCGCGGCCAGCCTCAGCAGTACGGACTCGCCGCCCGACACCTCGCCGATGGTGCGGTCCAGGCCGATGTGTCCCAGACCGAGCTGGTCGAGCGTGGCCAGTGCCCGCTCCTCCACGTCCCAGTCGTCGCCGACGGCCGTGAAGTGCTCCTCGGCGGGATCGCCGGACTCGATGGCGTGCAGCGCGGCACGGGCCCGGGCGATGCCGAGGACCTCGTCGACCCGGAGCGCGGTGTCCAGGACCAGGTTCTGCGGCAGATATCCGACGTCGCCGGCCGTGCGGACGGTCCCCTCGGTGGGGGTCAGCTCGCCGGCGATCAGCTTCAGGAGCGTGGACTTCCCGGAGCCGTTCAGACCGATCAGGCCGGTCCTGCCGGGTCCGACCGCGAGCCGGAAGTCGTCGAGGACCTCCGTGCCGTCCGGCCAGGAGAAGGAGAGAGAGGAGCAGGTGATGAACGTGGGATGGGTCGCCATGGGGGCCTCCCGGTTGCATGAGCGTGGGCTGGGGCAACGGGTGAGACACCGAGGGCGCGGGCAGGGAGCAAGGCTCGTACGCCGAGGTCGAAGACGGCACACGCGGCACAACGGGGCACGCGCGGCACGGTGTCTCGAAACCTCAGACGAGCAACGGCCTTCTCCGATCGGGCGACAACAGGGCCAGGTCAGGACGGTACGCCCGCCGCCGAGCGGGCGGCAACCGATTTGACGCCGGTCCACGCCCGGGACCTACGGGTACTCCTCCAGGAGCGCCGCCAGCTCCTCGTCCCAGTCGAGGTAGTGGTGCTCGCGCCCGGCCGGCACCAGATGCTGCGAGCGCTCCAGGAAACGCCGCAGCTCGCAGGTGCGGACATGGACCACGGCCACGCCCTCGCGCGCGTGGAACTCCACGACGGTGCGGTCGTAGCCGTACGGACGCACCCGGACGTCCCCGTCCCCCGCCGGCGCGTCGACGCCCCGCGCCAGCAGCTCGCGCGCGAACGCCCACGAGACCTCGACGCCCTCCAGCGTCGCGGGCGGCGGGAAGGCCATGCTCACCGCGAACGGGTCCTCGCGGTCGTAGCGCAGTGTGGCGGGGACGGTTTCCATCCGCGGAGCGGATGCGACCAGGCGGGCCTGGACGGCCTGCTCGATGACGGTGGACAAGGCCAGCTCCTGTCACGCGGCTTCGGTTCCTGACGTCTCCCTGACACCAGGGAAGACGAAGGATCGGGCGGGAACGTGCACTGCGGGGTGACGTGAGCTGTGTCACCGCCCGGGCGGTGAGCCCACGGCACCCCGGAGGCACTCTGGACGGCACCTTCCTCGTGGGCTAGCTTCCCGCGCCATGACGTCCATGGGGAAGACGAGACGAATGATGTCGGTGGGTCTTGCCGGAGCGGCGCTCGCCATGGCTTTGGCGTCCCCGGCGCAGGCCGGGGAGCACTCCGCCGCCGCGGTCGGCTGGCAGCTCACGCCGACCGGCACGGACGCCCGTTTCCGGGGGCTCGCGGCGGTGGACCGGAAGGTCGCCTGGGCCGCCGGTTCGAAGGGAACGGTGCTGCGGACCGGCGACGGCGGCCGCACCTGGCGGGACGTGTCCCCGCCGGGGGCCGGAGAGCTAGAGTTCCGCGACGTCGAGGCGTTCGGCGCCCGGGGAGCGGTGGTCCTGGCGATCGGCGAGGGAGAGGCGTCACGGGTCTTCCGTACGGAGGACGGCGGAGCGAACTGGACCGAGTCCTTCCGCAACACCGATCCACGCGCCTTCTACGACTGCATGACCTTCTTCGACCACCGGCACGGGCTGGCGATGAGCGACCCGGTCGACGGAAAGTTCCGCATCCTGTCCACCCGCGACGGGGGCCGCTCCTGGGCGGTGCTCCCGGACGCGGGGATGCCGGCGGCGCTGCCCGGCGAGGCGGGGTTCGCGGCGAGCGGTCAGTGCCTGGTCTCTTCCGGGCCCCGGGACGTGTGGCTGGCGACGGGCGGCGGTGCCACGGCGCGGGTGCTGCACTCCGCCGACCGCGGGCTGAGCTGGACCGTCGCCGAATCGACGATCCCGGCCGGGGATCCGGCGCGGGGCGTCTTCGCCCTCGCCTTCCGCGACCGTACCCATGGTCTCGCGGTCGGCGGCGACTACCGCAAGGACCAGCCCTCCCCGCGGGCGGCCGCGGTGACGGGCGACGCCGGCCGCACCTGGCGCCAGGCCGCCGCACCCCCGCCCGCCTACCGCTCGGGCGTCGCCTGGCTCCCGCACAGCAGGTCGGCCGCGCTCGCCGTCGGCCCGACGGGCACGGACCTGACGACGGACGGCGGCCGCACCTGGCGGACGGTCGACACCTCAGCCGAGACCTGCATCACCCGTCCACAACCTCCCGGGACAGAACACCTAGGGCAGCCGCTCCCGGTACGGGGCGAGCGCGTCCGACGTCTTGGTCGCGTAGAACTCCGTGATCCGGTACGCGCACACGCCCTCGACGCTGAAGGGGTCGGCCGCCGCGATCTTCTCGATCTCCTCGCGGTCGACCCCGACGGCGAGGATGACGCCCCCGTCGCGCGGGTTCTTCCGCCCCGAGGCGATGAACACCCCGGCGGCGTACTGCGCGTCGAGCCACGCGATGTGCGCCTCCATCAGCGCGTCGACACGCTCGACGGGCGCGGTGTAGGTCAATTCCAGTACGAACATGATCGCCAGGCTACCGGGGCGTCCGAGGGGCGCGGAAAGCTGTTCGCCCCTCGGACGCGAGAGCGCCGTAGGGTGGCCGTCATCATGACGATCATCGGCATTCCCTCGGACTGGCCCACCGACGAGGCCGACGCCCGCGCGCTCCAGCGGGAGCTGCGGCGACGGCTCGTGCTCGACGAGCCGGGCCCCGCGCCCGGCACGGGCCATGTGACGGGGCTCGACGTGGCGTACGACGACGAGCGGGACCTCGTCGCCGCCGCGGCCGTCGTGCTCGACGCGCGGACGCGCGAGGTGGTCGAGGAGGCCACGGCCGTGGGCCGGGTCTCGTTCCCGTACGTCCCCGGGCTGCTCGCCTTCCGTGAGATCCCGACCGTGCTCGCCGCCCTGGACCGGCTGGAGACCGACCCGGGGCTGCTCGTGTGCGACGGCTACGGCCTCGCCCACCCCCGCCGCTTCGGCCTCGCGAGCCACCTGGGCGTGCTCACGGGACGGCCCTCCATCGGCGTCGCCAAGAACCCCTTCACCTTCACCTACGAGCAACCGGGCGCCGGACGCGGCGACTTCACCCCCCTCCTCGCCGACGACGAGGAGGTCGGCCGCGCGCTGCGCACCCAGGCCGGGGTGAAGCCCGTGTTCGTCTCCGTCGGCCACCGGGTGTCGCTGGACACCGCCTGCGCCCACACCCTTCACCTCAGCCCCCGCTACCGCATCCCCGAGACGACCCGCCACGCCGACTCCCTGTGCCGCCGGGCACTGAAGGAAGCGCTCCGGACCGCGCCGTGACCGAGCCGGGGGCGGCCCCCGCCGCCCGGAGCTGAGCACGAGCGGCAGCGGAGCGTGGGCGACCTGAGTACGAGTACGGATGGCGGGCCCCGATCCTTGGCGGCAGAGTGGCGGGCATGACAACACCCGCTCCCACCGAGCTCCGCCCCGTCGAGCGCGGCATGATCGCGGTCCTCTGTGTCGCCGCGGCCGCCGCGCTGGCTTGGGTCTGCGCCATGGTCGTCGTCCTCGCCGGCTGGGTGATGGCGGCGTGATCGGCAGCCTGCAGTGCGTCGTCCTCGACTGCCCCGACGTCATGGAACTGGCCACCTTCTACCAGGGTCTGCTCGGCGGAGAGATCAACCGCCCGGACCCCCAGTGGGCCATCAGTGACGCGTGGGCCACCCTCCACGACGCCTCCGGCGCGCCGGTCCTCGCCTTCCAGGGCGTGGCGGACCACCGGCCGCCCGTCTGGGGCTCGCCCGAGCAGCAGTTCCATCTCGACGTACGCGTCGAGGACCTGGAGGCCGCCCACGACGCGGTCCTCGCCCTCGGTGCGTGGCGGCTCGACGAGGGGGGCGCCGACCGCGCCTGGCGCATCTACGCGGACCCGGCCGGCCACCCCTTCTGCCTCGTACGCCACTCCGCACGCCAGCTGTACTGATCACGAGCGTTTCCGACACTGGTAAGGATCGATCACGGCGACGACCTCCGGTGTGGTGGGGGTGTCCGGGCGTCACCGCGTAACGGCAGCTGCTGCCGTCCGCGTCGTCCGCCCAGTCGGGGCGACGGCGCACGGGCGTTTCTCCGAACGCGGCGGCTGGGTCGCTGCCACTGGACCATCCAACGCACCATGGCCTGGCTCGCCGACTGCCGCCGACTCCACCGACGCCGCGAACGCAAAGCCGACCCCCTCCCCGCCTTCACCAGCATCGCTCCCACCCTCATCCGCTGCCGCGGGGGAGATGAGCGTGCGCGTTTGCGGGTCGTCGGTGTCGCTGTGCGTCGGAGCCAGGCCGGCGCGACGAACGAGGCGTGCGTTGGCTTCGAGCACGTGAATGAGATGCTGGCGGCGCCGCAACTCCTGTGCGTCGTGCCGCGGCATACCCGTCCGGGCGGACGAGGCGAATGTGGTCACCAGCGAGCATGCCGAGACGCATGCCAGCAGAAGCCACAGGGACACATTCATGGGGTAAGGCTCCTTTCAAGTGGGGGCATACGAGGGCTCGCCCAAGGCGGATAAGACGACTTTTCGGCAGCCGTCATCCGACCGGGTGACGGGTGTTGCGTGGTGGATCTTGAAATTGGGAGACTTGGCACGTGAGCGAGGCGACGCCTCATTCCTTACGGCCGGATGTCCTCATCGCGGGTATGCGCATCAGGTCTTTCATCGGGGCCCCGGCAACGGACGGGGAGGTCATGGGCGGCGATCGCCGGATGGGGAAGGCGGGAGGGGTGAGGAGACGCGGCGGCGGCGTCTTGGGTTACGGGGGGGCTTGGTGAGGGTGATGAAGCGGACCAGCTGGTGAAAGCAGGCCAGCGACGCCGCGGTGGGCAAAGCGGCTGCCGCCACATCGGTACAACTCCAGTCGGCCTGCGCTACACAGAGCCACATCGCCATGAGCGAGAAGAACAGGACGACGAGCCACGAGTTCGCGGCGCGGCGTTGATGAAAAGCAGCGCGCAGAATGGACAGAGAAGCCACGACCCAGGGCCCGAAGATGAGATATGGCCACCACGCGACCATGCCGGCAGGCGCTCGGGACTCAGCGATGCGCAGGAGAGGGCCGTATGCGATCGCACCACTGAGAATGCTGACCACGCACACGAGGAAGACGCCGAGCGATGCGATGGAGAAGCTGACCACTCGCGCCCAACTCACCGTGGTATGCCGGGCCTTTCGATGGCCGGCCCCGGCGGAACGCACAGGTGGCAGGTCGGTTGCGAAGTCGGCGAGGCTTTCCAGGCGGGTGCGGTCGTGTGAGTAATCGTCGTCGTCCGGCGAGAGGGCCGAGGAAGGGGCCTGTTCAGCCTGCATAGCCTCCTGGAGGAGGAAGGCGAGCTCTTCAGTAGGATCCCACCCGGAATCCGTCAGACGGTTCGACGGGTGCGGGCCGTGAAAGTTCCTCTGAGGGTTGGTCTCGTCCTCAGCTGCCCGAGCCCACTGTTGATCCTCGACCCGATGGTAGAAGCCCGAACGTCCGTCCAGTGCTTCTTCGGCATGCCACTCACGCATGATGGTGAAGCACCGCTCTTCCGTGATCCGGTTGCGGCAGGTGGGCATCACTCCAGGCGCTGAGAAACTCTTGCTCAAGCTGGGACATGGCTGCGACGAACTCCTCCAGAGTCGGGGCTGACCAGGTCAGGGTGATCACTCCGCCGACTCCCTCGAGGCGGGCGTTGACGCCTTCGGCTGAGGAGGCGGGAAGGAACAGGAAATCGCCTAGGGCAACGGAGCCGTCCGCCCAGGAAGGCGCATCCGCGCGCCTGGAGGTGAAGCTTTCAGGCAGTGCTGGGGTCATGCCCGGCTAACGCCTGGCCGAATCTCCCCGATGCGCGGCGTTCGGGTGACCCTGCGCCTCCAATCAGGGGACTTTCGGGAGTTTTATCGGTTCTGCAAATTCCTTCACGGCTAGCCCGGACACGAACTGTACGAGACAACCCCCGGCAATTCAGACAGTTCCGCCGACGGACGGACCCTGCGGGTGAACGGTGTGGCGTCAGGCGTTCCGGCAATGGAGACGGAATGAGAGGTGCCGAGCCGCCCGGGCACACCAGAGAAGGGTGGATCAGATGATGAGTGCCTTCGATTGAACCGGCTCGGCTGCGACTTCCACGGGGCGGGGCTCTCCCGCCAGGTGGAGCCGGCGCAAGATGCTTTCCGTCTCGCGCCTGAGGTGTTCGGGAGAGACCAGGCGCTGCCACAGCGGGTCCGGGCGGCAGGGGACGGTGGCGCCTCGGACGGCCCATTCCGCGGCGAGCTGCGTGTACAGCGGTGTGCCCCGGTCCGCGGCTTCTTCGGAGACCTGGCCACGGGCGTGTGCCGGGCTGGGAGAAGGCCTGCGACGCGCTTGTTCCGGAAGACGGGATACCGCTCTGCGCCTGCCGCTGCCGGCCTCGGCGCCGCGGCGGGAATCTGCCCAATGATCGTCTGTCACATTCGTCAAAACGATTCTGCCACCCGCTTGGACACCGTTTCAGGGCTGTATGTGGCAGCTGTTGCCGTCCGCGTCGTTCCACCGGAAGCACGACCTCACGGCCGGGCTCGTGGGCCCTGGCACCGCTCCCTTTGCCCTGGCGGGCCTGGGGAGACCCCATGCACGAGACCCGCTCCCCGATCCTGCCTGATCCGAACGGAAGACCCTAACGCGCGTCGGCCACCCGGAAGCGGATCCCCGCCGCCCGCAGCCGGTCGAGCAGCGCGTCGCCCATCGCGGCCGCCGTCGTGACCTGTCCGGACGTCTTCGGCAGCGGGTCGAAGGCCAGGCAGAGAGCCGACTCCGCGAGCATCTTCGCCGTCTCGTCGTACCCCGGGTCACCGCCCGAGACCTCCGTGAACACCCGTCGGCCGCCACCCTCGCCGACGAACCGCACGGAGAACCAGCTCCGTGCCCGCCGCTCCGCGCTCGGCCCCTGCCCCGCCTCGTAACGGCTCATCAGCCACCGGCGCAGCTGGGACAGTTGGGCCGCCGCCAGGCCCGTGCCGACCGCCGCCGCGCCGCCGATCGCCATCGGGAGCGTCTTGACCGAGGCGTAGTGCCGGTAGCGGAAGTCGGGGCCGTAACGTTCCAGCGCCGCCGCCGACCGCGCCACCACCTGCGGGTCGAGCGTCGGCAGCGGCAGCGCCCAGGTGCCGGTCTCCGTGCTGAACCGGGGGCCGCCCAGCGGCGCCCTGGCACGGCGGCCCACCAACCGCGGCTCGTGCAACCGCCGTTCGTGCGCGGCACGCAGGACCTCCCTGCCCCGCCCCATCGCGGTGAGCGCCGACGCGAAGGTCCCGCCCGAGAAGACGGCCCCCGCCCGGACGAAGCCGTCGATCCTCAGCGGTACGTCCTTCGGCAGCTGCTGGACGGTGAAGTACACGCCCAGATCGTGCGGCACGGAGTCGAACCCGCACGCGTGGACGATCCGCGCCCCCGTCTCCCGGGCCCGTGCGTCGTGCCGTACGTACATCAGGTCGACGAACTCCGCCTCGCCGGTGAGGTCCACATAGTCCGTGCCGGCCTCCGCGCACGCGGCGACAAGACCCTCGCCGTACCAGACGTACGGGCCGACCGTGGTCGCCACCACCCCGGTGGACTCGGCGAGCTCGCGCAGCGCGACCGGGTCGGCGGAGTCCGCCACGATCAGCGCGAGCTCCGCGCACCGCGGCCACCGGGCCGCGAGCCGGTCCCGCAGCGCCGCCAGCTTGGCGCGGTCGCGACCGGCGAGCGCCCACCGGCACCCGGCCGGAGCGTGCTCGGCCAGATACTCCGCGGTGAGTTCGCCCACGAACCCGGTCGCCCCGAAGAGAACGAGGTCGTACGGCCGTGCCGCTGCGTCCCGCCCCGTGCCGGCCCCAGTCTCCATCCAGCCCCTCCGCCGTCGCCCGCGCCGTCGTCCGGGCGCGTGTCGTCGGCGGAGCCTAGCGGAACTCCGCACCGGCGCAATTTCCAAGCGCTTGCTCGGCCCGGGGTCTTGTGCACGGTGGAACACGTTCCTAGCATCTCCGGTGTTACATCATTGGTGTCACACACAGCTGGGGGCTTGATGGCAGGGACGCGGAACGCCCCGAGGGGCCCGCTCTCCGGCGTGCGCGTGGTCGAGCTGGCCGGCATCGGGCCCGGCCCCTTCGCGGCCATGCTCCTGGCCGACCTCGGCGCCGACGTCGTCCGGGTCGACCGCCCCGGCGGGGCAGGGCTCGGCATCGACCCCGCGTACGACCTCACCAACCGCAACAAGCGCTCCGTCCTCCTCGACCTCAAGGCCGAGGGCGGGCCGGCGGCCGTCCTCGACCTCGTCGAGCGGGCCGACATCCTCGTCGAGGGGTACCGGCCCGGCGTCGCCGAGCGGCTCGGCGTCGGCCCCGACGCCTGCCTCGCCCGCAATCCCGCGCTGGTCTACGGCCGGATGACCGGCTGGGGACAGGACGGCCCGCTCGCCGCCGCCGCCGGACACGACATCGCGTACCTCGCCCTCACCGGCACGCTCCACATGATCGGCCCCGATCCGGACGGGCCGCCCACCGTGCCCGCCAACCTCGTCGGCGACTACGCGGGCGGCTCGCTCTACCTCGTCGTGGGCGTCCTCGCCGCCCTCCAGCACGCGCGCGTGCACGGCGAGGGCCAGGTCGTCGACGCGGCCATCGTCGACGGCGCCGCCCACCTCGCCACCATGATCCACGGCATGCTGGCCGCCGGCGGCTGGCAGGACCGCCGGGGCGTCAACCTCCTGGACGGCGGCTGCCCGTTCTACGGCACCTACGAGACCTCCGACGGCCGCCACATGGCCGTCGGTGCCCTGGAACAGCGGTTCTATGACGAGTTCGCGCGGCTCCTCGGCATCGAGGACATCGCCCCCGCCCGTCATGACCTCGGACGCTGGGACGAGCTGCGCGCCGCCGTCGCCGACCGGTTCCGGACCCGTACGAGAGACGAGTGGACGGAGGTCTTCGCCGGCACCGACGCCTGCGTGGCGCCGGTCCTCTCGCTGCGCGAGGCACCCGCCCACCCGCATCTCGCCGCCCGCGCCACCTTCGTCGAGCACGGCGGCCTCACCCAGCCCGCTCCCGCACCCCGCTTCTCCGCCACCCCCGGCGGCGTCCGCACCGGCCCCGCCCAGCCCGGCGCCGACACCGAAGAGGTCGCCCGCGACTGGGCCGTACCGTCCCTGATCAGCACAGACGCCCCTCAGGAGCCCGAAGCATGAAGCGCCAGCTCTACACCGCCGACCACGACGCCTTCCGGGAGACCGTCCGCACCTTCCTCGCCAAGGAGGTCCTGCCGCACTACGAGCAGTGGGAGAAGGACGGCATCGTCTCCCGGGACGCCTGGCGCGCCGCCGGACGCCAAGGGCTGCTCGGCCTCGCCGTCGACGAGGAGTACGGAGGCGGCGGCACCCCCGACTTCCGCTACAGCGCCGTCCTCGCCGAAGAGTTCACCCGCGCCGGCGCTCCCGGGATCGCCCTCGGCCTGCACAACGACATCATCGGCCCGTACCTCACCTCGCTCGCCACCGAGGAGCAGAAGCGGCGCTGGCTGCCCGGCTTCTGCTCCGGCGAGCTCATCACCGCCATAGCGATGACCGAGCCGGGCGCGGGCTCCGACCTCCAGGGGATCAGGACCTCCGCCGAGGACCGGGGCGACCACTGGGTGCTCAACGGCTCCAAGACCTTCATCTCCAACGGCATCCTCGCCGACCTGGTGATCGTCGTGGCGCGGACGACGCCCGAGGGAGGCGCCCACGGCCTGTCCCTGCTCGTCGTCGAGCGCGGCATGGACGGCTTCGAGCGCGGCCGGAACCTCGACAAGATCGGACAGAAGTCCCAGGACACCGCCGAGCTGTTCTTCCGGGACGTCCGCGTCCCCAAGGAGAACCTCCTCGGCGAGCTCAACGGCGCCTTCGTCCACCTCATGACCAACCTCGCGCAGGAACGCATGGCCATCGCCGTGGCCGGCATCGCCGCCGCCGAGCACCTCCTGGAGATCACCACGCGGTACGTCAAGGAGCGCGAGGCCTTCGGGCGGCCGCTGGCCAAGCTCCAGCACATCCGCTTCGAGATCGCGGAGATGGCCACCGAATGCGCCGTCACCCGCACCTTCATCGACCGGTGCATCGTCGATCACTCGAACGGGGAGCTCGACGCCGTCCACGCCTCGATGGCCAAGTGGTGGGCCACCGAACTGCAGAAGCGGGTCGCCGACCGCTGTCTGCAACTGCACGGGGGATACGGCTACATGGCCGAGTTGCCGGTCGCCAGGGCCTTCACCGATGGCCGTATCCAGACCATCTACGGCGGCACGACCGAGATCATGAAGGAGATCATCGGGCGTTCGCTGCTCGGCTGACCTCCCGCTGTCCGCCTCTTCTCTGCGCTTTCCACCTTCCCCGCGCTGTCCACCCTCCTGAAAGGCTTCTCGTGAGCACCGAAGCGTATGTGTACGACGCGATCCGCACCCCGCGCGGCCGCGGCAAGGCCAACGGCGCCCTGCACGGCACCAAGCCCATCGACCTGGTCGTCGGCCTCATCCACGAGCTCCGCGACCGCTTCCCCGGCCTCGACCCGGCCGCGGTCGACGACATCGTCCTCGGCGTCGTCGGCCCGGTCGGCGACCAGGGCTCCGACATCGCCCGGATCGCCGCCATCGCCGCCGGACTGCCCGACACCGTCGCCGGCGTCCAGGAGAACCGCTTCTGTGCCTCCGGCCTCGAAGCGGTCAACATGGCGGCGATGAAAGTCCGTTCGGGCTGGGAGGACCTCGTCCTGGCCGGCGGCGTCGAGTCCATGTCCCGCGTCCCGATGGCCTCCGACGGCGGCGCCTGGTTCGCCGACCCCATGACCAACCACGAGACCGGCTTCGTCCCCCAGGGCATCGGCGCCGATCTCATCGCCACCATCGAGGGCTTCTCCCGCCGCGACGTCGACGAGTACGCGGCGCTCTCCCAGGAGCGTGCCGCCGCCGCGTGGAAGGACGGCCGCTTCGACCGCTCCGTCGTCCCGGTCAGGGACCGGCGCAGCGGCCTGGTCGTCCTCGACCACGACGAGCACATGCGCCCCGGCACCACCGCCGACTCCCTCGCCTCCCTCAAGCCCTCCTTCGCCGACATTGGCGACCTGGGCGGCTTCGACGCCGTCGCCCTGCAGAAGTACCACTGGGTCGAGAAGATCGACCACGTCCACCACGCCGGGAACTCCTCCGGCATCGTCGACGGCGCCTCGCTCGTCGCGATCGGCTCGAAGGAGGTCGGTGAGCGGTACGGCCTGACCCCGCGGGCCCGGATCGTGGCCGCGGCCGTCTCCGGCTCCGAGCCGACCATCATGCTCACCGGCCCGGCCCCCGCGACCCGCAAGGCGCTCGCCAAGGCCGGACTGACCATGGACGACATCGACCTGGTCGAGATCAATGAGGCCTTCGCGGGCGTGGTGCTCCGGTTCGTGAAGGACATGGGCATCAGCCTGGACAAGGTCAACGTCAACGGCGGAGCGATCGCGCTCGGCCACCCGCTGGGCGCCACCGGCGCGATGATCCTCGGCACGCTCGTCGACGAGCTGGAGCGCCAGGACAAGCGCTACGGCCTGGCCACGCTCTGCGTGGGCGGTGGCATGGGCATCGCCACGATCGTCGAGCGCGTCTGACCGTCCGTTCCCTTCCCATCTTCGGAGACACTCCAATGACCGAGAGCACCACCATCCGCTGGGAGCAGGACGAGACCGGCGTCGTCACCCTCGTCCTCGACGACCCGAACCAGTCCGCGAACACCATGAACCAGGCGTTCAAGGACTCCATCGCGGCGATCGCCGACCGCGTCGTGGCCGAGCAGGACTCCATCCGCGGCATCATCTACACCTCCGCCAAGAAGACCTTCTTCGCGGGCGGCGACCTCAAGGACATGATGAAGGTGGGGCCCGAGCAGGCCCAGCAGGCCTTCGACGCCGGCATGGCCATCAAGACCTCCCTGCGCCGGATCGAGACCATCGGCAAGCCGGTCGTCGCCGCCATCAACGGAGCGGCTCTCGGCGGCGGTTACGAGATCGCCCTCGCCGCCCACCACCGCATCGCCCTCGACGCCCCCGGCTCCAAGATCGGCCTGCCCGAGGTCACCCTCGGCCTCCTCCCGGCCGGCGGCGGCGTCACCCGTACCGTACGGCTCATGGGCATCGCCGACGCGCTGCTCAAGGTGCTGCTCCAGGGCACCCAGTACGACCCGCGGCGGGCGCTCGAGAACGGCCTGGTCCACGACGTGGCCGCCACGCCCGAGGAGATGCTCGCCAAGGCGCGCGCCTTCATCGACACCCACCCCGAGTCGCGGCAGCCCTGGGACGTCAAGGGGTACAAGATCCCCGGCGGCACGCCGTCGAACCCGCGGTTCGCCGCCAATCTGCCGGCCTTCCCCGCCAACCTGAAGAAGCAGCTGAACGGCGCCCCCTACCCGGCCCCGCGCAACATCCTCGCCTGCGCCGTCGAGGGGTCCCAGGTCGACTTCGAGACCGCCCAGATCATCGAGGCGCGCTACTTCACCGAGCTGGTCACCGGGCAGACCGCCAAGAACATGATCCAGGCGTTCTTCTTCGACCTCCAGGCCGTCAACTCCGGCGCCAACCGCCCCCAGGGCATCGAGCCCCGGCCGGTCCGCAAGGTCGCCGTCCTCGGCGCCGGCATGATGGGCGCGGGCATCGCCTACTCGTGCGCCCGAGCGGGCATCGACGTCGTCCTCAAGGACGTCTCCGAGGAGGCCGCCCGGCGCGGCAAGGAGTACTCCGAGAAGCTGCTCGCCAAGGCGCTGTCGCGCGGCCGCACGACCGAGGAGAAGCGCGACGCGCTGCTGGCCCGGATCACGCCCACCGCCGACCCGGCCGATCTGGCGGGCTGCGACGCCGTGATCGAGGCCGTCTTCGAGGACACCGCGCTCAAGCACAAGGTCTTCGAGGAGATCCAGGACATCGTCGAGCCGGACGCGCTGCTCTGCTCCAACACCTCGACGCTGCCGATCACCGTGCTCGCGGAGGGCGTCACGCGCCCGGAGGACTTCATCGGTCTGCACTTCTTCTCGCCCGTCGACAAGATGCCGCTGGTGGAGATCATCAAGGGCGAGCGCACCGGCGACGAGGCGCTGGCGCGCGCCTTCGACCTGGTACGGCAGATCAACAAGACGCCGATCGTCGTGAACGACTCGCGCGGCTTCTTCACCTCGCGGGTGATCGGCCAGTTCATCAACGAGGGCGTGGCGATGGTCGGCGAGGGCGCCGACCCGGTCTCCGTCGAGCAGGCGGCGGCCCAGGCCGGCTACCCGGCCAAGGTCCTCTCCCTCATGGACGAGCTGACCCTGACGCTGCCCCGCAAGATCCGCGAGGAGACCCGGCGGGCGATCGAGGAGGCCGGCGGCAGCTGGGCCGGACACCCCTCGGACGCGGTGATCGACCGGATGGTCGACGAGTTCGGGCGCACCGGCCGCAGCGGGGGCGCGGGCTTCTACGACTACGACGAGGAGGGCAAGCGGACCGGGCTGTGGCCGGGGCTGCGCGAGCACTTCACGCGCTCCGACGTGACGGTCCCCTTCGAGGACATGAAGGAGCGGATGCTCTTCTCCGAGGCGCTGGACTCGGTGCGCTGTCTGGAGGAGAACGTGCTGACCTCGGTCGCCGACGCCAACATCGGCTCCATCATGGGCATCGGCTTCCCGGCCTGGACCGGCGGTGTGCTGCAGTACATCAACGGGTACGAGGGCGGGCTTCCCGGCTTCGTGGCACGCGCGCGTGAACTGGCCGAACGGTACGGCGACCGCTTCCTGCCGCCGGCGCTGCTGGTGGAGAAGGCGGAGCGGGGCGAGGTCTTCACCGACGCGTAGGGGTGTCCCGCCGATCCGGCCGGGGATCCGGCCGGGCCGCGTTCAGTCCTGCTTCGCCTGACCGAACGCGGCCCGCAGCTCCTCGCGCAGCGAGCGCTGGAAGGCCGTGACGAGGGCCTGGACCACCATCGGCTGCATATGGGCCGAGAGCGACTTCATCGCCGCCAGGTGGTCCGGGTCCGAGGCGCGCTCCCGGTACGGGTTCCACACCTCGTCCCGGAACAGCCGGGACAGCTCCTGCGCGGCCGCCCGCGCGTGCTCCAGCAGGACCGTGCGGGAGGCCAGGATCGTCTCGTGGGCGATGGGGACGTCCAGCAGCTCGACGCCGAGGCGCAGCAGCGTCCCGTCGAGCCGGAACACCTCCGGATCGGGCCCCCGGTCGAGGACGCCCATCGCCGCGAGCCGCTCGACGTCCTCGTCGGTCAGCGGCCGCCCCGCACGCCGCTCCAGCTCGCGCCGGGTGATCTCCTCGGCCGACTCGGGCGCCCAGGAGGCCACCAGCGCGCGGTGGATCGCCAGGTCCTGCGCGCTCAGATCGGGCGGGAGCTGCTCCAGGTACCGCTCGATCGCGGCCAGGGTCATGCCCTGGCGCTGGAGCTCCTCGATCAGCGCCAGCCGGGACAGGTGCTCGGGGCCGTAGTGTCCGACCCGGCGGGGACCGATCACCGGCGGCGGCAGCAGCCCCTTGGTGCCGTAGAACCGCACCGTGCGCACGGTGACGCCGGCCCGGGCGGCCAACTCGTCGACGGTGAACGTCGGCGCCTGCGCCGCCGCCCCCGCCTCGGTCCCGGTGGCCATCTGAGGTGCCTCACTTCCCGTGCCGTTCCCGCCCGACGTGCAACAGTATTGCTGTCTCACCATCGTTGTAAAAGCCCTGGGGCGCTGTCAGTGGCGGTCTCTACGGTGAGGGCATGTCGGAGATCACGTACGCCGAGGGGGACGCGACCGCGCCGCGCGGCGGGGGCGTCAAGATCATCGCCCATGTCTGCAACGACCTGGGCGGGTGGGGGAAGGGCTTCGTGCTCGCGCTGTCGCGGCGATGGCCGGAGCCGGAGGCGGCCTTCCGCCGCTGGCACCGCGAACGCGCGCGGAACGACTTCGGCCTGGGAGCCGCCCAGTTCGTCCCGGTCGACCCCTCCGTGTGGGTGGCCAACATGGTGGGGCAGCGGGGGATACGGACCGCCGGGAGCACCGCTGTGCCCGTGCGGTACGAAGCGATCGACGCGGCGCTCGGGCTGCTCGCCGGAAAGGCGCTGGAGCTGGGGGCCTCCGTGCACATGCCCCGCATCGGCTGCGGTCTCGCCGGCGGGGAGTGGTCACGCGTCGAACCGCTCGTCGTGGAGCGCCTGGTGGCCCAGGGGATACCGGTCACTGTGTACGACTTCGACCGTAAGCGGCCGTAAGGGGCACGCTCGCCCCCGCCGCGCCGGGTGGGGCGGAGCTGGCGCTAGAGTCACGTGCTTGTTCGAATACGGAGTTCGGGGCAGGGGAGGGGCATGTACGCGGAACTCAGGGACACGGCCACGGAGTTGGCCGGCGTCCTGTGGCGGGAGCACACCGTGTACCGGGAGCGGGGCGGTGGGGTGGTCATCCGGGGCGAGCACGTGGGGCGCTGGATAAGCCTCGCCCCCACCGGCGGAAAGGACCAGGCGCGGCTGCGCGCCGGGCGCCTCCTCGACGGGGGCACCACGGCGCCGGCGCGCTCGGAGATCGTCGTCGACCTCTCCGTCGGGACGAGCGAGCTGGCGGCGGTCTGCCGCCGTCTGCTCGCCGACGTCGCGGCCGCCGAGACCGAGCGGGCCCCGGCAGCCACCCGCGCTCGCCGCCCCTCGCGCCCGCAGCCCCCCGCCCGACCCGCCCGCGAGCGCCGCAGCCGCCACACGGGCCTCGGCTCCTGGGCGGTGCTGCTCTGCGTGGTGGGCGTCGTCGGCCTGTGGGCGTACAGCGTGTTCGGCGTCTACGGGTCCTAGCCGGCCCAGCCGCGAACGGCCCCGCGGGACCACCGACGTGGCAGTCCCGTGGGAGGCGTGCTCAGCCCGCCGCGTACCCGGTCACCGGGTAGTGGTCGCTCAGGTTGGTGTACGTGTACCGCGTGCCCCAGCTGGAGACCGTCCATGGCGCGCTCTTCTCCAGGACCACGTTGTTCGTCCAGCCCGTGGGGCGGGCGTGGCCCGCGCGGTGGAGGACGTAGTCCAGGTCCTCGCGCGGGTCGTCCGGGTAGCGCTCGGCGGCGATGGAGTTCAGTTCGGTGTCGAACGAGTACGGGTGTCCGGTCCTGGCGTCCTCGCCCACGAGGCCCATGTCGGAGAGCATCGTGCCGTACTCGGGCGTCCGCGAGTCGACGTTGAAGTCGCCGGCCACCACGACCTGCTCGCTCGCCGGGATGTTCTTGGCGTCGAGGAAGGCGTCCATCGCCTTGAACTGGAGGCTGCGCATCCGCGCCGCCTCGCCCGCCGAGCAGCCCGGGTCGGTGGACTGGGCGTGGGTGCCGACGACGTGGACGCGCGCGCCGTTCACGTCGAGGACCGTGTAGACGAAGCCCTTGTTCGAGTACCAGTCGGAGCCGCAGGCGTCCTTGTAGACGTACTGCTCCTTGCGGACGATCGGCCACTTGCTGAGGATCGTCACACCGCCGTCCTCCGGCGTCGTGGTGGACCAGGCGCCGCCGGTGGCGTCCCAGCCAGTCCTGCTCCGGCCCATGACCGGGGTCTGGTGCGGGTACTGGGTGGCCGCCTTCGCCTTCAGCGCGTCCGAGGAGGAGTTGTCGAAGGCCTCCTGGAGCACCACGACGTCGTTGCCCTGGAAGAAGGACGCGGCGGGTATGGCCGCGGCCCGGTGGTCCTGGCCCCAGTTCGGGTACAGCGACTTGGAGAAGAGGAACGCGTTGTAGGAGAGCACCTTCAGCCGGGGGGTCTCGGCGGCCGAGGCCGGCGGAGCGGTCGTCGCCAGGGTGGCGGCGGCGAGCGCGCCCGAGAGGGCGGCGCCGAGGAAGCGGCGCTGGAGCGGAGCGAGCGGCACTGGAACTCCCGTGGAGTAGTGGGGGGTTGGACCGGCGCCGCACATCAAAGCAGCCGTGGTTACCTTCCGGTAGCCGTTGGGTGCCGGGAATCTTGCGCGGTCCGCACCAGTGCGCCAACTCTCCCGTGCCCCTGTGCCACTCGCATGAATTGTCGGTTTTGCGACCAGGTAGGATGCGCGCATGACCCTCGCGCAGAATTCGACGCTCTTCAACATGGACCTCGGTCCGCTCAACCCCGTCACGGCGGAGCTCATCCTCGGCGTGGTGTTGTTCGCCCTCACCTTCCTCATCATGGCGAAGGGTGTCCTGCCGAAGATCAACAAGACCCTCTCCGAGCGCGAGGACGCGATCGCCGGCGGCACCGAGCGCGCCGACGACCTGCGCGCCGAGGCCACGCGGATCCGCGAGCAGTACGAGGCCGAGCTCGCCGAGGCGCGCCACGAGGCCGCCCGCATCCGCTCCCGGGCCACCGAGGAGGGCGCGGCCGCCATCGCCGCCGCGCGTGCCGAGGGCGTCGCCGAGCGGGACGCGATCCTCGCGGCCGGTGCCGAGCGCATCGCCGCCGAGCGCGCCGCCGCCGAGCGCGAGCTGACCGCCGACGTCGACGCCTGGGCCCACGCCCTGGCCGACCGCATCGTCGGCGAGCCCGTCGGCGCGGACCGCGCCTGACCCACACTGCGTACGGGGCCGCGCCCCGGGCCCACGCCCGGGACGCGGCCCCGACCCATGTGCGCCCTTTGCCCGGAAGGCCCGGCGAGGGGCAGGCTGAGAGTGTGAGGAGTGAGCACGAGGTGACCGGAGCGAAAGCCCCCGCGACCCCCGCGGAGGCCATGGCCGACGGCGCCGCCCGGCCGCCCGAGCCGCCACCCGTCGGCGGGGTGCTGTGGAGCATCGCCGGGGACGTCCGGGCGCTGCTGATGCTGCCGGCCGCCCTCACCCTGCAGGTCGCGCACCCCGCCGTCGGCGCCGGTGTCGACGAGCACTCCGTCTTCCGTACCGACCCATGGGGCCGTGGCGAGCGCTCACTGCGCTCCGCACTGCTGTGGGTGTACGGCGGTGAGGCCGCTGCCGAGGAGGGGCGCCGGCTCCGGCGGCTCCACCGCACCATCCAGGGCACCGACGCCCACGGCCGCCGCTACCACGCCCTCACCCCCGCTCACTACGCCTGGGTCCACGCCACCGGCTTCCCCGTCTACCACCACGGCCTGCGCTATCTCCACCGCCCGCTCAGCGAGGCCCAGGAGCGGCAGCTCTACGCCGAGTGGCTCCAGGTCGGCCGGATCCTCGGCATCCACGACCGGGACATGCCCCAGACGATCGAGGAGTTCTGGCCGTACTACCGCACGATGCTCCGTGACGAACTGGAGGCCACCGTCGTCGTACGCGAGCTGCTGGACCCCGCCCAGCCGGTACCGCCGCCCGACCGGGGCCCCCTGCCGCTGCGGATCCTGCTCCGCGCGCTGTGGCCGGTGATCCTGCCCCGGCTCGCCCGCTTCCGCTCCTTCCTCACCGTCGGCCTGACGCCACCCGACGCCCGCGAGGCCATCGGGCTCGCCTGGAGCGACGACCAGGAGCGGCGGCTGCGCCGTTTCACCCGGGTCGTCCGCCTCGTGGTGCCCGTCCTTCCCGAGCGGCTGCGCTATCTGCCGATGGCGCGCGAGGCCCGCCGGCGGGCCCGGCTCAGCGGAGCAGCCCGCCGCGCGCGATGACCTCCGCGTACCAGCGCGCGCTGTCCTTCGGCGTACGGCGCTGGCTCGCGAAGTCCACGTGCACGATGCCGAACCGCTTGCCGTAGCCGTACGCCCACTCGAAGTTGTCGAGCAGCGACCAGAGGAAGTAGCCGCGCACATCCGCCCCGGCGGCGATCGCCCGGTGGGCCGCCGCCAGGTGCGCGTCCAGATACGCCACCCGCTCCGGATCGTGGACCTCGCCCTCCGGGTCGGCGTAGTCGTCGTAGGCGGCGCCGTTCTCGGTGATCAGCAGCGGCACCCCGGGCAGTTCGTCGCGCAGCCGCACCAGCAGCTCGTACAGGCCCTCCGGGTCCACCGGCCAGTCCATCGCCGTCCTCGGCCCGGGCGCCGGCACGAACCGGACCCGGTCCGCCGCCCCCGGCCACGGCGAAGGCGACTCCGACGTCCCGGCGGCCACGACGGCGGGGGAGTAGTAGTTGACACCGAGCGAGTCGATCGGGGCGGAGATCGTCTCCAGGTCGCCGTCGTGGACGAAGGACCAGTCCGTGAGCGCGGCCGTGTCGGCCACCAGGTCGTCGGGGAGCCGGCCGTGGAACACCGGGTCGAGGAAGATCCGGTTGCCGACGGCGTCGATCCGGCGGGCGGCGTCCCGGTCCTCCGGGGAATCCGAGAGCGCCCTGATCGCGTGGACGTTGAGGGTCAGGGAGATCTCGGTCCCGGCCGGAAGCGCCCCGCGCAGGACGCGGGCGGCCAGACCGTGGGCCAGGTTGAGGTGATGGGCGGCGCGCAGGGCGGCCGGCCCGTCGGTGCGGCCGGGCGCGTGGACACCGGAGCCGTACCCCAGGAAGGCGGCGCACCAGGGCTCGTTGAGCGTCGTCCAGGTGGCGATCCGGTCGCCCAGCGCCTCGGCGGCGAGGGAGGTGTACTCGGCGAACCGCTCGGCCGTCGCGCGCTCCGGCCAGCCGCCCGCGTCCTCCAGCTCCTGGGGAAGGTCCCAGTGGTAGAGGGTGGCGACGGGCCGGATCCCGGCCTCCAGCAGCTCGTCGGCCAGGGCGCGGTAGAAGTCCAGGCCCTTCTGGACGGCCGGTCCGCGCCCGGTCGGCTGGATCCGGGGCCAGGAGAGGGAGAACCGGTAGTCGGTGAGCCCCACCTCCTTCATCAGGGCCACGTCCTCGCGCATCCGGTGGTAGTGGTCGGCGGCGATGTCACCGGTGTCACCGTTGCGCACATTGCCCGGAGTCCGGCTGAAGGTGTCCCAGATCGACGGTGTGCGGCCGTCCTCGGCCGCCGCACCCTCGATCTGGTACGCGGCCGTGGCCGAACCCCAGCGGAAACCGGCAGGGAAGAGAGCATTCATGGGTGAGGAACTCCCGTCATGAGAGGGGGGAGAGGGGAGAGGGGGCAGGGAAAAGGAGGGGTCAGCCCTTGACCGCGCCCTGCATGATGCCGCCGACGATCTGCCGGCCCAGCAGGCCGAAGACGAGCAGCACCGGAAGGGTGCCGAGCAGCGTGCCGGCCATGATCACCGACTGGTCGTGGACATAACCGCCGCCGAGCTGGCGCAGCGCGACCTGCACCGTCGGCTCCTGCGAGGACAGCGCCACGATCGGCCAGAAGAAGTCGTTCCAGGCGGCCATGAAGGTGAGGAGCCCCAGCACGGCCATCCCGGGCCGGGCGATCGGCACCACGATCGACCAGAAGATCCGGGCGGAGGAGGCGCCGTCCACCCGGGCCGCCTCGATCAGCTCGTCCGGCAGCGCCTGCACCAGGTACTGGCGCATGAAGAAGACCCCGAACGCCGAGACGAGCCCGGGCAGGATCACCGACTGGAGCTGGTTCACCCAGCCCAGCTCGGCGATCAGCATGAACAGCGGGATCACCCCCAGCTGCGGCGGGATCATCATCGTGCCCACCGTGACCGCGAGGAGCGCGCCCCGGCCACGGAAGCGCAGCTTGGCGAAGGCGAAGCCGGCCAGGGTGCAGCACAGCACGGTGCCCACGGTGATCGAGCCGGAGACGATGAGGGAGTTCAGGAGCGCCTTGCCGATGTCGGCCTCCTCCATCACCGCCTCGAAGTTGCGGATCAGGTTGGGGCCCGGCAGCAACGTCGGCGGCACCCGCGCCAGATCGGCGTTGGAGCGGCTGGCCGCGACGATCGTCCAGTAGAACGGGAAGGCGGAGACCAGGACCGCGAGAATCAGGACGGCGTACGTGATCCTGCCGCCGTGGCCCGTACGGGCGGAGCGCGCGGTCATGCCCGGCCCTCCTCTCGACGTGAACGGCGGTGCGCGATCAGGGCGTTGACCCCGACCAGGACGAGGATCAGCAGGAACATCAGCCAGGCGATCGCGGCCGCCCGGCCCAGGTGGAAGAAGCCCCAGCCCTGCTCGTACAGATAGAGACCGAGCGTCTGGTACTGGTGCGAGATGCCGCCCGAGATCGAGCCCTCGAAGAGCAGCGGCTCACCGAAGAGCTGGGTCGCCCCGATCGTGGAGACGACGGTGGTGAAGACGATCGTCGGCCGCAGCCCGGGCAGCGTGACATGGAGGAACTGCCGCCACCGCGAGGCCCCGTCCATCTCCGCCGCCTCGTACAGCTCTGAGGGGATGGACTGCATGCCCGCGAGATAGATCAGCGCGTTGTAGCCGGTCCAGCGCCAGACGACGATCGACGAGACGGCGATCTGCGAGGCGAGCGTGCCGTTCTGCCAGTCGACCGGCTCGATCCCCACCAGTGAGAGCACGTAGTTGACGAGACCGAAGTCCCGGCCGAAGAGCTGGGCGAACACCAGCGTGGCGGCGGCGACGGAGGTCGCGTACGGCAGCAGCATGGCGGTACGGAAGAAGGTCCGGCCGCGCAGCTTGTAGTTGAGCAGATGCGCCAGGCCCAGCGCCATCGCCAGCTGGGGGACGGTGGACAGGACGCCGATGGTGAAGGTGTTGCGCAGCGCGGTCCAGAAGAACTCGTCGGTGAGCAGGGCCGCGTAGTTCCCGAGGCCCCGCCACTCCATGTCGCCGGGGGTCTGCAGCTCGACGCGGTAGAGGGAGACGAAGGCGGTGTAGAGCAGCGGGAAGAGGCCGAACGCCGCGAACAGGGTGAAGAACGGGGCGAGATAGGCGTACGGCACGAGCGCGGCCCAGCGGCGGCGAGCGCGGCCTGGGGGCCGGGCCGACGACGGCGGGACGGGCGCCGTCGTCGGCCCGGAGGCGGTGAGGGTCACGGTGCGGCCCTTCGGTCGTTCGGAGCGGGGCGGGGGCGGGGGGGTGAGGGGGGCGGGCGCCGCACGGCACCGCGCGGCCCGTGGCGCGGCCCGTCGGCTCAGCCGATGACGTTCTCCACACCCTTCCGCGCGTTCGACCACGCCTTCTCCGGTGACGTGCCCTTGCGCTCCACCTCGCTCAGCGCGTTGGTGATCTGGTCGGCGACGTTCTTGTCGTGGACGCCGAGCACCTGCACCGGCGCCGCCTTCGCCGCGTCACCGAAGATCCGGCCGATCGGCGCCCCCGAGAAGTACGGGTCCGTCGCCGCCGCGACCTGGGCGATGGCGCCGGTCGAGGAGGGGAAGTTCCCCTGCTTCCTGAAGAGCGTGGCCTGCTGCGCCGGGGCGGTGAGCCACTGGATCAGCTCGTACGCCTCCTTCTTGTGCTTGGCCGCGCGCGGGACGGTGAGGTACGAGCCGCCCCAGTTCCCGGCGCCGCCGGGGAGCTTGGCGATGTCCCACTTGCCCTTGCCCGCGTCACCGGCCTGGCCCTTGATGTAGCCGAGCATCCATGCGGGGCAGGGGAGCGTGGCGAAGGAACCGGCCGAGAACGCCTGGTTCCACTGCGGCGACCACTGGTCCAGCTTGGCGCTCAGCCCCGCCTTCGCCGCCTTGGCGGAGGTCTCCCAGGCGTGCTTCACGGCGGGGTTGTCCGCGTAGATCAGCGTGCCCGACGCGTCGTAGTAGCGCTCCTTCTCCTGACCGACCATGACCGTGTAGAGACTGCCGACGCTGTCCAGCCAGGCGCTCTTGGCCGGGGCCTTGGCCCGGTACTGCTCGCCAAGCGCGAGGTAGCCCTCCCAGGTGGACCACTTCCGCGCCAGTTCGGTGCGGTCGGTCGGCAGTCCGGCCTGCCGGAGGAGGTCGGTGCGGTAGCACATGGCCTCGGGGCCGACGTCGGTGCCGAGACCGAGGATCCTGCCGTCCTTGGTGGTCGCCGCCGACCAGGTGGCGGGGGCGAACTCGTCCTTCAGCCTGTCCGCGCCGTACCTCGTCAGGTCCTCGAACTTGTCCGCCTGCTGCTGGGTGACCGACGCGATCCGGCCGACCTCGACGGCCTGGACGTCGGCGAGCCCGCCCCCGCCGGCCAGCCGGGTCTGCAGCGACTTCCAGTAGTCCTGCTCGTCCTCGGTGTCGGTCTGCTTGATCGTCACGTTCGGGTGGAGCTTCTCGTACGCGGCGTACAGCCCGGCCTCCTTGTAGCCGAACGAGCCGAAGAGGTCGACGGTGATCGTGACCTTTCCGCCCGCGCTGTCGGAGGCGCCGCCGGACCCCCCGGATCCGCAGGCGGCGAGGAGTGCCCCGGCGAGGGCGACCGCGCCGAGGCGGCGCATACGGGCGGCGGCGCTCCTGGCGGCTCGGGCAGTGGGCATGGGAAGCCTCCCTTGGCTTCGGGGTCCGTCGAGAAACGCTCGTCGGCGCGCCGGTGGCCCGCTTGAGAGCGCTCTCAGGAATGCGTCAGGAGCGTGCCTCCCCGGCGCGCTCCCCGTCAAGAGTCGAACACGTAACAGCTCGGTGGCGCGATGGAGTTGGCCGCCGGATTCAGGAGCCTTACGCGGAGGCACGCAGGACGAGCTCGGTCGGTGTGATCACGGGCTCGGGGTCCTCGCCGTCCAGGGTGCGCATCAGGAGCCGTACCATCAACCGTCCCATCCCCTCGATGTCCTGACGGACCGTCGAGAGCGGCGGGTCGGTCGCCTCGGCCACCTGGGGCATGTCGTCGAAACCGACGAGCGCCACATCCTCCGGCACGCTCCTGCCGTGCTCGCGCAGTACGCGGAGGGCCCCCGACGCCATCAGGTCGTTGGCCGCGAACACGGCGTCGAGGTCGGGGCGCCGGGCGAGCAGCTCTGTCATCGCCCGTGCCCCGCTCTCCTCCGTGAACGCGCCGAAGGCCACCAGATCCGGGTCGGAATCCGGTAGTTCGTCCTGGTATCCCGCCAGTCGGTCCAGGGCGGACGTCTGGTCGCGGGGTCCCGTGATGTGGGCGATCGTCCGGCGGCCGAGCGTGCGCAGATGGCGCACGGCGGCCCGGGCGCCACCCCGGTTGTCGCAGTCGACGTACGGGACCGGCGGCTCGCCCGCCGGGGCCGTCCACCCCGGGCGGCCGCCGAACACCGTCGGCACCTGGACCCGGCGGACGATCGCGGGCAGCTGGTCGTCGGTGTGGAGCGAGAAGGCGAGTGCGCCGTCCACGTGGCCGCCGCCCAGATAGCGGGCGATCCGCTCCTGGTCGCCGGGCCCCTCCACCCAGAGAAGCACCAACTGGGCGTCGTGCGCGGTCAGTTCCCGGCTGATGCCCCGAACCTGCTGTTCGAAGAAGGGATCGGAGAAGATCCGGAACTCCGGCTCGGCGATGATCACGGCGACGGCGCCGTTGCGCCGGGTCACCAGGGTCCTGGCGGCGTGGTTGGGGATGTAGCCGAGCTCCTCGACGGCCTTGCGGACCTTCTCCACCAGGACGTCCCGGACTCCGGCGCCGCCGTTGACGACACGGGAGACCGTCGCCCGGGACACTCCGGCGCGCGCGGCGACGGCTTCCAGGGTGGGACGCGTCCCGGACGTCGTTTCGCTCAAGGCCGGCTCCTCACGGGGCGT
This sequence comes from Streptomyces sp. NPDC093600, assembly GCF_044764755.1. NCBI lineage: Bacteria > Bacillati > Actinomycetota > Actinomycetes > Kitasatosporales > Streptomycetaceae > Streptomyces > Streptomyces sp. NPDC093600. Next base: position 296,269 of record NZ_JBIWIU010000005.1, read on the forward strand.
GGACACGGGGCATGACCACGGTGGACGACGCTGCTGACAGGACGAGGGTAACGGTTGGCCCCTGCACGGGAACCGAGCGGGGAAAGCGCTCTCCAGGCGTGGGCCCCCCGGCGCGCCCGTGTCCCGCCCCCCGGGGGGGGCGGGACACGGACGCGGTCTACGACTCAGTGCTCGTGGTCGTGGATGGTGTTCGTCTCCGCGATCTTCTTCCAGGACTTCGGCTCCACGGGCCGCGAGGTCGCGTCGCCGGCTGCGGACCGCGCCGACACCCCGGCTTCGGCCGCCGCAGGTGCGGTCGGCTTGACCGGCTGGTAGAGCCAGGTGTCGAAGAGGCCGGCCAGCGGCTTGCCCGAGACCCGCTCCGCGTACGCCACGAAGTCGGCGACGCCGGCGTTGCCGTACGCGAACTCCGTCGGCCAGCCCTTCAGGACGGCGAAGAAGTCCTCGTCACCGATCTCGTTGCGGAGCGCCTGCAGCGCCAGGGCGCCCCGGTCGTAGACGGCGATGTGGAACTGGTCGTCCGGGCCCGGGTCGCCCGGCTTCACCGTCCAGAACGGGTCGTCGGCGGCGCGGGAGGCGTAGACGTGGTCGGCCAGCTCCTGGGCGGTGCCCTCGCCCTCCTTCTCCGACCAGAGCCACTGGCTGTAGCGGGCGAAGCCCTCGTTGACCCAGATGTCCTTCCAGCGGTCGACCGAGACGCTGTCGCCGTACCACTGGTGCGCCAGTTCGTGCACCACCACGGAGACGTTCGCCCCGTTGGCGAACTGCCGGGGGCTGTAGAACGGCCGGGTCTGCGTCTCCAGGGCGTAGCCGCTGGTCACGTTCGGGACGTAACCGCCGAGCGCGTTGAAGGGGTACGGTCCGAAGACCCCCTCCAGCCACTCCGCGACCTCGGCCGTGCGCTCGACGCTGGCCCGCGCCGCGCCCGCGTTGTCGCCGAGGTCCTTGCTGTACGCGTTGAGGACCGGCAGACCGTTGGCCGTCCTGTCGGTCGTGATGTCGAACTTCCCGACGGCGAGTGTGGCCAGATAAGTCGCCTGCGGCTTGTTGGACCGCCAGTTGTAGCGGGTCCAGCCGAGCCGCGACGACTGCGACTGGAGCACGCCGTTGCTGATGGCCTGGGTGCCGTCCGGCACGGACACCGAGACATCGAAGGTGGCCTTGTCCAGTGGATGGTCGTTGGACGGGAACCACCAGGCGGCCGAGTCCGGCTCCTGCGCCGCGACGCCGCCGTCGGGGGTGCGGTGCCAGGCGGTCCAGCCGCCGATCCTCACCTCGGACGGCTTGCCCGCGTACCGCACGACGACCGAGATGGAACGATTCTTCTCCAGCGGGGCCGCCGGAGTGATCTCCAGCTCCTGCTCGCCCGAGGCGGTGAACCCCGCCTTCCTGCCGTTCACCCGTACCTCGCTGACCCTCAGCCCGAGGTCGAGGTTGAAGCGGGAGAGGTTCTGCCTCGTCGTGGCCAGGATCGTCGCCGTGCCCTCCAGGAGGTCGGTGGCGGGCTGGTACTTCAGGCGCAGGTCGTAGTGGGAGACGTCGTAGCCGCCGTTGCCACTGGCCGGGTAGTAGGGATCGCCGATGCCCGGGGCGCCCGGGACGTAGTCGGCCGCCGATGCCGGGATCGCCAGCAGGACGGAGGCCGCGAGAGCGCTCGGAACGATGAGTCTGCGGTGCACAGGGGCTCCAAGTCGTCAGAAGCGTAAGACGTGCGGGTGGTCGTCGGTCCTTATCGACACTATTCAGAACCCCGACGGGCCGTCATGTCCATGGGCACCACCGACACATGATCGCCATTCGGCCGACATGAACCACCCGCACCTCGGCTCCCGATCGCACTCTTTTGCTCACGAGTTGACGGCGGTACGTTCCGCCCCATGCCGATACGTGTGCGGAGAACCCGTAGAGCCCGTCTGTCGTGCAGAACCCTCGTGACGGCCGCCGCGGCCGCCCTGACCACCGCGCTCCTCACCCCCTCCGGAGCCCAAGGTGCGCCCGTCGTACGGGAGTCGGCGCCGGTTCACTCCTACGCCGACGCGATCCGTGAGTCGGTCTGGGTGGACACCGGACTCGACGGCGACGGGGACGGCCGGGCCGACCGGGTCGCCGCCGACATCATCCGGCCCCGCGAACCCGCCGCGGCCGGCCGGAAGATCCCGGTCATCATGGACGCCAGCCCGTACTACGCCTGCTGCGGCCGGGGCAACGAGAGCCAGAAGAAGACGTACGGCGCCGACGGCGACCCCGTCCAGTTCCCGCTCTTCTACGACAACTACTTCGTCCCGCGCGGCTACGCCTTCGTCGCCGTCGACCTGGCGGGCACCAACCGCTCCGACGGGTGCGACGACGTCGGCGGGCGCTCCGACGTCCAGTCCGCCAAGGCCGTCGTCGACTGGCTCAACGGCCGCGCCCGGGCCTACACCTCCCGCACCGGCCACGAGCGCGCCCGCGCCACCACCTGGTCCACCGGTGACGTCGGCATGATCGGCAAGAGCTGGGACGGCACCATCGCCAACGGAGTCGCCGCCACCGGCGTCGAAGGGCTCAGGACGATCGTGCCGATCGGCGCCATCTCCTCCTGGTACGACTACTTCCACTCCCAGGGCGCCCCGCTCTACGACGCCAACCCGAGCTGGCTCTCCGACTACGTCAACAGCCCCGAGGCGAGCGAGCGTTGCGGCGCGGTCCAGGACCGCATCACGGCCGCCACCCCCTACAGCGGCGACTGGACCCCCGCCTGGACCGAGCGCGACCACGTCCGGGACGCCGGAAAGGTGAAGGCCAGCGTCTTCGTCGTGCACGGGCAGCAGGACCTGAACGTCCGCGCCAACCACTTCGGCCAGTGGTGGGACGCCCTCGCCGCCCACGGCGTGGAGCGCAAGATCTGGCTCTCCCAGACCGGCCACGTCGACCCGTTCGACTTCCGCCGCGCCGACTGGGTCCGCACCCTGCACCGCTGGTTCGACCACTACCTCCTCGGTCACGAGAACGGCATCGACCGCGAGCCGATGGCCGACATCGAGCGCGCCCCCGACCGCTGGTCCACCGACCGGTTCTGGCCGCCGCGCACCACCGCGCCGACCGAACTGCGCCCCGGCAAAGGCGCCGCGCCGGGCGTCGGCACCCTCGGCCGGACACCGGCCCCGCCCGGGGCCACCGAGACCTTCACCGACGACCCGGACCTCGGCGAGAACGACTGGGCCGCCGGGATCGACAGCCCCACCCCGGCCAAGGCCGGCTTCGTCACCCGTACGCTCACCCGGGACCTGCGGCTCTCCGGCTCCTCGCGGGTGACCGTCACCGCCACCCCGACGACCCGGACCGCCCACCTGACCGCCGTCCTCGTCGATCTCGGCCCGGACACCATCCGCGACTACGCCGCACCCGGCGAAGGCATCACCACGCTCACCGAACGCACCTGCTGGGGAGCGAGCACGAGCGGCGACAGCGCCTGCTACAAGGAGACGGAGGCGCATACGGCGGACGTCGGCCACACGGTCGTCAGCCGTGGCTGGGCCGACCTCGGCACCTGGGCCGACCCCAGGAAGGGTCGCCCGCTGACGCCCGGTACGGCGTACACCGTCACGCTGCGGCTCGCGGCGACCGACCACGTCGTCCCGGCCGGCCACCGGCTCGCCCTCATCATCGGCGGCACGGACAAGGACCTGCTCGACCCGCCCTCCACCACGCCGACGCTCACCCTCGACCTCGCCCGTACCTCGGCCCGGCTGCCGCTGGTCGGCGGCCCCACGGCCTTCGCGCGGGCGACCGCCGGCCACGCCCAGGGGCGCCCGGCGCCGGCCGAGAGGGCGCCGGACGGGCTGACCGCGCCTCAGCGGTCCGGCCACCCGATCCCGGGGGAGCCGCGATGACCCGCACACCGGACCGCCGTTCCCGCCGCACGCTCACCCTCGCGGCGACCGCCGCCGCCCTCGTCCTCCCGCTCGTCACCGTCCCCGCCGAGGCCGCCGGCACCCCGGCCGCCGCGCCGCCGCCCCGCACCGGCTTCGAGACCGGCGACGGGGCCCACTGGACCACGGAGGCGGGGGAGAGCGCCTTCCTCGCCGCGGTCGACCGCGGCAGCGACCGGGTCTCGGTGCGCTCCGTCGGCACCACGAAGCAGGGCCGCCCGATCCGGCTCGTGGCCGTCGGCGCGGGCGGCGCCCCCGCCCGCGGCGGCACGACCGTGCTGCTGATCTGCGCCCAGCACGGCGACGAACCGTCGGGCCGGGAGGCGTGCCTGAACACCGTCCGCGACCTGGCGTACGCCCGGGACGAGAAGACCCGGCGCTTCCTCTCCCGTACCACCGTCCTCGTCGTCCCCACGGCCAACCCCGACGGCCGGGAGGCCGGCACCCGGGGCAACGGAGACGGCATCGACATCAACCGCGACCACATCGCCCTGAAGACCGCCGAGGGGCGCGCCCTCGCCGCCGTCATCCGCGACCGGCGCCCCGACCTGGTCCACGACCTGCACGAGTACGGCGGCACCTCGCCGTACTACGACAAGGACCTGCTCGCGCTCTGGCCCCGCAACCTCAACACCGACCGGCGCGTCCACGACGAGGCGCACACCCTGTCGGAGTCGTACGTCCGGCCGGCGGCCGCGACGGCGGGCTTCAGCAGCGGCGTCTACGGCATCTGGACCGACCCCCACACCGGGAAACCGATCAAGCAGGTGGCGGGCGACGGCCAGGAGCGCATCCTGCGGAACGCGGCCGGCCTCAAGCACGCCGTCGGTCTGCTCGTCGAGACCCGGGTCGAGGCGCTGGACGAGGCGGGGGAGAACGACCACGCCCGCAACCAGCGACGCCGGGTGCACACCCAACTCGCCGCCCTGAAGGGGGCCGTCGCCTTCGTCGAGGAGCGGCGCGGACGGATCGCCGCGGCCACGGCGGCGGCCCGGGCCGCCGGGTTCGCCGACCGGGGCCCGGTCCTGCTCGGCGGCGCCGACAACGATCCGCCCGAGCCCGCCGAGGTCATCGAGGACCCGCCGTGCGGTTACCGCCTCGACCACGGGCAGTACGCGGAGTTCGGCGACGAGCTCGCCCTGCACGGGATCACCGTCCGCCGCGGTGGTGACGGCTGGTTCGTACCGCTGCGGCAGTCGCACCGCGCGCTTGTCCCCCTGCTCCTCGACGCCCGGGCGACCTACCGGCTCACCGCCGCGCAGCCCGTGGAGGTCTGTTGATCGGCGGACTTCCGTCCCCCCTCTGGCACTGCGGTACGGAGAAAAAGCGCTTTCCCCGTCGTGTGTGAGAGGTGCCATCGGGGCAGGGCGCGCCAGACGGGCGGTCGAGGGCGTTCGGGGAAGCCGGAAGCTCTCGGACCGGCCGACCATACCGGTCGGCCGGCCCGGGACCCCGGCGCTCAGTGCCATCCGCATCCGGCACCCGCGCACCGGGGCCCGGCCCTTACGAAGGTCCCGGGCCCCGGGCCCCCACGAAGGCCCCCGGGCCCTGGCCTCCAGGAAGAGCCCGGGCGCGGCTGGCCTAGGATTCATCTCCTGATGACTGCCACTCTCGTCGCCAAGGACCTCGCCGCCGGCCACGGCGAACGCTCCCTCTTCGCCGGTCTCGACCTCGTCGTCGCCCCCGGCGACGTCATCGGCCTCGTCGGTGTCAACGGCGCCGGCAAGTCGACACTGCTGCGGCTGCTCGCCGGGCTCGACACGCCCGAGGACGGCGAGCTGAGGCTCTCCCCGCCCACCGCCACCGTCGGCCACCTCCCGCAGGAGCCGGAGCGGCGCGAGGGCGAGACGGTGCGGGAGTTCCTCGCCCGTCGCACCGGTGTGGCCGCAGCCCAGACCGCCATGGACGAGGCCACCCAGGGCCTGGTCGACGGGACGCCCGGCGCCGACGACGCGTACGCCGTCAGCCTGGAGCGCTGGCTCTCCCTCGGCGGCGCCGACCTCGACGAGCGCGCCGAGGAGGTCGCCGCCTCGCTCGGCCTCACCATCGGCCTCGACCAGCCGATGACCTCCCTCTCCGGCGGCCAGGCCGCCCGCGCCGGACTCGCCTCCCTCCTCCTCTCCCGGTACGACGTCTTCCTGCTCGACGAGCCCACCAACGATCTCGACCTCGACGGTCTGGAGCGGCTCGAGTCCTTCGTCCAGGGGCTGCGCGCCGGCACGGTCGTCATCAGCCACGACCGCGAGTTCCTCACCCGTACGGTCACCAAGGTCCTGGAGCTCGACCTCGCCCAGCAGCAGATCACGCTGTACGGCGGCGGCTACGAGGCCTACCTGGAGGAACGGGAGACCGCCCGCCGCCACGCCCGCGAGGGCTACGAGGAGTACGCGGGCCGGAAGGCCGCCCTCGAAGCACGCGGCCACATGCAGCGGTCCTGGATGGACAAGGGCGTCAGGAACGCCCGCCGCAAGGCCACCGACAGCGACAAGCTCGGGCGCAACGCCCGCAGCGAGGCCAGCGAGAAGCAGGCCGCCAAGGCCCGCCAGACCCAGCGGATGATCGAGCGGCTCGACGTCGTCGACGAACCCCGCAAGGAGTGGGAGCTGCGGATGGAGATCGCCGCCGCGCCGCGGTCCGGCTCGGTCGTGGCGACCCTGCGCGCGGCGGAGGTCCGGCGCGGCGACTTCCGTTTCGGTCCGGCCACCCTCCAGATCGACTGGGCCGACCGGGTCGCCATCACCGGCGCCAACGGTGCCGGCAAGTCGACCCTGCTCGCCGCGCTCCTCGGCCGCCTGCCGCTCGACTCAGGCGACGCGGTTCTCGGCTCGGGCGTCGTCGTCGGCGAGGTGGACCAGGCGCGCAAGCTGTTCCACGGCTCGGAGGTCCTCCTCGACGCGTTCTGCGCGGCCGTGCCGGAGACGGAGCCCGCGGAGGTCCGTACCCTGCTCGCCAAGTTCGGCCTCAAGGCCGAGCACGTCCTGCGCCCCGCGACGACGCTCTCCCCGGGCGAGCGGACCCGCGCCGCTCTCGCCCTCCTCCAGGGCCGGGGCGTCAACCTGCTGGTCCTGGACGAGCCGACCAACCACCTGGACCTGCCGGCCATCGAACAGCTGGAGTCCGCCCTCGACACCTACACCGGCACCCTGCTCCTGGTCACCCACGACCGGCGGATGCTGGACGCCGTCCGCACGACCCGCCGCATCGAGGTCGCGGACGGCAAGGTGACGGAGGTCTGATGGGCGTCACCTTCGGGTGGGGCCCCACGGAGGTGGCCGTCCCCGCCCCGGCCGCCCTGCGCGCGGCCCCGCCGGCCCAGCCCGAGGCGCGGGCGGCGGCGCTGCTCCGGGAGGCGACCGAGGATCCCGTGGCGGTGCTGCACCGATGCGATTCAGGGCGTGAACTGTACGAGTACGGCTATCCGCAGGATGTGGCGGTGGCCGCCGAGGCCGACACCTCGGAGACCGTCCCCGTCCTGACGGACGGCGCATTCCTGGAGGCATCATGACCGACCTGCTGACCCGGCTCACCGAGATGCTGGACGACCTCGACGCCGACGTCGACGAGACGATCGACCTGGCCGACGAGATCGCCGCGTCGGGCGACGCCGCGCTCCTGCCACGGCTCCAGGCCGAGCTGGACCGCGCCCTCACCGAGCAGAACGCCTACGCCCGGGAGCTCCTCGGCGGCGTCCTCGCCGCGATCGGCGGCCCGGACGCCCTCCCGGCGCTGCTGCGGGCCTCCTCCGTCGACCTCGGCGACGACCATGACGCCCTGGCGACCGAGATCGTCGACGTGGTCCGATCCGACCCGGACCGCTCCCGCACGGTCCTGGGCCCCCTGACCGAGGACGACGACCTGGGAGTTGCCAACCGCGCGGAATGGGCCCTGCGCTTCCTCCCGACCGACTAGATCCGGAAGGTCTCGCCCGGTCCGCAAGAAGCGGCCCGTACGCGCTCGACAGAAGGGCCCGGCCTTCCGGCCGGGCCCGTCGCTGTCAGCGGCCGCGTCGCTTGCCGCCGCCTCCGCCGTCGAGGAGGCCCGCCTTGCGCAGGGCGTCGGCCATCGCGCTGTTCGACGGGGCCGGGGCCTGCGAGCGGGCCCGGTCACCGCCACCGCCGCCACCGCCGCCACCACGGCGCTGCTGCGGCGGCCGGCCGCTCCGCTCCTTGCGAGGCTGCGGCGCCGACTCCGTCGCCGTCGCCTCGTCGTCCAGCCGCAGCGTGAGCGAGATCCGCTTCCTCGGGATGTCCACGTCCATCACCTTCACGCGGACCACGTCCCCCGGCTTCACCACGTCCCGGGGGTCCTTCACGAACGTCTTCGACATCGCCGACACATGCACCAGGCCGTCCTGGTGCACGCCGATGTCCACGAACGCCCCGAACGCCGCCACGTTCGTGACCACGCCCTCCAGGAGCATCCCCGCCGCCAGGTCGCCGATCTTCTCGACGCCCTCCTTGAACGTTGCCGTCCGGAAAGCGGGCCGCGGGTCGCGACCCGGCTTTTCCAGCTCGCGCAGGATGTCGGTCACCGTCGGCAGACCGAAGGTCTCGTCCACGAAGTCGTCGGCCCGCAGCGACCGCAGCACGCCCGTGTTGCCGATCAGCGACGCCACCTCCCCGCCGACCGTCTTCACCATCCGCCGGACGACCGGGTACGCCTCCGGGTGCACCGACGACGCGTCCAGCGGGTCGTCGCCACCGCGGATCCGCAGGAAGCCCGCGCACTGCTCGTACGCCTTCGGACCGAGCCGCGCCACATCCTTCAGCGCCTTGCGCGACCGGAAGGGACCGTTGGCGTCCCGGTGCGCAACGATGTTCTCGGCGAGCCCGGCGCCGATGCCCGAGACTCGCGAGAGCAGCGGCGCGGAGGCGGTGTTGACGTCGACGCCGACGCCGTTCACGCAGTCCTCGACCACCGCGTCCAGCGAACGCGACAGCTTCACCTCGGACAGGTCGTGCTGGTACTGCCCGACGCCGATCGACTTCGGGTCGATCTTCACCAGCTCGGCCAGCGGGTCCTGCAGCCGCCGGGCGATCGAGACCGCCCCACGCAACGACACGTCCAGGTCCGGGAGCTCCTGCGAGGCGAACGCCGACGCCGAGTACACCGAGGCGCCCGCCTCCGAGACCATCACCTTGGTGAGCTTCAACTCCGGGTGCCTGGCGATGAGTTCGGCGGCGAGCTTGTCCGTCTCGCGCGAGGCCGTGCCGTTGCCGATGGCGACCAGCTCGACCGCGTGCTCCTGGGCGAGCCGGGCCAGCTTCGCCAGCGCCTCGTCCCACCTGTTCGCCGGGACGTGCGGGTAGATCGTGTCGGTGGCCACGACCTTGCCCGTCGCGTCGACGACGGCGACCTTCACCCCCGTACGGAAACCGGGGTCGAGGCCCAGTGTCGCCCGCGTCCCGGCCGGCGCCGCGAGGAGCAGATCCCGCAGGTTCGCCGCGAAGACCCGTACCGCCTCGTCCTCCGCCGCCGTACGCAGCCGCAGGCGCAGGTCGATCCCGAGGTGGACCAGGATCCGGGTCCGCCAGGCCCAACGGACCGTGTCCAGAAGCCACTTGTCACCCGGACGCCCCCGGTCGGCCACACCGAAGCGCGAGGCGACCATGCCCTCGTACGAGGACGGGCCGGGCAGCTCCGACGGCTCCTCGGGCTCCAGCTCCAGGGAGAGCACGTCCTCCTTCTCGCCGCGCAGCATCGCGAGGATCCGGTGCGAGGGCAGCGCGGTGAACGGCTCGGCGAAGTCGAAGTAGTCGGCGAACTTCGCGCCCGCCTCCTCCTTGCCCTCGCGTACCTTCGCGACCAGCCGGCCCCGGCCCCACATCCGCTCGCGCAGTTCGCCGATCAGATCGGCGTCCTCCGAGAACTTCTCGGTGAGGATCGCCCGGGCCCCCTCCAGCGCGGCGGCCGCGTCGGCGACCCCCTTGTCCGCGTCGACGAAGGCCGCCGCGGCGGCCGCCGGCTCCACCGACGGGTCGGCGAGCAGCCCCTCGGCCAGCGGCTCGAGCCCGGCCTCGCGGGCGATCTGCGCCTTGGTGCGGCGCTTGGGCTTGAAGGGCAGATAGATGTCCTCCAGGCGGGCCTTGGTGTCGGCCGCCAGGATCCGCGCCTCCACCTCCGCCGTCAGCTTCCCCTGCTCGCGCACGGAGTCGAGGACGGCGGCCCGCCGGTCCTCCAGCTCCCGCAGATAGCGCAGCCGCTCCTCGAGCGTGCGCAGCTGCGCGTCGTCGAGCATCTCGGTCGCTTCCTTGCGGTAGCGCGCGATGAACGGCACGGTCGAGCCGCCGTCGAGCAGCTCGACGGCCGCCCTCACCTGTCGCTCGCGTACGCCGAGTTCCTCGGCGATCCTGCTTTCGATGGACGTCGTCACGGTGTCCCGACTCGCCTTCTCGTGCCTCAAGCTTGCGAGTGCATTGTGCCGGGTCGGTCACCGGATCGCCGCACGCGCCCCGTCCCCGCGCGGCGAGGCGCAGCGCGAGGGGCCGGGGCGCGTGGTCCCGGCCGGTCAGCCCTTGCCGGTGAGGTCGGCGGGGAACGCGCCCGCCCCCACCGCCGTGACGAGGAAGCCCCGGCCGAGCTCCGTCAGGCGTTCCACCCCGGCCGCGCCCAGGTGCTCGTACGGGGCCGCGTCCAGCCGGTCCGTCTCGGCCTCCACGGACTCGCGCAGTCCGGTTCCCGCCTCCGTGAGCTCGCTTTCCGCGTCGATCAGTCCGCGCTCGCGAAGCCGCTCCCGCGCCGCGTCCCAGTCGGCGCGCCGCCAGCCGCGACTGCTCAGGACCCAGCGCGGGTTCATGCCCTTGCCGGTGGCGGTGTGGCTGACCACGGCCTCCAGCGGGTCGAGGCCGGCGGTCAGCAGGGCCGCCAGATGTCCGTCGCCCCGGTGCTCGCGCAGCAGGGTGGCGGCGTACCAGTACTTCAGGTGCGGCTCGTGCGGCACCGGCAGGTCGGCGTTGGCGGAGTACAGCGGCCGCGCGTGCCGGGTGCAGGCCTCCGTCGCGCGCAGCGCCAGCTCGGCGGCCTCCGCCATCTCGGGCGACGCGACGGCCTCCTCGCCCAGCAGCCGGCGCAGGGTGGCGTCAGCGGCGCGCAGCCGGGCGTCCAGGACGGCCGCCGGGGCGGCGGTCTCCCAGACGGCCGGCAGGTGCCGCGTGAGGAAGTCTGCGTTGTAGTTGTAGAAGGTCGCGGCGACCGTCCCGGCGCCGACCGCCCCGAGCGCGGCGCTGCGCGCCGCCAGCCGCATGGCGGACGGGTCCTGGAAGCCGAGGGCCGCGAACTCGCGGTCGAGGTCCGGCGAGAAGTAGAGGGTCGAGTGGAGCGGGTTGAGGGCGTTGTGGCAGCGGCGTCCCGCGCGCGGCGGCAGAGAGGTCGTCATGCCCGCACGTTACCGACTGGTCGGTACGACGGGAACCGCCGGGACCCCGATGGCAGGAAAGGTGGGGTGCCCGTCATTGCGGCCGTCCCCGGCCGCGCGAAGGATGAGGGCATGACACAGCGACCCGTCCTCGTCGTCCTCTTCGACGGCGTGCAGAGCCTGGACGTGACCGGACCGGTGGAGGTGTTCGCCGGCGCCGGCCGCTTCGACGGAGGAGGAGCCGGGACCTACCCGATCCGTACCGCCTCGCTCGACGGAGGACCCGTCCGTACGCACAGCGGACTGCGGCTGCTGCCGGACTCCACGCTCGCCGAAGCCGTCGCGGCCGGGGCCCCGCACACCCTGCTCGTCCCGGGCGGCGAGGGCACCCGCGAGCCGGATCCACGGCTGATCGCATGGCTGGGCGAGAACGCCCCGCGCGCCGAGCGGCTGGTCTCCGTCTGCACCGGGGCGCTGCTGCTCGCCGAGGCCGGGCTCCTCGACGGCCACCGCGCGACCACGCACTGGCGGGCCTGCGACCATCTCGCCCGCTGCTATCCCGAGGTCGACGTCGATCCGGACCCGATCTTCGTCAGGGACGGAAGGCTCTCCACCTCCGCCGGGGTGACCGCGGGCATCGATCTGGCGCTCGCGCTGGTCGAGGAGGACCTGGGCCGGGACGCGGCGCTCACCGTCGCCCGCCATCTCGTCGTCTTTCTGCGCCGCCCGGGCAACCAGGCGCAGTTCAGCGTCCAGCTCGCCGCCCAGACCGCCCGTCGCCAACCGCTGCGCGAGCTCCAGCACTGGATCACCGAGCACCCCGACGGGGACCTGTCCGTCGAGTCCCTGGCCGCCCGGGCGCGGCTCTCGCCCCGTCATTTCGCCCGCGCGTTCCACGCGGAGACCGGCACCACTCCCGGCCGCTACGTCGACCGCGTCCGGCTCGAACACGCGCGCCGGCTCCTGGAGGACTCCACCCACGGCGTCCAGGAGGTGGCCAGGGCGGCAGGCTACGGCACCCCCGAAGCCATGCGCCGCGCGTTCGTCAAGGCGCTCGGTACGGCCCCGGCCGACTACCGCCGCCGCTTCCACGCCCCCGTACACCCCACCAGTCGATAGGGACCCCATGCAGATCGCCGTCCTGCTCTACGACCGCTTCACCGCCCTCGACGCCGTCGGCCCCTACGAGCTCCTCGCGCGCCTGCCGGGAGCCGAGACCGTCTTCGTCGCCAAGGAGACCGGCCCGGTCCGGGGCGACCAGGGCAGCCTCGCCCTCGTTGCCGACCGGAGCCTCGCCGACGTGCCGCACCCGGACATCGTGCTGGTCCCCGGCGGTCCCGGCTCACGCGTGGCCATGCACGACCCGGAGATCCTCGCCTGGCTCCGTACCGCCGACGCCACCAGCACCTGGACCACCTCCGTCTGCACCGGCTCCCTGGTCCTCGGCGGCGCCGGCCTGCTCTCAGGCCGCCGGGCCACCAGCCACTGGCTCGCGCTCGACGACCTGAAGCCGCTCGGCGCCGAACCCACCGGCGAGCGTGTGGTCTTCGACGGCAAGTACGTCACCGCCGCCGGGGTCTCCTCCGGCATCGACATGGCCCTGCACCTGCTGGGCCGGATCGCGGGCGACGAGACGGCTCAGACGATCCAGCTGCTGACCGAGTACGACCCGCAACCGCCCTACGACGCCGGCTCGCCGGACAAGGCCCCGGCCGCGATCGTCGCGCACTGGCGCGGTCAGGGAGAGAAGGTCCTCGCCCAGGAGGGCTGAGACCCGGCCCCGCGGAGAGACCGGCCCCGCGGAGACACCGGCCTCGGGTCACACCCCGTACGTGAAGCGGGGCGCGCGGCGCTCCAGGAAGGCGGCGACCCCCTCCGCGGTGTCGCCGCTGCCCCGCGCCTGCTCCTCCCAGTGCGCGTCGCGGTCCGTGCGCCCGTCCGCGAACTCCTTCGCCGCGGCCTGCGTCAGCTGCGAGCGCGAGACCAGCACCCGGGCGAACTCGGCCACCCGCTTGTCCAGTTCACCGGCCGGCAGCACCTCGTCGACGAGGCCGGTGCGCAGCGCCCGGGCCGTGTCGATCAACTCGCCGGAGAAGAGCAGGTACTTGGCGGCCGACGGCCCGACGAGCGCGGTGAGGCGCCGGGTCGAGGAGGACGGGTAGACGATGCCGAGCTTCGACGGGGTGATCCCGAAGAGCGCGCCCTCCTCGGCGAACCGCAGATCGCAGGCGGCGGCGAGCTGGCTGCCGCCCCCGACGCAGTAGCCGCGCACGGCGGCGAGCGTCGGCTTGGGGAAGGCGGCGAGCGCCTCCTCGGCCCGTACCGCGAGGGACTGCTGCTCGTCGCCCGGCTCCCGCAGCGTGGAGATGTCCGCGCCGGCGCAGAAGGTCCCGCCCTCGCCGGTGAGGACCAGCGCGCGCACCGCGCGGTCGGCGGCGAGCGGGGCGAGCAGCGCGGGCAGGCTCCGCCACATCCCGGCCGTCATCGCGTTGCGCTTGGCCGGGTTCGCGATGAGGACGGTGGCGATCCCGTCGGCGACGGAGGTCTTCAGCTGCGGCTCGGTGGGCTCCATGCGGCGGATGCTATCCGGGCCGCCCGACCGTACGATCAAGAAGGGGCTGCGAGGAGGAGGCGCGCATGATCCGGGAGTCCCACGACGACGCCGTACGGGAGAGCAAGAGGCTCAGCCGCAGTTTCGGCTGGCTCGCGGTGCTCGGCGCGCTGCTCGTCCTCGGCGGGATCGTCGGTCTGGTCTACACCGGCGTCGCCACGCTCACCTCGATGCTCCTGTTCGGCTGGCTGCTGCTCGTCGGCGGTGTCGTGGGGCTGCTGCACGCCGTCGAGTCCCGTGGCACCCCCTACTTCTGGCTGGCCGTCGTGGTCGCCGCGCTGAACCTCGCCGCCGGTGCGGTCGTCATCCGTCACCCGGAGGGTTCGGCCGAGGCGCTGACCATGTTCGCCGCGCTGCTCTTCCTCACCGGTGGTGTCTTCCGGCTGGTGGGCAGTGCTGTGGTGCGCGGGCCGCAGTTCGGCTGGACGCTGCTGCAAGGGGCGTTCGGGCTGCTGCTCGGTGTGCTCGTGCTCCTCGACTGGCCCGACAGCAGCCGCTATGTCATCGGTTGCTTCTTCTCGCTGGCGCTGCTCTTCGACGGGCTCGGCCTGATCGCCATCGGTGTCGGGGGCAGGCGGATCGTCGGCCTGGTCGCCCCCTCGGAAGCCACTCTTCCGAAGAGGTCAGAAGAAGATCAGGGTCAGTCGAACAACTGACGTTGGCATACTCACCCGATCAAAAAAGGTCGATAAGTGTCGACTTATGGTCAGTAGCCCGGTGCGGAGCGGCGGATTACCAAGACTCGACCTGTGGCGACAATCGAGCACGAGGGTGGGAGCCGGACTATGGAGAGCCGCGGGAGCGTGCCCGCCCGGCCACCGTCCTACGAAGGGGTCTGGCGCTTCACCGCTCCCGCGGTCGACGTCTCCGTTCCGCAGGCCAGGCATGCTGTACGCGATCTGCTGATCCGTCAAGGAGTACCGGTCCACGAGGACACCGTCCAAGGACTGCTCCTGATCGTCTCGGAGCTGGTGACCAACGCCGTCAAGCACGCGGCGCTGCTCTCCCCCGAGGTGGCGGTGGAGGTGGCCATCGGCGCGGAGTGGATCCGGGTCTCCGTCGAGGACAACCACCCCTACCGCCCCAAGGCGCTGGAGGCGGACTACGGACAGACGGGCGGCCGCGGGCTGCTGCTGGTGCGGGAGACCGCGCTGGAGGCGGGCGGGACGTGCGACGTGGAGCACACCGCGAGCGGCGGCAAGATCATCTGGGCCGCACTGCCCCTCACGCCGCGCATGGCGGCGCCGGGGCCGGGCGCGGCCGCGACGCCCGGGACCCTGCCCGGAACCGTCCCCGCGCCCGGTGGCGTTCCCCCGTACGGAAACGTTCCCCCGGCCGGGCTCACCAGCCCCCGGCCGGACCCGTCAGCTCCCTGATCGCCGGACGCGCCGCGTCCAGCACGGTCATGAACCAGGCCGAGAACGGCGCGGTCGCGTGCCGCTCGGCCAGCTCGGCCGCCGTCACGAAGGCGGCCTCCTCGACCTCCTCCGGGTCCGGCCGCAGCTCGGCCTGCACCATGCCGACGAAGAGGTGGTTGTACTCCTGCTCCACCAGGCCCGAGGCCGGGTCCGGGTGGTTGTAGCGGACGGTGCCCGCCTCGGCGAGCAGCGAGGGCGAGACGCCCAGCTCCTCGTGGGTACGCCGGGCGGCGGCCGCGAACGGCGCCTCGCCCGGGTACGGGTGACCGCAGCAGGTGTTCGACCAGACACCGGGGGAGTGGTACTTGCCGAGCGCTCGGCGCTGCAGCAGCAGCCGGCCCGCCTCGTCGAAGAGGAACACCGAGAACGCCCGGTGCAACTGCCCCGGCGCCTGATGCGCGGCGAGCTTCTCGGCCGTGCCGATGGTGTTGCCGTCCTCGTCGACCAGCTCGAGCATGATCGACGCCTGGACGCCGTTCGAAGAGACTCCGTTCGGCGAGCTGTGTGCCGCGGTGGCTGGTGTGGTCGGCATACCCGTCCTTCGCTTCGGTATCGGCCCGGTGGGGGCACCTCAGTCTGCCGTACAAAAGCGGCTTGTCCGTACTTCGGCGGCCGGACGCGGCCGTGCCCACCGCACCGGAGTACATCCCGGTGCGGCGGGCACGGTCGTCAACTCAGCCGCCGAGCACCACCGGCCGGCCGGCCGCGCCCGGGGAGACGGGACAGGAACCGCCCACGACCAGGGCCGTCATGGCCTCGTCCACGCCGTGGACACCCGGCCCGGCCCCGAACCGCGACGCCGGTACGGAACCGAACCGCGGGGCGTACTCCGGCCGGCCGAGTACCTCCGCACGGGTCACCCGGTGTCGGCGGGCCGCAGGACATAGCCGGTGTAGCCGTACTCACCGCCGTGGTCCCGGCGCAGGGCGATCTCCTCGCGGGTGGCGGCGAGCGCCTCGGCCATGCCCGGCGCGGCGGGGTCCGCGGCGTCGGCCCGCTCACCGAGCGGGCCGTAGTACTCCTCCCAGTCGCTCTCGGGCTGCGGGACGACCCCGAGGACGCGATAACCGGCCGCGACGCACGCCGCGGTGTTCTCGGCGGTGGTACGGAGCCGGTAGTGCCGCTCCCAGAACGCGCGGGCCTCCGGGCTCGGGTCGTCGACGGTCCACTCGCACTCGGTGAGCACCAGCGTGCCCCCGGGCGCGAGCAGCCGCCGCCAGGAGGCGAGCGCGGTGTCGAAACCGATGGAGTAGGCCGAGCTCTCGGCCCAGACGAGATCGAAGGACCCGTCCGGGAACGGAAGCTCGCCCATGTCGGCGGAGAGCGTACGGATCGAGTCGCCGAGGCCCCGGGCGTCGGCGGCCTCGCGCAGCTCCCGCAGGAACGGCTCGTGCAGATCCACCGCCGTCACCTCGGCGCCCGCCTCGGCGGCCAGGAGCAGCGCGGCGCGGCCGGGGCCGCAGCCCAGGTCGAGCGCGCGCGGACGCGCGGGAAGCGGGCTGGGGGTCCCCCCATGCCGCGCAGGGGCGTAGGGGGACAGTGCCAGCAGGCGGCGGGTGGTGGTGTCGGAACCCGGACCCTGCCGCGGAAGACCGTGGTGCAGGGCGAAGAACGCTTCGTACAGAGCGTTGTTGTTCTCGGACAACGTGGGAAACCCTTGTGTGAGAGGGCCCCGGCCGATGCCGTGACGTACCGGTTCCGCGATGCGGGGAACCGGGGATCAGATCAGCCGGAGACCCGGGAGCTGAAGCCGGACCGGGCGCTGCCGCACTGGGCAGCCTCCATCGCGACGGTCATCGACCTCAGCCCCTCTCCCACTTCACGTTCGTGCGAGGAGACTAACAGGGATCACAGACACAGCTTGGCCTCGTGCGCCGCGTGGCCGGCGGGCTCCAACTGGAAGGTGCAGTGCTCCACATCGAAGTGCGAACCCAGGCACCCCTGCAGGTCGTGCAGCATCTTCTCGTGCCCCACCGAGTCCAGGGCGGCCTGGTCGACCACGACGTGGGCGGAGAGGACCGGCATCCCGGAGGTGATCGTCCAGGCGTGCAGGTCGTGGACGTCCTCGACGCCGGGCAGGGCCAGTATGTGCGACCGCACCTCCGCCATGTCGACGCCCTTGGGGGCCGACTCCAGGAGCACGTCCAGGGTCTCGCGCAGCAGCTTGACCGTGCGGGGCACGATCATCAGGCCGATCAGGATCGACGCGATCGGGTCCGCGTACTGCCAGCCGGTCGCCAGGATGATGCCCGCGGCGACGAGCACCGTCACCGAACCCAGCGCGTCCGCGAGCACCTCCAGATAGGCCCCGCGCACATTGAGGCTCTCCTTCTGTCCGCGCACGAGCAGGGAGAGCGAGATCATGTTGGCGACCAGACCGATCAGCGCGAACGTGATCGTCAAGCCGCCCTTGGTCTGGGCCGGTTCGATGAACCGCTGGATCGCCTCGTAGAGCACATAACCGCCGACGCCGAGCAGCAGCAGACAGTTGGCGAGCGCGGCCAGGATCTCCGCCCGGGCGAAGCCGAAGGTGCGGTTCTCGGTGGGGGGCCGGTTGGCGAAGTGGATCGCGAGCAGGGCCATCGCCAGGCCGACCGCGTCGGTCGCCATGTGGGCCGCGTCGGCGATCAGCGCCAGCGAGTCGGCGAGGATGCCGCCGACGATCTCGATCACCATCACGGAGAGGGTGATCGTGAGCGCGACGCGTAGCCGCCCCTTGTAGGCCGCCGCCGCCGTACCCGTCGGCGGCGGGCCGCCGTGGCTGTGCCCGTGATCGTGTCCAGCCCCCATGACAAGGCCTCCCGGTCGTGTCGTTCCTGTGCCCCGAGGGGCAAGTGAACTACGGGTGGGGGGTATCCGCAACACGGCACTGAACACCGTTGTCATATGACTTGACCTGCGGTTATGTCCGCAGGTCAGGCGCTCGGGACGATCATGGCGGCCGCCGGGTCGGGCGGACCCCGGCGGCGGGAGGCGGCGGGCGGCGGTTTGTGGGGCGGGGTGTCGATCGCCCATGATGATCTCCGCAGGACGCGGCCCGCTCGCGGGGATGCGAGTGGGCCCGGGGGAGTCCTCGTCACGAAGCCTCGGTGAACTCGCGCTTTCGTTCATCCGATAGCCTCGGCCGACGTGCCGCCGCCCGACGCCGGGCCGCACCACCATGCCCGGGGCCGTGTGCCAAGGGCCCCGCCGGCCCGTCCGCCAGCTCCAAGGAGTGAGTTCGTCTGTCGACCGCCATCCTCACCGGTCCGCCGGCACCCGGATCATCGCTCGACGGCGATCTGCGGTCGCTCGGCTTCGACGTCAGGGTCGCCTCGGGGCCGCACGAGACGGGCGCGCTGCTCGCCGCCGTACCGGCCGCCGAACGCGTCGCCGTGGTCGACCCCCGGTTCGTCGGACACCTCCACGCCCTGCGCCTGGCCCTCACCGACCCCCGCTTCCCCGCGGCCGCCGCCCCCGGTGTGCTCTCCGCACAGGGCGAGGCCCGCCCCGCGCTGACCCGCGCGCTGGCCGAGGCCGAGGGCGTCGGCGAGAGCCTGCCCGACGCCCTCGCCGACGCCCTCGGCGCCGACGGCGTGGCCGTGCACCGCCCCGAGCTCGGCTCGCTCGTCGCCGCCGTGCCGGTCGACGCCGAGGCCCGCCACGCGGCCCGCGCCGCCGTCGCCGCCGTCGACGACGAGGCCGTACGCCTGCGCTCCGCGGTCAAGGCCCACGACGGCTTCTTCACGACCTTCTTCATCAGCCCGTACTCCCGTTACATCGCCCGCTGGTGCGCCCGGCACGGGCTGACCCCCAACCAGGTCACGACCGCCTCGCTGCTCACCGCGCTCATCGCGGCCGGCTGCGCCGCCACCGGCGAACGCGGCGGCTACCTCGCCGCCGGCGTCCTGCTCCTCGTCTCCTTCGTCCTGGACTGCACCGACGGGCAGCTCGCCCGCTACTCCCTCCAGTACTCGACGATGGGCGCCTGGCTCGACGCCACCTTCGACCGCGCCAAGGAGTACGCCTTCTACGCGGGCCTCGCCCTCGGCGCGGCGCGCGACGGCGACGACGTGTGGGCGCTCGCGCTGGGCGCGATGGTCCTGATGAGCTGCCGCCATGTCGTGGACTTCTCCTTCAACGAGGCGAACCACGACGCCCAGGCCAACACGAGCCCCACCGCGGCCCTCTCCGACCGGCTGAACAGCGTCGGCTGGACCGTCTGGGCCCGCCGCATGATCATCCTTCCGATCGGCGAGCGCTGGGCGATGATCGCGGTCCTCACCGCCGTCACCACACCCCGCGTCGTCTTCTACGCCCTGCTCGTCGGCTGCGCCTTCGGCGCCTGCTACACCACCGCCGGCCGCGTCCTGCGCTCGGTGACCCGCAAGGCGCGCCGCACCGATCGCGCCGCCCAGGCGCTCGCCGACCTCGCGGACTCCGGCCCGCTCGCCGAGCTGGTGGCCAAGGCCGCGCGGCGCCCCCTGCCCGTACCGCCGCCGGTGCTCGCCCTGCTCGGCGCCGCGCTGCTGTTCGCCGTCGCCGCGACCCAGGACATCGGCGGTACGGCCGTCGTCGGCGCCGCCGCCGGCTACGCGATCCTCGCCGGTCTCGCCGTCGCCCGCCCCCTCAAGGGCGCCCTCGACTGGCTCGTCCCGCCCGTCTTCCGCGCCGCCGAGTACGGCACCGTCCTCCTGATCGCGGCCGAGGCGGACGCCCCCGGGGCGCTGCCCGCCGCATTCGGGCTGATCGCGGCGGTCGCCTACCATCACTACGACACGGTGTACCGCATCCGCGGCGGCACCGGCGCGCCGCCCTCGTGGCTGGTGCGCACCATCGGCGGTCACGAGGGCCGCACGCTCCTGGTGACCCTGCTCGCCGCTCTGCTCGCGAGCCGTGGCGACGACTTCACCCTGGCGCTCACCGCCCTCGCGGTCGCCGTTGCGCTCGTGGTGCTCGTGGAGTCCATCCGCTTCTGGGTGTCCTCCGGAGCACCCGCCGTACATGACGAAGGAGAAACAGCATGATTGGCCTCGTACTGGCAGCCGGTGCCGGAAGGCGTCTGCGCCCCTACACCGACACGCTCCCGAAGGCCCTCGTGCCTGTCGACGGTGACACCACCGTCCTCGACCTGACCCTGAAGAACTTCGCGGAGGTCGGCCTCACCGAGGTCGCCATCGTCGTCGGCTACCGCAAGGAGGCGGTGTACGACCGCAAGGCGGCTCTCGAGGCGAAGTACGGCGTCACGCTCACCCTGATCGACAACGACAAGGCCGAGGAGTGGAACAACGCCTACTCCCTGTGGTGCGCCCGTGACGTCCTGAAGAAGGGCGTCATCCTCGCCAACGGCGACACCGTGCACCCGGTCTCCGTCGAGAAGACCCTGCTCGCAGCGCGCGGCGACGGCCAGAAGATCATCCTCGCCCTCGACACGGTCAAGAGCCTCGCCGACGAGGAGATGAAGGTCGTCACCGCCGACGGCAAGGGCGTGCAGCGCATCACCAAGCTGATGGACCCGGCCGACGCCACCGGCGAGTACATCGGTGTCACCCTCATCGAGGCCGAGGCCGCCGAGGAGCTCGCCGACGCCCTGAAGGCCACCTTCGAGCGCGACCCCGACCTCTACTACGAGGACGGCTACCAGGAGCTCGTCAACCGCGGCTTCACCGTCGACGTCGCGCCCATCGGCGACGTGAAGTGGGTGGAGATCGACAACCACGACGACCTGGCGAAGGGCCGTGACATCGCGTGCCAGTACTGACCCGGCTCATTCCGTCGCCGGTCGTCGTCGACATCCGCCGGGGAGCGCTGGACGATCTGTCCGCGCTCCTCGCGGACCAGCGGATCTCCAGCAACGGCAAGATCGCCGTCGCCATCAGCAGCGGCTCCGGCGTCAAGCTGCGTGACCGCTTCGCCCCCGAGCTGCCCGGCGCCGACTGGTACCCCGTCGAGAGCGGCACCATCGACGCGGCCGTCAAGCTCGCCGACGCGATGCGCGGCCAGCGCTACGACGCCGTCGTCGCGCTCGGCGGCGGCAAGATCATCGACGTGACCAAGTACGCGGCGGCCCGTGTCGGCCTGCCGTTGGTCGCCATCGCCACGAACCTGTCGCACGACGGCATCTGCTCGCCGATCTCCACCCTCGACAACGACAACGGCCGCGGCTCCTACGGCGTCCCGACCCCGATCGCGCTGGTCATCGACCTCGACGTGATCCGGGACGCCCCCGTGCGCTTCGTCCGCTCCGGCATCGGCGACGCGATCTCCAACCTCTCCGCCATCGCGGACTGGGAGCTCTCGCACGCCCAGACCGGCGAGAAGGTCGACGGCCTGGCCGCGGCCATGGCCCGCAGCGCGGGCGAAGCGGTGCTCCGGCACCCCGGCGGCGTCGGCGACGACGACTTCCTCGTCACGCTCTCCGAGGGCCTGGTGATGTCCGGCATCGCCATGTCCATCAGCGGCGACAGCCGGCCCTCCTCGGGCGCCTGCCACGAGATCAGCCACGCCTTCGACCTGCTCTTCCCGGCCCGCGCGGCCAGCCACGGCGAGCAGTGCGGCCTCGGCGCGGCCTTCGCGATGCATCTGCGCGGCGCGCGCGACGAGTCCGCGCTGATGGTCGACACCCTGCGCCGGCACGGCCTGCCCGTGCTGCCGGAGGAGATCGGCTTCAGCGTGGACGAGTTCGTCCGGGCCGTCGAGTTCGCGCCGCAGACCCGTCCGGGCCGCTTCACCATCCTCGAGCACCTCGACCTGTCCACAGACGAGATCAGGGACGCGTACGCCGACTATGCCAAGACCATCCGTAGCTGAGCTCCGTCCGGTCGTCCACCCGGCGGGAGTGAAGGACCGGCGCAGCGGTGAGCACTGGGGCGGCCGCCTGTACATGCGGGAGATCTCGCTGCGGATCACCCGGCATCTGGTCGGCACCCGGGTCACGCCCAACCAGCTGACCTATGTGATGACCGTGTGCGGCGTCCTCGCCGCCCCCGCCCTGCTGATCCCGGGCGTCTGGGGCGCCGTCCTCGGCGTCGTCGCGGTCCAGCTCTACCTGCTGCTCGACTGCGTCGACGGCGAGGTGGCCCGCTGGAAGAAGCAGTTCTCGCTGGGCGGTGTCTATCTGGACCGGGTCGGCGCCTACCTGTGCGACGCGGCGGTCCTCGTCGGCTTCGGCCTGCGCGCCGCCGACCTGTGGGGCCCGGGGCGCGTCGACTGGCTGTGGGCCTTCCTCGGCACCCTCGCCGCCCTCGGCGCCATCCTGATCAAGGCCGAGACCGACCTGGTCGGCGTCGCCCGGCACCAGGGCGGGCTGCCGCCGGTCAAGGAGGCGGCGTCCGAGCCGCGCTCCTCCGGCATGGCGCTGGCCCGCAGGGCCGCCGCCGCGCTCAAGTTCCACCGGCTGATCCTCGGCATCGAGGCCTCGCTGCTGATCCTGGTCCTCGCGATCGTGGACACCGCCCGGGGCGACCTGTTCTTCTCGCGGCTCGGTGTCGCGGTCCTCGCGGGCATCGCGCTGGTCCAGACTCTGCTGCACCTGGTGTCGATCCTGGCGTCGAGCCGGCTGAAGTGAGGACAAGCGTGAGTACGCCGATGAAGCTGGGCGCCGTCATCATCACCATGGGCAACCGGCCCGACGACCTGCGCGCCCTGCTCGACTCGGTCGCCAAGCAGGACGGCGACCCGATCGAGGTCGTCGTGGTCGGCAACGGCGCCCCCGTCACCGGGGTGCCGGACGGCGTCCGCACCATCGACCTGCCGGAGAACCTGGGCATCCCCGGCGGCCGCAACGTCGGCATCCAGGCCTTCGGCCCCGGCGGCACCGACGTGGACGCCCTGCTCTTCCTGGACGACGACGGTCTGCTGGCCGGCACGGACACCGCCGAGCTGATCCGGCAGGCGTTCACCGCCGACCCGCGGCTCGGCATCATCAGCTTCCGGATCGCGGACCCGGAGACCGGTGTGACCCAGCGCAGGCACGTACCGCGCCTGCGGGCGGCCGACCCCATGCGCTCCTCGCGGGTGACCACCTTCCTCGGTGGCGCCAACGCCGTCCGCACGAAGGTGTTCGCCGAGGTCGGGGGCCTGCCGGACGAATTCTTCTACGCCCATGAGGAGACCGATCTCGCCTGGCGCGCCCTCGACGCCGACTGGATGATCGACTACCGTTCCGACATGGTGCTGCTCCACCCCACCACCGCGCCATCCCGGCACGCGACCTACCACTTCAACGTGGCGCGCAACCGCGTGTGGCTGGCTCGCCGCAACCTCCCCGCACCCCTGGTTCCGGCGTATCTCGGTGTCTGGCTGTTGCTCACGCTGGCACGGCGGCCGTCCGTCTCCGCCCTCAAGGCATGGTTCGGCGGTTTCCGGGAAGGGTGGACGACTTCCTGCGGACCGCGCCGCCCCATGAAGTGGCGTACGGTGTGGCGGCTGACCCGACTGGGACGCCCACCCGTCGTCTGACATCGTGGTACCCGACTTGCCGCGCATCTTGAATACGAAAGTTTCGACTTGTGAGTGACACAACCCACGACGGTGCGGTCGCGACGAGCTCCCCGCCGTCCGCCGACGACGGCCTGAGCCCGGCCGCCCTCGCCGCCAAGCACGGTCTGTCGGTCAGCGGCGCCCGGCCGGGGCTCTTCGAGTACATCCGGCAGCTGTGGGGCCGGCGCCACTTCATCCTGGCCTTCTCCCAGGCGAAGCTCACCGCCCAGTACAGCCAGGCCAAGCTCGGCCAGCTCTGGCAGGTGGTCACCCCCCTGCTCAACGCGATGGTCTACTTCCTGATCTTCGGACTGATCCTGGAAGCCGACCGGGGCATGTCGCGCGAGGTGTACGTCCCCTTCCTCGTGACCGGCGTCTTCGTGTTCACCTTCACCCAGAGCTCCGTGATGGCCGGGGTCCGGGCGATCTCCGGCAACCTCGGCCTGGTGCGGGCGCTGCACTTCCCCCGCGCCTCGCTCCCGATCTCCTTCGCGCTCCAGCAGCTCCAGCAGCTGCTGTTCTCGATGATCGTGCTCATCGCCATCGCGGTCGCCTTCGGCAGCTACCCCTCGCTCAGCTGGCTGTTGATGATCCCCGCGCTGGTCCTGCAGTTCCTCTTCAACGCCGGTCTGGCGATGATCGTGGCGCGGATGGGCGCCAAGACGCCCGACCTCGCCCAGCTGATGCCCTTCATCATGCGCACCTGGATGTACTCGTCCGGCGTGATGTTCTCGATCCCGGTGATGCTCGCGGACCAGCCGGCCTGGATCGCCGACCTCCTGCAGTACAACCCGGCCGCCCTGCACATGGACCTGATCAGGTTCGCCCTCATCGACGGCTACGTCTCCGACAACCTGCCGCCGCACGTCTGGTTCGCCACGCTCGCCTGGTCCGTGCTCGTGGGCCTGGGTGGCTTCGTCTACTTCTGGAAGGCCGAGGAGAGGTACGGCCGTGGCTGAGACCGGCACTCAGGGACGCGTTCCCACCGTCATCGCGGACAACGTCCACATCGTCTACCGCGTCAACGCCGGCGGCGGCGGCAAGGGAAGCGCCACCGCCGCGCTGAACCGCATCATCCGCCGGAAGAAGAGCGACAGTGCCCGCGGCGTCCGCAAGGTGCACGCCGTGCGCGGGGTCACCTTCACCGCCTACCGCGGCGAGGCCATCGGCCTCATCGGCTCCAACGGCTCCGGCAAGTCGACCCTGCTGCGCGCCATCGCCGGGCTGCTCCCCACCGAGAGCGGCAAGGTGTACACCGACGGCCAGCCCTCGCTCCTCGGGGTCAACGCGGCGCTGATGAGCGACCTCACCGGCGAACGCAACGTCATTCTCGGCGGTCTCGCCATGGGCATGAGCAAGGAGGAGATCCGCGACCGGTACCAGGGCATCGTCGACTTCTCCGGCATCAACGAGAAGGGCGACTTCATCAGTCTGCCGATGCGGACGTACTCCTCCGGCATGGGCGCCCGGCTCCGCTTCGCCATCGCGGCCGCCAAGAACCACGACGTCCTCATGATCGACGAGGCGCTCGCGACCGGTGACCGCAAGTTCCAGATCCGCTCCGAGGAGCGGATCCGCGAGCTCCGCAAGGAGGCCGGCACGGTCTTCCTGGTCAGTCACAGCAACAAGTCGATCAGGGACACCTGTGATCGAGTGCTGTGGCTGGAGAAGGGCGAGCTGCTGATGGACGGGCCCACGGAAGAGGTCCTCAAGGCGTACGAGCGCGAGACCGGGAAGTAGTCCGCACCGCGCGCGAACGGGTCCTGCCGGAGACAACCGGCAGGGCCTTCGCCGTTTCCGCGCGTCGCGCCCCCACCTGGAATGTTCATGCGGTCAACATCGGGCAGGATGAGCCCATGGCAGCCTTCTCGGGGGGAAAGTCCTACCACCACGGCGATCTGCGCAACGCGCTGATCTCCGCGGCCGTCGACCTCGCCACCGAAGGCGGCCCCGACCGGGTCGTGCTGCGCGAGGCCGCCCGCCGGGTCGGCGTCTCGCCCACCGCCGCCTACCGCCACTTCGACGGGCGGGGCGAATTGCTGCGCGCCGTCAAGATCCACGCCCAGCGGGCGCTCGCCGACGCCATGGAGCGCGCCGCCGCCCGCACCCCCGGCGCGGACGATCCCGCCGTCGCCGCAGAGCTGCGGCTCGCCGCCCTCGGCCGCGGCTACGTCGGCTTCGCCCTCGACCAGCCCGGGCTCTACCGCGCCGCCTTCTGCACCCCCCGGTCCTCCTGCGCGGACCGCTTCGCACCCGCCGTACCCGCCGCGGAGACCGAACCGGAGATCCGGGCCTTCACGCTGCTCACGGACGCGCTGGCCGCCCTGACCCGGACC
This sequence comes from Streptomyces sp. NPDC093600, assembly GCF_044764755.1. Taxonomy (NCBI): domain Bacteria; kingdom Bacillati; phylum Actinomycetota; class Actinomycetes; order Kitasatosporales; family Streptomycetaceae; genus Streptomyces; species Streptomyces sp. NPDC093600. The sequence continues at coordinate 322,359 of NZ_JBIWIU010000005.1, forward strand.
GGCCGCGTCCAGGACCGGGCCCGGCCGGCGACCGAGGTGGCGGCGTGGTCCGCCGTGCACGGCCTGTCCCTCCTGCTGCTCGACGGCCCCCTCCGGCGGCTCCCCGCGCAGCGCCGCCACGACGTCGTCGAGTCCACCCTCGCCATGGTCGTCTCCGGCGCCCGCGCCGACTGAAGGCCAACGGAGGGTGAACTTCCGCCACCCGAAGGAAAGTTGACCCGCACGGCGAGGTTTTCCCGGTCTGCTCCGCACCCCGGAGAGGCGTCGGGCGTTGTACAACGTAAGCTGTAGCGGTGCTGATTCGTGGCAAGTGGGGCGATACCCCCTAGCATCCCGGCCGTCAGGCGGTGATCCCTCCGGGGAAGACCGGTGGCGTGTCCGAAATAGGATGGATTGGATCGGCAGTGTAGAACAGGAGATGTGACGGCCATGACGCGAAATCTCCAGCTCCCCGAGGGTGTCGCCGTCCCCGCGTCGGGCAGCCCTCAGTGACGGGATCCCGGCAGGTGCGCCCCGACGCCACATCGCGCGCCACGCTCGACAAGGCCACGGACGAGAACTTCCCCGTGGCTCCCTTCTTCCTGCCCCGGGCCTGGCGCGACGACCTCATGGCCGTGTACGGCTACGCCCGCCTCGTCGACGACATCGGCGACGGCGACCTCGCGCCCGGCGGCGCCGACGCCCGCCACCTCGGCGTCGACCCCGGGCAGGCCGAGGACCGGCTCGCGATGCTGGACGCCCTGGAGGCCGATCTCGCGCGGGTCTTCGACTCCGCCCACGGCGCCCCTCGGCACCCGCTGCTGCGGGCGCTCCTGCCGACCGTCCAGCGCTGCGGCCTCACCCCCGAGCCCTTCCTCGGGCTGATCGAGGCCAACCGCCAGGACCAGCTCGTACGCCGCTACGAGACCTACGACGACCTCGTCGCGTACTGCGAACTCTCCGCCAACCCCGTCGGCCGTCTCGTCCTCGCGATCACCGGCACCCAGACCCCCGAGCGGGTCCGCCGCTCCGACGCCGTCTGCACCGCCCTGCAGATCGTCGAGCACCTCCAGGACGTCGCCGAGGACCTGCGCCGGGACCGGATCTACCTCCCCGCCGAGGACCTGAAGCGCTTCCACGTCACCGAGGACGACCTCGCCCGGCCCACCGCCGGCGCGTCGGTGCGCGCCCTGATCGCCTTCGAGGCCGCGCGCGCCCGGGCGCTCCTCGACGACGGAACGCCCCTCGTCGGGAGCGTCCACGGCAGACTGCGGCTGCTGCTCGCGGGATTCACCGCAGGCGGGCACGCGGCGCTCGACGCGATCGCAGCCGCCGGTTTCGACGTCCTGCCGAGGCCCCCCAAGGCCACCACAGCGAGTCTGATGCGCCAGGCGGGAACGGTCCTGCTCCGAGCGCGGAGAGAGGGGTGAGCCGGACCGTGGAGGAACCGACGGAGGCGTCCGCACCGGTGCAGGCGGCGTACAGCTACTGCGAGGCCGTCACCGGACAGCAGGCCCGGAACTTCGCCTACGGCATCCGACTGCTGCCGGCCGAGAAGCGCCAGGCCATGTCGGCGCTGTACGCCTTCTCCCGGCGCGTCGACGACATCGGCGACGGCGCCCTCGCGCCCGACGCCAAGCGGGACCGGCTGGAATCCACCCGCGCCCTGCTGGACCGGATCCGCCGGGGCGCCGTGGACGAGGACGACACCGACCCCGTCGCGGTCGCGCTCAGCGACGCCTCCCGCCGCTTCCCGATCCCGCTCGGCGGCCTCGACGAACTCATCGACGGCGTGCTGATGGACGTCCGCGGTGAGACGTACGAGACCTGGGAGGACCTCAAGGTCTACTGCCGGTGCGTCGCCGGCGCCATCGGACGGCTCTCGCTCGGCGTCTTCGGCACCCAGCCCGGCGCCCACGGCGCCGAGCGCGCCGCCGAGTACGCCGACACCCTGGGGCTCGCCCTCCAGCTCACCAACATCCTCCGGGACGTACGGGAGGACGCCGGGAACGGACGCACCTACCTGCCCGCCGACGACCTGGCCAAGTTCGGCTGCGGCGACGGCTTCGCGAGCCACACCCCGCCGGCCGAGGCCGACTTCACCGGACTCGTCCACTTCGAGGTCCGGCGCGCACGGGCCCTGTTCGCCGAGGGCTACCGCCTGCTGCCCATGCTCGACCGGCGCAGCGGCGCCTGTGTCGCCGCCATGGCCGGGATCTACCGCCGCCTGCTCGACCGGATCGAACGCGACCCCGAGGCCGTCCTGCGCGGCCGCGTCTCCCTGCCGGGACACGAGAAGGCGTACGTCGCCGTGCGCGGCCTCTCCGGCCTCGACACCCGCCACATCGCCCGCCGCACCGTCAGGAGGCGCGCATGACGCCCCCGTACGAGCCGGGACGGCGGACAACCCGTACGGCACCCGGCGCGTCCCTGTCCGCGACGGCCCGAGGGGGGATCGCATGACCACCGACGCCACGCTCGAAGGTGCTCGGCCGCACGCCGTCGTCGTCGGCGGCGGCCTCGCCGGGATCACGAGCGCGCTGCGCCTGGCGGGCGCCGGAGTCCGCGTCACCCTGCTCGAAGGACGGCCGCGGCTCGGCGGGCTGGCGTTCTCCTTCCGGCGCGGCGACCTCACCGTCGACAACGGCCAGCACGTCTACCTGCGCTGCTGCACCGCCTACCGCTGGTTCCTCGACCGGATCGACGGCGCGCACCTGGCGCCCCTGCAGAAGCGCCTGGACGTGCCCGTCCTCGACGTCGCCCACCCCCGCGGCCCCCGCCTCGGGCGGCTGCGCCGCACCGCCCTTCCCGTACCCCTCCACCTCGCCCGGAGCCTGGCCGGCTATCCGCACCTCTCCCTCGCGGAGCGGGCGAGCGTGGGACGCGCGGCGCTCGCGCTGAAGCGGCTCGACCCCGCCGACCCGGCGCTCGACGGCATCGACTTCGGCACCTGGCTCGGCCGGCACGGCCAGTCGCCGCGCGCCATCGAGGCCCTGTGGGACCTGGTCGGCGTCGCCACGCTCAACGCCACCGCGTCCCACGCCTCCATGGGCCTGGCCGCGATGGTGTTCAAGACCGGTCTGCTCTCCGAGCCGGGCGCCGCCGACATCGGCTGGGCCCATGTGCCGCTCGGCGACCTGCACGACACTCTGGCCCGCAAGGCCCTCGACTCCCTCGGGGTCCGCACCGAACCGCGGACCAAGGCCGAGCGGATCACCCGCACCGACGACGGGCGCTGGGCGGTCTCGGTGCCGGGGGAGACGATCGAGGCGGACTGCGTCGTGCTCGCCGTACCGCAGCGCGAGACCCGCGAGCTCCTCCCCGACGGGGCCCTCGACGACCCCGACCGGCTCCTCGACATCGGCACCGCCCCCATCCTCAACCTGCATGTCGTCTACGACCGCAAGGTGCTCCGGCAGCCGTTCTTCACCGCCCTCGGCTCCCCCGTCCAGTGGGTCTTCGACCGCACCGAATCCTCCGGTCTCACGGGTGGCGGGCAGTACCTCGCCGTCTCCCAGTCCGCCGCCCACGACGACATCGACGAGCCCGTCGCCGTCCTGCGCGAGCGTTACCTCCCGGAGCTGGAGCGGCTGCTGCCCGCCGCGCGCGGCGCCGGGATCCGGGACTTCTTCGTGACCAGGGAGCGGACCGCGACGTTCGCCCCGGCCCCTGGCGTCGGCCGGCTCCGCCCCGGCGCCCGCACCCACGCCCCCGGCCTGTACCTGGCCGGCGCGTGGACCGCCACTGGTTGGCCCGCGACCATGGAGGGTGCCGTCCGCAGTGGTTTCAGCGCCGCGGGCGCCGCGCTCTCGGCCCTCGGCCGCCACCATGAACATCCGCTGCAGGAGGCGGTATGAGTGTGAGTACTGGAACAAGAGGAGAGACCGTGCCGACTGTGCCCCCGGTGAAACCGGCCGTCGACACCGCGGACGTGACCGCTCTGCTGGAGCGGGGGCGGACCCTGTCCACCCCCGTACTGCGGGCGGCCGTCGACCGGCTCGCACCGCCCATGGACACGGTGGCCGCCTACCACTTCGGCTGGATCGACGCCCACGGCAACCCCGCCGACGGCGACAGCGGGAAGGCGGTGCGCCCCGCGCTCGCGCTGATCTCCGCCGAGGCGGCCGGAGCGCCGGCCGAGGTCGGCATCCCCGGCGCCGTCGCCGTGGAGCTCGTCCACAACTTCTCGCTGCTGCACGACGACCTGATGGACGGCGACGAGCAGCGCCGCCACCGCGACACCGTCTGGAAGGTGCACGGACCCGCCCAGGCGATCCTCGTCGGCGACGCCCTGTTCGCGCTCGCCAACGAGCTGCTGCTCGAACTCGGCACCGTCGAGGCCGGCCGCGCGACCCGCCGGCTGACCACCGCCACCCGCAAGCTCATCGACGGGCAGGCCCAGGACATCTCCTACGAACACCGCGAGCGGGTCACCGTCGAGGAGTGCCTGGAGATGGAGGGCAACAAGACCGGCGCCCTGCTCGCCTGCGCCGTCTCCATCGGAGCCGTCCTCGGCGGCGCCGACGACCGCACGGCGGACAAGCTGGAGGAGTACGGCTACCACCTCGGCCTCGCCTTCCAGGCCGTCGACGACCTGCTCGGCATCTGGGGCGACCCCGAGTCGACCGGGAAGCGGACCTGGAGCGATCTGCGCCAGCGCAAGAAGTCCCTCCCGGTCGTGGCCGCCCTCGCCGCGGGCGGACCGGCCTCCGAGCGGCTCGGCGAACTCCTCGCCGCCGACGCGAAGTCCAACGAGTTCGAGTCCTTCTCGGAGGAGGAGTTCGCCACCCGCGCGGCCCTCATCGAGGAGGCCGGCGGCCGCGACTGGACCTCCCAGGAGGCCCGCCGCCAGCACGCCATCGCGATCGAGGCCCTGCACGAGGTCGACATGCCCGAGCGGGTCAGGGCGCAGCTCACCGCGCTCGCCGACTTCGTCGTCGTACGGAAGAGATGATCACCATCACCCTGATATGAGCTCGCGGTCGCCGGCCGGTGCCACCTGGCACCGGCCGACGGCAGACCCGAAGAAGCAGAAGTAGACCTACTGCACGAAGGGGAAGCCATGACAGCGACGACCGACGGAAGCGCCGGGGCCGTGGGCCCCAGCACGACCGCGGCCCATGCGACACCCGACACCGCGCCCGCGACACCCGGCCTCGACGAGGTCGCCGCCCGGGCCATGGAACGCTCCGTCGAGCATCTGCTCGGCCGCCAGGACGCCGAGGGCTGGTGGAAGGGCGACCTGGAGACCAACGTCACCATGGACGCCGAGGACCTTCTGCTGCGGCAGTTCCTCGGCATCCTGGACGCCGACACCACGCGAGCCGCCGCCCTGTACATCCGGGGCGAGCAGCGCGAGGACGGCACCTGGGCCACGTTCTACGGCGGGCCCGGCGAACTCTCCACCACCATCGAGGCGTATGTGGCGCTGCGGCTCGCCGGGGACCCGCCCGACGCCCCCCACATGGCCCGCGCCGCCGCCTGGATCCGCGACCGGGGAGGCATCGCCTCGGCCAGGGTCTTCACCCGGATCTGGCTCGCCCTGTTCGGCTGGTGGCGCTGGGAGGACCTGCCGGAGCTGCCACCCGAGCTGATCTTCCTGCCGAAGTGGTTCCCGCTCAACATCTACGACTTCGGCTGCTGGGCCCGGCAGACCATCGTGCCGCTCACCGTCGTCTCCGCCAAGCGGCCGGTACGCCCCGCCCCCTTCCCGCTGGACGAGCTGCACACCGACCCGTCCCGCCCGAACCCTCCCAAGCCCCTTGCCCCGGCGGCCAGTTGGGACGGCGTCTTCCAGCGGCTCGACAAGGCGATGCACCTCTACCACAAGGTCGCTCCCCGCCCGCTGCGCAGAGCCGCCATGAACAGCGCCGCCCGCTGGATCGTCGAGCGCCAGGAGAACGACGGCTGCTGGGGCGGCATCCAGCCGCCCGCCGTCTACTCCGTCATCGCCCTGCACCTCCTCGGCTACGACCTCCAGCACCCCGTCATGCGGGCGGGTCTGGAGTCCCTCGACCGGTTCGCCGTCCGGCGCGAGGACGGAGCCCGCATGATCGAGGCCTGCCAGTCACCGGTCTGGGACACCTGCCTCGCCACCATCGCGCTCGCCGACGCCGGCCTGCCCGCCGACCACCCGGCCCTGGTCAAGGCCGCCGACTGGATGCTCGGCGAGGAGATCGTCAGACCCGGCGACTGGGCGGTCCGCAGGCCCGGACTTCCCCCGGGCGGCTGGGCGTTCGAGTTCCACAACGACAACTACCCCGACATCGACGACACCGCCGAGGTCATCCTCGCGCTGCGCCGTGTGCGCCACCCCGACCCCGCCCGGGTCGAGTCCGCCATCGCCCGCGGCGCCCGCTGGACCCTCGGCATGCAGTCGCGCAACGGCGCGTGGGCGGCCTTCGACGCCGACAACACCAGCGCCTTTCCCAACCGGCTGCCGTTCTGCGACTTCGGCGAGGTCATCGACCCGCCGTCGGCCGATGTCACCGCCCACGTGGTGGAGATGCTGGCCTACGAAGGCAAGGCCCAGCACCCCCGTACCCGCAGGGGGATCGAGTGGCTGCTCGCCGAACAGGAGCCGAACGGAGCGTGGTTCGGACGCTGGGGCGTCAACTACGTCTACGGAACCGGCTCGGTGGTCCCCGCCCTGGTCGCCGCCGGGCTGCCCGGGTCCCACCCGGCGATCCGCCGGGCCGTCGTCTGGCTGAGGTCCGTGCAGAACGAGGACGGCGGCTGGGGCGAGGACCTGCGCTCGTACCGGGAGGAGCCCTGGATCGGTCACGGCGCCTCCACCGCCTCGCAGACGGCCTGGGCGCTGCTGGCCCTGCTCGCCGCCGGGGAGCGCGGGACCGAGGCCGTGGAGCGGGGCGTCGCGTGGCTCGCCGGGACCCAGCTCCCGGACGGCTCCTGGGACGAGCCGTACTTCACCGGCACCGGTTTTCCGTGGGACTTCTCCATCAACTACCACCTCTACCGGCAGGTGTTCCCGCTGACGGCGCTCGGCCGCTATGTGAACGGCGAGCCGGCCGTCGCCAAGGAGGGCTGATGGGCGAGGAGCCGGGGACCGCGGGCTCCCTGCCGCCGCTGCTGATCGCCTGCGCGCTGGGCATCGAGCAGTTCGCCCTGCGCAGCGGCGGCCGGGGCGGCGGCGCGTACACCGTGCTGCGTACGGGCATGGGCCCCGCCCACGCTCGTACCGCCGTCGCCCGGGCGCTCGGCGAGGCGGACCGGCGGGACGCGGCGGTCGTCGCGTCCGGCTTCTGCGCGGGCCTCGCCCCCGGCATGCACCCGGGGGACCTGATCGTCGCCGACGAGACCCGCGGCCCCGACGGCACCACCCCCTGCACCGGGACCGAGCTGCTGGTCAACGCCCTGACCCGGGCGCTGCCCGGGCGGACCGTGCACACCGGGCCGCTGACCGGCTCCGACCATGTCGTACGGGGCCATGAGCGGGCGGAGCTGCGGGCCACCGGCGCGATCGCGGTCGACATGGAGTCCGCCGCCACGCTCCGTACCGCCCTGGCCGCCGGGCCGCGCCCGGTTGCGGCCGTACGGGTGGTCGTGGACGCTCCGGAGCACGAACTGGTCCGGGTCGGCACGGTACGCGGTGGAATATCGGCTTTCCGTGTTCTTCGTGCCGTCCTTCCCGCATTCTTCGAATGGCACCGTTCTTTGCTGCTCCCCAGGAGGTGAGCGAGTTATGGCCATGCCGCTCCGTCAGTCCATCAGGGTCGGGACCTACCTCTTCGAACAGAAGCTCCGCAAGCGGGACAAGTTCCCTTTGATCGTCGAACTCGAGCCGCTGTTCGCCTGCAACCTCAAGTGCGAGGGCTGCGGAAAGATCCAGCACCCGGCGGGTGTCCTCAAGCAGCGGATGCCGGTCGCCCAGGCGGTCGGCGCGGTCCTGGAGTCCGGGGCGCCGATGGTCTCCATCGCGGGCGGCGAGCCGCTGATGCACCCTCAGATCCATGAGATCGTGCGCCAGTTGGTGGCGAAGAGGAAGTACGTCTTCCTCTGCACCAACGCCATGCTGCTGCGGAAGAAACTGGAGGACTTCACCCCCTCCCGGTACTTCGCCTTCGCGGTGCACATCGACGGGCTGCGGGAGCGGCACGACGAGTCCGTGGCCAAGGAAGGCGTCTTCGACGAGGCGGTGGCGGCCATCAAGGAGGCCAAGCGGCGCGGCTTCCGGGTCACCACCAACTCCACCTTCTTCAACACCGACACCCCGCAGACCGTCATCGAGGTGCTCAACTTCCTCAACGACGACCTCCAGGTCGACGAGATGATGATCTCGCCCGCGTACGCCTACGAGAAGGCGCCCGACCAGGAGCACTTCCTGGGTGTCGAACAGACCCGGGAGCTCTTCAGGAAGGCCTTCGCCGGCGGCAACCGCCGCCGCTGGAGGCTCAACCACTCGCCGCTCTTCCTGGACTTCCTGGAGGGCCGGGCGGACTTCCCGTGCACCGCCTGGGCGATTCCGAACTACTCCCTCTTCGGCTGGCAGCGCCCCTGCTATCTGATGAGCGACGGCTACGTCCCCACCTACCGCGAGCTGATCGAGGAGACCGACTGGGACAAGTACGGCCGCGGCAAGGACCCGCGCTGCGCCAACTGCATGGCGCACTGCGGCTACGAACCCACCGCCGTCCTCGCCACCATGGGATCGCTCAAGGAATCCCTCAGGGCGGTCCGCGAGACCGTCTCGGGCAACAACGGGTGAGCTGAGGAGTACGGGGAGCCCACGCCGCCGTCGCGCGGGCCCCCCGGCCGGCGAGGACGACAGCCGCACGGGCGGGGCCGGCGCGGCCGCCGGCCAGGCGCTGTGCGACATGCCGCCCCGGCACAGAAGGAGAACGGTCAATGAGTACGGAGTTCGACCTCGCGGCGCTGCTCGCCGCCCGTGGCGCCGAGCGCTATGAACTGCACGCCCGGCACCTCAACCACCAGCTCCCGCGCATGCTGCACACCATCGGCTTCGACAAGGTGTACGAGCGGGCCGAGGGCGCCCACTTCTGGGACGCCGAGGGCGGCGACTACCTCGACATGCTCGCCGGCTTCGGCGTCATGGGTCTGGGCCGGCACCACCCCGTCGTCCGCAAGGCCCTCCACGACGTCCTGGACGCCTCGCTCGCCGACCTCACCCGCTTCGACTGCCAGCCCCTGCCCGGACTGCTCGCCGAGAAGCTGCTCACCCACAGCCCGCACCTTGACCGGGTTTTCTTCGGCAACAGCGGTACGGAGGCGGTGGAGACGGCGCTGAAGTTCGCCCGGTACGCCACCGGCCGACCGAGGGTCCTCTACTGCTCCCACGCCTTCCACGGGCTGACCACCGGCTCCCTGTCGGTCAACGGGGAGGACGGCTTCCGTGACGGCTTCGCCCCGCTGCTTCCCGACACCGCGATCGAGCTCGGTGACCTCGACGCGCTGGAGCGGGAGCTGCGCAGGGGCGATGTGGCCGCCTTCGTCGTCGAGCCCATCCAGGGCAAGGGGGTGCACGAGGCCCCGCCCGGTTTCCTGCGCGCCGCCCAGGAGCTGCTGCACGAGCACGGTGCCCTGCTGATCGCCGACGAGGTGCAGACGGGGCTCGGCAGGACCGGCGACTTCTACGCGTACCAGCACGAGGAGGGGGTCGAGCCGGACCTGCTCTGTGTCGCCAAGGCGCTCTCCGGCGGGTATGTGCCCGTGGGCGCGACCCTCGGCAAGGACTGGATCTTCAAGAAGGTCTACTCCTCCATGGACCGGGTCCTCGTCCACTCCGCCAGCTTCGGCTCGAACGCACAGGCCATGGCGGCCGGCCTCGCCGTGCTCTCGGTGATGGAGTCCGAGGGGACGGTGGCCAACGCCCGCCGGATGGGGGAGCTGCTCTCCTCGCGGCTGAGGGAGCTCGTACCGCGCTACGAGCTGCTGCACGAGATCCGGGGGCGGGGGCTGATGATCGGGATCGAGTTCGGCCGCCCCTCGTCGCTCGGGCTGCGCGGCCGCTGGACGATGCTGCAGGCCGCCCGCAAGGGCCTCTTCGCCCAGATGGTCGTGGTGCCGCTGCTTCAGCGGCACCGGATCCTGACCCAGGTGTCGGGGGACCGACTGGAGGTGATCAAGCTGATTCCACCGCTGATCATCGACGAGGCGGATGTGGACCGGTTCGTGACCGCGTTCACGGCGGTGATGGACGACGCGCACGGCGGGGGCGGGCTGATGTGGGACTTCGGGAAGACGCTGGTCAAGCAGGCGGTCGCCCAGCGCTGACGACGCGGTCTGGGCCCCTTTTGCCTCTGAGGCAAGCAATTTGCCCCAGAGGAAACATCCTGGGTCCAATAGAGGCCTCCCCGGGGAGCCGTCCCCGGACACCGCCGCGCCGGATCACCCGGCGCTCGACGCCCCGGACCCCGCCGCGCCGGACGCGCTTTCCGACGTCGCGCCGCAGCTGCGCGGGCTGCGGCGGCGGCGCGGGCTCACCCTGGAGGCCGCCGCCCGGCGGGCCGGTCTGTCCCCGGCCCACCTCTCCCGGCTGGAGACGGGCCGCCGCCAGCCGTCGCTGCCGATGCTGCTCGCCCTCGCCCGCATCTACGGTACGACCGTCTCGGAGCTCCTCGGCGAGATGCCCCCCGAGCGCGACCCGATCGTCCGCGCGGGCCGGGCCGAGCCCGTCGAGGCCGACGGCTGGGTCTACCACCAGGCCGGCGGACCCGGACGCGCCCTGCAGGCGCTCCGCGTCCACGTGCCGTACGCCACCCACGCCGACATCGTGCGCGTCCACCCCGGCGAGGAGTGGCTCCACGTCCTGGACGGCCGGGTGCGGCTCGCCCTCGGTGACGCCGTGCACGTCCTCGACCCGGGGGACAGCGCGCACTTCGACTCGCTCACCCCGCACCGCATCGGCGCCGCCACCCGAGGCGGGGCCGACCTGCTCTTCGTCCACACGCTGATGCAGAGCCCCGCCGCCGAGCTGTGTCTCGGCGCGGGAAGCCCGCACGCACGCTGAGCCCATCGAAAGGGGCTGAAATGTCCGACAAATCCGGTGAGATCACCGGTGAGGAGCGCGGGGGCGGCAGGTTTCCCAAGGGGCTGGTCCTCCGCCTCTTCGCCTACCTGGTCGCCGGGCACCTCTTCGCCGGCTTCCTCTATCTGCTCTTCGTGCTCGGCGGACAGAACCAGTAGCCGCGCCGATCGGCCGGGCTACGCCTCGCTGACGAGGCGCTCGCGCAGCCGCTCACGGGTCTCGGGGGCGAGCCCGAGGCCCTGCGTGAGGTAGTTCTCGGCCGTGCCCCAGGTCTGCTCCATCGTCTCGAACGCGGCCCGGAGGTACTCCACGCGCGCGTCGAAGAGCGGGCCGAGCAGCTCCATCACCTCCGGCGCCATGGCGTCCGCGTCGGTGGCGCTGCGGCGGATCTTGTAGCGGCGGTGGGGGTCGTTCGACTTGATGTAGTCCGCCTCGATCGCCTCGCGCTCGACGCCCACCGCGAGCAGCGAGATCGCTATGGACAGACCCGCGCGGTCCTTGCCGGCCGCGCAGTGCATCAGGGCGGGAACGCTGTCCTCGGCCATCGCGTGCAGGACGCGGCTGTGCTCCGCCGTACGCTCGACGATCATCTTGCGGTACGACTCGGCCATGCGGTCGGCCGCCTTGCCGTCGCCGAGCGCGCCGCGCAGCTGCTCCAGGTTGCCCCCGCTGACCAGCTTCCAGAACTCCTTGCCGTCGGCCGGGTCATTGAGCGGAATGTTCACATTTCGTACACCCGGCAGCTCGATGTCCGCGCCCTCCACCTTCCGGTCCGCCGCGTTGCGGAAGTCGAAGACGGTGTGCAGCCCGAGGGTGGACAGGAAGGCCGCGTCCTCCTCCGTGGCGTGCGCGAGGTGGCCGCTGCGGAAGAGGCGCCCGAACCGCACCGACCCGCCGTCCACGGTCGGCAGGCCGCCCACGTCCCTGAAGTTTCGGACCCCGGTCAGCTCGGGTTCGGTCGACGGGACCTGCGGCAGCTGCTGCGTCACGAGTGCTCCTGAGTGTTGGCGGACTTCGACGATACGAGATCGGTTCCTGGGGCAATCATTCCGGGTGGCGGCCCGCTCGCACACCCCTGAGGCGGTAACGAGCGTTCTGTCCGAATTGGGGCGTTAGGGATAACGCGCCCTGATTGCTGGGGAGATGGGTTCCGGGGCGTGAGCAGCGTCATAACCGTGACGGACCGTGCCTGATCGTCTTCCGCAATAGCCCTGGCAGAAAAGGGAATCGAGGCTCCGTCATCGCGGAGGGTGACCGGAATTCCGGTTGAATTTCACGGCGGGGAATGCGAGATGAATGCGACGGCTTGTTCACGCCGACCCCGCTCGTCTACGGTCACCGTCAATCCGGTCGGACCGCCGAATCCTGCCACCGTCCGGAATCCGCACCCACCCACGTATGGCAGGAGCGGGGGACCCAGGTAGTACGCCGAACCGGCTCGTGCCGGCCCGGCTCGGGGTGAAGCCGCGTGAGAACGCGGCCGGACATCTCCAGTCCGAACCCGACAGCTCACCTCGCAGGCGACGGAGAGGAATTCGCCATGCCCGCGAAGGGTAAGCACCGCCGTCCCAAGGTCAATCCGATCACGCGCGGATTCGTCGCCGCCGGCACGGGTGGCGCCGTCGTCGCCCTGCCGCTCCTCGGCGCGACCGGAGCCCACGCCGCCGAGAAGTCCGCTCCCGCCGTGATGCCCGAGCAGGCCGTCGCCGCCGCCGCGAAGGCCCCGGCCGCCGCGCCCGCCGCCGCCAAGGCCAAGCCGAAGACGTACTCCGTCGTCGCCGGCGACTATCTGTCCAAGATCGCCGCCGAGCACCACCTGGCCGGCGGCTGGAAGAAGCTGTACGAGGACAACCGCCAGGTCGTCGGCGAGAACCCCTCGCTGATCTTCCCCGGGATGAAGCTCACCCTCGGCGCCAAGTCCACGGCCAAGGCGCCCGCGCCCAAGGCCGAGGCTCCGAAGGCCGCGCCCAAGGCCGCCACCCCCAAGGCGAAGGCGGCTCCGAAGGCCGGGAAGTCCACCTCCGAGTCGGCGGAGTCGCGCAGTTCCCGCAGCAGCGAGCGCGCCGCCGTGGAGTCGAAGCCGGCGTCGCAGCCCTCCTCCGGCTGGGTCGCCCCGGTGAGCGGCGGCGTCTCCACGCCGTACCGCGCCTCCGGTTCGATGTGGTCCTCCGGCTACCACACCGGTGTCGACTTCATGGCCTCCTCCGGCACCTCCGTCAAGGCCGTCGGCGCGGGCACCGTGTACTCCGCCGGCTGGAGCGGTTCGTACGGCAACGAGGTCGTCATCCAGCACGCGGACGGCACCTACTCGCAGTACGCGCACCTCTCCTCCCTCTCCGTCTCCGCCGGCCAGTCCGTCAACGGCGGCGACCAGATCGGCCTGTCCGGTTCCACCGGCAACTCCAGCGGTCCGCACCTGCACTTCGAGATCCGCACCGGCCCGAGCTACGGCTCGGACATCGACCCGCTGGCGTACCTGCGCCAGAAGGGCGTCGGCATCTGACGCGTCGTCGCCCGACGCGCGATCGGCACGCATCCCGGGCCCGGCACCTTCGTGCCGGGCCCTCGGTGTATTCCGGCTTGGTGCAATCTTGACCGGTGGTGTATCTCACCTATCGTCAACCCCTCCTTACGGTCGCGTAGGTCACACCCATAAGGGAAAGATGTGCTCCCGTGGCAGACGATTCGAGATCAAGAGACATGGACGTATTCGGGTCGTACGCGGCGATCGGTGACAGCTTCACCGAGGGCGTCGGAGATCCCGGACCCGACGGGACGTATGTGGGATGGGCGGACCGTTTCGCGGTGCTGCTCGCCGACCGGCTGCCGGAGCACGACGCGTTCCGTTACGCCAATCTGGCCGTACGCGGCCGCCTCCTCGACCAGATCGTGGAGGAGCAGGTCCCCCGCGCCAAGGAACTCGCCCCCGACCTGGTGACCTTCTGCGCGGGCGGCAACGACATCATCCGCCCCGGCAGCGACCCGGACGACGTCGCCGAGCGCTTCGAGCGCGCCGTCGCCGACCTCACCTCCGCCGTTGGCACGGTCATGGTCACGACCGGCTTCGACACCCGGGACGTGCCCGTGCTGCGCCATCTGCGCGGCAAGATCGCCACCTACACGGCCCATGTCCGGTCCATCGCCGACCGTTACGGCTGCCCGGTCCTGGACCTCTGGTCGCTCAAGTCCGTCCAGGACAGGCGTGCTTGGGACGGCGACCGGCTGCATCTGTCGCCCGAGGGGCACACCCGGGTCGCGCTGCGCGCCGCCCAGGTCCTCGGCATCCCGGTACCGGCCGACCCGGACCAGCCGTGGCCGCCGCTGCCCCCGCGCGGACCGCTGGAGGTGCGCCGCGACGACATCCTCTGGGCCAGGGAGTACCTGGTGCCCTGGATCGGCCGCCGGCTGCGGGGCGAGAGCTCGGGCGACCGCGTGGCGGCCAAGCGCCCGGACCTCCTGCCGCTGTAGGCGCGGCCGCCACGGCGGTCTACGAGCCGCGCTCGGTCCCCGTGCCGGCGCCGGACAGGCCCAGCTCCCGGTCCAGCGCCGCATCGGCCCACTCCAGCATGGCGGCGCGCGAGAGCGATCCGGCGTACGAGGTCATCTGCACGGCCAGCCCGTCCAGGAAGGCGGTAAGGCGCCAGGCTGCGGCCGCCGGGTCCTGGCAGGGGAACTCGCCGGCCGCCGCGCCCTCGGCGATCACCTCGGCCAGCGCCGCCTTCCACTGCTGATCGAGGGCGCCGGCGACCTCCCGCAGGGCCGGTTCGCGCAGACTGGCCGACCAGCCCTCGATCCACAGCCGCCAGCCCTTGGCCTGCCCGGTGGGCGCGTACCAGCGGACCGCCGACCGCAACCGGCGCAGCGCCGTCGCGCGCCGTCCGAGCAGCGACCGCAGATGGACGAGGTCGCTCTCGGCGGCGTAGGCGAAGGCCGCCGCGACGAGCTTCTCCTTGGTCGAGAAGTGGTAGAGCACCAGGGCGTTGCTGACGCCGAGCGCCGAGGCGACGTCGGCGATCCGTACGGCAGCGACGCCCCGGGCCTCGATCTGCGCGACAGTGGCCCGCAGCAACTCCTCGCGCCGCTCCGCCACGTTCAAGCGCACTCTCGCCACGCCGCTCAGCCTACACAGCACATGACGCGGGCATGATCATTTTTCGGGTGCCGGGTGTGGCGCGTGGATCGGCGGGCTACTGAACAGTCGTTCAGTATCGCGCTCGCGACCCGGCCACGGCGGCCGGCGACGAGAGCCGGCGCCCGCCCATGACGGTCGGCGGCCGCACATAATGGAACGACCCCCGACCTCAGGAGGCCCTGTGACCGGCACCGGCCCCGACCATCCGCTGCGGTCCCGGCTGCGCGCCCTGCGGCCCGCCGCCTTCGGCGCCGACCCGGCGGGCGAGCGCATGGAGCGCATCCGCCGCTCGCCGAACTTCGCGGACGGGGTCTTCCAGAACCCCGTGCCGGCCCGGCACGGCCCCTCCGGCTCCATGCTCGAGCTCGCCAAGGTCTACTTCCAGAAGGAGGCGCGGGCGCGCCGGGCCCCCGCCGGCACGATCCCCCTCCACACCGGCACCCCGGACCACCTCGCCGAGCCGCCGGCCTCCGGACTGCGGCTCACCTGGATGGGGCACTCCAGCGTCCTCGCCGAGATCGACGGCCACCGGGTGCTCTTCGACCCGGTCTGGGGCGACCGCTGCTCGCCCTTCGCCTTCGCCGGCCCCCGGCGTCTGCACCCCGTCCCGGTGCCGCTCGCCGAGCTGGGCCCCGTCGACGTGGTCGTGATCTCCCACGACCACTACGACCACCTCGACCTGCCCACGATCAAGGCCCTGGCCTCGACGGACACCCTCTTCGCCGTGCCGCTGGGCGTGGGCGCCCATCTGGAGCGCTGGGGCGTGCCCGCTTCCCGGCTGCGCGAGCTGGACTGGAACGAGACGGCGGAGATCGGCGCCCTGCGGCTCACCGCGACCCCCGCCCGCCACTTCTGCGGCCGCGGCCTGCGCAACCAGCAGCACACCCTGTGGGCGTCCTGGGTCGTCGCCGGGCCCACGCACCGGATCTACCACAGCGGAGACACGGGCTACTTCCCCGGCTTCCAGGAGATCGGCGCCGCTCACGGCCCCTTCGACGCCACCATGATCCAGATCGGCGCGTACTCGGCGTACTGGCCCGAGAACCACACGGACCTCACACCGCTGCCGGGAGCCTGGCCGGACATCCACATGTCGCCCGCTCAGGGGGTCCAAGCCCACCTCGACCTGCAAGGAGGCCGCCCGGGCGGCGTCCTGCTCCCGATCCACTGGGGCACCTTCAACCTGGCACCCCACCCGTGGGCGGAGCCGGGGGAGTGGACGAAGGACGCCGCCGAGGAGGCCGGACAGGCCGTCGCGTTCCCCCGCCCCGGCCAGCCCTTCGAGCCCGCGGGCAAGCTGCCCTCGGCGCCCTGGTGGCGGGCGGTGGCCCACCCCATCGCCACCCCGTGGCGCCCGCCCCGGCAGGTGCGGGTCTCCACCGAGGGCCGCACGGACGATCTCGATCTCGCGGGCGATCGCTGACGGCGGGTCGGAACGGCCTCGGCCGGACCGTGCTCGCCGGCTCGTCGACCATGGGACGAGCGGGGGAGCCCGACGCCTCATGTGCGCCCTCGCGGGGAGCCCCGTCGTACACGCTATGCTGCAAACCGCCCCGCGGGGGAAGCCGGTCGAATTCCGGCGCTGACCCGCAACGGTGGACGGAACCGCGTTACGCGGCTCCGTAAGCCCGATTACCCGCGGTGGTGAAGGCTCCTGTCAATTCGCCGTGGACTGCGAGAGGGTGCTGCGCAGGGCGCCCGGCGTCCCGGGCCGCTCCTTGCTCACGTGGGTGCACGGCTTGAGGCGAAGGCGATCAGCCCGTGGCCACACCCCTGCAAGCCGAACCGGCCGCGCCACCGCACACGGCGCGCAACGGCGTCGGCCCCGCACCCCCCAAGCGCGTATCACCGCCCCTTCTCGTCGCCGTCCTGTGCACCGCGCTCCTGCTCTCCCTCCTCTGCGGAGCCGGGATGGGGGCGTCGGGCCTGTCCTGGGGCGAGGTGCTGCGCTTTCTGTGGGCCGGGCTGACGGGCGGATCCATAGCGCACGACGACGTCGCGGCTTACACGATCGTGTGGGAACTGCGCTTTCCGCGCGCCGTGCTGGCCGCGGTCGTCGGAGCGGGCCTCTCGGCCATCGGCGTCGCCGTGCAGGCCATGGTCCGCAACGCCCTCGCCGACCCGTTCGTCCTGGGCATCTCCTCCGGCGCGGCCGTCGGCGCCAATGCCGTCCTCCTCTTCGGAGCCTTCGGCGCTCTCGGCCTCTGGGCCCTGTCCACGGCCGCCTTCCTCTCCGCGCTCCTCGCCATGGCCCTGGTGTACGCGATCGCCCGCACCGCCGACGGCCTGACCCCGCTGCGGCTCGTCCTGACGGGCACAGCGATGTACTACGGCTTCTCCGCCGTCACCACGTTCATGGTGTTCGCGGCCGAACGCGGCGAGGCGGCCCGCTCCGCGATGATGTGGCTGCTCGGCAGCCTCGGCGGAGCCAGCTGGGCCTCCGTGCCGATCGCCGCGGGAGCCGTGCTCGCCGGCCTCACCCACCTCACGGTGTCGGCGCGCCGCCTGAACGCGCTGGCGATGGGTGACGAGACCGCGGCCGCCCTCGGGGTGGACGCGGGGAGGCTGCGCAAGGAACTGTTCCTGGTCTGCGCCGCCGTCACGGGTGCCGTGGTCGCGGTGAGCGGCGCGATCGGTTTCGTCGGCCTCATGGTCCCGCACGCCGCACGGATGCTGGTCGGCGCGGACCACCGCCGGCTGCTGGCCGTCGCCCCCCTCGCCGGCGCCGTCCTGCTGATCTGGGTGGACATCCTGTCCCGTGTGGTGCTCGCGCCCGTCGAGCTGCCGGTGGGCGTGCTGACCGCCGTCATCGGCGTCCCGTGCTTCGTCCTGCTGATGCGCCGCCGCTCCTACACCTTCGGAGGCGCGTGATGCGGATCGACATCGACGCACTCACGGTCGAGGTCACCGGCGCGAAGCTGGTGCGCGAGGCCACGCTCCGCGCGGACAGCGGGCAGGTCGTCGGGCTCGTCGGGCCCAACGGCAGCGGGAAGTCCACCCTGTTGCGCTGCGTCTACCGAGCCCTGCGCCCCTCGGCGGGGATGGTCCGCCTCGGCGGTGAGGACCTGCACTCGCTGAGCGCGCGCGAAGGCGCCCGCCGGCTGGCCGCCCTGCCCCAAGAGGCGGTCACCGAGTTCGACTTCACGGTCGCCGAGGTCGTGGCTATGGGACGGCTGCCCCACCAGCGATCCGTGGCCCGGACCACCGACGAGGACCGGAAGGCGTGCGAGGCCGCGCTGGTACGGGTCGGCGCCGGCCACCTCGCCGACCGCGGCTTCCTCACCCTCTCCGGCGGCGAGAAGCAACGGGTCCTGATCGCCCGCGCGCTCGCGCAGCAGCCGCGCGTCCTGGTCCTCGACGAGCCGACCAACCACCTCGACATCGCCCAGCAGTTGGAAGTCCTGGCCCTCGTGCGCGGCTGGGGGTCCCCCCGGACGGAGTCTGGGGGAGGGCTGACCGTGCTCACCGCCCTGCACGACCTCAACCTCGCCGCGCTCCACTGCGACCTGCTCTACGTCATCGACAGCGGCCGGATCGTCACCTCCGGCGCCCCGCACGACGTACTGACGCCCGACCTGCTCGCCGAGGTCTTCGGCGTACGGGCGCACCGGGTGCCGCATCCGGAGTCCGGCGCCGTGCAGCTGCTCTTCGACCGTCTCCCGCCCACTCAGCCCGCTTCCTGAGGAGTCATCGCCACCATGCCGAACCTCGTACGCCCCGCCGTACTCGCCCTCGCCGCCGCCCTGGTGCTCACCGGTTGCGGCGCGCAGGTCACCCCGGAGAGCGAGGAGGGGGGCGGTGCCAAGGCACGCGGCGGCCACTATCCGGTCACCGTCGAGAACTGCGGCCAGAAGAAGAGCTACGACAAGGCGCCCCAGCGCGTGGTCACCAATGACGTCGGCATCACCGAGATCATGTTCGCGCTCGGGCTAGAGAACCGCATGGCGGGCTATGTGATGCCCGACGACAGGGGCGACCTCTCCTCCGTTCCCTGGAAGGACGCGTACCAGAAGACGAAGTGGCTCTCGAAGAAGACGATCAACAAGGAGCTGGTCCTCGACGCCCGCGCCGATCTGGTCTTCGCGGGCTGGAACTACGGCTTCAACGAGGGGGAGGGCTTCAGCCCCACCGAGCTGGCGCGGGTGGGCATCGACTCGTATCTGCTGAGCGAATCGTGCCGCAACGGGCAGGGAAAGGCGCGCGGGGTGATGCCGCCGCTCGAAGCGCTCTACACCGACCTGCGGAACCTGGGAAAGATCTTCGACGTCGAGGACCGTGCGGAGGCCCTCGTCGCGGACTTCCGTAAGCAGGTGGCCGAAGCGCAGGCGAAGGCCCCGAAGGGCGCCGACCGGCCGCGCGTCTTCCTCTACGACGACGGGCGGGACAAGCCGCTGACCTCGGGCCTGTACGCCGGGCCGCACGACATCATCACCAAGGCGGGGGGCGACCACGTCATGAAGGACCTCAAGGACAGCTGGGCGACGGTCGGCTGGGAGACCGTGGTGGAGCGTGACCCCGAGGTGATCGTGATCAACGATTACGGTGACACCAGCGCGGAGCAGAAGCGGAAGTTCCTCATGTCCTACCCGCCGCTCGCCGGCGTCTCGGCCGTCAAGAACCACCGGATCGTCGTCCTCGACTACGCGGAGCTGGTGGAGAGCCCCCGCAATCCCGCCGCCATCGCCTCGCTCGCCGCCGACCTGAGGAAATTCGCTTCCTGACCTGACCCCTGCGTGGCGGCACGGACCGGGGACCGGGCTGCCGGGATCCGGACCCCGTCCTTTACCGTGGGTGTAGAACCCGGAACGAGTAGAGGAGCCACAGGCCCGCGATGGAGCCTCCCAGTACCAGCCGTGCCATGGCCCGCCCACCGATCTTCGACGTGGCGGCGGGGGTGGCACGGTGACCGAGCTCCTTCTCCTGCTTCTGGCTGTCGCGCTGACGCTCGCCTGCGCGGTCTTCGTCGCGGCCGAGTTCTCCCTCACGACCGTCGAACGCGGTGAGCTGGAGCGCGCCGTCGAGGCGGAGGAGCGCGGCGCGGAAGGCGCCCTGCGGGCGGTCCGGCGCCTGACGCTCCAGCTCTCCGGAGCCCAGCTGGGCATCACCGTCACCTCGCTCGTGATCGGCATGCTCGCCGAGCCCTCCCTGGCGGCCCTGCTGCGTGGCCCGCTGCGTGCCGTCGGGCTCGGCGGGGCCGCCCCGTCCGTCGCCACCTTTCTCGGTGTGGCGGTCTCGACCGTGGTCCTGATGGTCGTCGGCGAGCTGGTGCCGAAGAACTGGGCGATCTCCCGTCCCCTCGCGGTCGCGAAGGTCGTGGCCGGACCGCAACGGGCGTTCACCGCCGCGTTCGGGCCGTTCATCCGGCACCTCAACCACACCGCGAACCGGTTCGTGCGCCGCCTCGGCCTGGAGCCCGCCGAGGAGCTGGCCTCCGTCCGCACCCCCGCCGAGCTTGCCTCCCTGGCCCGCCACTCGGCCGCCGAAGGCGCCATCGACGCCGACTCCGTCGAGCTGTTCGTACGGACACTCCACCTGAGCGAGCTGACGGCGGAGAACGTCATGACCCCGCGTGTCGAGGTCCGCGCCCTGGAGGCCAGAGCCACGGCCGCCGACGCGGCCAACCTCACGTACGCCACCGGCCTGTCCCGCTTCCCCGTCTACCGGGTGAACCTGGACGACGTGATCGGCACCGTCCACATCCGCGACGTCCTCGCGCTCGAGCCGGCCGCACGGGCGGGTACGCCCATCACCCAGCTGGTGACCGAGCCGCTGCTCGTGCCCGAGACGCTCACCGCCGACCGCCTGCTGGAGCGGATGCGGGCTCACCGGACGATGGCGGTCGTGATCGACGAGTACGGCGGCATGGCCGGCGTGGCGACGGTCGAGGACATCGTCGAGGAGGTCGTCGGCGAGGTCCGCGACGAGCACGACCCCGTCGAGGCGCCGGACCTGCTGCCCGCGCCCTTCACGGAGGACGGCCGGGCCGGCTGGGAGGCCGGCGGAGGCGTCCGTATCGACGAGCTGGCCCGGATAGGACTGCGGGTACCGGAAGGACCGTACGAGACCGTCGCGGGGCTGATCGCCACGCGCCTCGGCCGTATCCCCGAGGCGGGTGACGCGGTCGATCTGGTCGGATGGCGGCTGGAGGTGCTGGACGTCGAGCACCACCGTGCCGACCGGGTCCACATCACCGAAGCCGCCGGTCTCCCGCCGCGGAAGCACCCCCACGGAGCGGCCCGATGACCGTCGTCCAGCTCGCCATCGGCTTCCTCACCCTCCTGACGAACGCGTTCTTCGTCGGGGCCGAGTTCTCCCTGATCTCCGTACGGCGCAGCCAGATCGAGCCGTACGCCCACGACGGCCACCAGCGCGCCCGCATGACCCTGTGGGGCCTGGAGCACATCTCGACGGTGATGGCGACGGCCCAGCTCGGCATCACCGCCTCCTCGCTCGTCCTCGGAGCGGTCGCCGAACCGGCCATCGCCCACCTCGTGGAGCCCGCCTTCGAGGCGGCGCACGTGCCCGGCGGCCTGGTCCACCCGGTCGCGTTCGTCATCGCGCTCACCCTGGCGACGTACGCGCACATGCTGATCGGCGAGATGGTCCCGAAGAACATCGCCCTGGCCGCCCCGGTGCGGACCGCGCTGCTGCTCGGACCGCCGATCGTCGCCCTGACCCGGACCCTCAGGCCCGTCGTGTTCGGCATCAACGCCTCCGCCAACGCCCTGCTGCGGCTGCTGCGGGTCGACCCGAAGGACGCGGTCGCCTCCGTGTTCACCGACGACGACCTCGCCCGGATGATCCAGGACACCAGCGAGGCCGGGCTGCTCTCGCCCACCGACGGGCAGCGGCTGCGCGACGCCCTGGAGCTGGGGACCCGGCCGGTCGGCGAGATCCTCGTACCGACCGCCAGGATGGTCACGGTCGACCATCGCATCACCCCCGCCGAGCTGGAACGAGCCGCGGCCCGCGCGGGCTACTCCCGCTTCCCCGTCATCGGCCCGACCGGAGCCGTCCTCGGCTATCTGCACATCAAGGACACCCTCGGCGCCGTCGACCGCGACAGGCCGTTCCCCCGCGCCGCGCTGCACGCGGTCACCCGCGTCCGTATCGACACACCGCTGGACGACACCCTCACGGCGCTGCGGGCCGCCGGCAGCCACCTCGCCGCGGTCACGGGCGAGACGGGCGCCGTCCTCGGCTACGTGACGATGGAGGACGTCCTGGAGGAGCTCGTGGGACCCGCCGCCGTGTGAAGCCCTCCCGGCCCGCCGGCACCCCGATACTCAGTTCTCACCCCCTTCTCACTTCTCACCCTCTTCTCAGTTCTCGCCCCCTTCGCGAAGGAGCCCCTTTCTTGTCTGCCAGACCGACGTCCACCGACGCCACGATGAGGTGCGGTCGATGAACGCCGCTCTCGGCCTGCTGGCCGTCCTCGTCCTGACCGCCGGCACGGGCTACTTCGTCGCTCAGGAGTTCGCCTACGTCGCCGCCGACCGGCTTGCGCTGGCCCGCGACGCCGAGGCGGGCGACAAGCGGGCGGCGCGTGCGCTGACGGTCCTCGAACGGCTCTCCTTCATGCTGTCCGGGGCACAGCTCGGCATCACCGTGACCGGACTGGTCGTCGGTTTCCTGGCCGAGCCGTCCGTCTCGGCGCTGATCAGACCGGCCCTGGAGGGCATGGGGCTGCCCGACGGCGCGGTCTCCGCGATCTCCGTCGTCCTCGCGTTCGTGGTGGCGACGGTCCTGCAGATGGTGCTCGGCGAACTGGCCCCGAAGAACCTGGCCCTCGCCGTTCCCGAACGGCTCGCCAAGTCCCTCGCCTCCTCCACCCTCGTCTATCTGAAGATCGTCGGACCGGTCGTACACGTCTTCGACGGCGCTGCCGACAAGCTGCTGCGCAAGGCCGGCATCGAGCCGGTCGAGGAGCTGCACCACGGGGCCACCCTCGAGGAGCTCAGTCACCTGATCGGGGAGTCCCACGAGCAGGGCGAGCTGCCGCCTGACACCGCCGAGCTGCTCGACCACGCCCTGGAGTTCTCCGAGCGGACCATGGACGAGGTGATGGTGCCCCGCGTGGACGCCGTGTTCGTACGCAAGGACGCCACCCTCACCGAGGCCGTGGAGCTCATCGCGCGGTACGGACACTCCAACTACCCCGTTCTCGGCGACCACCCGGACGATGTCGCCGGGGTTCTCGGCGTGAGCGAGCTGACGCGCCTGCCGGCCGCGGACTTCGACACGACCACCGCGGGCGAGGCCGCCCGCCGCACCCTCCTGCTCCCCGACACGCTGCCGCTGCCCCAGGCGGTGGCGCAGATGCGGGAGCGCGACGACGAGTTCGCCGTGGTCCTGGACGAGCACGGCGGCGTCGCCGGCATCGTCACGTACGAGGACATCGCCGAGGAGCTGGTCGGCGACATCGCGGACGAGACCGACACCGTCGTCGACCTGGCCGTCCCCGACGGGGCCGGCTGGCGCGTCGACGCGGGCCGCCGCCTCGACGAGATCGAGGAGGCGACCGGAATCGACCTGCCGGAGGAGGACGACTATGACACCGTCGCGGGCCTGATCATCGACCGCCTCGGCCGTTTCCCGACGATCGGTGACCGGCTCACGGTGAACGACGTCCGGATCGAGGTCCTCAGCCTGGACCGTCACGTCCCCGAACGCGTACGCATCGAGAAGACCGTCGCCGAGCGGTCCGAGGAGGCCCAGGCATGAGTTTCCCCATGGCCATCTTCGTCACGATCCTGCTGCTGGTCGGCAGCGGATTCTTCGTCGCCGCCGAGTTCGCGCTCGTCGCCGCCAAGCGGCACCGCATCGAGAAGGCCGCCGCGGAGGGGCAGCGCGGAGCCAGGGCCGCGCTCGCCGGTATGCGCGAG
Organism: Streptomyces sp. NPDC093600; assembly: GCF_044764755.1. NCBI lineage: Bacteria > Bacillati > Actinomycetota > Actinomycetes > Kitasatosporales > Streptomycetaceae > Streptomyces > Streptomyces sp. NPDC093600. The sequence continues at coordinate 346,360 of NZ_JBIWIU010000005.1, forward strand.
CTCTCCCTGATGCTCGCCGGCGCCCAGCTCGGCATCACCATCTGCACCCTGGGCCTCGGCTCCATCTCCAAGCCCGCCATCTCCCACGAACTCGACCCGCTCCTCGTCAGGCTCGGCCTGCCGACAGGGCTGAGCTACGGCATCGCGTTCGCCGTCGCCATGACCATCGTGGTGTTCCTGCACATGGTGGTCGGCGAGATGGCCCCCAAGTCCTGGGCCATCGCCCACCCCGAGCGCTCGGCGATGCTCCTCACCCCGGCCTTCCGCGCCGTCGTCAAGACGGTCAGGCCGCTGATCTGGGTGCTCAACAAGGTCAGCAACGCGCTGGTACGGATGTGCCGCGTCCAGCCCCGCGACGAACTGGCCGCCGTCCACAACCGCGAACAGCTCACCCACCTGGTGGAGGAGTCCGAGCGGCTCGGCCTGATCAACAAGACCGACTCGCAGCTCATCACCCGCTCCCTCACCGAGCCCCACACCCCGGTGGCCGAACTCCAGACCCCGGCCGCCGCCATCGTCACCGTCCCCGCCTCCGCCGGCCTCGACGCGATCCTCGCCCGCGCCGCCGAAGCCGACCGCTCCCGCCTCCTCGTCCACGACGGCGAGCGCGTGCTCGGCTCGGTCCACGCCCGCGACGCCCTGGTCGCCCGCACCCGCGGCCGAGACCTGACCGCCCGGGACCTCGCCCGCCCCGTACCGGAACTGGCGGCCGCGGACACCGTCTCCCACGCCGTCGAACAACTGCGGCAGCGCCGCTCCTCCCTCGCCGTCGTACGCGACGAACACGGCGCGCTCACCGGCCTCGTCAGCCTCGACGACCTGCTGGTACGGCTCATGGGACCGCACATGGTCTGATCGACGCCGACGACGTCCGATGCCGATGACGTCCGATGCCTACGACGTCCGATGCCTACGACGTCCGATGTCACGCCCGGCTGTCAGTGCCGGGTGGAAGACTGCCCGGCATGATCGAACCGAACCCGAAAGCGGACCTGCTGCGGTACCTGCGAGAGGCGCGTGACGCCCTGGTGTGGAAGCTCGACGGGCTCTCGGAGTACGACACACGCCGTCCGCTGACCCCCACGGGCACGAACCTCCTGGGTCTGGTCAAGCATGCCGCCGGCGTGGAGCTGGGGTACTTCGGCGACACGTTCGGGCGGCCGTTCTTCGGCGAGGAGCGGCCGCCCTGGTGGTACACCGAGGAACCGGAGGACAACGCGGACATGTGGGCCACCGCGCACGAGTCACGGGAGCAGATCGTCGGGCTTTACCGCCAGGCGTGGGAGCACTCCGACAGCACGATCGCGGCGCTGCCGCTCGACGCGATCGGCCACGTCCCGTGGTGGCCCGAAGAACGGCGGGAGGTGACGCTGCATCACCTCCTCGTGCGGGTCATATCCGATACCCAGCGGCACGCCGGCCACGCCGACATCGTGCGCGAGCTCATCGACGGCTCCGCCGGAAGTCTGCCGGGCAAGGACTCCATGCCGCCGGGGGACCAGGCATGGTGGCAGGGCCACCGGAGCCGACTGGAGCGCGTGGCGCGGGAAGCCGGCGGCTGACCTGTCCTCGGCCGGCGCCGCCGCGTCGCCCGCCCCATGCTGTGCATGTAGGACGGGCGACGGGCGACGGGCGACGCGAGAGGGAGCCATCGACCATCGGCGTCTACCAGGGCAGGTCGCGGACCTGTTGGACGCAGAGCACGAGGAACAGCAGGCCGGCCGCCCCCAGCATGCCGTTGCTCAGCAGGCCGTTGCGCCACTCGGACGGGGTGCGGGCGGAGTTGAGCAGCCACAGCAGGGTGAGGGCCAGGAACGGCATGAAGAGGGCGCCGATCACCCCGTACGCGACGATGAGGCCGAACGGCTGGTCGAGGAAGAGCAGGCTGATCGGCGGGAAGGTGAGCCAGAGCAGATAGGCCCGGAAGGGCACCGACTTGTCCGGGCGGGTGCCGGGGGCGATCAGGGACGGCCGGTACTTCGTCACAAAGTCGGCGAACATCAGGCTCACGCCGTGCCAGACGCCGATCAGCGAGGTGAAGGACGTGGCGAAGAAGCCGATCAGGAAGAGCTTGGCGGTCGCCGACCCGTAGCGCTCCTCCAGGACGGCGCTCAGGTCGAGCAGACCCCTGTCGCCCTTCGCCAGAGCCACCCCGGACGAGTGGAGCAGCTCCGCCCCGACGAAGAGCATGGCCACCACGAAGATCCCGGTCGTCACGTAGGCGACGCGGTTGTCGAGCCGCATCACCTTCATCCAGCTCGTGTCGGTCCAGCCCTTGGCGTTGACCCAGTAGCCGTACGCGGCGAGGGTGATCGTGCCGCCCACGCCGCCGATCAGGCCGAGTGTGTAGAACAGCGACCCGTCCGGAAGGACGGGCGCGAGGCCGGCGAAGGCGCTGTCGAGACGGGGCGTGACCCTGATCGCGAGGTAGACGGTGACCAGGAACATCACGCCGACCAGGACCGTCATGACCTTCTCGAAGACGGCGTACCGGTTGAACCAGACGAAGACCAGCCCCACCAGGCCGCACAGTACGGCCCAGAGCTTGAAATCCATCACGTCGGGGAAGAGCGCGGCCAGCGGAAGGGCGCTGGAGGACATCGCCGCGGCGCCGTAGACGAAGCCCCAGATGACGACGTACCCGGCGAAGTAGACGGTGGTCCAGGAGCCGAGGCTGCGCCAGCCGTCGAAGAGCGTACGGCCGGTCGCGAGGTGCCAGCGGCCCGCCGCCTCGGCCAGCGAGATCTTGACCAGACAGCCGATCACCGCCGCCCAGAGCAGCGTGTAGCCGAACTTGCCGCCGGCGATGAGGGTGGCGACGAGGTCACCCGCACCGACGCCGGTCGCCGCCACGACGATGCCCGGACCGATGGATCGCCACGATGCCTTGCGCGGCGCCTCGTTCCCTCTGCCCGCCGTATCGGTCTGCTTGGTGTCCGCCATGCGTGGCCGCCCTCTCGTTCGCCCCGGAGATGATGATGACGGGGCCACCAAAACGGGTCGGCGGCGGTCGCGCAAGAGGTCCGCCCAGGACAGCGCGCCCCGCACGCTCCGGAACGTACCGACGCGGGGCTTGCGGTCCATACGGACAGTCACCTCCCACGCGCCGCCGGAGCCCGGTCCGAGACGAACCCCCAGGCCACGCCACGGTCGTGAGCGGCGCGCGCGGGCACCTGCCGGGGCGCACCCGAGGCCGCGCCCGGCCCCCGGTCCGGAAGCGGCGACGTGGCGGCCCGGCGGATTCCGGTCAGCGGCGATTTCCTCGCGCCGTGGGGGCGTGCACCCGCCTCCGCCCCCTTCCGTTCCGCCGCCCTCCCGCACACCGGCGACTTTCGGCCGAGCGTTCTCGGCCTGGTGTGCGAGGGCTGATACCAGAGTGGGACGCTGTACGGGTAAGTTTGCCAACTGCGCACCGCACATGAACGGTTGACGACTACAGTGTGTGGTTGGTGATCATCGGTAGGCTCATCACACCCACGTAGCACAGACCCGTCAGAACACATCGCAGTACGCCGATTCCTGGGCACGTACCAAGGACACTCATGTCTCAACTTCGCGCACCCGCCCCGCGGTCCGAACGCCGCGAGGGCGGGCGGCACGGCCGGACAGGCGCCCGCCCCGCTCCCCCCGCGGGCGCCCCCAACCCGGCGCAGCGCTCCGCGCCGCTGTCGATGGAAGCCCGCATACGCCCCCAACTCCTGCGCACCTCCGTACTCCCGGCCGTGGCGGTGGCCCTCGGCGGCGCCGCCGCCGTGCTCTTCACCATCCGCTCCACCGGCGCCAGTCCGACCCCCGGACTCTGGGCCGCGCTGACGGGCGCCGCCGCCCTCACGATCGCCTCCGTCACCGCGGCGGCGCTCGGGGCCGACCGGGCCGCCAAAGCCGTCATGGACCGCTGCAACGCCCTGCGCCGCACCAGCGCCCGCGGGCAGAGCGAACTGCGTACGATCGTCGAACAGCTGCGCCGCGGCGACGGGCCGCCCACCCGCCCCGCCACTCCGCCCGCCGCCGCCTCCGGCGACGAGTTCGACCTGCTGGCCCAGGAGCTGAACCGTTCCCACGAGGCCGCCGTGGCCGCCGTGGTCCAGGCGTCCCGGCTCTCCAGCAGCGTCGGCAACGAACAGAAGGTCGAGGTCTTCGTCAACCTCGCCCGCAGGCTCCAGTCCCTCGTCCACCGCGAGATCCAGCTCCTGGACGAGCTGGAGAACGAGGTCGAGGACCCGGAGCTGCTCAAGGGCCTGTTCCACGTCGACCACCTGGCCACCCGCATCCGGCGCCACGCCGAGAACCTCGCGGTGCTCGGCGGCGCCATCTCCCGGCGGCAGTGGTCGAACCCGGTCACCATGACCGAGGTGCTGCGCTCCTCCATCGCGGAGGTCGAGCAGTACCCGCGCGTCAAGCTCGTCCCGCCGATCGACGGCACGCTGCGGGGCCACGCCGTGGCCGACGTCATCCACCTCCTCGCCGAACTCGTCGAGAACGCGACGCTGTTCTCCGCTCCGCACACCACGGTCCTGCTGCGGGCCCAGTACGTCACCGCCGGCCTCGCCATCGAGGTCGAGGACCGCGGACTGGGCATGCCGCTCACCGAGCAGAACAAGATGAACGCCCTGCTCTCCGACCCCGACCAGGTCAATGTGGCCCACCTGCTCCAGGACGGCCGCATCGGGCTCTTCGTCGTCTCGGCGCTCGCGCGGCGCCACGGCATCGCCGTACGCCTCCAGTCGAACATCTACGGCGGTGTCCAGGCCGTACTCGTGCTGCCGAAGGGGCTCCTCGGCGCCGACCCCGAGGGACTCGCGCAGAACGACCGCCAGGCCACGGGCGCCGCCGCCCAGGCCCAGGCCGCCGCCCAGAGCCAGCCCCCGGCCGTCGGCCCGGCCCAGCCGGCCGCAGCCCCGCCGCACACGGCGCCGGCGGTGACCGGCACACCCGCACCCGTACCCGTGGGGGGGCCCGTGCCCACCCCCGTACGGGAACCGCTGGCCGCACCCGTACGGGACCGGCAGGACGTGCCCGAGCCCGAACCCTCGCAGCGCGCGCGGTCGTACACCACCGCGGCGTCCGCGGTGCCGCTCCAGCCGTCGCACACCGGCGACCCCTACCCGGCCGCCGACCGTCCCCGCACCGGGGGCGCCCCGCTGCCCCCTCAGGCACCTCCCGGCCCGCCGGCACCCCCGGCCCCGCGGGCGGAGACGCCGACCCGCCCCCTCCTCCCAAAGCGGCGTGCCCAGGAGCACCTCGTCCCGCAGCTGCGCGACGAGCCCGCGGCCCGCAAGCCCGAGGAGCACACTCTGCACGACCCGGGTCTGATGGCCGCGTTCCAGCGCGGCATCGGACTCGCCGAATCCCAGCCCTCCCCCCAAGAACCGCTGCGTCCCGGTGACGCGCACAAGGAGTAGATGCACCATGGCGAGCAATGCGCCGAACGGCCATTCCTCGGATCTCGACTGGCTGCTGAGCGGTCTGGTCCAGCGGGTCCCGTACACCCGCAACGCTGTACTGCTCTCCTCCGACGGCCTGGTGAAATCGGTCCACGGCCTCGACACCGACGCCGCCGACCACATGGCCGCGCTGGCCTCCGGACTGTACTCGCTCGGCCGCAGCGCCGGCGCCCGCTTCGGCGACGGCGGCGAGGTACGGCAGGTGGTCGTCGAACTCGACTCCACCCTGCTGTTCGTGTCCACCGCCGGCTCCGGCACGTGCCTGGCGGTGCTCGCCGGGCGCGAGGCGGACGCCGCCGTCCTCGGCTACGAGATGGCGATGCTGGTCAAGAGCGTACGGCCGTATCTCGTCACGCCCGCCAGGCAAGCGGCGGGCGCGGCGGGCAGCACGGGGCAGTGAGCGTGACGTCCCCACAGGAGGGACCCTGGCTCGACGACGCGGCCGGCCGGCTGATCCGCCCGTACACCGTGAGCGGCGGGCGGACCCAGCCCACCACGGCGCTTGACCTCCTCTCCATGGTGATGGCGACGGGCTCCTCCCCGCAGCCGCACATGGGTCCCGAGCACAGCCTGGCCCTCGGGCTGTGCGACGGACCCACCTCGGTGGCGGAGATCGCGGCGCACTTACGGCTCCCGGCGGTCGTCACCAAGGTCCTGCTCTCCGATCTCGTGGACTGCGGGGCGCTCACCGCCCGCGCCCCGCGCTTCCACGCCAATCCAACCGACCGTTCCTTGCTGGAGGCAGTGCTCGATGGCCTACGACAACGGCTCTGAGCGCCACGAGAGTTTCGCGACCGACCCGTTCCCCACCGCTCTGAAGATCCTGGTGGCCGGCGGCTTCGGCGTGGGCAAGACGACCTTCGTGGGCGCGGTCAGCGAGATCGAACCGCTGAGCACCGAGGAGCTGCTGACCCAGGTCAGCGCGGCCACCGACAGCCTGGAGGGCGTGGAGTCCAAGACCACGACCACGGTCGCGATGGACTTCGGGCGCATCACCCTCGACGACCGCCATGTGCTGTACCTGTTCGGGACTCCGGGCCAGGAACGTTTCTGGTTCATGTGGGACGAGCTCTCCGAGGGCGCCCTCGGAGCGGTCGTCCTCGCCGACACCCGCCGCCTGCAGGACTGCTTCTCCGCGGTCGACTTCTTCGAGCGGCGGGGCATCGGATTCGTCGTGGCCGTCAACGAGTTCGACGGCGCCTACCGCTACGAGCCGGACGAGGTGCGGGCAGCGCTCGACCTCAAGCCCGAGGTTCCGGTCGTGATGTGCGACGCCCGGATCTCCAGCGCCGGAATCCGCACGCTGCTCACCCTCGTCCAGCATCTGCTCACCACCATCCCGGCCGCCGTGCCGAGCTACGGAGCACCGACATGACCTACGACCCGACCGGTCATCTGCTGCTGACCCCCATCGACCGGGAGGCGCCGACCCGAGTGCGGCGGCTGCGCGAACTGGGGCTGGGGGAGCGGCCGGAACCGGCCTTCGACGAGTTCGCCCACCGCCTCGCGGAGGTGACCGGTGCCCCGTACTCGATGGTCAACTTCATCGACGAGAACCGGCAGTTCTTCGCCGGCCTGCACACGCCGGCCGGTACCCACTCCGGCAGTGACCTGGGCGCGGCGGCGGCCGGCGGCAACGTCGGCCGGTTCATGGCCCGCGACCACGGTTACTGCCCCCACGTGGTCGTGCGCCGCAAGGCCCTGGTTCTGGAGGACGTCTGCGACTACCCGCGCTTCGCGGGGAACCCGGTGGTGGACGAGATCGGCATCCGCTCCTACATGGGAGCGCCGCTGATCGACCGTACGGGCGTGGCGCTGGGCACGATCTGCGTGGTCGACACCGATGTACGGCCGTGGGGCCGGGCCGGTCTGGAGACCATCAAGACCCTGGCGGCGGAGCTGGTGGAGCAGATCCACCGCCGCGAGGAGGGCCTGATCTGATCTTTGGCACGGCGGCGCCCCGGGACGGCCTGAGGCCGAGCCGGGGCGTTCCCGTGTCCGCACCTGGTGACGCGGCCTGGTTCTCAGGCGTGTACGGGCTCCAGCTTGACCAGCTCGGACAGCTTCTCGGACCAGCTCCCCTTGGCCGTGCCGAGGGCGACCTCGGCGAGACGGAGCAACTGGATGTCCGAGGTGCCGGCGGGGGCGAAGATGTGGTGCGCGTCGCGCAGATAGCGCTCGATGGGGCGGTCCGTGAAGAGCCCCGCGGCGGCGTGGATCTCCATCGCGTTGCGGGCGGAGTCGAGCGCGGACTCGACGTTGAACAGCTTGGCGTTCATCAGCTCGGCGTCGCAGGACAGACCGCGGTCGAGCAGATGCACCGCGTGGTACGCGGTGAGCCGGGCGGTCATCAGCCGGGACTGCATCTGGCCGAGTTTGAGCTTGACGGAGGGGAGTTCGTGGAGCGGCTTGCCGTAACGGTGGCGTTCGGCCGAGAAGCGGGTGGTCTCCTCCAGGATCGCCTGGTGGATGCCGAGCGAGACGGCGGTGAGGTTGGCCCGGCCGTAGAGGACGCTGGAGGAGTACGCCACGGAGAGCCCGTCGCCCTCGTCGCCGAGGCGGTTGGAGGCCGGGACCCGGCAGTTCTCGAAGATGAGCTCGCCGAAGCTGAAGCCGTGCAGACCCATGGCGGGCTGCTGGGGGCCGGTCCGGAAACCGGGGCGGTCGGATTCGACCAGGAACGCCGTGAGGCCCTTGGAGCCGGGACCGGTCCTGACCACCACCCCGTGCAGGTCGCCCACGTGGCTGTTGCCGACGAACACCTTGCTGCCGTTGAGGATGTAGTCGTCCCCGTCGCGGACGGCGCTCGCGGTCATGCCCAGGACGTGCCCCCCGGACTCCGGCTCGGTGACCGCGATCGTGGGCAGGCACTCGCCGGCCGCGATGGCCGGGAGCCAGGTCTTGCGCTGCTCGTCGCTGCCGAAGTGCACGATCTTGGCGGTGCCGAGCTGCGAGGCCTGGACCATGGCGCCCATCGCGCCACTGACCCGGGAGAGCTCCTCGATGATGATCGTCTTGGCGAGATGTCCCGCCCCCATGCCTCCGTACTCCTGGCTGATTGTCGCTCCCAGCCATCCCTGTTCGGCGATCAGCCGCGACAGTTCATGGTGTACGGATCGAGACGCCTCCATGGCGGGTATCCGTGGCCGAACCTCACTCTCCGCGAAGGCTCGGACCGTCTCCCTGAGCTGATGATGGAGCCGGCTGCTGAAGTAGCTGTCCATACGAGTCCTCCCCTGCGAAACGCCTGCTCGTTCGGTTGTTCGAGCAGGTGGTGCATCGGCAGTGGTCCCGTCCCGAACAGGCCGACCACTTCATGGTGTTGATCTTTCGGGAGTGGAGCAATATCGCCACGGAGTTTGTCTGAAAACGGAGTGGTTGACGTTTGAATCTGACTGTGTTTCGCGTGGTCTTGGCCTGCTCGGTCCGGCCACCACGTCATTCCCACGCGGCGTCTTTCTGCCACATGCCAACGGCAACCTGTTCCAGGGCATATGGCCACGAGCGTCTTCTGGTCACCTCATACGCCTCTTCTTCACCACAGGGGTGCCGTTCCGGAACCGTCCCCGATTCCGGACGGACGAGGATCCACGGGCTTTTCCGGCGCCGGGAGCTTGGGGTGCCGGCTTGGAACGCGGCGTACGGGGGTGACGGGCGGCGCCGGGGCGCGTCACGTAGCGTGACCGGCGCGTGCTCCGGCGCGTACGCCGTTTTCCGCGCCGGGCGCCCGGGCGCCCGGTCGGGGGGGCTTGCCCCAGGCGGGCCACCTGTGTCCGAGCCGGGGGCTGCCCGGGGCCCCGCGCAGGCGTCGTTTGCTCAAGGGGCGAGGAACCTCGTGATCCGCTCCCGCAGGCCGGCCGGGTCGAGGCCGTGCGCGGCCAGGTGCTCGTCGATGGTTCCGTACCGGCGCAGCTCGCGGCGCGAGACGCCCAGGCCCAGGACGCGGTGGGGAACCTCGGCGAGGGCGTCGTTGGCGGCGGCCGTCGAGGTGCCGGCGAGGTAGGGCTCCACCAGGACGACGTCCGCGCGAGCCGCCGCGGTGGCCCGGCGCAGGGCCGCGGCGTCGAAGGGGCGGACCGTGGAGGCGTAAAGGACGGTCACGTCGAGGTCCTCGGTGGCGGCCAGCACGTGGTCCAGCATGGGGCCGACGGCGACGACCACTCCGGCACGGCCGTCGCGGAGCGGGGTGAAGCCCGTGGAGGCGGGGCGGGGGGAGGCGTTGGACTGGAGGGAGAGCCGGATGTAGACGAGATCGTCCCCGGTGGCGGCCGCGCGCAGCAGGGCCTCGGCCTCGTCCGGATGGCCCGGGACGTGCACCGTCCAGCCGTCCAGGGTGTCGAGCAGGGCCACGTCCCCGGGCGACATATGGGTGAAGCCGCCGGCCGGCCAGTCGTAGGAGGCGCCGGCGCTGACGAACACCCCGCCGACGCCCTGGTGCCCGAAGTCCAGCTTGAGCTGTTCGAAGGGCCGCTCCACCAGGAAACTCGCGAACGTGTGCATCACCGGCCGCATCCCGGTCAAGGCCAGCCCGCCGCCCGCGCCGATGAGGAGCTGCTCCCGGATGCCGACGTTGATCACCCGGTCGGGGTGGCGGCGCTCGGCCTCGCTGAACCCGTCCCTGCTGATCTCCGCGAGGACGAGTGCGAGGCGGGGGTCGTCGTCGAGAAGGCGGCTGGTGGTCGAGATGAAGCGGTCGCGCATGGTGTCCATGGAACGGCTCTCCTGAGGGGTGTGGATCTGTCGTGGGCCGGCCGACGACCGGCCGGCCGGCGGTCGGGAGTGGTCAGAGGGTCCGTCGGGCCTGGTCAGGGGGTTTTGGGCTCGACGCGGGCGACGACCGCGCGGGGCCGCCCCGGGTGCGGCGCGGTGAAGGCGGCGTACAGCGCGTCGTGATCGCGTCCGTCGACGGTCCGGGCGGACCACCCCGCCGCCTCGAAGCGGGAGGCGATCCCGCCGGGCCAGCCGTAGGTGGCGGAGCCGTTGTCGATCACCAGCGTGTGCAACTGCTCCAGGCCGGCGGGCCCGGCGTAGGCGATGGCCTCGTGATTGCTGCCCTCGTCCAGCTCGGCGTCCCCGATCAGCACCCAGACCCGCGGCTCGGTCAGCCCCTGCGCCCGCAGCCCGAGCACACTGCCCACGGCCAGCGGGAGCCCGTGCCCCAGCGACCCGCTCCCGATCTCGGCCCCCGGCACGAGCGTCCGGTCCGGGTGGTGCCCGAGCGGGGAGTCGTACGAGCCGAAGCCGGGGAGCAGCTCCTCGGGGAAGAACCCCTTGGCGGCGAGGACGGCGTAGTACGCCATCGGTCCGTGCCCCTTGGACAACAGGAACCGGTCCCGCCCGGCCGCGTCGACGGTCTCGGGTGACACCCGGAGCACCCGGTCGTAGAGCACCCAGAGGGCGTCGAGCGTGGAGGTGGCGGCGGGGGAGTGCTTCTCGTCGCCGACCATGAGCCCCATGAGGCGCGTGAGCCGATCGAGGTGGGCGCGGTGATCGCGGTGATCGCGGTGATCGCGAGGGGTGAGCGTGTCTGTCGTGTTCGTCATGGCCCCCAGCGTTCAACCTCAAGCGAACTTGAGGTCAAGCCGGTAAAGGGGTTCGTGACCACCGGGCGAAGTGCGGTATTGTTCTCATGCGCGTTCGGCCAGGGGAAACCCCAGGTCAGACGGGCACCGGGACGTGGCGCAGCTTGGTAGCGCACTTGACTGGGGGTCAAGGGGTCGCAGGTTCAAATCCTGTCGTCCCGACTTGCTTTTACGCAGGTCAGAGGCCGTATCGGAAGCATCCGATACGGCCTCAAGATCGTTTTTGGGGACCAGTTGGGGACCACGGCGGTCGCTGGGGTCAGACGGCGGTAACTGCCGTGACAGGCGGCGAACGAGGTGCACGGAGCACCATGAGGTGCGCGGAGAGGGCTGCACCGGCTGCGGTGATCTGGCTGGCGTCGGGGTGCAGGTAGCGCTGGGTGGTGGTCAATGAGCCGTGCCCGGCGATCTTGCGCAGGACGTGAAGGGGGACCCCGGCGTCCGCGAACCACGTCAGCCCGGTGTGGCGCAGGTCGTGTCGTCGAAGGTGCTCGAAGCCGAGCTGGGTCACGACGTCGTCCCAGTGCGTGGCGTCACGCAGGACGGCCGTGGAGATGCGTCCACCGCGCGACCGAAGAAGACGCGGGCGTCCGGGCTGTCACCGGCCGCGAGCAGGCGCTGGGCGACCATCGACCGGAGATGTTTGACGTCCTGCACACGGAGATGCGCGAGCCCGCCGACGCCCGGGACCGCTAACAGGTGCCAGCGGCGCGTGGTGGCCGCGCTACCGTTCCGCAGGAACGCTGCGTAGAGCAAGGGGGAGACCGCTCATGGCCGATCTCGACACGTTCATATCCCAGGACTTCGGTTCGGTGGCGTCGGCTGTGGTCGCCTTGCTCGCCATCCCGGGAGTCATCATCGCGGGATACATCCAGGGCAGCAAGGCGCTCACGGGCGCTCAGGCTCAGGCTCAGAAGGCACTCGAAGCCGCGCAAGCGCAGGCCGCCGCGACCTTGGAGACAGGGAGGCTTCAAGCGCAGGCGGCCGTCGCTAGCGCCAGGGAGCTGTCCCGGGAGACACACGCCCAGTGGCAGCGGGATCGGTGTCAGGAGGTCTGGGCGGAGTACGTCAAAGAACTGGACTTGCTGTTGCCGAAGACGGAAGCCGACGACCGGGAAGCTCGGTCCGAGGACTTGTTGAAGGCGTACGCCATGGTGGAGCTGATGAGCCCGCCCGATGTCTTGTCCAAGGCGCACGAGGCGCACGAGGGGGCGCTTGACTTTGCGGCGGCGCTGTACATGGAGCACCTGGAACGCGAGAACTACCTCCGTTTGGCGCGGGCGAGGCGGCGACTGGAGGACGCTGTCGCGGCAGCGTCACGGCTGTCCCGAGCCCCAGGCGATAGCTTCGTCGAGCAAGTGCCGATCTCCGCCGACGAGTGCGACTACGTCGGACCGGAATCCCCGGCCGAGTGGGAGGAGATGGCGGCGCGGTTCGAGCGAGGCGAGACCGCCCGTACAGCCCTTGAGGCGCTCGATGAAGCGGAGGCGGCGCTCGGAGACGAAGCGGCGGAGAACCGCATTCGTGTGGCCCTCATTGCCGCTGGTGTGAGCGAATCGGAAGCCGCTTCGTTGGCCCGCACGGCCTGCTTGGACCGCGAAGCGCAGGGTGAGGCGCTGGCACAGAAGCGCGTGGCGCTGAGCGGTCTTCGGGAGGCCTTCGTGGTTGAGGCGCGCAAGGAGCTGGACGGGCTCGGGCGTTGACGAGGGTGGGCGACTATGCCCAGGTCTCCGGGCCGCCGCCCACTTGAACAGGCCCTCGTTGGCGAGATCGGCGCCCTCCCAGCCGGGTAGCCCGACGTGGCGTAGGAACTCGCGGAGGTCCTTCTCGCTGTACGCCATGCCGAGGATCGCGCCGTCCACGTAGACGCGCCGGCCACCGGTCTCGTTGAAGGAGTGAATCACGATCCGCGGGTCCACGGCTCCCAGCGTGACCGTCCTCATGAGTGAGTGCCCGGTGGGTGCGGCAACAGCGGGATGGCCGCTCACACGGCTCGTTACCCCGCTTCTTCTGCGCCAGCCTGAGCGTCCACCAGGGCGAGGTCTTCGTTGGCCAGGCGCTCCAGCAGCAGGCGGGCCAGCGCCCGTGCGACGTCACCGGTGTGGTTCAAGCCGTCCTGAGAGTCGAAGATGCCGGGGAAGACGACAGACCTGGAGAAGAAGTCACACAGGATCGCGTAGGTGTCATCCGGGTCTTGCGTCCTGTCGGCTGGGTACGGCTCCCCGGTTTCGGCTGCCCCCGCGGTGCGCGGATCGTGTGCGCGGTGAGCTACTTCGAGGATCGTGTCGAGGTACTCGGAGCGTTTCTGCTCGTTCAGCTCGTCGAGGGTCATGGGGAGGTTCTAGCGCCCCACGATGCCCCGGTGAGGCAGGCACCTTCTCGTGGGCGTGGCGTGGCCGCTTTGGAGTACCCCGGCATTTTCATGCCCGCCCAGAATCGTCGCCACAAGGACGACGCCCGCCAGAAGCATGGGCCGGAACCCGGCCGCGACGGCGAAGCAGAGGGCGGCCCGCGCACGCGAGCGCCGGGAAGCGGTGGCCGTCGAGGAGCAGGATTTCGGCGAGCGCCTCCGCGCGGCCGAGAAGCTCTTTCGGGAGACCGGCGAGTCGGGCTTGTACAGGCCCGAGGCGGCGCAGGAGCGGCTTCTGCAATCATCGACGGCCTGGAAGACGGCTTCATCGTCAAGATCAACTGACACGGGTGTGTGGCCGGCGCTCCCGGCGCCGGCCCCGCACGTCAGACCTTCGGCCAGAAGTCGATCAGATACTTCTCCACCCCGTACGCGACGCGCTCCGTCTGCGTCACACGGGCGACCTCCGCGCGGCCGGTACATCCGACACGGACCCGCCACCACCCTGGCCTGCCCAGCCGGATCAGGTGCTCCGACCGGCCCAGCGTCATCGTCCACACCGCGACGCCCCCGGTCGTGGTCTCGAAGTCGACCTCGCCGCGTTCGTCCCACCCCCCTCCGCAGCAGGCGGCTCACCATCCCACACCCGGACCTGCACGCTGGCCGTATGGGCGCGGCCGGCGCTGAACAGGTCGAAGCGCCGCTCGTGCTCCTGCAGGAACACGCCCCACTCGTAGCCGTCTCCGAACGGGACAGGAACCGCACTGTCGTCGGACTCCTGGAACCCGAAGCCCCGGAACGCCACCTCCCCGTCCAGACGCTCCTGGCACAGCAACTCGAGGGCACGGTGCCTCTCCTCCCTGTGCGGGGTCCCTGACAGACCTCGTCCTTGTCCAGAGGTACACGGGCTCCTGATGACGCCCTTCGGGATCCCGCCAAGGACACAGCGAACGGACCGGTCACCGACCGCGTGACCGCGTCCGCTGCGCCTCTCTCCCCATGGCGCTCTGTCGGCGGCATGGCCTGCTTGGCCCGCATCGGTCGCCTCCATCCCTCGCGCCGGAGCCCCTCCGGTGAACCGGGGCGTCAGCTGCTCGCCATCGAAGAGGAGTGGCTGCGCCGGCAAGGGGGCCTCGGCATGCGAACGCGTGATTCGGCTCGCAGAATGGAGGGAGGAGCCATTGGCGGATGTCTCTGCCAAGTTTCTCTCGAGGAGGGGGATAACTACTCGAAGGTGAGGTTGGGCTGATCCATTGGTCGTGCTCCTCGGCCGACGCCGACTGCAACATCGTTGCGTGAACTGACCGCGCTTTATACCTGTGCGTCCGCGACGCTCTGCGGTCCTGTAGACCCATCTGTGGCACGCAAGAGGCACTTATGAATGAGAAACAAGGAACTGGGCAGTACCAGCCAGAGGAGCCAGGGGTCCAGGTGGTGGCCATCCCCCCTGGGAAACTGGACGACGCGAGAGAGGCCGTGAAATCTCTGCTTGCGGAAGGCGAGGAGTACGACGAAACGCTGCGATTGAGCGGAACGGGCTGTCGACACACAACGAATGGCGATTTGCATTGCGGTGACACCGACCCGACATAACGTGCTGGGGCAGCCCCTGTGACGCGAAGTTCAGGATCGCGACGGGAAAGAGGGAGTTTAATGGATCCGCACGAACGGGCGGAAATTGCGGGCCGACCGCTTCCATTCATCATGCAAGTCGCTGGCGAATGGATCGACGTGAGCGACATTCCCTTCCCGAACGATCCTGCTCTCCTATTTCGGGATCGAGTTCCCCTGACTGGAAATCTCAACGTCACCGCAGGCGGGTCAGACGTTGAATTCTCGGACATCGGCGTGGCGTCGTGATCCTGATCATTTCCGATCAGGATCACGACGGCCACGTCGCATCCGTCAGATCGGAACTGTCACGCAGGGGCGAGGAATTCCGGATCTTCGATCCAGCCACGTACCCAGAGTCTTCCACCTTGACCTTGGAGAGTGTACCAACGGGTGTGCGGGCATTCCTTAGTTGGGATGGTAGCGAGCTGGATCTAACTCGCGTCAAGAGCGTTTGGTACCGCCGACCTGGCCCATTTGCCCTGTCGGATGAGCTGACGGCGGAGGAGGATAAATGGGTCCGCTGCGAATGCGATCATCTGTTTCGCGGAGTTTGGGGGAGTCTGCACGGGCTATGGGTGAGCTACCCTGACGCGATAAAACGGTCAAGCGTGAAGATGACGCAGCTCGACATGGCCATGAAAATGGGGTTCTGTGTACCTCGATTCACCGTTACGAATGACGTTGACGTAGCCTTGCAATTCATCTCCTCGTGTGATGGAGGGGTCGTAGTCAAGGTCCTAGCAAATCCGGCAATCAACTATTCGGAGCAAGCCTGCACGCTGTACACGCATTTGATCTCCAAGAAGGACTGCGATCTGATCGATTCGGTACGATTCGGCCCCACATTCCTCCAGGAATTTGTCGAAAAATCAATGGACGTGCGCGTCACTGTGTTTGGTGAAGAGTTGTTTGCTGTCGGCATCGAATCGACATTTCTGGCGGACGCGCGCGTAGATTTTCGGCGAGCAAATATATACGACCTTCCGCACGTGGTCCTGACGTTGCCGGAAGGCTTGCAGTCGATGTGTATCTCGATGGTGAGGCGCCTGGGTCTCAACTTCGGAGCGATCGATCTCATCCTCACGTCGGACGGCCGATATCTGTTTCTGGAGATCAACCCAAACGGCCAGTGGTACTGGCTTGAATGGGTGACGGGAGTTCCAATGACTAAGTCGTTGTGCAACCTCCTGGTGTCCGGGAGCGATAGGGAAGAATCGCTCTGCTGGCCAGCCGGACTATCCCTCGACTGAACGGATGGTGCTCGTTATGTCTGTTGACCAGCCCGATCGGTACGATGTGAGCACTATTCGAGAGAATGACCTGTCGAGTGAAACACGGTATGTCTTTGTCCCTGTTGGGACGCATACCGTCCGCGTACCGTCCCACGTGACTGCTCATCTGCAGTCAATCCCCCATGAGGAAAACCCGGCTCTCGATGGCACTCGGGTGTGGATCGGGCATAGCGAGGCCGGCCTAGAGCTCCACTTGGGCGACGTAGATCGTTCCACGCTGGAGGACTAGGGTCCGTCTTCAAACGGATCTTGCCCAGAGCAGGAACGATGCGAGGGTGACCGCCGCTTCGTAGGAAGTGGCGGTCTTCTCGTATCTGGTGGCGATGCCGTGAAAGCCTTTGAGCCGGTTGAAGCAGCGTTCGACGACGTTGCGCTGACGGTAGGCCTGTCGGTCGAATGCGGGTGGCCGGCCTCCTCGGCGGCCTCGGTTGCGGCGGTGGTGCTTCTGGTCGGTCTTTTCCGGGATGGTGAGTGCGATGCCGCGTCTGCGCAGGTAGGCCCGGAACCCGCGGGAGCTGTAGGCCTTGTCGGCGATGACCTGGTCGGGCCGGCAGCGGGGTCGGCCAGGGCCGGTGCGCGGAACCCGGATACGTTCCAGGAGGGGACGTGCGCAGACACTGTCGTGGCGTTGGCCGGGTGTCAGCAGGATGGCGAGGGGCCGGCCGCGACTGTCGCAGGCGAGGTGGATTTTGGTGGTTAGTCCGCCTCGGGATCGGCCGAGGGCGTGATCGTCCGGTTCGTCCGGCCAGTGGATCCCCCTTTTCGGCCGGTGTCGGCGGCGTGCTGGTGGGCTCGGACGATGGTGGAGTCGATCTGGACGGGCCAGTCGATGTCGCCCACTGCGTCCGCACTCGTCTGGACCTGTTGGAGTGCCCGTGTGAACACGCGGTCCAGCGCGTAGCGGCGGAAGCGGGTGTAGACCGTCTTCCACGGCCCGTAGCGTTCCGGCAGGTCACGCCAGGAGACCCCGGTCCGGATCTTGTAGACCATCCCGTTGATGACCTGCCGGTCCGCCACACGCGGCCGTCCCGTTGCGGCACTGGGTATGAGCGGAGCGGGTAACTCCCACTCCAGATCGGTGAGTTCATGACGGTGTATCACCCGAGCATGATCCACCATCCGGTGATCTTTGAAGACGGGCCCTAGTCGTCGATGTACCGGAACTCCGGTCCGTAGGTCTTGCCGCCGCCGCCCGGGACTTCGCGGAGCATCAGGGCCCGAGCCGGGCCCTTGAGAGCGGCCATCGTGGAGACGGCGTCGTCGAGGAGGCCGGTCGCCGTGTCCGGGTCGTTCGCCTGCCAGGCGTCCTCCAGCAGGTCCAGCATCCGGCTGTACGCCTGGTTGCCCTGGTCCAGCTGGACCTGTGTCTCGGCGTCGGGGGTCGGCTGCCCCGGCGCTCCCCAGCCGCCGTCGGGCACCGTGCCCATCGGGCGGGTGCCGGGCATCGCGATGACGTCCCCGGTGAACTCCCACCGGTCCGGGTTCTCGGCGACCTTGACCATCCTGCGCCCGTGGAAGAGCTCGCGGAAGACGTAGAAGTGGGCGAGCTCGTCGGTCGCTCCGGGGTGCGGATTCTGTGGCGAGGCGGAGGTGCCCTCGCCCTGCTCCTTGATCACCGCGATGGCCGCTTCGACGTCGGCGAGCGAGTTGAGTACCACGAGGCTGTTTCCCGCGCCATGGTGCTGCATGTCCCGTTCGAGCTGGTGAGCCCCGGTGATCAGCTCCGCGTGGTCCTGGAACGCCTCCAGGATCGCGGTGTAGAACGCGCCGATGGAGGTGTGCGACCGGGCCTCCGCGGTCGGGTCGTCGGGCTCCTCGATGCGCGCGAACAGATCCAGGGACTCCTTCGACAGCCCGCTCAGGAACACGGTCAGCGACGGACGTACGCCGCCGGGCAGCGGACCGGGATACTTCGGCACCGTGTGCACGTCGCCGAGGCGGGGGACTCCGCCGATGGTGGTGAGCATGTTCCCGGCGAGACCGAGGTGGGACATCTCGTCGAAGACGATCCGCTTGATCGCCTTCAACACGTCCCCGCTCTGCGGCTCGATGGACCACATCGCGGACAAGTACGGAGGAAGGGTGCCGAGTTCCACCATCATCGCCTGCTGAAGCGACTCCTTCAGCCAGTCGGCGTCGCGGCGCTCGGCGGGCTCCTCCATCAGTTCGACGATCCGGTGGCTCCGGTACTCGAGAAGCGGCGTCATGGATAGCCCCTTCCGTGCCGCTTTTGCGCCCTTTCGTTCATGAAAACGGGTAGGCCGGTGGCGTCAGCGCCTTGTCATCGCGCCGTCATCGGTGGGCCGCCGGAATCATCCGGACGTCAGCCCTCCGCCAGGGCGTCCAGCGCGTGCAGCCTCAACTGTCGCAGCCGCTCACGCTCAAGGAGCACCCACTCCTCGTAGCCGGGCAGCAGCTCGCCACCGCCTAGCAGGACCGGTGGCGCAGGGCCGTGCGGCGGCGTCGCTGGTGCCGATTGCCTGCTGTGGTACACCGGCAGGGACGTTTTCACTGTATTTGGCAGAGCGTCTGATCGACGGCTGGTAGCAGGCGCCGCACCGAGAAGGTCTCATCGCCAAGGTTCGGCTCGACCTCCAAGCGCGGACCTCAGCCGTAAAGGCCCGTTCGGATGGTCCACTGGGGAACTCCTATCCCTAGGCCAGCTGGACCGGATTCCCAGTCGAGCATCAAGGTGCTGCCTCTACCTTCGAGTTGAAGGTCGAAGGATACTTCGACGTATGCCCAGATACTGTAGGCGGGCAGCAGCTCATAGCTCTTGAACCAGACCTCAGGAAAGTTGAACCGGCGGTTCATTGCAACATCCAGAGTCTCGCCGTCCTGAGACAGGTTGGCCAAGGTGACTGGCACATGCTTCAGCCCACCGCCCAGATATCTGACTCCCCCGAAAGCCGGGATGTACAGCAAATGCTTCAGGTGCATCCAGCATTTTGACCAGTTGTCACCCGAGAAGAAATCGTTGCCGGTCGCCGCCCGCAGCGTGCCCCGCATGTCGGCGAACGGGGTCGACTTATACCATCCGTCGACCGCGTACGGCAGGCGATTCTCGTGAAGCTCGTACAGTGCCGTCAGCCCGAAGTGGTGGGTGTGAAGCTGCCCGTCAGGGCATACGAGCCAGCCTCCGAAGTAGCGCTTCTCAAAAGCGCCGTCCCAGGACCTCAGTTGTCGGTCCCACCAGTAGTTGCTCGAGTTCCACCAGAACTCGCCAATTGAGCGCCCCGCCTCGACGGCAATTCTGGCGTCACCGACGTCGGGGGAGATGGTTGTGGGGCCTTCCGGCAATGGCTGAAGCCCACGGGTCAACTCGTCCGGCGAGAGCCTTGAATCGATCCCTTGAAGAACGCTCCGGAGTTCCTGCAGCGTTGCCTCGCTAACTCCGGCCTCCTTGGCTGCTTGCTCTCGGAGGGAGCTGAGCTGCTGTCGCTCCTTCTCGGTGGGGCGTGAGCGACGTGCGAGCTCGTCAGCATTACTTACCTCCACCAACCTTCTTCGCTCCAGCTTTTCAACGACCGCTGCGACTTCTTCGGGGAGTCGGCGATCTGGATGCTTGCTGCTTGACGTAATGAGCGCCATTGCTCGTCGCCTCGCACATCTCTGTGTGGCGAAGTCGCTGCCTCACCGAAACTTTAGAGGTAAACACAGACCGCGTGTCATGCTGGTCTAGAGACGAGTCGATGGCTGCATCCGGACGAATAGACGATGCGCCATCACTCGCGCCCGGCTCGTATCGCCTCACGATCAAGTGTGCCACTGCTACGTCTGGCATGCACGTTGGCAAAGTGGCTAGGGTCCGTATTCAAAGATCATCGGGTGGTGGATCATGGTGAGGCGATACGGCGCCATGAACTCACCGATCGGGAGCGGGAGTTACTTGCTCCCCTGATACCGCGGGCTGCTACGGGACGTCCGCGTGTGTCGGACCGGCAGGTCATCAACGGAATGGTCTACAAGATCCGCACTGGGATCTCCTGGCGCGACCTGCCGGAACGCTACGGGCCGTGGAAGACGGTCTACACCCGCTTCCGCTGCTACGCCCTGGACGGCGTGTTCACCGACGCTCTTCAGCACCTCCAGGCCCAGGCCGACACCGTCGGCTACATCGACTGGCTGGTCCAGATCGACTCCACCGTCGTCCGCGCTCACCAGCACGCCGCGGCCACCGGCCGAAAGGGGGCGCCACTGGCAGGACGAACCGGACGATCACGCCCTTGGCCGATCCCGAGGAGGCCTGACAACCAAAATCCACCTGGCCTGCGACAGCAAAGGCCGCCCACTCGCAGTGCTGGTGACCCCGGGCCAGCGGCACGACAGCATCTGCGCACTCCCGCTCCTCGAACGCATCCGGGTTCCGCGCACCGGCCCTGGCCGACCCCGCTGCCGGCCCGACCAGGTCATCGCGGACAAGGCCTACAGCTCCCGAGGCTTCCGTGCCTACCTGCGCAAACGCGGTATCGCGCACACCATCCCAGAGAAGACCGACCAGCGACGTCACCGGCGCAACCGGGGCCAGCGCGGCGGGCGGCCGCCGTCCTTCGACCGGGACATCTACAGGCAACGCAACATAGTCGAGCGCTGCTTCAACCGGCTCAAAGGCATCCGAGGCATCGCCACCAGATACGCGAAGACCGCCGTCTCCTACGAATCGGCGGTCACAATCGCGCCATTCCTGCTCTGGGCAAGATCCGTTTGAAGACGGACCCTAGTTCACCGAACACGCCGGCTGGTCCGCCCAGGATTACACCTACGACGCAACCGGCTGCCTCACTGCCGTCGACGACACCGGCGGCGACATCTGCACCCGCCGCGCGTACGGCTTCGACAAGCGAACCAACCGCACCAGCCTGACCACCATGATCGGCGCCGCAGGCGCTGCCTGCCCGACCATCGGAGGAACCTCTCGCCGACCAGATGAAGATGGCGGCGATGTGGAGTCCGGCGAGGTCGATGGGTGGCGTCTTGTCGTATCGGGTGTCCAGGCCGCGCCACTGCTTGAGCCTGTTGATGCACCGTTCGACGGTGCATCACTGCTTAGGTCCTCTCCCTCCAGCGTGAAGCGTGGCGAGCCAAGGGCAACAATTTCCGCCGTGCCGCTCACGCTCTTGGCTTGGAGTCGACGCCTTCGTCGTCGGCGAGCGAAGCCATTGCTTCCCACATGGCCTCATCGTCGTAGTCCGGCACTACGAGGTCAGGCGTCAGATCGTCGCTGTCGGGATCCAGCTCCTCGGACTGAGCCAGTACTTCGACCAGGAACGTCTGCGCTGCCTTCATCAAGGATGGATCCTCCACCCAGAGCCCGAACTCCAGGCTGTGGCGCGAGCTTTCCGTGCCGTTCGCACTTCCCAGCCATAGCCGGTGAGGTGTGAAGCCGATGACGTCGGCCACACCTCCCAGAGCATCCTCGTCGTGCCACCACAGCTCGCCCAGCAGAAGCATCTTGGTGTGGAGGATCGGGACGAGGTGTTTCCCGGCCTTGCGGTAGCCCAGTGTGCGCACGGCGGAGAGCCGCTTATGTTCCGGCGGCGACCACGGCCCAACCACTGGCGCTGCACCGTCCTGCCGGTAGCGCAGCTCTTCCAGCTCAGGCAGGGCGCGAGTCGGAAAGCCGTCCGCTTCGCGCACGGCCTCTGCCACCTTGCGCAGCCGCTCCTGCTGGTGCTTCCCACGCTGTTGCTTGCTCACGACCACGCATGCCGAGGGGAACTCAGCGATACGCCGTAGCAGCTCGGCGTCGTCCACCCACATGAAGGCCCCGAGCATCGCCGGCCCCAAGCTACGAGACCCCGGCCGCTGCTCGAGATCCCTTTTAAACCTGTCGATCCCCTCAATGAGACCCGCGAGTACGTTCGTTCCAAACTGGGCGGGACGGGTTCCGTCCAGCACCGTCTGGACATTGAACTGGTTTGAAAATGACGGATTCATGCGCCCCCTGCCTTACCACCATTATGACCTGCCGTAACGGACCCCTGATGGAGATCGTCAGACAGCGACCCCGGGGTGGGCTTGAAAGCTGCGCTGCGGTGGCGCCCTTGGCGCATCGCCCAGATCCTGCCTGGTGCACGTCTGGCTCGACTGCTCTCTGACTCAATCGACGGCCCACGACGGCCCTCTAAGGAGCTCGGCGCACCTACCGCCACGGTGCTTGGGCGCGCTGGGCCTGTCGTCGGGCGGAGGCGGCTTCTGTGCGCGCCATGACCAGGAGGTGGGGGAGCCGGCCGGCTGCGTTGGTGTTCCACCAGCAGTGGGCGTCGAGGGAGAAGGCGGCCTTGGGGACGTTGTCGATGGCTTCTTGGTAGACGGCTGGTGAGTCGTGCCAGTCGGTGTCGGCGATCACGTCGAGGGAGCGGCGTGAGAGGCTGTCGAGGAGGGTGAAGAGCCGGGGGAGTGCGGTCAGACGATGTTGGCTGCGGCTGGCCTGACGGACACCACCCGGGTATTGGACCCAGAGGATCTCCTGGGCCAGCCAGGGAAGATCGATCACCTCGCGCCCGTCGTAAGCCACGACCACCGGCTCGGCCATCGACGCAGCGATGCCGACCACCAATCCTCGACCGGTGTGGTGCAGGCGGTCGGCCAGCCGCACCGCCCATGGCTGGTCCTGAAGATCACGCCTGATTGCACGCTCCAGCGCGTCATGGGCACGGGCCCATCGGGCCGCGACAGGTGAAGGACGGGCGTGCTGTTCGGCAGGTGAGAGGTCCATGAGGGCCGTGAGCCACTTCTCGCACCATCGGTCGAAGCCATGCCGGTAGTCGTAGCGGAGCTGGCCTGACGAAGGGCTCTCCAGCTCCTGCGCATCGAGGGCTTCTTCGCAGATCTCTTCCCAGGCCTCCTGCCAGGGCAGTCGGAACTTCCCCGGTCGGCGGCGATGGAAGTCGGTGTGGAGCAAGGACGCCGTGCCGATCAGCAGGAGCTCTTCCGTGGCCTCCCCGCCGCGGTAGGCACCGGCGTGGCGTGCCGCCACCTGGTCCCGGGCTGCTGCCAGGGCCGCGAGCGGTTTACGCAGGAGGCGGTGGGCGTCTTTCGAGTCACGCCCTCCCAGCCCGTGCATCCTGAAGGCGAGCACCCCGCAGTAGGCGTCCAGGTCGTGTCCGGCTACCAGGCGATCGGCCAGTTTGCGGAGCTCCTCCATGCGTGAGACCAGGTGGCGGGCCTCGGTGTAGTAGTCCGGAAACGGGTTGGGGCAGCTCTGGCAGCCTCCCGGCTCGGGAACGTCGGCCATGCTGCCGCGGTCCGGAACGCGCAGGCTGACGCCAGCTCGCTGTGGAGGGACTCGGAACGCTCTGCACTCGGCCGAC
Source organism: Streptomyces sp. NPDC093600 (assembly GCF_044764755.1). NCBI lineage: Bacteria > Bacillati > Actinomycetota > Actinomycetes > Kitasatosporales > Streptomycetaceae > Streptomyces > Streptomyces sp. NPDC093600. Next base: position 369,955 of record NZ_JBIWIU010000005.1, read on the forward strand.
AGGTGGAGCACTGCACCGGTAGCTGCCTTCCACAGTGGTACGTCCATCCCTGCCAGAGGGCCGAGCGGAACGTCGCGGGCCGTTGGAAGGGATGCCTCGTTCTGTGCTGCAACGCTCGCGGACACGCTCGTGCGCTCCTGCCCTCGGGATGTCGGATGTGTGCCGCATCAGACTGTCGTACGGCCGAGGGCCGCGGGGTGTCTTTCGCCGATCGAGTGACGGGACAGGCCATCGTGCCGACGGCCAGGCCGGGCTGCGCGTCCCGCTGCAGCACACGGCGCTCAGCTCACGCGAGCGAGTGGCGAGTCTCACAATTGAGGGGAGATGGCTCCCATCTCGCCGGGGCGTCCAGCAGTGGAGGTGACGCGTCGTTGGGGACCACGTGGGGACCAGCATCGCCGCACGCCGGTGCACGGCAGGTGCGTTCACGCACGTTAGCCGCCCTTAAATAGTGGCACATGTCCCAATTGTGGCCCCAGCGCAGCCATCTGGGGGTCAAGGGGTCGCAGGTTCAAATCCTGTCGTCCCGACTGTGCGGAAACGCAGGTCGGAGGCCGTTCTCTCATTCGTGAGAGGGCGGCCTTTCGTGCGTCCGGGGGCGTGGTGGTCGCAGTGTGGTCGCCGCCATGCTGGCCGGGGCGGGCGGGCCAGTGGCTCGCGCGCCCGTGGTGAGGCTGTGGTCGATGGTGCCGACGGCTTGGTGGGCGGCTTGTCGGGTGAGGTGGCTGTAGAGGTTCGCGGTGGTCGACGGAGTGGAATGCCGCAGCGTCTTGGCGACCACGGTCAGCGGGACGCCGGCGGCAGGACCTCGAACAGGTCGGCCATCTCGGGATCGGCCTGGTGGCAGTAGGCGAGGAGTGCGCCGCCTCACTCTGCGGTCCGGATCCGTCGCTCTGGCGAGGGCGGCCGGCGCGGGACTGGGGGCGAGGCGGGGTTGTGGGGACGGCGGTGCTGGTGGACGGCGTCGCCGAGAGCGCTGGAGAGGGTGCCCGGGCATCGGTAGAGGGTGGTCCGGCCGCGGCGGGCCGTGAGCTGCCCGGTGACGAAGGCGGGGATGTGGCGGTGGGGGAGCGCGATCGCCCCATGCCATGGCGTCACGCGTGAACCCACCGTTCGTCACGAAGGGCGGAGAGAGCTTTCCCGGGTAGAAGGGGCCGCGAAGAAAGGACGGCCGGTATGGGCGAGTTGTTGATCGGGACGTGTTCATGGACGGACAAGGCGCTGGTGGCCAGCGGGTGGTACCCACCCGGGCGGCGTGACCCGGAGGGGAGGCTGCGGCACTACGCCGAACGCTTCTCCGTCGTGGAGGTCGACGCCGGCTACTACGCCCTCCCCAGCGTGCGCAACAGTCTGCTCTGGAGCGAACGCACGCCGCCGAGCTTCCGGTTCGATGTCAAGGCGTTCTCCCTCCTCACCGGCCACCCGACCCGCAAGACCGCCCTGCCCGCCGACCTGCGCGGCCACACTCTCGGCGACCCGGAGCTGCTCGACGAGGTCTGGCACCGTTTCGGCGCGGCCCTGCGGCCCCTTCGCGAGTCCGGCCGGCTGGGCGCCGTACTGTTCCAGTTCCCGCCGTGGTTCGGTCCAGGCGCGCGGGCGGAGACCATGCTCCATGCCACCAGGAAACGGGCGTACCAGTGGCCGATGGCCGTGGAGTTCCGCCATCCCGACTGGTGGCGCGAGGACCGGCGGGAGCGCACTGCCGCCCTGTTGAGGGACCTGGACGCCACCGCGGTGGCCGTCGACACGGCCCAAGGACTGCCCCTCTCGATGCCCGCCGTCACACCCGTCACGTCCTCGAGGCTCGCAGTGGTCCGCTTTCACGGCCGTAGCGCCGCCTGGGGGACCGGAAGCAAGGAGGACCGCTTCCGCCATTCCTACACGCGGGACGAACTGGCCGCCTGGCTGCCGCGCCTGCGCTTTCTGGCGGACCGGGCCGAGCAGCTGCACGTCCTGTTCAACAACTGCTGCGGTGACGCCGCGGTACGCGCCGCCGAGACGCTGCGCGGTCTGCTGGAAGGTTCCTGAAGCGACCGTCCGGTTACCGCTGCCGCGGTGGCGAGCGGGCGCTCACGCCGCAGCGGCCTGAAACGCAGGTCTATGGCGTTCTCTCCTCCATCAGAGGGGGCCTTTCGTGCGTCCCCGCCCCGCGTCCGCGACGGCGCGGGGCGCCTGCGGGTGACCGCGCCGCGCCGTCACGGGGAAGTCGGCCCATCTCAGGACGTGCTGCTCCACCCGGCGGTCCGGGAGTACGAGTCGAGCAGGTCCACCACGAAGACCAGGGTCGAGTGCGCCGGGATCAACGGTGAGGGCGCCTCCTTGCCGTAGCCGAGACGCGGAGGAACGATGATCTCGCGCCGCCCGCCGACCCTCATCCCCCGCACACCCCGGTCCATACCCTTGATGACCCTGCCGCCGCCCACAGCGAACTTGAACGGCTCGCCGCGGTCCCAGGAAGCGTCGAACTGCGTCCCGGACTCGAAGGTCACCCCTACGTAGTGCACCCGGACCACCATGCCCGGCTTCACCTCGGCCCCGTCCCCGACGATCAGGTCGCGGATGGTCAGCTCGGTGGGAGCTGCACCCTTCGGAACGTCGACCTCGGGCTTCGTCTGCTCACCCATCACAGCCTCATCACTCTCCGCAGGCGACCCGCACGGACCATCCGGACACACGGACTCTCCATGTCAGCCTATGCCGGTCTCGTGGCGGTCACGGACGCTGCTCGGGGGTACCCACCGCACCGGGGCCGCTACCCGGATGTCCCCTCGGCCGGGGGCCGAACAGCGCTGCAATCAACGGCGCCGCCAAGATCGAGGTGTACGCACAGAGGGAACCGGATGGAAGGGCGCCCTCCCTAGAGGGCAGCCTCAGGGGTTCGAGCACTCCCGTGACGAGAATGTCAGACAAGTCGCGGTGATCACGATGGTGCGGGCGCGGCTGAGATTCAACGGAGGAAGACCAACCGTTCGGCAAGTTCGTCGGCAAGTCCCCCGGGGAGGTCGGCGTAGACCTCCAGCTCCTGGACGAAGGCGAAGCCATGGTGCTCGTCGCGGGAGCGGACGACCCGTTCAGCCAGCTCCGGCGTGAAGCCGGGCAAGGTGGCGAGCACCGTGACCGGTACGTGATTGATGGCATCCTCGCCACTCCATCAGGCTACTTCGGTCGTGCCTCGCCCAGCCCTGCACCGGATCCCTGGTGCGGGCACGGCGAGCGATGGACAGCGAGCCGCACCGGCGGGCGTGAGGCTCTGCCGCTTGGCGCTCGCCTACCTGGCCAGTGGCGTGCGTATCGACGATCCGGGCCGTCAGTGGGCTCAAGTCCTGGCCACCGTGCTAGAGCCCGCGGGGCGTGCCCGGCGGTGATCATGCTGTTGGGACAGGGGACAGGGGACAGGGGACAGGGGACAGGGGACAGTTTGGGGTCGTCGTGGGCACCGTGTGGTCACACGCCCGGGCCGGGGCCGGTTCGCCGTGCTGTTGGCGGCGTGCGGTGCGGGAATGAGGTGGCGAACCAGCTTCGGTTCGACCTACGGAGGGCTTCACCGTCGCTCCCGGCGACCTCGACCGCTGCGGTGTCAGTCTGCTGGGCTATTCTTCCCGCCACCGCACAACGACTGTAGGGACCACCAGAATTGACCGGCCTGTCTGCTTTCCCGCTGCCCTTTCACGCCTCCCGTTCCATATCCTTCGCGGCACCGCGAACGCTGCGGGAACTCGAGATGATGCGGTGCAGCGCGCACATCCGGGCGAAGCCGGGGTGGTTCGAGAAGATGAACGACGCCGACATCGTCGCCAGGTGGACGCGAGAGGCGATGGACCAGGGCCTCACCGAAGCGCAGGTTCGTTACGTGCTCGCTGAACTCGCGCACTACGCCGCCCTGCGGGACGGACGAACCGGCATCGAGGTGTCCGCCGTCGACGGGGTGTGGCAGTCGGACACGCTGGTCGACGACACGCTCCGATCCCGGCTGCGCGAGGCCGTTCGGGTGCTGGAGCAGGTCCCCGAAGAAGAGCTGGACTGGCACCCCGGATCCGACGGGCAGGTGCTGGATCTGGTGCATCCCTCACTGTTCTGCCTGGTGAGAGACGTGAGCGGCGCGCCCGAGCGGGCTTGGCAGAACCCGACGGACCGCTACTCGAAGTACGAGTTCTCGGAGAGGTTCCAGTGGCTGCCCACAGACGTCGACGTCAGTGACGAGGGCGATGTCGCCTTCCGTTCGTACGTCAACAACGTGCACCCCGAGACTCATCAGGAACTGGCTGCCGTCCTGCCCGACTTGTTCGCGCGCATGCGCCCGCTGCTGGAGAACGTGCTCACCGATCTGCGCCATCCGCGGCCTCTGCGGATCGAGGCCGATCCCTACGGGTGGTACGACTCGGAACCGGTGCATCCGGACAAGTCCTCCTACAGCGATGCCGCGGCCTACGACGAAGCCCTCCGTGCATGGGAAAGGGCGCTGGACGACTGGTGGGAGAACCGCAGCCCGGTCGTCCCGGACGCCCCGGCCTTCACCCCGCCCGCGTTGCCCGATGAATCCGCCCGAGTCGACCTGCGCGGGCGCCGTCTTCAGGTCATCGTGAAGCTCGCCACCATTCACCTCACCCCGGAGAAGCCCGAGTACCCGGGCGGTTCCTGGCATGTCGAGGGGATGCTGAACGAGCGGATCGTCTCGACCGGCATCTATTACTGGGACAGCGAGAACATCACCGAAAGCCGGCTGAGTTTCCGGGCGGCGCTCGACGACCCGGACTACGAGCAGAACGACGACAACGGTCTGCGTGAGGTCTACGGCCTGGAGAACGAAGACGCACTGAACCAGATGCTGGGATCGGCAGCGACCCCGGCGGGTCGCTGCCTGGCGTTCCCGAACGTCCTGCAACACCGCGTCGGCTCGTTCCGGCTCGCGGACCCCACCCGCTCGGGGCACCGAAAAATTCTCGCCTTCTTCCTGGTGGACCCGTCGGAGAAGATCGTCTCGACATCCGATGTGCCACCGCAGCAACCGTGGTCCGAGACCTCCACCATGACGCTTGAACAGGCCAAGGACTACCGCGAACAACTCATGCGGGAACGCAAGTTCTTCGTCGACGAACACAACGAGCAGCTCTATGAACGCCAATTCTCGCTGTGCGAGCACTGACGGGCCGGGGGGTTATCACCGGGCGGAGACGAGTGATGAGTGACGTGATCGCGAGACGGGTCACGCCATAGGAATCGCGGCGTCCGGAGAATCGCCGCGGGGATGCCCACCGGCGGAGTTCGGCGTGGGTGGGCACCACACAGATCATCGCCGAGGACCGTCAACGTCGAATGTTTCGTCCTTGTGTCCCGTCATGTCCTGCGGCGCTGTGAACTCCTTGACGCATCGCGTCTGCCGGGACCTCGAAGACGATCGCGAGGCCGTCGCGCTCGTTGCCCTGCTCGCCGACGCGTGTGAAGCCGAAGCCCGCGATGGTGGCCGGGGAGGCGGTGTTGACGGAGCTGATCCTGGCCCGCACGGTCCGGACATCGGGTTCGGCGGCGGCCCTGACGAAAGCGCCGACAGCATGGCGCGGGCATAACCCTGGCGGCGGTGCCCGGGCATGACGACGGCGAGGTCACCGTCGGCAAGCGCCCGCAGCGCCTTCGCGCTGAGTTCGACGCAACGGAGGCGTCTGGGGGTGGGGAGAGGTTCGCTGGGCACGACGGAGATGCCCGCCCAGTAGCCGGGGGCAGTCCATCGCTTTACGGCCCCGGCGGACACCGAGCTGCCCGCCGCGATTCTCGCCCGGATGCTCGGCAAGACACCCCCTAGGCGGCGGTCTCCTGCTGCCATCCCAAGTGGCTCCAGCGCACACCCCGCCGAGCATGCGGGTCTTCACGCTCGCTGTGGTGCACAACGGTCAGACCATGGGCGCGCGCGAGCTGGATCGTCTCGTGCGCCGAGACGTCGAACATCCGTCGCCCGGCAGGGACGGGGCCGTGCCGCAGCGAGAGGACCACACGGCACTCGGGGGCGAGCATGTTGGCGATGCTCTGCATCGCCAACGACCGCTGCGGTTCGTCCAGATGCATCCATACGGCCGTCCGAAGGATCAGGTCGAAACGTCGGCCGCGGCTGCAAAGCACTCTCATTTCGGGCAGCGAGTCGTCGACCCATTCGAAGTCCTGGTCCCCGTGGATCTGTTGGCTCAGCGCACGAAGTTCCGGGGTGGGCTCAACGGCGACGACCACGTGCCCCTGGCCGGCCAGCGGGGCGGCGTCGCGGCCGCTGCCTGCTCCGATGTCGAGGATCACGCCGGGCTGAGAAGGGAACGAAGGAACAGGTGCAGTACGTCGCGGTGGACGTCGGTGAAGGAGACGCTCTCGTACTGCTCGACGAGCGCGTCGGCGGCTTCGCCATAGCCGGTGGTGCTGGGCCAGGGGGTTCGGATCGCTCACTCGCAGAGACGAGCGAGCGAGCCCGCCCCAGGGGCAGACCCACAGGCCCGGGCGGCATCTTGACCTGAAGTGTGATTGAGGTTGCTGAGAGGGCTGACCCGTGATGCCGCGCGGGCCGTCTTCCCCGAGGGCGTCGAGGCTGTGGAGGGCGACCTCGCCGCGCCGGCGTCGTGGGAGTCCGCGCTGGAGGGGGTGCGGTGGCTGTTTCTCGTGTCGCGCCTGGGGCCCGACGCCGACATACTCCAAGCCGCCCGGCAGGCGGGTGTGGAGCACGTCGTGCTGGTGTCGTCCATCACCGTCCAGACCCATCCGCACCTCGGCCCCGCCATCGACAACCTGGCGGTGGAGGAACTGCTCAAGGGCAGCGGCATGGCCTGGACGATCCTGCGGCCGACGCAGTTCGCCTCGAACGCCCTGATGTGGGCGGCTTCCATCCGTGCCCATGAGACCGTCCGCGCGCCGTACGCCGAGACTCCGTTGCCGACCATCCACCCGGCGGACATCGCGGCGGTGGCACGGGTGGCATTGACCGAGCCGGGCCACCGGGGGCATACGTACGCCCTGACCGGCCCCGAGCCGGTGACGGCCCGGCAGCAGGTCGAGGCCATCGCGGCGGCGCTGGGCCGGCCCATTCCCTTCGCCGAGATCAGCCGCCGACAGGCCTACGCGCAGATGGCCGAGGTCTTCGGCGCCGAGGTCGCGGACGCGGTGCTCGATGTGACGGGCGGAGACGTGAACGACGAGTTGCTGAGGGTGCGCGACACGGTTCCACGGGTCACCCGAGTGCCGGCCCGGCCGTTCCGGCAGTGGGCTTCGGAGAACGCCGCCGCCTTCCGGTGAGCCACCCCGGCAGGCCGGTGAGGGACCCGAATTCGCCTCCTCAAGGCAGGGACCAAGATCGTAGGGTCGGGCCATGACCCCAGGAATACCCACCGAGAACCAGTCCACCGCGCAGTTCGGCCGACCCGATGGAGGCGGCCGCGTGATCGACTCCACGGTCCATGTCCGGGTGGCGCGGCCCTCGCGGGACCTCGCCGCGGCCGAGCGCTTCTATGTGGACGGGCTCGGCCTGCACGTCCTGTGGCGCACCACCGAGCGCGTCCCGGGCGAGCATGACCTCGTCATGATCGGCCCGCCCGACGCCGGCTGGCATTTCGAGCTGACTCACGACCCCGAGCGCCCGCTGGAACCCACCCCGACAGTGGACGACCTGTTCGTGTTCTACCTGGGCGAGCCGGCGGACGAGGAGTTGGTCGACCGCCTGACGGTGTTCGGCGGCATCCGAGTCCCGGCCCACAACCCGTACTGGGACGAGTACGGAGTGACGATCGCCGACCCCGACGGCTACCGCCTGGTGCTCTGCTCCCGTACCTGGGGCTGAGGAGAGCGCGGCGGATGCCGAGAACTCCGACGCGATGACTGACGGATCGCGCCTGCGGACGGCTACGTTGCGGGAGTGACCTCCCCCCAAGGACAGCATCGTCGTGGCTCTGCCGGCCGCGGCATGCAGCGCATTGCTGACCGCGATGTGCGTCGGTGAGTTGTTCTCCTGACGGCACCACCTGTCGCGGTGACTTCGAACGTCGGGCCGGCCGGTGAGTGCGCACCCGGCACGACGCACGGCGTTATGCGAGGCATGCGGTTCGTGTCCCGACGAGTGTTGCGTGTACCTCACCTGTGGGTGCTGTTCAAGGAGAGGTCTCCGCGGCCAAGCTGAGCGTCGTGCTCCACAGGGATGCGGGTGCACTTCTGATCGGGTGGAGAACACGCCGGTGACGGCCAGAGCAGCGAACGGAGATCACTCGTGATTGTCGGAGTCCTCAAGGAAGCGCGGGCCGGTGAAAGCCGCGTCGCGGCCACGCCGGCCACGACCGAACAGATCCGCAAACTGGGGTACGACGTGGTCGTCGCCCCGGGCGCGGGGGTCGCGGCCGGCTTCACCGACAGTGCCTACGAGGCCGCCGGCGCGACCGTCGGCGAGGCGGAGGCCGCGGACGTGGTGTTGGGGGTCAACGCCCCCACCCCTTCGCAGCTGGACGCGGTACGCCCGGAAGCGACGGTGATCGCCCTGTTCGCGCCGGCCTTCGACCCGGCGATGGTCGAGGAGCTGGGCCGTCGTCCCTTCACGGTGCTGTCGATGGACGCCGTGCCGCGCATCAGCCGGGCGCAGTCGATGGACGTGCTGTCGTCCATGGCGAACATCGCCGGCTACCGGGCCGTCATCGAGGCCGCGCACGAGTTCGGGCGGTTCTTCACCGGCCAGGTGACCGCGGCGGGCAAGGTTCCGCCGGCGAAGGTCCTCGTCGCGGGTGCCGGTGTCGCCGGTCTGGCGGCGATCGGTGCGTCCGGCTCGCTCGGCGCGATCGTACGGGCGACCGACCCGCGGCCGGAGGTCGCCGACCAGGTCCGCTCACTGGGCGGCGAGTACCTGTCGATCGCGTCCCCGGAGGTGGAGGTCTCGAAGACCGGTTACGCCAAGGAGATGGGCGACGACTACAAGGCGCGCGAGGTCGAGCTCTACGCCGCGCAGTGCCGTGAGGTCGACATCGTCATCACCACCGCGCTGATCCCGGGCCGTCCCGCGCCGACGCTGATCACCGCCGAGATGGTGGCGAGCATGAAGCCGGGGTCGGTGATCGTCGACATGGCGGCCGCCAACGGCGGCAACGTCGAGGGCACCGTCAAGGGCGAGAAGACCGTCACGGAGAACGGCGTGACGATCATCGGATACACCGATCTGGCGGGCCGGCTGCCGGCCCAGGCCTCGCAGCTGTACGGCACCAACCTGGTGAACCTGCTCAAGCTGATGACGCCGGGCAAGGACGGGTCGCTGGTCCTCGACTGGGACGACCCGGTGCAGCGCTCGATCACCGTCGTACGCGAGGGCGAATCGGCGTGGCCGCCCCCGCCGGTCCAGGTCTCCGCGAACCCGGCCCCCGCGCCCGCGGCGGCCGCGACGGCGACCCAGGCGAAGCCGAAGAAGGCGCCGATGACGGCGAAGCAGACGTTCGGCGGCGTGGCCCTCGGGGCGCTGGCGCTGTTCCTCACCGCCGCGTTCGCCCCCGCGGCGCTGCTGCCCCACGTGACGGTCTTCGTGCTCGCGATCGTGATCGGCTACTACGTGATCGGGCACGTACACCACGCGCTGCACACGCCGCTGATGTCGGTGACGAACGCGATCTCCGGGATCATCGTCGTCGGCGCGCTCCTGCAGATCGGGCACACGAGCACGGCGGTCACGGTGCTCTCGTCCGTCGCGATCCTTCTGGCCAGTATCAACGTCTTCGGCGGCTTCGCGGTGACGCGTCGCATGCTCGCCATGTTCAACCGGAGCTGACATGTCTGCGACCCTCGCCGCACAGGCGGCCTACCTTGTTGCCGCGCTGCTCTTCATCCTCGCGCTGGCAGGACTCTCCAAGCACGAGTCGGCACGGCTCGGCAACGCGTTCGGCATGCTCGGCATGGGCGTCGCGCTCGTCGCGACGGTCGTCCTCGCGCTGGACGGCGACATCAGCGGCGCCGGCCTCGGCCTGATGGCCGCCGCGCTGCTGATCGGCGCGCTGATCGGCCTGCAGCGCGCCCGCGGCGTCGAGATGACCGGAATGCCCGAGCTGATCGCGCTGCTGCACTCCTTCGTCGGCCTCGCCGCCGTACTGGTCAGCTGGAACGGCTTCCTGAACGTCGAGCACGACCCGAACGGCCACGAGGCCAGGACCCTGGACGCGCTCGGCACCCTGGGCATCCACCACGCCGAGGTGTTCATCGGCCTGTTCATCGGCGCGGTGACCTTCACCGGCTCCATCGTGGCGTATCTCAAGCTCGCCGCGAAGATCGACTCCAAGCCGTTGGTGCTGCCGGGCAAGAACGCCCTGAACCTCGGCTCGCTGGTCCTCTTCCTCGCCCTCACGGTCTGGTTCGTGATCACGCCCGAGCTGTGGCTTCTGATCACCGTGACGGTCCTGGCGGTGGCCCTCGGCTGGCACCTGGTGGCCTCGATCGGCGGCGGTGACATGCCGGTCGTCGTCTCGATGCTCAACAGCTACTCCGGCTGGGCGGCGGCCGCCTCCGGCTTCCTGCTCGCCAACGATCTGCTGATCATCACCGGTGCGCTCGTCGGCTCCTCGGGTGCCTACCTGTCGTACATCATGTGCAAGGCGATGAACCGCTCGTTCCTCTCCGTGATCGCCGGCGGCTTCGGCATCGAGGCGCCGGCGGGCGCGGACGTCGAGTACGGCGAGCACCAGGAGACCACCGCTCAGGGCGCCGCCGAACTCCTGGGCTCGGCCCGCTCGGTGGTCATCACGCCCGGGTACGGCATGGCCGTCGCCCAGGCGCAGTACCCGGTCGCGGAGCTCACCGCGAAGCTGCGCGCGAAGGGCGTCGACGTACGGTTCGGCATCCACCCCGTCGCCGGCCGCCTGCCCGGCCATATGAACGTGCTCCTCGCCGAGGCCAAGGTGCCGTACGACATCGTGCTCGAAATGGACGAGATCAACGACGACTTCGCCAAGACCGACGTCGTCCTCGTGATCGGTGCCAACGACACGGTCAACCCGGCCGGAGCGGAGGACCCCAGCAGCCCGCTCGCCGGCATGCCGGTGCTCAACGTCTGGGAGGCCGGCAAGGTCATCGTGTTCAAGCGCTCGATGGCCTCCGGGTACGCCGGTGTGCAGAACCCGCTGTTCTTCCGTGAGAACACCGCGATGCTCTTCGGCGACGCGAAGGCCCGGGTCGAGGACATCGTCGGCGCCCTCTGAAGCGCGACAGGTGGGGACCTCCTGGCATCGGCGTGGACGGAGACGTCCACCCCGATGCCGGCAGGGCCCTCAGCCGCCGGGGACGGCCCCTCTATCGTTGTCGGTCGGGTGATCCGCACCCGTACGCACGCAGCTCAGGAGCTCCCATGCACCCCTTCGACGTCGAGACCCTGACGGCGGGACCGTGGCGCAACGGCGGGGGCGCCACGCGGGAGATCGTCTCGTGGCCGGTCGGCGCCGAGGAGTTCCAGTGGCGTGCGAGTGTGGCCGACATCGACCGGGACGGGCCGTTCTCGGCGTTCCCCGGAGTCGACCGGACGTTCACGCTCCTGGTGGGCGACGGCGTACGGCTGACCGCCCCCGGGGGGTTCGACCGGACGGCGCGAGCGGGGGAGCCCCTCGCGTTCTCCGGTGACCTGCAGCTGACCGCCCGACTGCGGGGCGGGCCCTGCCGAGTGCTCAACATCATGGTGCGGACCGGCCGTTGGACGGCCAGGGTGGACCGGATCACCGGGCCTGTCCTGCCGGCCGGCGGCCACGCCGGGGTGTTCCACGTGCTGCGCGGCCACTGGTGGACGGGCACGGAGGGGCGCCTTCTGGCTGCCGGCCAGGGTGCGTGGTGGGGCGGGAACGACGACGCGCCGGGCCGGGGGCTCGCACCGCTCTCACCCGACGCCGTCGCCCTGTGGGCGGATGTCGCGCCCGTGGGGTGAGTACGGGTGCCCAGGCACGGGATCCGTACGGCGGATCGACTGCGCACCTGGGCCGAACGATCGGAGCATCGCGCGAAAGCGGCTATGCGCCGGCCGGGCCGACGGCCGCCGGGCCGGCCGACCTCCACCAGGCGATCACTCGGGCGGCCATCGCTTCGGGCCGCGAGCCCGGAGCGTCCAGCTCGAAGTGATCCTCCAGCTCGTGCCGTAGGAATTCACCGATCGCGCTCCGGTCGGCGCCGGCATGGAGCCGCTGGAGCAGAGGGGCGAGCATGCGGTCGTACTCGTCCCGCACGGCGTCGGCGACGCCGATCGGATCCCACTCGTTCAGCAGACGGCGCAGGTCGTTCTCGGTCGAGGTGTTCCACGGTCGCATCGCCCCAGACTGCCACGCGGAAACGACCGCCATCACGGGACTTTTCGGAGGCACTCCGGCAGCGCCGGGTGTTCGTCGCTGCGTACGGCGGGGAGCCAGGCCGTCGGGGGCTCCGAGCCGGCCGGGAGGCGGACACGGAACCAGCGGGTGGACCGCCGGTCCTCCTCGTCGATGATGGGCTCCCCGGCGGGCACCTGGCAGTCGGCGGTGAGAACGTCGCCGTGCCACACCCTGGTCGGCACGACGTTCTCCGCGGTGTAGGGCCGCTCGGGATCGATCGCCAGGCCCAGGCTGCAGCGCGGATTCCGGTCGGCCCGCTCCCGGCACCCCCGCTCCGCGTTGTACACCCGGACCGCGCCGGGGGTCGTCGCGGCCGCACCGCCGGGCGGCGCGGCCGAGGGAGCCCGTACCGCGTCCGAGCACAGGGTCGCGCCGGCGATCCCGCACAGCGCCGTGGCCAGGACGGCGGCGCGGGCCCGGCCGCCACGCCGTCCCGGCCCCGCCCCGGGTGACTCCTGGTGGGCGGTGATACGGGCCAGCAGGCTCTCGGCCGTGTGGGGGGCGCGGGCCTCGTGGGACGGGGCGAGGCAGTCGGCCGCCAACTGCCGCCAGAACGGCGGCACGGCGTGGTCCATGCGCAGCGGCGCCCGCCCCTCGCCGTACTCCTGGACCGCCGCGCCCCGCGCCACGGGTGTCGCCCCGGCGAACGGGGAGCCGCCGGACGCGAACACCTCGTGGATGACGATGCCCAGCGCCCAGATGTCCGCGGACGGCCGGACCCGCACGCCGAGTTCACCGAGGGGCGCCCGCCAGCGCTCGGGCGGGAAGTAGTCCAGGGTGCCCATGGGAGGCGCGTACCCGTGGGTGCCCGTCAGCTCGGTGGCGAGGCCGAAGTCCGAGAGCTTCACGGAGCGGTCCCTGCCCAGCAGGACGTTCTCCGGCTTGAGATCCGCGTGGACCCAGCCCGACCGGTGCAGATGGGCGAGCCCCTCGCAGACGCCCGCGATCAGCCGGCCGCGCTCGGCCTCCGGAACGCCCGCGTCGACCAGTTCCCGCAGACTGCCGGCGGCCCGTTCCATCACCAGCACGATCGCGCCCTCCAGGGCGGGGCGGTCGGGTGCGGTCAGGACGAACGACTCCAGGAGGCCGATCAGCCGGGGATGCCCTGCCCTGCGCCCGAGTTCGACCTCGCGGTGGGCGGATTCGACGATCCTGCGCACCTGGCGCGGCGCGAGACCGGCGGTCGGCATGATCTTGAGTGCGACATCGGCGGAGACCGGAGGCGTGGCGCTCCCGCCGGTTCGGCCCGGGCGACCGTCGGGTCCCGGAGGCGTGGTCGCCCCGCCGGTTCCTGCCGGGCGCCCGTCGGCCGGACGGGCCGCGTAGACCGTGGACCAGCCCCCGGAACCGATCAGCTCGGTGACCACCCAGTCTCCGACCCGGTAGCCGGCGGGGAGCAGGTCCGTACGGTCGCACTCCGTGGTGCCCCCCAGGCCGTGCGGCGGTCTCATCGCGCGGCCTGCCGCTCCCGCCCGCCGGCCCCCGCCAGGGGCGGCAACAGCGCGAGATGCTCCTCCCGTACGAGCCCGAACCGCAGCGCCAGCCCGACGATCTCCTCCCGCTTGCCGTTGCGGCGCTCGCCCTTGCCGGGCTCGTGCGCGTCCGGGGCGCCGATGCGCAGCTTCTCCTCGGCGAGATAGTCGATGTGCGAGCTGACCGCCCGCGCGGTCAGCGCGCCGCAGGTGACATGCCCCCGGAGCCGCTCGACGATCTGGGGAGTGGTGGGGACCGCCACACGCGACTGGTCGCGCAGGCGCGGTTCGCAGAGTGCGACCAGGACGAGGAAGTACGTGGCCGTCTCGTCCAGGGAGTACGCGGTGACCGTGCTGTTCCCCCAGGGAACACCCATGGCCTCCGGGTCCAGATAGACATGGTCGGGAGCGAACACCTGGAAGGAGACCGGGACGTCACCGCGGGTGGGCAGCACCACGCGCGCGAACTCGAACGGGATCGGCGCCCCGACCCGGCGCGGCGGCACCCTCAGGTATTCGCCCGCTCCCTCAGGGTTCTCCACGAGATAGCTGTGGGTGGTGCTGTGGTTCGTCAGCTGCCAGTGGTCGTCGGTCACATGGATCTCCCCGGCGAGCCGGGAGATCGCCGGGTCGTCGAGGCGCAGCTCGACGGGGATCGCCGTGGAGCCCCGTCCGAAGCGGGCGACCTCGCCGGGCCCCAGCCGCAACGTCACCGCGTCACCGTGCGGTTCGCCTCCGACGGCGCCACCGCTTCCCCCCGGCAGATGGACGACTACGCCGCTCACCGCTCCCCCCGTTCCCCGCGTCGCTTGTCCGACCAGCGGAACGATACTCACCTCTCCGGGGAGTTCACCGGCGTACTTCGGCCACATCGACCGAACCGGCCGCCGGGGGGCCGTGGTTGCCTCGTTCCCGACCGCGCACAGTGGGGAAAGTCACCGTACGGGCAGGCGGGAGCCCGATGGCGGCGGGAGGGGCGGAGGGAACGGAGCACCCGGCCCCCGGCCACGTGGCGCGATCCGCACGCCGCGCTCAGAGAGCGGGGCTGCCCGACACGAGGGGCGCGACCGCGTGATCCCCGAAGGCCGTCCACGGCTGCCAGCCGCCGCTCGGCCCGGCCTGGACGCGGGTCCGCATCCGGCCCGCGAGGGTGACGGCGAAGACGTGCAGCCGTCCGGCGGCGTCGAGCGCCGCCGTCGGCGTGGCGGCGAGCCGGAGGCCGGGCTCCCCCGAACTCTGCGCCGGGATGCGTGTCCCCACCCGGGGCGACCTGCCAGCGGTGGCCGAGCCGGGCGCCGCCGGGCGTCAGCGAGAACGCCTCGAGGCGGCCGTCGGCGTTCACGGCGAACGCCGGGGCGGCGGCGCTCCAGCCGAACAGTGGCAGCCACTCGTCCCAGCCGCCGCTCGGCACGGTCTGCCGTCGGACGAAGGTGCCCACGCCGGACGGTCCGATCGCGGCGACGCCGAGCCGGCCGCTGCCGTCCCTGGCCACCCGGGGCGCGGCGCCGGCCGCGGTGCCGAACCGGTGCCATGTCGCGGTCCAGGGACCGCCGGGGGATTCCTGCCAACGGTGGTCGATGCCCGAGCCGCCGGGCGCGAGGGCGAACACCTCAAGGCGGCCGTCGGCGTTCGCCGCGACGACCGGTGGCGCGCTCGCCGCCCCGCCGAATCCCGCCTCCCACGGGTCCCAGACCGTGGCCCCGGCCGACCTCTGCCGTCGCCGCGCGACGGAGGCGCCGCCGGGGCTCAGGGCGAAGACCTCCAGACGACCGGAGGCGTCGCGCGCCACGGCGGGAGCCGCACCGGCCGGACCGCCGAACTCCTCCCAGTCGTGCCAGCCGCCGTCCGGCCGCTGCACCCGGTGGTGCAGATTGACGCCGCCCGGGGCGAGCGAGAAGACCTCGAGCCGGCCGTCGGTGGTGCGGCCGAGCGTGGGAACCGCACCGGCGGGCCCGCCGAAGGGCTCCCACCCCGACCAGCTGTCCGTGTGCGGGTCGAGCTGGACGCGCCGCAGCATCGAGCGGTCGCCCGCGTCGAGGGCGAACACCGTCAGGCGGCCGTCCACGTCGAGACCGGCCACCGGGTTGTCGGGGCTCTGCCACGGCGGTGGCGTGTCCCGCCACGACAGGGGCGCCACGTACAGCCCGTTCCGGAACCAGCCCGCGGCGCTGGCGTACCAGCTCTCCCCGGCGCGGACCACCTCGACGGCGTGACCGGCCACATGCCCCGCGTATCCGTCGAGCCCGAAACGGAACGGGTTTCGCGACGCGAGGACGTCGGTGCCCTCGTAGCCGTTGCGCGGACCGATGAACAGGTAGTACCAGCCGTCTCGTTCGACGACGCACGGCGACTCGGTGACCGAGACGGTCGCGTCCGTGCTCGCGTCGGTGAACGCGATGCCCGGCTCCCCCCAGTGCAGCAGATCGGCGGAACGCCGGTAGGCCACGACATGGTGGCCGCCCGGGCCGGAGAGTTCGGTGTAGTACATGACCCACTCGCCGCCGACCCGCAGCACCATCGGGTCGCGCGCCGCGAGCCCCCGGAACAGCGGGCCGGACGGTTCGCGGGTCCAGGTGAACAGGTCGGTCGACGTGGCGAGGTTGACGGCCGCACCGCTCGCGCCGCCCGCGGCGTAGAACATCCAGAACCTGCCGCCCGCCTCGACCACGTGCGGTGCCCACAGGTGTTCCTCACCGAAATAGGACGGGTCGACGGTGAGCGCGTCGGGGTGGCTGGTCCACGGTCCGTGCGGGCTCGGCGCGGAGGCGTGGGCGAAGGAGATCTCCGCCGCGCTGTCCGGGGATTCACCGCGCGGCGCGCTGTTTCCGACGATGCCGAACAGGTGCCAGCGGCCCTGAGCCTCGATCAGGGTGTGATCGTTGAGATAGCGGGGGCCCGCGGAGGTGGACGGGTCGTAGACGTACGTGAAGGGCCCCGCGCCGACCCACTGCGGGGCCGGCGCGGACGCGGAGGGCGTCGCGGCGGCGGCCGGGCCGGCGCCCAGGAACGGGAGGGCGCCGGCGCCGGCCGCACCGCGCAGCAGGCTTCGTCTGCTGATCGGAAGCATGGGTTCCTTCAGTGGGGTCGGTCGGGTCGGTCGACGGTGGACGGTCGGTCGGGTCGGACGACGGCCGGGCAGGTCAGCCGACGCCGGGGCCTGCGGTGCCGTTGAGCCAGAGCCACTCGGACCAGGTGGAGAAGCCGGTCTGCCACCTGTGGAACGTACCGGCGTGGCTCGTGCCGAAGACTTCGATCCGGCCGTCGGCGTTGGTGGCGGCCGTGACCTCGGTGCCGCCGGTGCCGAAGGACGCCCATTCGCTGTAGGGGGCGTTGACGGCGGTCTGCCAGGTGTGCATGGCGGTGGTGCCGTTGATGGCGAAGACCTCGACGCGCCCGTCGGGGGTGCGTTCGCTGGTGAGCTGTGAGTCGGCGGGGCCGCCCGTGGGTTCCCACTCGGACCAGCCGGCGGGGCCCGTCTGGTACCGGTGGAAGACACCCACCGGGCCGGAGGCGAACACCTCCAGGCGTCCGTCGGCGTTGTGGTCGACGGTCAGGTCGTGTCCGCCCTCCCCGAAGGCGCCCCACGGGGACCAGCCGCCGTTGGGTGCCGTCTGGTAGCTGTGCTGGAAGGTGGTGCCGTTGAGGGCGAACACCTCCAGGCGTCCGTCGGGTGCCTTGCCCATCTCCACCCGGCTGTCGGCCGGGCCGCCGCCCGTGGACTCCCACTCCGACCAGCCGCCGTTCGGGGCGAGTTGATACCGGTGGAATAGCCCCGCCGGGCCCGACGCGTAGACCTCGATGCGGCCGTCGGCGTTGACACCGGCCGCCGTGTCCCGGCCGCCCTCACCGAAGGTCTCCCATCCCGACCAGCCACCGGACGGGTTCAGTTGCCAGCGGTGCTGGAAGGTGCTCCCGTTCAGGGCGAGCAGTTCCAGGCGGCCGTCGGCGTTCGGCGCGAGGGCGAGTTCGGCGTTGCCGGGCCCGCCGAGCGACTCCCATTCCGACCAGTCGCCGTTGACCGCCTGCTGCCAGGCGTGGTGGATGCCGTCGGCTCCGGCGGCGAACACCTCCAGACGTCCGTCCGCCGACCGCGCGGACACGACCCGGCCGGACTCCGCCGGGTACACGAGCGGCTGGGGCCGCGGACCGCTGCCCGGCGTGCAGGGCAGGACGACGCCGCGCTCCGCCAGGTAGGGCTCGGGGTCGATTCCGTACGTGGCGGACCGGTCGCCCCAGATCCGCAGATGGAGGTGGGGACCGGTGGACTGCCCCTCGGAGCCCATCAGGGCGATCTGCTGGCCGGCCACGACGCGGTCGCCGGCGGCGACGTCCCGCCGGGTCATGTGCCCGTACTCGGAGATCCTCCCGTCGGGGTGCTGAACCCGGATCCACTGGCCGTAGCCGGGCTCGCGCCCCGAGATGGTGACCTCGCCGTCGCCCACGGCGTAGATCGGCGTTCCGACGTCGTTGGCGATGTCGACACCGTTGTGGTCGCTGTGGAAGTGCTGGGACACGAAACCCGCGGCCGGACAGGCCGCGGCGGCGACGGTGGCGCCGACGGCGACGGTGGCGGTCCGGGCGGCCGCGGCCGGAGTCGCGGGCACCAGCGCCGGCAGCAGCAGGGCGGCTGTCGCCGCCAGAACCCAGGTCACTGCGCGTCGGGAAAGTCCTGGAAGCACGAGACCTCCTCCCCGTGGCTGTCTCGGGGTGAGTGGGACGGACATACGGGCGGTACGGAAGCTAGCAACGGAGCGGGGTCCCGCAGACCCCGGAAGGTTACGGACTGACAGGCGGCGGCACGTCCGCTATGAGTCCGTCGTCGCTGGTCATCGGGATTTCATCGGTCCTCCTCAGCGTGGCCGCGTTCAGACGACGGCCCGAGCGACAAGGGAAGGACGGCGATGGCACGGAGGAGATACCGAGCGCGGCTGCCGATGGCGGTCCTGGCGGCGGTGGCCGTGATGAGTACGTCGGCGGCCACCGGTTCGACGGCCACGGGGGCGGCCGCCGCCGGGCCGGGGCCGGAGAAGCCGACGATCCGCTACACCGAGTACGGCATCCCGCACATCATCGCCTCGGACTGGGAGGGGCTGGGGACGGGCTACGGATACGCGGCGGCCAAGGACAACATCTGCACCCTGGCCGACACCTATCTGATGGTCGACGCCCAGCGCTCCCGCCACCTGGGACCCGAGGGCAGGGCGAGCCCCGGCCAGAACCAGAACACCACCACGAACCTCAACAGCGACCTGTACTTCCAGCGCATCAAGGACAACAAGGTGGTGGAGCGGCTCCTCGCCATGCCCGCCCCCGAAGGTCCGGAGCCGAAGGTCGAGGAGGCCATCCGCGGCTACGTCCAGGGATACAACCGGTACCTCGCCGAGACGGGCGTGAACAACATCTCCGATCCGGCCTGCCGCGGCGCCGCCTGGGTCCGGCCGATCACGGAGCTGGACGTCTACCGGCACGCGCACGCCGAGATCATCATGGGCAGCGCCGACGCGCTCCTGGACGGCCAGGTGAACGCCGCACCCCCCGGTGCCTCGGCCGCCGCCCCCGCCGAGCGGCCGGCGTCCTCACCCGAGAAGACCGCGGCGAAGATCCGCGACGCGATGGCGGTGAGCCGTCAGCAGAGCATGGGCAGCAACGCGTTGGCGGTCGGCTCGCAGGGCGTCTCCGGCGGTACCAGCATGATGCTGGCCAACCCGCACTTCCCCTGGCAGGGCAAGAACCGGATGTGGCAGAGCCAGCTGACGATCCCGGGCGAGGTCAACGTCTCGGGGGCGAGCCTGCTGGGATTCCCCGCCGTGAACATCGGCTACAACGACAACGTCGCCTGGAGCCACACGGTCGCCACCGTGGCCCCGTTCGGGCTCTTCGACGTACAGGTCGATCCGCTGAACCCGACCATGTACCTGGTGGACGGCGCCTGGGAGCGGATGACCTCGCAGCGGGTCGAGGTCGAGGTGCTGAAACCGGACGGCTCCCTCGGCAAGGTCACCCGGACGCTGTGGTCCACCCGTTACGGCCCGGTCACCACCTCGATGCAGGGCGTCCCCCTGCCCTGGGTGGTCAGCGCCCACGCGGTACGCGACGTGAACATGCACAATCTGCGCGCGCTGAACACCTGGTTCCGCCTCGACCGGGCCAAGGACGTCCACGACGTGGTGGACATCCTGGAGGCCACCCAGGGCGTCCCCTTCTTCAACACGGTCGCCTCCGACCGCAAGGGCGACGCGCTGTACGCGGACATCCAGGCGGTCCCGAACATCACCGACGAACACGCGCGGTCGTGCCTCACCGAGACCGGCAAGGTGCTGTTCAACCAGTCGCTACGGCTGCCGAACACGCCGCCGGTCTCCATCCTCGACGGCAAGCGCAGCGCGTGCGACTGGCCCGACGACCCTAACGCGGTCGCGCCGGGGCTCCTCGACCCGCACAAGATGCCGCGCCTGATCCGGTCCGACTTCGTGGGCAACGCCAACGACAGCGCCTGGCTGGCCAACCCCGAGCAGCCGCTGACCTTCCCCCGGGTGATGGGCGACACCGCGGCACCCCGGTCGCTGCGTACCCAGGAACTCATCCTGACCGCGCGGAACCGGATCAACGGCACCGACGGTCTGCCGGGCCGTGGCTTCACACCGGAGACCATGGGGCAGTTGCTGTTCGCCGACAACAGCAGGGCGGCCGACCTCGCCCTGAACGCCACGGTGACGATGTGCCAGAACGTGGCCTTCGGACTCATCCTGGTGGACGGCACGCTGGTCAACGTGAGCGAGGCATGCCCGGTCCTCGCCGCCTGGAAGAGCCACGACTACACGTCCGACAGCCGGGGCTCCCTGCTCTTCGCGAACTACTGGTCCTTCCTGCTCAACGGGCAGGGGATCGAGAAGCTGCCGTGGCGGGTCCCCTTCGACCCCAAGAACCCGGTGCACACGCCCAATTCGCTGGACACCGGGAACTCCGCCGTCCGCGACGCCTTCGGCCGCGCCGTGCTCGCGCTGCGCAAGGCGGGCATTCCGCTGAACGCCCCCCTCTCGGACGTCCAGAAGGTCACCCGCGGCGGTGAGCGGATACCGATCCACGGCTCGCTCGGCCAACTGGGTGTGCTGAACGTGATCACTCCCGGCCAGGTCGACGGAGAACTGGACATCGTCTACGGGTCCAGCTTCATCCAGCAGGTGCGGTTCACCGCAGACGGCCCGCCGCAGGCGTTCTCCGTCATGGCCTACTCCCAGTCGGCCGATCCGAGTTCGCCGCACTACGCCGACCAGACCAAGCTCTTCTCGGCCGGGAAGTGGGTGACCGAACGGTTCACCGAGGACCAGATCGCGGCTTCACCGGAATTGCGGATCAAGGTTCTGAACTGAGCACGCCTCGAACGACGTCCCCAGGAGGAAAGCAGTGACAGCGAAAGCGAATTGGCGGCGACTCGCGGTGGCGTGGATGCTCGCCGCCGTGGCCGTGGTCGCGCCGACGGGTTCGGTACAGGCCGCCGGCGGCACCACCCCGCCGCCGATGGCGAACGGCTTCGGCCTGACCCAGGCCGGCCCGGCGACAGGAAGCGCCACCAACTTCTACCTCACCGTGACCACACCCGAGGTTTCGGGCGAACAGCACATCAAGATCATTCTCCCGAGCGGCTACTACGACGACCCGGACCGGCGCTATCCCGTGCTGTACTTCCTGCACGGGTCGCCCGACGACCCGATCCAGCAGAACTATCCGGCGCTGTCCATGTCGAACGAGATGATCACCGTCATCCCCGACGGCGGCGCCCGGAGCTGGTACGCCAACTGGCTCAACCAGAAGACGGTGCTGGGTGCCCAGAACTGGGAGAACTTCCACCTCAAGCAGGTGATCCCGTTCATCGACGCGAACCTGCGGACCATCGCCACCAAGAAGGCCAGGGCCGTCGCCGGCGTCTCCATGGGCGGCTTCGGCGCCTTCCACTACGCCCAGGCGCGCCCCGACCTCTTCAGCCAGACCGCGTCCCTGTCGGGTGACATCGACCTGTCGGCCCGCTCCATGGACCTGCGGATGGCCGTCGTCGCCTCCGTCACCGACGCGTTGGGTGCGATGTGCGCCTCGGCGTCGGGGTACTGCGACCCGAACGAATCCCCGTACAAGCCCGGTGTGGACAGCGACGCCCTGTTCGGCTCGCCCTACCCCGTGTTCAACGTCGACCGGCGGTGGAACGAGGTCGACCCGTCCCAGCACATGGACCGGCTCGACGGAATCGGCGTCTCCATCTACACGGGCGACGGCGGCGGCTCGCCGGTGAACATGGAGTTCTGGGTCTCGGGCGCGGCCAAGAACGTCAAGGCCGAGATGGACGCCCTGGGCATGCCCTACTACTACGTCAACTACGGCGACGGCTCCGGCTGGGGCACCCAGTGCGACGGCGGCCACAACGCCGGCTGCTGGGAACAGGACCTCCGCGACCTGATCCCCAGGCTGGAGAGGTCCTTCGCCTCCTGATCCCGACGCGCCGAGCGCCCGCCGTCGCCCCGTGGACCGCGTCAGCGGCGGACGGGACGACGGCGGGCGCGCGATCCGGCTCTGATCCGCCGGACGGGCCCTACGTGACCGCGGGGCCGGAATCGTTCAGCCAGGCCCATTCCGACCAGGTGGTGAAGCCGGTCTGCCACCGGTGATAGACGCCGGCGTGGCTGGTGCCGAACACCTCGATGCGGCCGTCGGCGTTGGTGCTCGCACCGATCGACGTGCCGCCGGTGCCGAAGGTCTCCCACTGCGAGAACGCGGCGTTCGGGCCGGTCTGCCAGGCGTGACTCGCGGTGGTCGAGTTGATGGCGAACACCTCAACCCGCCCGTCGACCGACCGCGAGGTGGTCAGCTCTGCGTCGGGTATCCCGCCGGCGCCGGTCCACTCCGACCACGAGGCCGGGCCGGTCTGCCAGCGGTGGAACACCCCCTCGGCGTTGGACGCGAACACCTCCAGCCTGCCGTCCTGGTTGTAGCTGGCGGTGACGGCGCGTCCCCCGGTGCCGAAGTTCTCCCAGGCGGACCAGCCTCCGTTCACGCCGGTCTGGTACAGGTGCTCGAACGTCGAGTCGGACAGCGCGAAGACCTCGAGTCGCCCATCGGGCGCGGTCTCCATGGCGAGTCGTGCGTTGGCCGGGCCGCCCTGGGTGCCTGCCCACGGGGCCCACCCGCCGCTGGGCGCTGTCTGCCAGCGGTGGAAGACGCCGTCGGCGTTGGAGGCGAACACCTCGATCCGCCCGTCGGCGTTGTTGCCCGCCGCCAGTCGGTGCCCGCCGGTGCCGAACTTCTCCCAGGCGGACCACCCGGCGCTGGGCCCGGTCTGCCACATGTGATCGAACGTACTGTCCGACAGCGCGAACAGCTCCAGGCGGCCGTCCGCGTTGGCCGCCACCGCCAGCTGGGCGTTGCGCGGACCACCCGCGAACCGCCACGTCGACCAAGCGCCGTTCACCGCGGTCTGCCAGGCGTGGTACACACCGTCGGCACCGGCGGCGAAAGCCTCGAGACGCCCGTCAGCGGACCGCCCGGACACGACCCGGCCGGAGGCGTACGGGTGCTTGGGGCCGCCGCTCGTGGCGGACCACAGCGCGTTGGCGATCAGCGTGGCGTCGCCCGCCTCGATCCCGTACAGATGACGCAAATCCTCCCGCGGTCGCTGCACACGCCAGCACACCTCGCCGATCGGCGCGTCGTTCCACCCGCCGCCCGGAAACTCGTCCTCCATCGCGTTGAGGAAGGCGTTGGTGGCGTAGACCGGGTCCAGACGCTGCTCCCGGCTGCCCCACCAGTCCTGCTGCTGGAACAGCCCGATGCTGGTGTGGTCGACGGCCTGGGAGTAGTTGTTCATGCTGGTCTCCACGATGATCGTCGCGATCGCGATCGCCGCGGCCCTCGGGTTGAGCCCCCGGTCCTTCACCGCCTGCGTGACCATCCGCGCGCAGGACATCTTGTACGCGTTGAGATAGCCGGCCATCTTCGCGCCGAGCTGCGGGTTGAGCTGGTCGGCCATGATGCCGTCGGTGGCCGACGGACCGGCCGGATCACACGGCTCGGTCGGAATGGCCATGCCCTCGGGGCCGGCGAAATACCGGGAGACGTCGGAACGGTCGCCGCCCGGGTCCGGAACGGGCTCGGGCCGGGCGACGGCGACCGAGGCGGTCAACCCGACGACCAACGCCCAGATGCCGGCCAGTAAGGCCAGTCTGGTGAATACGCGGTACAAGCCGCTTCCTGCCATGGTGTGCCTCTCCGTGGTGAACTCCGGTCGTTGCCGGCCGACGGTAGGGGGCACCCATGAAATGCCGATGGAATCGGCCCCGCGCGTTTCAGGGCCGCGTTTCACCGGGCCGCGTTTCATCGGGAGGTCATCGGCCGCTGCCAAGCTCCTGACGCGTAGACAGACCACATGGGGAGGATCGAAATGCGAGCGAAGAAGATGACGGCCGCGTTGGCCGGGCTTCTGCTGACGGCGGGGCTTTCGGTGGCACAGGCGTCCACGGCGCAGGCGGCGGCGACGGCCTCGTGCGAGGGCACCTACACGATCGTCGTCGGCGGCACGGGAAGCTCCTGGAACAACGACGGCTTCACCGGCAACATCCAGCAGCACGTCGGGTACCCCACCCAGATTCCCAACGGCGCGAGCGCCCGGGCGGGCGTCAACGAGCTGAACCGCCTCGTGCGCGACCAGCGAGCCGCGTGTCCGAACCAGCACGTCAAGATGGGCGGGTACTCCCTGGGCGCCGCGGTCGTGCACATCTGGGTCACCGAGAACTGGCAGACCTTCGACAACGTCAACGCCATCCTCATCGCCGACCCCAAGCGCCAGGGCGGCCCGGGCGCCAACGGAGGGTCCGTACCGTTCGGCGGCATCGTCGGAGCACCGCTCGCCGGTGCCGACAAGTTCTTCGGTGACGTACCGGTCAAGACGATCTGCCACTGGGACTACGTCTGCGACGAGTCCGCCGGCATCTGGACGTACCCGGGGAACCACATCAGGAACTACCCCCACGACTTCAACATGGACCACCACAACGACAGCGCCAACGAGCAGTGGTACAACGGCGCGTGGCACCCCGCGTCCTGGTGACAGCGGCGGGCCGTGATGACGGGCCGGTCGGTCACCGACTGGTCCTGATCACGGGCCGATCGGTCACCGGCCGGCCGTGATCACCGGCCGGGCGCCGACCCGGTCAGGGGGCTGAGGCCGAGACCGGCCTCGTCGCCGCGCAGAATCATCTGGTGCGCCCGCCGCAGCATCCGGCTCGGAGGAACCCCGAGGTCTTCGGCCAGACGGCGGCGGGCGCGCTCGAACATCGTCAAGGCGTCCGCCTGGCGCCCGTTCCGGTACAGCGCCCGCATCAGCATCGCGGCCACCGGCTCGTTGAGGGGGTGCGCCGCCGCCAGGGCGAACAACTCGGCGATCACCTCCGCGTCCTGGCCCAGGCGCAGCTGCCACTCCAGCTTCCGCTGCACGATGGCGATCCGGCGCTCGCCGAGCCGCAGCCGCTCCAGCTCGGCGAGCGGCCCCGGCAGACCGGCCAGGGGCTCCCCGCGGAACAGCTCCAGCGCCTGGGCGCAGAGGCGGACCGCCTCACGTGGTTCGCCCGCTCGATCGGCCTTCCCGATGGCGGTGACCAGCCGCTCCACGCGTGCCACGTCCACGTCGACCGCACCGGAGGCCAGCCGGTAGCCACGGAGTCCGCGCTCGATGACCGCGTCCGGACCGTCCCCGACGCGCAGGGCCTTGCGCAGCCGGTAGATGTACACCGGCACCACGTTCGCGACCGGCGGCTCCATCCCCCATACGTCATCGAGCAGTTCCTGCTGGCTGAGGGAGCGTCCCGCGCCCAGCGCCAGGGCCGCCAGGACGGCCTGCTGGCGCAGATGCCCCAGGTTCAGGGGCCGCCCGTCCCGCCATGCCCGCAGCGGCCCGAGGAGGGAGATCCGTACCGTCGGTCCCGCCGCTCGCGCGGCGATGGTCCGTGGTCTCACCGGCCGGGTGCGGGGGCCGCGTCCGGGGACGGCCAGACCGCAGTCGAAGGCGTGGACGATCGCGGCGGCCCGGTCGCGCAGGCCGAGCTTCCCCATGATCCGCGCGAGGTGCTCGGCCACGGCGTCCTCCGGGAGGCCGAGTGCGGCGGCGATCTCGTCGTCCCGCAGGCCGCAGCCGACC
The DNA here is from genome assembly GCF_044764755.1 of Streptomyces sp. NPDC093600. Classification (NCBI taxonomy): domain Bacteria; kingdom Bacillati; phylum Actinomycetota; class Actinomycetes; order Kitasatosporales; family Streptomycetaceae; genus Streptomyces; species Streptomyces sp. NPDC093600. The sequence goes on from NZ_JBIWIU010000005.1 coordinate 395,934, forward strand.
GCGGAGAGCACCTGGCGCTCCTGGCGCCTGAGCACGGTGGCGGTAGGGCGGTCGGTGATGACGGTCGTCGGCATCGCTGCTCCCGGGGCTCCGGACGCTCCGTCTGGCGAGCGCCGTCGACAAGCTAGTGGGGGGACCGTCGGGCAGGGCATCCGGAACGATCCGGAGTGACACACGCGCGGGAACGCGACATCACCCGTGGCGGGCCAGGGTGATGTCGCGGATCTGCCAGCCCGCTCCTGGCGCCCCCTGCTGGACTGATCGCGAAACGCGCTGCCTTACCCAGGACGGAACGCCATGCCGACCACGACCACGACCACCACCGCCTCCGCCGACGGCCAGGTCTCCCGTACCCGCTCCCCGTTGATGGGGTGGTCGGCCGTGGTCTCGGTGATGCTGGGGATCTTCGCCATCGTCACCACCGAGATCCTGCCGATCGGTCTGCTGACCTCGATCGGGTCGAGTTTTGGCGTCTCGGACGGAACGGCCGGGCTGATGATGACCATGCCGGGCTTCCTGGCGGCGATCGCCGCCCCGGCCGTCACCGTGGTCACGGCGCGGTTCGACCGCCGACTGATGCTGTGCGTGTTCGTGCTCCTGCTGGCGGTGGCGAACTTCCTCGCCGCCGTCGCGCCCGTCTACTGGCTCGTACTGATCTCCCGGATCATGGTCGGGATCACGATCGGCGGCTTCTGGTCGATCGGGGCGGGCTTGGCGGAACGGCTGGTGCCGCCGGCTTCGGTCGGCAGGGCAACGGCTGTGATCTTCTCCGCCGTCCCCCTGGGTTCCGTCCTCGGGGTGCCGATGGGCACCCTCATCGGGGATCTCGCCGGATGGCGAACGGCCTTCACCGTCATGGGCGTTCTGACGGCCGGCGTGCTGGTCATGCTGCTGCTGTGCGTGCCGCCGCTTCCTCCGGTCCGGGTGACCCGGCTGAGGGTGCTCGGCGGGCTGCTCCGGAACACCGGCACCCGCTTCGCGTTCCTGCTGACCTTCCTCGTCGTGCTTGCCCACTTCGGCACCTACACCTATGTGACACCGTTCCTGGAACAGGTCACCCACATCAGCGGCGCTCTGATCACCACCTTCCTGCTGGTCTACGGCGCCGCCGGCGTCCTCGGCAACTTCCTGGGCGGCGCCTGGGTGGGCCGGCGCCCGCGGACCGTCTTCGGGCTCGCGGGCGGTCTGATCGCCGCCGCGACCCTTCTGCTGCCCGTAGGGGGCCGCTCGCAGAGCGGCGTGCTGATCCTGCTGATCGTGTGGGGCATCGCGTACGGCGCCGTACCCATCGCGTCGCAGACCTGGTTCTCCAAGGCGGCGCCGCACGCCCCGGAAGCGGCATCCGTGCTGTTCACCGCCTCCTTCCAGGCGACGATCTCTCTCGGCGCACTCGCAGGGGGAGTCGTCCTGGACCGCACCTCTCCGTCGGCGGTCATGCTCCTCGGCGGTGGCACCGCGGCGCTCATGGCCCTCGCGGCCGGGGCACGCATCGCCGCACGCCTCACCGGGCCGGCGTCGCCGCTGGAAGAGACCGGACACCGGTGAGCCCGAGCCGGCGTCGCCGGAAGAGACCGGACACCGGTGAGCCGAGACGCGGCCGACTCACCCACAGGGGTGGTCGCTCTCCACACGCCGCCCGGCGGCACGTCGACGGGCCCTCCGCCGACGATCATGCCGACGTGATCACTCCCGATTCCACCCCAGCACCCGCCACCCCCCACCGCTCCCCGCGCCGACCGCGCACCGCGGCCGTCGTGGGGCTCGGCGCCCTGACGCTGCTGGCGTCGCTGTCCGCCCTGCCCGCCCGAGCCGTTCCCTCCGCGCCGGAACCCGGCCGGGCGGGACCGCCTTCGGGGCCGGTGGACGTCCTGGAGACCGGGACGGCCGCCTACCTGGACGCCGTCCGCGACGACCCGCGGCGGCTGCGCGCCTTCTTCCGCCACCTGCCCAAGGGCGGGGATCTGCACAACCACCTCTCGGGCGCGGTGTCCACCGAGTTCCTGATCGAACTCGCCGCCAGGGACGGGCTGTGCGTCGAGACCGCCTCGATGACCGCCGTCGCCGCGCCCTGCGGTGCGGGGACGCGGCCCGCCGCCGACGCCCGCACCGACCGCGCCTTCCATGACGCGATCGTGCGCGCCTGGTCCATGCAGGACTTCCCGCCCGGAGGCGACGGGCACGACCACTTCTTCGCCACCTTCGGCAAGTTCGGGGAGGTCACCTACCGCCACCGCGGCACCCTGCTCGCCGAGGTCGCCGAGAGCGTGGCGGCACAGAACCAGTTCTATCTGGAGACCATGGTCACCCCGGCCTCCGACGGCGCGAAGAAGCTCGCCGACCAGGTCGGCTGGGACGACGACCTCGCCGCCCTGCACGCGAAGCTCGTCGCCGGCGGCAAGCTGGAGCGGCTCGTGGCCGAGGCGCGCGCGGAGGCGGACGAGGCCGACGCCCAGTTCCGTACCGCCGCTCGCTGCGGCACCAGCCGCCCCGAACCCGCCTGTCGCCTCCCCGTCCGCTGGATCTCCCAGGTGTCGCGCGGCAGCTCGCGCGAGCGGGTCTACACCCAGATGGCCCTCGGCATGCGGCTGGCCGAACGCGACCCCCGGTTCGTCGCGGTCAACCTCGTCCAGCCCGAGGACGGGGAGAGCGCGCTGCGCCACTACAGCCTCCAGATGCGCATGCTGGCGCACCTGCGCGGGGCCTACCCCCGGGCCCATGTGACGCTGCACGCGGGAGAGCTGTGGCCCGGACTGGTCAAGCCCCAGGACCTGGCGTTCCACATCGCGGAGGCCGTCCACGTCGCCCGCGCGGAGCGAATCGGTCATGGCGTCGACCTCGTCCACGAGGACGACTGGCGGCGTACGGCCCGCACCATGGCCGTCCGGGAGATCGCCGTCGAGGTCCCCTTCACCAGCAACGCCCAGATCCTCGGCGTACGCGGCGCGGACCACCCGTTCGCCACCTACCGCGCCTACGGCGTGCCCGTCGTCCTGGCCACCGACGACCCGGGGGTCAGCCGGACCGACATCAGCCACGAGTACCAGTACGCCGCCGAGACCTACGGTCTGTCGTACCGGGAGCTGAAGGACCTGGCCCGGGCCTCGCTGGAGTACGCCTTCCTGCCCGGAGCGAGCCTGTGGCAGGGCAACCCCACCCGCGACGGCTACCGCCTCGGCGGCGTCTGCCGCGGCGAGCGCCCCGGCACGGCCGTGGGCAGTCCCGACTGCCGCCGTCTGCTGGCCACCAGCCCCAAGGCCGAGACCCAGTGGCGCCAGGAGACCGCCTTCCACCACTTCGAGCGGACCTTCGGCACCGGCCGCTGACCCCCGCCCCCAAGGAACCGACCACGCCCTGACGACGAGCTGACCAGGAGCTGACCGCGCCGGTGGTACCCGCCGGTGCGCCCAGTGGGCCCGTCCGAGCTGCCCGGGCGGCCGACCCGGGGGACGATAGAAGCTGTCGGGCCCGGAGCCGGCCCCATGGCGGCCGGGCCGGGCCGGGTACTCCTCCGGAGGAGGGCCTCCGGCGGCCGGTGGACGGAGGGAGACCTGACGTGGACGCGGCTGACGCCCTGGGCGCCGCCACCCCGTCCGAGCCGGGGGGCCTGCTGGACATGCTGGGCGTGGCGGCGGTGGTCCTCGACGCCGACGGGCGGATCAGGCTCTGGAGCCCCCAGGCGCAGGAGCTCTTCGGCTGGAGCGCGGAGGAGGCGCTCGGCCGGCCCGCCGCCAGGCTGCTCGTCGCCGAGGAGCACGCCGGTGTCGTCCTGGACCTCTTCGCCCAGGTCATGGCCGGAGGAGGAAGCTGGGCCGGAGTCTTCCCGATCCGTCACAAGGACGGCTCCACCCGTCTCATCGAGTTCCGCAACATGCGGCTGCTGGACCAGGACGGCGCACGGTACGCCCTGGGGATCGCCGCCGACGACACCGTCGTCCGCGGGATCGAGCGCAATCTCGCGCTCTCGGCGCAGCTCGTCGCCCAGTCCCCGACCGGCGTCGCGGTGGCGGACCCCGACCTGAACCTCGTCCTGACCAACCAGGCACTGGAGCGGATCACCGGCCGGCCCGCCCAGAGCTGCCTGGGCCGACCCGCCGCCGAGGCCCTGCCGTTCGAGGACGGCGAGGACGTCGAAGCGGCGATGCGCCAGGTCCTCGCCGACGGAGCGCCGCTGCTGAACCTCGCCGCCGTCGAGCGGACCGCGACCGCCGGGGAGGACGCCCGCGCGTGGCGGGTGTCGTACTTCCGCCTCGAGGACTCCATCGGACGGGTGATCGGCGTCGCCGTGACCCTGATCGATGTGACCGACCAGTACCGGGCGGACCTGCGGAGCGCCCAGGCCCGCCACCGCCTGGCACTGATCGCCGACGCCTCCACCCGTATCGGCACCACCCTCGACCTGGAGCAGACCGCACGCGAGCTCGCCGACTCCGTGGTCCCCGACCTCGCCGACATCGCCGCCGTCGACGTCCTGGACACCGTCATCCAGGCGCGGAGCACCTCACGCGCCCCCAAGGCGCCCGCCCTCTTCCGGGCCCTGGCCGTCAAGACGGCGTACCCCACCAGCGCCGCCGACGTCGCCGACCCGGTGGGCGAGATCACCCGGTACGAGGCCGACCGCCTGGTCACCCGCTGCGTCGCCACCGGCCGGACGGTCCACCTCGCCCACGTCCGCACGGAGGACCTGCCGCACATCGCCCGCGACGAGCACGCGGCCACCGTCCTGGCCGGTGCGGGCGTCCACTCGTACCTCGCCGTGCCCCTGACCGCCCGGGGCGAGGTCCTCGGCGCGCTCGACCTCAAACGCGCCCGCAACCCCCTGCCCTTCACCGAGGACGACATCCTGCTGGCCGAGGAGCTCGCCGCCCGCGCCGCCGTGTGCATCGACAACGCCCGCTGGTACCAGACCCAGCTCCAGGCCGCCACCACCCTCCAGCGCCATCTGCTGCCGCGCACTCCGCCGCACGCGCCGGGCCTTACGGTGGCCTGCCGCTACCAGCCGGCCGGAGCGGCGGGCCACGCCGGCGGGGACTGGTTCGACATCATCCCGCTCACCGACGGCACCACCGCCCTGGTCGTGGGGGACGTCATGGGCTCCGGCATCAAGGCCGCCGCCACCATGGGGCAGCTGCGCACCGCCACCCGGACCCTCGCCCGGCTCGGCGTCCACCCCGCCGAGATCCTCCACCACCTCGACCTGCTCACCCGCGAACTCGAGGAGACCATCGCCACCTGCGTCTACGCGCTGTGCGACCCCCACGCCGCGACCTGCCACATCGCCCTGGCCGGCCACCCGCCTCCGGCACTGCTGCTGCCGGGGAAGGACCCCGCTCTCCTCGACCTGCCGACCGGCGCGCCCCTGGGGGCGGCCGAGGACGTGCCCTTCACCACCACCTCCTTCGACCTCCCGCCCGGCAGCCGCCTCTTCCTCTACACCGACGGCCTCCTGGAGACCCGCCGCCACTCCCTCGACGTCCGTATGGACGCCCTCCTGCAGCAGCTCACCGGCCCCCCGATGCCGCTCGAAGCGACCTGCGACCACCTCCTCGCGACCCTGCCCGACCCCGAGAGCCACGACGACATCGCCCTGCTCATCGCCGAGGCCACGGCCCCGGCCCGGGAGGACGCGGGTGCCTCCGGGATCAGACCCAGTTGATCTCCGTCCGGGCCAGCAGGGGATCGTCGACCAGCTCCCACAGCGGTACCGAGACATTGCCGAGGCGGTAGCGGCCGCCGAAGTGGAGGGCGAGGACCCGGTGATCCGCGAGGTCGAGGACCGGGGAGCCGCTGTTGCCGCCGAGGGTGGAGCAGTCGTGCTTCATCACGAGGCCGCCCGGGGCGAACTCCGTGGCCGTGCCCGGCTGGAGCCGCTTCACGTTGTACACGTCCATGAAGATCCGGCGCATCGACTCGGGTTCGTTGCGGCGCCCGTCCCATGCCGGGTAGCCGATCACGTACACCGGCCGGCCCGGCACGCTCGCGGGCGCGTCGGCGGCCACCGCCAGGGGCGTGGGCAGCGCCGCGCCGTCCGGCGGGGCGACGCGCAGCAGGGCCAGATCCACGTCCGGGTGGATCCCGATCACCTCGGCGATCTCGTACGGGAGGGGTCCGTCGGCCGGTGCGGCGGACGGATCCGCGACGAGCTCCTCGCCCGGGTCGACGCGGGCCGACATGCCCTGCTGGAAGGCCCAGCCGGCGCCGTCGGTCCGGCTGAACTCCACTGCCACGTGCCGGTTGGTCATCACCGTCTCCGGGCCGACGAGGAACGCCGTACCGACCCAGTCCAGGTTCGGATGACCGGCGACCTCCACCCGGCCGACCCGGGCGATCGACTCACGGATCGCCGCCCGGCCGGCGTCGAGCACGGACCAGTCGCCGGGCTGGGAGGCGAAGTCCTGGCCCTGGACGAGGATCGCGGGCCGGCCCTCCAGGAGGACGATCGCCTCCACGCCGAAGTACTCGTCCTCGTCGATCTCGTCCGCGCGGCCGCCGGCCAGTTTCTCCAGACCGCTGACGCCCGCTTCCAGGACCCGGGCCCGCTCCTCCTGCGCGAAGCGGGAGATCTGTCCGGCCGGGGCGTCGTCCGCCGGACGGTCCTCCACCGACTCGGAGATCTCCGCCTCCAGGCTGTCGCGCACCCGCGCCGCCACGCTCCTCAGATCGTCGAAGATCCGCTCGGGATCGGTCGCGACCGGTGATCCGTGTCCCATCTCCCGACACCTCCGCCTCTGTTCTCCGCCTCTGCTTTGCGCCTCTCACACCTCGGGGCCGTGGCGCGCCGAGTGCGTCGACCACGCCGACTGGGCCGCCGTGATCTCTTCGTACAACTCCGGCCTGTACTCCCGGAGATGAGCCAGGATGCCGCTCATCTGCGTGCCGACGTTCACGAACGCCGTCGGCCTTCCCTGGTAGTGGACCTCCTCGACGCGGCGCGTGCCGCGGTGCAGGGCCACCACCGTCCAGTCGTCCGTGAACACCGGCGAACCCGAGGACCCGCCGCGGGTGTCGGTGAAGTAGCGGACGTCCCGCTCGTCCGCCTGGTAGACGAGGTTGTTGCGCAGCGCGACCCGCTTGGGCTGCCCGCCGGGGTGCTGGATGATGTTGACCGCCACGGGCTCGGTCCCGCGCAGGAGCAACGGCGCGGTGGCGACGCGCAGCAGCGGCCGCGGCGGGGTCCCCGGGGTCAGCCGGAGGATCGCGTAGTCGAGTGCCTCGTCCCAGGCGACGAGGGCGCCCGCCGTCGCCTCCTCGGTCTCGGTCTCGTCGGCGCCGTAGTCGAACCTCGAACGGGAGTTGCGCACCTGGAGCTGGAGGTCGTCCTCGGCCACCCGTATCCGCACCCCGGGCGAGCGGGTACGGGCGTTGACGACATGGTGGTTGGTGATCAGCAGGCCGGGGGCGATGAGCCAGCCGGTGCCGGCGTGCGGATAGGCGGGCTGGAGCGGCGCGCCCGACTCGTACGGCGGGACCTTCAGCCGGGCGACCGACTCCCCGGCCAGGACGCCGCCGTGCAGGAACTCGAAGGGCACGGTGTCGTCCCGGAAGATGATCTCCTCCTTGGTCTCGTCGGGCATGCTCCCGGGCGGCAGATCCGGCTCTCCGGCGGCGTCGCGGGCCACGTCGTCCAGGGCGCGCTGGAGCACGGTGAGCGGTCCCGCCTCGACCGTCTGGGCGATCGCGTTGCGCAGCCAGACCTCCAGCGGGACCGTGCCGTCGATCAGCCGTTCCACCTGGTTCATGACGTGCAGGTCGGAGTGCATCTGCCGCAGGGGGCTGTCCATCGTGGGCAGGCCGGCGCGGAAGTGGGCGGTGGTGCCGGCGAAGAGGAGCGGCCGGACGGCGTTGTCCGCGAGTCCGGCCTCCAGGGCGGCGTTGCGGACCCGGACGACGTCCTCGGGGGAGAGGTACGGAACCGTGCGCACCGCCCCCTCGGCGGCGTCGGGCGGCGGCTGCGACCACAGACCGGCGGCGCCGCCGGGCCTGGCGGTGGCCGGTCCGGCGCCGGTGCCGAGCCCGGCACCCGCCTCGGTGCCGAGCCCGGCACCCGCCTCCAGACCGGGGCCGGTGTCCGGTACGGGGCCGCGCGGCGGGGAGCCCGCGTCCATCGCGGCCGCCACCCCGAGGAGCAGGTCGCCGCTGCGGTCGCGGAGCGTCAGGGCCCGCCAGGCGAGGCTGTCGAGCGTCCCGTGCCGGCGCGCCTCCCACAGGGCCTGCTCCACCTCGGCGTACGGCATCCCTGGCCGGGCCGCCCTCCCGGCGGGACCGGCCCCGGGGCCGTACCCGGGCGTCCCCGGCGTCCCCGGCGTCCCCGCCGTCCCCGGCCTGTCCCCGTCCGGCGCTCCCGGTCCGTGCGGTCCGGGTTCGTACGGGTCCGGCGTCCCCGGCCTGTCCCCATCCGCCGTCCCCGGTCCGTGCGCTCCCGGCCCGTGCGGGCCCGGCGTCCCCGGCCTCCCGTCCCCGTACGGCGCAGGCGTCTCGAAGGAGCCCGGGCTCCCGGGCTCCGCGGGGCGTCGTGCGCCGTCCGCCGCGGAGTGCAGGATGCGGGCGAGGGGCTCGCGCAGTTGCGGTTCGTCGGTCATGGCGGTGTCGATCCAGCGGGCGAGCGCGTGCACGACGGCCTCGTCGTCGGCGGGGAGCCCCACCAGCCGCAGGGTGTGCTCAAGCAGCCGCGGATCGACCCGGGAGGCGCTCGCCGCGGCGGCCCGCGCCAGCGCCGGCTGCCGGGCCAGCTCCTCGTCCGGCAGCTCCCGCAGGGTGTGGGCGAGGCGCACGTCCGCCTCGGCCGAGCCCTCGTCCGTCAACGCCGCCAGCCGGGACCTGGCCACCAGGACGCCCATCGACTCGTGCGCGAGACCGAGCCCCGCCGCGATGTCCTCCGCCTCCTGGAGAGCGCGGTCGGCGTCGGCGAAGTCGCCCTCGTCCTGGGCGAGCCGCGCGGAGAGCTGCAGCAGCTCCAGCCGGGTCTCCGGGCAGCCGGCCTCGCCGGCCCGGTCCACCGCCCGCTCGGCGGCCGCCCGCGCTTCGGCGGACCGGCCGGACCGCGCCAGCGTCTCCACCAGCAGGGCGTGCAGCTTGCTGCAGGGCGTCCAGGGGCGCCGCTCGGCCAGCCGTTCCGCCGCCGCCTCCACGTACCCCTGGGTGAGCAGGTTCTCGACCTCACGGGCGGCGATCCGCTCCCAGTCCTCCTGATCGGCTTCGGCCATGATCTGGTCCGGCACGTGCCCACCGATCTTCCCCAACAGGAACGCGGCCGAGCGGGCGGGCATGTCCCGGTCCGCCCCGGCCAGGTGCCCGTCGACACCGGCGACCCAACGCCGGTCCACCGTACGGGGGTTCTCACCGAGCCGGAGCCGGTGGTAGATCTCCTCGGCACGCGACCGCGGATCCTGCCGGGCCGCGTAGTACTCCACCGCGCGCCGGTCCACGGCCCGCATCAGATCGGTCCGCGCGCTGTCGGAGAGGCGCAGCATGATGCTGCGCAGATCGGCCCGGTGGCGGATCGCCTGGGGCCCGGCCGACTCCATCAGGTCCAGCCGGGAGACCAGGCGGCCGAAGAGCGAACGGGCTTCCTGCGGCGAGGCGATGTCCAGGCCCGCCGGTCCGGCGAGGACGTCCTGGATCAGCTCCGGGGTGATCACCCGCAGGGCCAGGCCGGCCTGGACGAGGACGCGGACGCGGTCGTCGGCGATGTGCTTGAGGATCCGGTCGTACAGCGTGCCCTGGATCAGCAGCTGGTCGACCTTGTGGTGGAAGTAGCGCTTGCGCGAGGGCAGGCTCTCCACGAGTTCGCCGAGCGACTCCGAGCCGGAGCCCAGGACGACCACCGCGGCCTGGGCCGCCAGTTTCAGGCTGAGCGGGTGCCCGCCGACCCGGTCGGCGAGGTCCCTGGCGACCGTCTCCTCGCCGACCCCGCACGACATCAGCAGCTCCACGGAGGCCCGTTCGTCCAGTTCGCCCAGTTCCAGGCTCCGCGGCGCCATCACCTTGGCGGGATGGTCGATCGGCGCCCGCCCGGAGACCAGGAACCGCAGCCGTGGATAGGCGGCGCGCAGGGCGGTCCAGATCCCCCACATCCTTGCCAGGACCGGTGAGCCGCGGTACTGCGCCTCCTCGAAGGAGTCGAAGGCGATCACCAGCGGCGGGTCCATCTCCCCGGGCCGGGTGGGGACCGCCTCGCCGGCCGTCCGGGCCACCGCCTGCGCGAGTTCCTGCTCCCGGGCGCTCGCCCGGGCGTGGAACCCGGCCGAGTAGTCACGGCTGAGCGTCGCGCGGGTGGCGGAGAGCTGCCGCAGGTCGTCGAACTGGTTGAGCTCCGCGCGCTGGGACGCCGCCGTCTCCGCGCACTCGTCGGCGAGCGCGTCGAACGCGGCGCGGTGGTCCGGGTACTGGATGCCGAGCTGCCGCGCGATCTCGGCGACGACGGTAGCCGGCTCGTGGGCGGAGAGCGTCGGCCGCTCGAAGTCGATGTAGGCGAAGGGGAATCCGGTCGCCGAGGCGCGCAGACTGTCGAGGAGGAACCTGGCGAGGAGGGTGCTCTTGCCGATGCCGCCCACGCCGTGGAGGAGGAGGGGCGGTTCGGCCGGTTCGGCGGGCAGCTCGATATAGGCGCGCAGCGCGTCGAGTTCGCGGGCGCGGCCGTGGAACGTGCCCCGGACCAGTCGTTCCATCGGCTGGAACAGCCGGGCCCGCTCCAGGCGTCGCTGGACGTCGTCGGGGTCGGGCAGTCCGGTGATCCCGGGGACGCGGCTCAGCCACAGGGTCGCCTGAAGGGTGTCGCAGAGCTCTTCGACGCCTTGGGGGTCGAGGTCCGGCGCGGCGCCGGAGAGCAGTGCGAGGGCGGTGCGCTCGGGCCCGGAACCGTCCGGGAACAGTGCGGTGTTGGCCTCCAGGGCCCGGCGGGCCGCCTGCGGCCCCGCGAGACCCCTCAGGGCCTCCTCGCGGACCTCCGCCCTCAGCACCCAGGCCGCGCGGGGGTGCGCGGAAGGCGTCGTGCAGTCGTCGACGAGGGCCAGGGCGGCCCCTCCGGTGGGTTCCGTCTCACCGGGCAGCCGCAGCAGCGCGGGGTCGAACTCGTGCAGCAGGCAGGCCGCCTCGCGGTAGGACCTGCGCAGATCGGGGAGCGGGGGAGGGGGCAGGTCGACGGCCGCCCGCACGGCGCGCCGGAGCAGGGCGGCGTGGTCGTCCGGGGCGAGCCCTGGAGGGAGGGAGCGGTGGAGTCGTACCGCCTCCTCCACCGCCGTGCATACCCGCCGCATGTAACTCTCGCCGTGGCCGGGGGCTTCGGCGGCTGCCAGGACCTCCGTGACGGCCACGTCCACCAGTGCGGGGACCGCCTCGTCGTCCGGCGCGGTCTCCTCCTCGGTGAAGAACCGCCGGAAGAACTCCCGCAGATCACCCTCGTCCACGACGTGCGCGGTGTCACGGCACTCGTTCTTCCTGATGTCGTACGGGAGTTGGCGCATCGCGGGGGAGTAGCCCAGCAGGACGAGCCGCGGTACGGCGTCCTTGCGTACCGGCGTGTGCTCGTAGATGGCCAGGGCGAGCTTGCCGATGCAGTCCCAGACGTCGGAGTTCGGGTCGAGTGTGTCGCACTCGTCGAGCACCAGCCAGAGCCGCTCCTCGGCGGCGGTCGCCCGGCTCACGATCCGGTGCACGGCGTCGTCGACCGACGGAAGTGGATCGTTCAACTGTGTGGGATTCAACGGGAAGGGGCTCTCGTGCGGGCCGGACACGAACTCGGCCAGCCGCTCCACCACGCGCGCTGCCGTCGAGGTGCGCGACAGGGTGATCCGTATCGGGCGGAACCCGAGGTGCTGACCGAGATGGCGGATCAGACGGTACGTGTACGAGCGTCCGCTGGCGGGCTCGCCGTCGACGACCAGCACCGTCTGCTCCGGGTCCTCGACGAAGTCACGGAGCCTCTCGCGCGACTCGGCACGGTCGATGAACACCTCGGCACCGATGCCATGACCGAGCACCAGGGCACCGAAGGGGTCCCGCGCCGAGCGCTGCGCCCGCTCGTCCTCGCGCAGCCGCGTCAGCAACTCCCTCGCCTCGGCGCCCCGCTCCAGCCGGCCGGGGCCGTCCGCCTCCGTGAGCGCGTCCAGACCGGCGAGCGTCGCGAGCAGCCGGCGCTGGTGCGCGATGTCCTTCCGGGCGAACGCGACCAGCGTCCGCGCGTTCTCGTCCCGGTCCGGGGTGAGCGGCAGATCCGCGACGAAGTCGGGGGAGAGCCCGCTGCGCAGCAGCGCGGTGTGGGGGTCGGGGGTGTCGAGGACGTAGTCCCGCACCCAGCTGGTGACGAGTCCCCATTCCGTTTCAGTGAGCGGCATACCGCACCTGCCCGGCCGTCCCGCACGCGCCGTCAGACGGACTGACTGACACCTGTCATGCTTTCACCGGCCAGGGGCCGTGGCAAACGCGCGCACGGCCCGCCCCCGGAGCCCCGGCCAGGCGCCCGCAGCACACGCGCGAACGGGCAGCGCCCGGCGTCCCGGCCGGGCGCTCAGCCTTGCATGACGATGTCGTCGAAGGTCTCCAGGCGCCGCCAGCGCTCCTCCGGTGCCCGCATCGGCGGCATCAGATCCACGTCGGGCAGCGGCCCGAACTCCAGCTCCGTGATCTCCGCGACGTCCGAGACCGGCACCTGGTACGTACGGAAGGCACCCAGCGGCGGCGGCGCGCCCGCCTTCGCCCCGGCGAGCGCACGCTCCGCGTCCCGGCTGAGGTCAGGGCTCTGGTCCAGGACGTACGCGGTCGAGGCCAGCGCCCCGTCCTGCATGAACGCCGCCACCTTCCAGAAGCGCAACGGCACCTGGATACCCCGGTAGGGAGGGTCGGAGTCCTGCAGCACCGGCCCGGTCAGCACGCACATCCTCCGGTCGAACTCCGCCGCGTGGTCCAGGAGATAGTTCTCCAGGCCCTGCCAGAGCCGTTTGCCCTGGTTGAACACATCGGCCTGCGGAGCGGCGTTGGTGTAGAAGAACGTGTCGGTGTTGGCCCGGCCGGCCTCGGCCACCGCACCCCACACCGGATCGAGCCGGCGCACCAGATGGCCCCGGTCCAGACTGTTGTTCCGGTAGACGTCGTTGCCGGCCTGCTGCTCCTCGGGCAGGCGCGGATCGTACTCCCAGATGTCGTCACGGGCCACGTCCTCGACGAGCTGCCGGCCTTCGATGCAGACCGCCGTCGAGGCGGCGAGCCGCCGGTCCGGCCGGAAGACCACTGTGAAGTGGGTGTACGGCAGGATCACCGTCTCGACCGAGGTGCGCGCGGGCAGCGCCAGCGGTACGACGGGGCCGAGGAACGCCTCGTCGTAGCCCGCGCGGTCGGCCAGCGCCTCACGGCGCGGACCGCCGGCACGGGGAGGCGGCGGGGAGGGCGGCGGAGAGGACGGGGGATCGGTCGGGTTCATACCATGTAAGTACCGCGCAGGGAGGGCCGCGCTCGGCGCCGGGCCGCAGGCCACTCGATCAGACGCCCCCGGCGCACCCCCGCCCCTCCCCGAGGAGGCCCCCATGCCTACCGGACTCTCCCTCCACATCGGGCTCAACACGGTCGACCCCGCTCGCTACGGAGGCTGGGACGGCGCCCTCCTGGCCTGCGAGAACGACGCCAGGGACATGGCCGCGCTCGCCCGCGCCGCCGGCTTCTCCGACACCGTCCTGCTCACCCCCGACGGCACGGTCGACCAGGTCACCGGCGCACTGCGCCAGGCCGCCGACAAGCTCGGCCCCGGAGACATCCTGCTCCTGACCTACTCCGGCCACGGCGGCCAGGTCCCCGACGTCACGGGCCCGGACGACGAACCGGACGACCTCGACGAGACCCTCGTCCTCTACGACCGCCAGTTCCTCGACGACGAGCTGTACCAGGAGCTCCGCCGCTGCGCCGACGGCGTACGGATCGTCGTCCTGCTCGACTGCTGCCACAGCGGCAGCGGCGTCGAACTCCCCGGCGGCCTGCTCCCGACGACCGCCGTCCGGATGATGCCCCTCCCGAGGCAGCAGCAGATCTACGAGCGCGACCAGGGCTTCTTCGCGGAGCTCCAGCGCTCCCTCAAGAAGACGGCGCCCCCGGACGGTGAGGCGCGCGACCCGGCGGCGGTCCTCATCTCCGCCTGCCAGGACAACCAGTACGCCTCCGACGGCCCGGTCAACGGCGCCTTCACCGAAGCGCTGCTCGGCGTGTGGGACGGAGGAGCCTTCCGGGGCGGCTACCGCGCCTTCCACCGCGCGATCCAGCACCGGCTGCCCGCCACCCAGAGCCCGAACTTCTACACCACCGGCACCCCGTCCCCCGCGTTCCTGCGCCAGAAGCCGTTCACCGTATGACCGGCACCCCAGGGTCTGCGAAGTCCCGCCTCATCCCCGGAGCGCGGTCGCCAGCTGCGCCCGCGAGCGGACGTCGAGCTTCTGGTAGATCCGCGTCAGCCGCGCCTCGACCGTCTTGACGCTCAGATAGAGCTTCGCCGCCGCCTCCTGGTTGCTGGCGCCCTGGCCGACCAGGCGGGCGAGCCGCAGCTCGGCGTCCGTGAGCGAGGAGAGCGCCGGAAGGGTGTCCTCCGCGGCCTCTGCGGCCGGGGTCTCGCTCGCCAGGGCCAGCCACGGCGCCGCACCGGCCCGCTCGAAGACCGAGGCCGCCGTCTGCAGCGCGCTCTGCGCCGCCGACCGGCGACGGCGGCGGCGCTCCACCCTGGCCAGGGCGATCAGAGCCCGGCCCCGCTCCAGCGGCAGCCCGGCATCGGCGAACGCCTCGGCGGTACGGGTCAGCAGCTCCGCCGCCTCGTCGGTCTTCCCGACGGCGGCCAGATACAGGGCGTACGCGCGGTCACAGCCCAGCAGAACCGTCGTACGGCCCAAACGTTCGGCGACCGGACGCACCTCGGCCAGCAGGTCCGCCGCCTCCTGCGCCGCGTCGTTGGCCAGCAGCGCCTCCGCCAGCTCCTCGTGCCAGCGCAGCATCGACGGGTCGACGTTCGCCTGGGCGCGTTCGTTGGCCTGCACCCGGCGCAGCGTCTCCAGGGCCGAGGCGACGTCCCCGTTGACGAGCTGGACGCGGCCGAGCGCGTACAGGCTGCGGGAGAGGAAGACCCGGTCGCCCTCCTCCTCCGACGCCTGGACACTGCGCCGGGCATAGCTCGCGGCCCGCCCGAAGCTGCCCCCGGCCGTCTCCGCGAGCGCCAGCGTGTACCAGGCCGGGCCGGGGGAGAGGCCCGCCTCCAGGGTCAGCGCGAGGGACTGCCCCGCGTGCGCGAGGGCCGCCGGACACACGCCCATCCGGGACTCGATCGCGGCCAGTGTGGAGAACAGCTCGATCGTGTCCTCGACCGAGCCGCGCCGCCGCACCAGCGGCAGCAGCGCGTTCAGCTGGTCACGGGCGTCGCCCAGACGGTCGTCGAAGAGTGCGTGACGGATCGTCAGGATCTGGGCGGCGTTGCGGATCCCGAGCGGACGCTCGGCCATCTCCAGAGCGCGGGCCTGCGCCAGCACCGACTCGGCGTCCGGCGCTCCCAGCGCCCGCTCCATCCGCGCCTGTACGGTCAGGGCCTGGGCCGCCGTCCGCGGATCGCCCATCGAGGCGGCCAGCGCCGCGGATTCGACGGCGGCGGCCCGCGAGTGCAGCGGATCGCCGTCGGCCAGCACGTACTTGACGGCCAGCCGGAGCTGTACGGCCGCCCTGAGCGCGGTGTCCCCCTCGGAGTCCTCCATGGCGTGGACGTACATGTCGTCGAGGCCGGTGAGGCCCTGGCCCGCGGTGTCGAGGACGGCGAGCCGGGCCCGCACCCGGTCGGCCGGTGCCGCGTCCCTGGCCAGCAGGTCGGTGGCGGCCCGCATCGCCAGATCCGCGCGCGCCGCGCGGGCCGCCTCCTCGGCCGCGTCGACGAGCCGCGCGATCCGCTGCGGACCGTGCTCGACGGGCGTCGAACCGGCGGCGAGCAGGGCCAGCTCCGCCGCGAGGGCGCTGTTGCCGCGGCGGCGCGCGAGATCGGCGGCCGCGGCGACTTCGGCCGCGAGGGCCTCGTCGGGGATGTCCGTGGCGAGCGCCCGGTGCCGTACCGCCTCCACCGAGTCGTCCACGACCGTGGCGAGCGCGGCGTGACCGGCGCTGCGCTCGGGCCAGCAGGCGTCGTGGACCAGCGTCGAGGGGAGGAGCCCGGCCGTGAACGTGACCGCGCCGTCCTCGGCGACGGAGACCAGACCCGCGCGTTCGGCGGCGGCGAGGTCCGCCTCCGCGTTCGGCCGCCCGGCGCGGCGGACGAGGGCCGCGGTGGGGCGCAGGGCGAGCGCGGCGAGCAGCAGCGTCTCGCGGACGGCCGGCGGCGCGGCGCCGAGCAGCTGCCGCGCCAGGTCCCGGGCGCGCCCGGACAGCGTGAGCGCCTCGGCGTGGTGGACCGGGGTGCGGGCGTCGGCCAGGGAGCGGCCCACGGCGAGCGCGAGACGCGGGTTGCCGCCGCTCGCCTTGTGGATACGGCCGGCCATCCGGGACGGCAGCCGGTGGTGGATGAGGAGTTCGGCGATCTCGTCGGCCTGCAGCGGGGGCACGAGCAGGATGTCGGCCTCCGACGGCACCCACAGCTGGGTGTCGTGGGCCGCCTCGGAGCCGTACGCCTCCGGGGTCTCGACGGCGACGACGCGCAGCGCGGGCGGGGCCAGGTGCAGGGCGAAGCGCAGCAGGTCGGCGCTGTCGGCGTCGATGTGCTGCACCCCGTCGACGACGAGCAGGGCGGGGCCGCGGACGGTGAGGCCGCGCAGGATCCGCGCGATGCCGAGGCGCAGGGCGATCGGGTCCCAGCCGCCTTCGTGCAGCGGCGCCTCGCGGCAGAGCATGGCGACGGCCGTGCGCTGAGGGCCGGGTAGCCCGTCGAAGACGCCCGACGCGCCCGCGCCCCGCCCGGGGGCCAGGCCGTCGGCCGCCGTGGGATCGGGCGCGCCGTCGCCGGCACCGTGCTCGGTCTCCTGCAGGGCCACGCCCGGCCAGGTCACCGTCGCCGCGACGGAGGCGACGAGCGCGGCCGCCGCCGCGCCGGGTATGTCCCGGTCGGCGGGGAGCGTCGACAGCCACAGGACCGTCTCGCCCCGGGCTTCGGCCCGGGCGGCCTCGGCCAGTGCCACCTCGGTCTTGCCGACTCCGGCGGGACCGGTGAGCAGGGCGCGGCCCCGGGTGTGCAGCACGCGTTCGAGGCGCGCGAGAAGCTCCTCGCGGCCCACCGGCGCGGGGGTTCCGCCTCCGCCCGCGTGGCGCAGGGCGAGGTGCGACGCTGTCGTCACGTGTCCACCACCCCTCCGGCGCTCGGGCCCGCCCCGTGAGCCCCGTGCGCAGAGAATACGGAGCGTACGGGCGCAGTCCAGGCCCCTTGTCCGGCATACGGACAGCGATCGCCGGTCACCACGCCAGGACGCGCCCGTGGTGTAGACCACGAGCGCGCCGCTGACCAGCAATGATGCTGTTGTGGGGGGTGGTTCGGGTGGGATCAGAAGGTCAGGCTCCACGAGTCGATGTAGCCGGTGTCACCCGAGGCCACATCGCGGACCTGGAGCTTCCAGGTGCCGTTGGCGACCTCGCTCGACGCGTCGACCGTGTAGCTGGTCAGGACGTTGTCGGCGCTGTCGCTGGAAGAGGACGCCTTCAGGTTGCGCACGGTGCCGTCGGGGGCGATCAGGTCGATGACCAGGTCCCCGCGCCAGGTGTGCTTGATGTCCACGTCGACCTTGAGGGTGGCGGGGGCGTTGCCGGTGCGGCCGGTGACGGCGATCGAGGACGACACGGTGGTGTTGTCGGAGATCGTCACGTTCGTCGCGTTGGTGTAGGTGGCGCCGGCCGGCGGGGTGGTGGTGCCGGTGACGGCGTTCACGGTCTTCGCGGCGTCGGCGATGCCGGTTCCGCAGCCGCCGGTGCAGGTGCCGGGAAGCGGCCTGGCGTTGGCCTTGATGGCGGACTCGATGTCGGCCGGGGTCAGGCTGCTCTTGGCCGACTTCAGGAGGGCGGCGAGGCCCGCGATGTGCGGCGCGGCCATGGAGGTGCCCTGGTAGGGCTTGTAGTTCTCCAGCGACTGCGTCGTGGTGCCCGAGTTGAGCGTGGAGTAGATGCCGTTCTCGGGGGTGGTCACCGTACCCGGCGTGTCGGTGGCGCGACGGGTCTCGCCGCCCGGTGCCGAGACGTCGATGATGGTGCCGTAGTTCGAGTAGTACGACCGGTTGCCCTCACGGCTGGTCGAGGCGACGTTGATGACGCCCGAGCAGTTGGCGGGGGTGAAGCCGGACGCGTTGGCGTTGCTGTTGCCCGCGGCGACGACGACCGTGGTGCCGCGCGAGACGGCGCCGTTGATCGCGTTCTGGTAGACGCTCGGGCAGGTGGAGCTGGCGCCGCCCAGGCTCAGGTTGATGACCTTGGCCGGGGTCGGGTTGGCCGCGACGCCCGCCACGTTGCCACCGGACGCCCAGGTGATCGCGTCGGCGATGTCCGACGAGGAGCCGCCGCACTTGCCGAGGACACGGATGGGCTGGATCTTCGCGTTGTACGCGATACCCGCCATGCCCTTGGTGTTGCCCGTCACCGCGCCGATGGTGCCGGCGACGTGGGTGCCGTGCCAGGAGGAGTTGCTCGCGCGGGAGCCGGTGCCGCACTCGCCGTCCGTGGCGTTCCAGTCGCCCTCGTCCTTGGCGTCCGCGTCACGGCCGTTGCCGTCCCGGGCGTCGGTGGAGGAGGAGATGAAGTCGTAACCGGAGACGACGTTGGCCGCCAGGTCCGAGTGGGCCGCGTAGCCGGTGTCGATGACGGCGACGGTCACACCGCTGCCGGTCGTCTTGTCCCAGGCGGACGGGACGTTCATGCCGCCGGTGGCCTCGAAGAGGTCCCACTGCTTGGCGTAGTCGGTGTCGTTCGGGGTGACCGCCATCGCGTACGCCCGGATGTCGGGCTCGACGGAGGCGACCTGCGGGTCGGCGCGGAAGGCGTCCATGACCTCCGCGACGTCCTGCTTCGTGGCGCTGTCGCCCAGGTCGACCAGCGCCTGACCGCCGGAGAGGCGGCGCTCGAAGGAGAGGGCCTCGCCGGTCTCGGCGCCCTTGGCGGCCGCGTCGCTCTTCGCGGCGGCGTTGGAGCCGGCCTCGGCGGTCCGGGCCTTGTAGGTGACGATGACCTTCTCGACCGGCGCGCTGGGCAGCGTGGTCATGGCCTGGGAGACCGGGGCGGGCTTCGGGGTGGAGACGGCCGGGGCGGCGGCGAACGCCCCGGTGGAGGTGGCTGCGGCACCGAGGATCGCGGCGCTCGCGACCACCACGGATATGACTCTCCGCATGGAACTGTTCAAGGTGTTCCCTTTCAAGCACGACGTAGGTGCGGAGCAGTGGCGGCGGCGCGGGAGCCTCGGCGCGAAGTGGGGTCGCGGTCCGCTGCACCCTGGGCTTGGGGGGCCCGTGCGCCGCCACCGGCGCGACGGCCCGGGTCAAGGCCGTCACCGGCGGACACCACCCCCCTCTCCTCATGCACCTGACAGGGCCTGAGCTCCTGAGGGGGGCGTGGATCGGGGGATGGGATCTGCCGGTGCGGCAGACAGTAGGGAAAGAGCAGGTGAACGCGATACGGGGAAAACCCTTGTCACCCCTCGGAGGGGGGCGGGGGACGGGGGAGGGGCGGTGCTTGGACGCCCGCGCCCCAGGGAATCACCGACGGGTGAAGTCAACGGGGTACAGGGGAAGTTGGTACGAGAGACGGCTACCCCTCTGGTTACGGGGGCTGCTCGTCCTCGCGGCCGGATGGGGAGTCCTCGTCTGCGGTCAGCAGATCGCGGACGGATACCGGGCGACCATGGTGTACCGCGCGGCGCCGGTCTGCGCGGACGAGGGGTGCGTACGGCCCGCGGTGGGCACGGTCCTCGACCGCCGGACGGGCGAACGCTGTACGTCCAACGGCACGACCGGGGGCACCAGCGTCGGCGGGACCGCGGCAGGCATGACGACCGCCGGCGGCGGCATGGGCGGCGCGGCGACCGGGGGAATCACCGCCGGGGGCGGGGGAGGCGGCACCACCACCTGCACGCGGTACTACCACGTCAAGGTCGAGTGGCCCGGCCGCACCGCCTGGCTCTCGGTGGGATCGGACACGTACGGCGAGGCCAGAACGGGCGATCGCGCGGAGCTCAGGCTCTGGCGGGGCGAGGCCGTACGGCTGGTGGTGCGCGGCCGCACCTACGAGTACGCGCCCTCCTCCCAGGACAGCGTCATGCCGTGGTTCGCGCTCGGCTGCCTGATCCTCGCCGCGGGGCTCTGGGCGCTGGTGAGCGGCCGGCCGTCGGGCATCCTCGCCTTCCACAGCTTCGGCTGGCTGTTCGTGGCGATCGGGGTGGGATGGATGGGCTCCATGGCCTTGTTCGGGGAGCACCTTCTCGTCTGGGCGTTCGCGATCGTCTGGACGGGATTCGCGCTCTTCTGGACAGTGACCGCGTGGAGGGAGATGTGAGGGGCGGGGGGCAAGGGGTGGGGTAGGGCAGCGGGCGGGCGGCGCTCGGCTGGTGGGGCGGGGAGCGAGCGGGGCGGGGTCCGCGCGGCGCTGCCCGGCCGGCCGGTGGGGGCGGGGTGCGTCCGGGGCGGATGCGTGCGGGGCGCGGGGTGCGTCCGGGGCGGCGCGGCCCGGCCGGCCGGGGCCCCGGGCCTGGCCTGCGGGGCTTGGCCGGGGGCTTCCGGGCCTTGCCGACCGGGTTTGGTCGGGGGACCCGGGCTCGCCCGGGGCGCCCGGGGTTTCGGGCCTGGCCTGCGGGGCTTGGCCGGGGCCGCGAGGGGCGCCGCGAGGGCGCCGGGAGGGCGCCGGGACCGCGAGGGCCGCCGCGCACCGGACGAGGCCCGGCCCGCTGCCGTCCCCCCCCGGTACGGCCCGGTCGCCTCAGCCCACCAGTCTCAGCACGGTCTCCGACCTGCCCACCCGTACCGCCCGCCCCCACGGTAGTTCCAGTGCGTCCGACTCCATGCCGTCGCCGAATGCGACCAGGCGGTCGGACGCGACGGTGAGGCACAGGGCCTCCCCGGGGCCCAGGAGACCTTCCACGCACGCCGTGCCCGTGGTCGGGGACGGCCACGCCTCGCGGACGAACCAGGCGAGCCGGGGGTCGGTCGCGGCGGGCAGCCGCAGCGGGCTCGCGCGCTGCTGCCAGAGGGAGCGGAGCCAGCCCGTCGCCCCCGTCCCGGTGCCGACGAGCACGCCGGAGGACGCCTGGGGCTCGGGTGCCGCCGATCGCCCGCCCTCCACCGCGAGGGTGTAGCGGGCGGTCTGGTGGCCGGGCGGGCCGACGTAGATCTCGTTGAGGGCGAGAAGCCGCTGCGCGTCGTCGGTGACCGCCTCCACCATCGTCAGCTCCTCGGCGGCCGTTCTCCCGGCGGCCGTTGTCGCGGCGGCCGGCAGCAACCTCCCGGCGTCCACGGGCCGGTGGCGCACGAGGACGCCCGGGTTGCGCCCCGGATCGGTGTCGATCCCGACGACCGGCTGGCCGGTCAGATACTTCGCCGCGTTGGCCACCAGGCCGTCCTGCCCGACCACGACGACCACGTCCTCCGGGCCGAACAGGAAACGATCCAGATCCGCGCGCTCCACCCGCGCCTGCCGCCAGGACAGCGGCACCGCCCCCGCCACCTCCGCCAGCGCCCGCCGGGTGCGCTCGTGCCGCTCCCGCACCTCCCGGATGTCCAGACCGCGACCGGCGGCGAAGAAGGCGGCCTGTCCGTGCGTACCGTGCCGGGCGAGCAACTCCTCGTACTCCGTGGTCCGGTGGACGAGCACCGCCCGTGGCGCCAGGCTCACGACGCGCCCCCGCCGCCCCCCAGCCTCGCGAGCAGTCCCGTCAGCACGTCGGGCGAGAGGGTGACGCTCTCGATCCGCGGCAGGTTCTCCGCGGCCCGGGTCGCCGCCAGCGCGTGCAGCGTCGCCGCGTCCGCCTCCCCGTGCACCCGCAGCCAGGCGGCCTGCGCCTCGGCGCGCGCCGCACCGACCTCGCGCGCCGCCTCCGCCTCCGCCCGCGCGAGCCGGACCTTCCGTACCGCCTCGGCCTCCGCCCGTACGGCGTCGGCGGCGGCGCTCTCCTCCGCCTCGCGGCGCGCGTTGATGCCGCGCTGGTCGACGAGCCGCTCCTCCTGGCGGGCCAGCTCGATCTTGCTGGCGAGCTCGTTCTCGGCGATGGCCCGCTCGCGTTCGACCGCGACCGCCCGCCGCTCGTAGGTGGCCCGGTCCGCCTCCTGCTGGATCTGTTCGCGGGCCGGGGTGCGCAGCGCCCGCTCGACCTCCGGCTCGGGACGGATGGCCACCACCCGTACGGTCACCACTTCGATGCCGGTCTCCGGCAGCCTGGGCTCGGCGGCGAGCCCGTCCGCGATCCGGTCCCGTACGGCCGCCACGCCGTCGACGAGGGCCGCGGCCAGCGGCGTACGGGCCAGGGCGTCGAGCGTGTGCTGCTGGGCGGTCTCGGTGAGCAGGCCGGCGATCTGCTCCAGCGGAGCGCCGCGCCAGGCGCCCGTGTCCGGGTCGATGGAGAAGTCGATCCTCGTGGCCGCCGCGTCCGGCCGGCTGACGCGGTAGGTCACCGTGCACTGCACGCTCACGTCCTGGAAGTCGGCGGTCCTGGCGTGGAACGCCATGCCGAGCTCCCGGTCGTCGACCGGCACTTCGGAGAGCGCGGCGGACAGCGCACGGAACCAGAAGCTGAGCCCCGCGCCGTCGTGGACGAGCCGGCCCCGGTGGTGGTGCCGGACGTGGGCGGTGGGCGCGGAGCGCAGGTGGCGCCAGCCGGCGCGTCGGGTGATGTCGGCCATGAGACCCTCCCTTGTCGTCACTTTGACGATAGAGGGAAAGTCTGCTTTTCGTCAACATGACGAAATTGGGTACCGGTGTCAGCCGACGGCGGGGTCGAGCGTCAGGGTCGAGGTGTCAGTACGGGGTGGTGGCACCGGCACCGGCTTTGCCGTCTCGGCCGGCGGCTCGGGGAACGTACGGGGGTCCGCTGTCGCCGCCAGGACCCCCGATGTGGGCGGACGCGAGGACGGGCTGTCCGTGGAGGCGAGGGTGGTGGCCGGAGCCGGGGCGGTGCTGGTGGCCGTTCCCTGACCGGTCGTCAGCAGGACCACCCCGCGTGCCGCCACGACGGCCGCGGCGCCCGCGATGAGCCATCCCCAGGCCCCGGCGCGAAACGTTTCGCCGAGCAGCGCCACGCCGATGACCGCGGCGGCGGCCGGGTTGGAGAGGTTCACGACGGCCAGCGGCGCGGCGAGACCGCCTCGGTAGGCGGTCTGCGAGAGCAGCAGTCCGCCCATCGCGAAGGCGGATATGAGCACCGCGACGAGCGCGGTCTGCCACCAGGCCATGGCCCCGCCCGGCACCTCGCGCGCAAGCGCGGCGGTCAACGTCTGCGTCAGCGCGGAAGCGACGCCCGAGGCGATCCCGGATGCGGTGGCATGACCGAGACCGCGCCCCATGACCCCGTTGGGGCCGGAGCCGGAGCCGAGCCTGGGCCCAGACCCGGAGCCGAGCCCTGAACCTGACCCTGACCCTGAACCAGACCCGGAGCCGGAGCCGGCGTGCCCCGACCCGGAACCGGAGCCGAGCCCTGGACCTGACCCTGAACCAGACCCGGAGCCGGAGCCGGCGTGCCCCGACCCGGAACCGGAACCGGAGCCGAGCCCGGAGCCGTGCCCCGACCCGGAGCGGAGTCCGGACCCGGACCCCGAACCGGACCGGAGCCCTGGCCCGAGCGCGAACCCTGAGTCTGACCCCGACCCGGGCGCGGAGGCGGGCCTTCCGGGGGCGGCGTCGGCAACCGCCCGACGTCGGCCGCGCGACCCGCCCCCGTGCAGCCGTCCCGACGCGAACGCCGCGATCAGCAGCGCCGTCGCCGCGGCCACGACCAGCGCCTCGCGCAGGGTCAGCGCCTCACCCGGCTTCACCGGCCCGGTGACCGAGACCAGGCCGACGAGCCCCGCCAGCGTCCACAGCGCCCCGCGCCACTCCGCCCGGGTCACCCGCCGCCGCGCGCAGTACGCGCCCAGGGGCAACGCGGCGACCAGCGTCAGCGCGCCGAGCGGCTGGACGAGGGTCAGCGGGCCGTAGTGCAGCGCGGCCACATGGGCCAGCGCGCCGGCCGCGTTGAGGCCGACCGCCCACCACCACTGGCCGCGGGCGAGCAGCGCCCGCAGCGCGCCGCGCCCGCCGGCGGAGGCCGAGGCCAGCCGGGCCTGGGCGACCGCCGCGAGCGCGTACCCGGCTGCGGAGACCAGGGAGAGCAGCACCGCGAGCACGGTGCCGTCGAGAGCGGTCATCGCAGAGCTCCTGCCGTACGGGGCGCGGTGGCGCGCGGGGGAGAGGCCGGGGCGACGGAGCCAGGCCCGGGGGTCCGTACGGCGACGAGCGCGAGGGCGAGCAGGGCCGCCGCGGCCAGGGCGTCGAACCAGTAGTGGTTGGCCGTGCCGACGATCACCAGGAGCGTCAGCAGGGGGTGCAGCAGCCAGAGCCATCGCAGCCGGCCCCGGGTGGCGGCGATCAGACCGATCGCGACCATCAGCGCCCAGCCGAAGTGGAGCGAGGGCATCGCCGCGAACTGGTTCGCCATCGAGTCCGTCCGCGGTGTCGCGCCGTACACGGAAGGCCCGTACACCTGCGCCGTGTCGACGAGTCCGGTGGCGCTCAGCATCCTGGGCGGCGCCAGCGGCATCAGGAGATGCAGCGCGAGCGCTGCGGCGGTGAGGAGCGCGAGGACGCGGCGGGACCAGAGGTAGTGCCCCGGGCGGCGCCAGTAGAGCCAGGCGAGGAAGGCGACGGTGGCCGGGAAGTGCACGGCGGCGTAGTACGTGTTCGCGGCGCGGACGAGGCCGTCGCCGTGGAGGAGGAGGGCCTGGACCGATCCCTCGCCGGGCAGATGGGCGGCCCGTTCGGCGTCCCACACGCGGTCGGCGTTGCGGAAGGCGCGCGACTCGTGGCCGTTGGCGAGGAGGCGGCCGCATTTGTAGACGAGGAAGAGCGCGGCGACGAGAAGCAGCTCGCGTACGAGGTGCGGTCGCGGGGCGGAGGCCGACTCGGCCGCCGGTCCCGGCCGAACCGCCGGTTCAGGGGTGGCGGACGGCTCCGGGCGAACCGCCGACTCCGCGATCGCGGTCGGTTCCGGGGTAGCCGTCGGCTCCGGTTCGGCAGGACACGTCCCGCGTATCCCGCGTATCCCGGCAGCCATGGCGCGGCCCCTTTTATCCGTCAAATCGGCAGCAAACGGGGGAAGCGTAGATCCGATTCCATCGAGACGCAAACGTCTCGATACGTTTGCGTCTCGATCGTGCGGCCCCTACCCTCGTATGTGCAGAGAGCCGACCGGGAGCCAACCGGACGACGACGGGAGCAATCGGTGTCCCCACAGGCCGCCACAGAGGCCGCGACCGCCGCCGCCCGCCGTAGCAAGATCACGCCCGAGCGGGAGACCGAGCTGTTCGAGGCCGTGATCGATCTGCTCCGGGAAGGCGGCTACGACGCGGTGACCATGGAGGGGGTCGCGGCCCGCACCAAATGCGGCAAGGCGACGCTCTACCGGCAGTGGGGCACCAAACCACGGCTCGTCACGGCCGCCCTCGCCAAGCGGCGCTGCCCCTTCTTCGCCGGCATCGACACCGGATCGCTCGCCGGTGATCTGCGCGAGGCGGCGCGGACGGCCGCGTCCCGACGGGACCGGGACGCCGAGCTGATGGAGGCCGTCACCCAGGCGTACATCCAGCACCCCGATCTGCGCGAGGCGCTGCGGGAGACCGTCATCAACCCGGAGGTCGCGGCCCTCGACGAGATGCTGCGGCGCGCGGTCGAACGCGGGGAGATCGAGGCGGACAACCCGGCGATCGGCTTCGTCGCGCCCTGCTTCCTCGGCATGCTCCGCGTCGAGCGGCTCTTCGAGGAGCGCTTCGCGGACGCGACGGCGATGCGCGTCTTCGTCGACGCGGTACTCCTGCCCGCACTGCGCGTCGACGTGTGATCGGGCGCCCCGTCCCGCACCCTGAGGGGCATGGCCGCCACCACCCCCGACGTCCGCGTCCGCCGCGTCTACGATCCCCCCGCGCCCGACGACGGCGTACGGGTGTTCGTCGACCGCCTCTGGCCGCGCGGCCTCGCCAAGACCGACGCGCACATCGACGAATGGCCCAAGGCCCTGACCCCGTCCACGGAACTGCGCCGCTGGTACCACGGCCCCGAGGGTGAGTACGACGAGTTCTGCCGGCGGTACGAGGAGGAGCTCGCCGCCCCGGCCGCCGCCGAGGCCCTCGAAGGCCTGCGCGACCTCGCCGCCCGGGGGACGGTCACCCTCCTCACCGCCGCCAAGGACCCCGCCGCCAGCCACACCTCCGTACTCGAACGGGCGCTGTCCGCGCGGAAGGGGTGACGGCCGGGCACGCGTGGGGGGATAGCACCCTCCCGGCCGTGCGACAGCCGCTTCCCGGCCGAAGACGGTCTCCGGCGCGACACCGGGCCCTCGGGGCATAGCCAGGGGCCCGCGAGGACGGTCACCATGGCCGGACCGCACCGCGTTTCGCACGTCCCTTCCGCACGTTCCCCTTCCGAGAGGCACCGCGTGGACCCGAAAACGCACGACCGACTCGACGGACTCGACCGACTCGACGCACTGCAACGAGACCCGTATCCCCTCTACGCACAGGCGCGAAGGACACCAGGGCTCACCTTCGTCCCCGAACTCGACGCCTGGCTGGTCGCCCGGGACGCCGACGTCCGTGAAGTGCTGCTGCGGCCCGAGGACTTCTCCTCCGCCCAAGCCCTGCGCCCCGACGTCATGCCCCCACCCGCCGTCTTCGGCGTCCTCGCGCGGGGATTCGGCAAACGCCCCACCGTCGTCTCCACCGACGGCGCCGCGCACCGCCGTCACCGCGCGCCGATCAACAGCGGCCTGTCCGCCGCCAGGGTCGCCGCCCTCACCCCGTACGCCACCGAGGTCGCCACCGGTCTCGTCGACTCGTTCGCCGACGACGGGCACACCGAGCTGATGTCCTCGTACGCCCGCGGCCTGCCCGGCGCCGTCATCGGCCGGCTCATCGGCCTCGAACCGGAGGACGTTCCCGCCGCGGTGCACGGAGGACACCGCGCCGAGCAACTCCTCTTCCGGCCCATGGACGAGAAGGAACAGCTCGCGGCCGCCGAGGACGTGGTCGCGCTGCAGCACCTCCTCGACCGCTACGCCCGCGACCGGCGCGCCCGGCCCCGCGACGACCTCTGCTCGGCCATGGTCGCCGCCCTGGCGCCCGACACCGGGCTCGGGCCCGGAACCCGTGAACTCACCCCCGACCAGCGCGGCGAACTCGTCTCCAACCTGCAGAACCTCCTCATCGCCGGACACCTCACCACCACCGCGCTGATCGGCACCGCGCTGCTCCACCTGCTGCGCCACCGCGACCAGTGGGAGCTGCTCTGCGCGCGACCCGAACTCATACCCGGGGCGGTGGAGGAAGCAGCCCGCTACGACACCGCCGTCCAGGGATTCCGCCGCACCACCACCCGCCCGGTCATCCTGGCCGGCACCGAACTGCCCGCCGGAGCCACCCTCTTCGTCGCCTACGGCTCCGCCAACCGGGACGAGGCACGCCACGAGGACGCCGACGTCTTCGACATCACCCGGTCCCCCACCCCCACCCGGCATGTCGCCTTCGGCCACGGAAGCCACGGCTGCCCCGGCTCCCGGCTCGCCCGGACCCAACTCGCCCTCACCCTCGAACTGTTCACCCGCAGACTTCCCGGCCTGCGGCTGGCGGACGACCACGAGGTGGTGATGCGGCCGACCCTCATCCACCGCTCACCCGAGGAGCTCCGTCTCACCTGGTGAACACCGCGCGGCCGGGGGACTCGGGCGAAACCGTATCGAGATGACATCGGACCGTCCCCGGCCCCGCATCACCGGCATATCCTGCGCGCATGCGCGTCGCACTCCTCGTCACCCGCGTCGATCACGCCCTGCATCCGTATCCGGCCACGCACCCCATCCGGGACACGCGTGCCCGGGCGGTCGCGGAGTCGTCGTACCCAGCGCGGTCGCCGGAGGCCGGGAGGCGGAACCGCACATGACCGAGCGCCCTCTCTCCTCCCGCGACCGGATCCTCGGCCGCATCCGCCGGGCCGTCACCGACGCGCCCGAACCACCCGCGACAGACCGCTCGTACCTCTCCAGTCACACACCCGACGACCCGACCGGACTCGTCGACCTCCTCCACGAGAACCTCGCCGACTACCGCGCCCTCGTCCACCGGACCGACACCGACGGCCTGCCGGCCCTGCTCCTGCGCCTTCTCGCCGAACGCGGCGCGAGCACGGTGCTCGTCCCCAGCGGCCTGCCGGCCGAGTGGCTGCCGAGAGCGGACGCGACGACGATCGACATCACCCGCATCCACGACCGGGCCGAGGCGACGGCCCGAGAACTCGACGCCGTCGACAGCGTCGTCACCGGGTGCGCCCTCGCCATCGCAGAGACCGGAACGATCGTCCTCGACGGCGGCCCGGGCCAGGGCCGACGCCGTATCACCCTCGTACCCGACCACCACATCTGCGTCGTCCGCGCTCCCGAACAGGTCGTCGCCTCCGTCCCGCTGGCCCTCCCACGGCTCGACCCCACCCGGCCCCTGACCTGGATCTCCGGCCCCTCCGCCACCAGCGACATCGAACTCGACCGCGTCGAGGGCGTCCACGGCCCCCGCACCCTCGAAGTGGTGCTACTCCGGGCGTAGCCTCGGGGCCTCGACGGACGCGTCCGGCACCCGGTCCTCGCCCTCCGTGCGGTCCGCCAACCCCCGGGCCCAGCGGGCGAGCCCGTCGACGTCGAGGCCGTACGAGAGCCCCTGTGACGCCGGCGAGGGAGCCGTGATCCGGTCCGCGCCCCGCCGCAACAGCCGCGCCCCGCCCCGCGCGTTGCCCCGGGCGGCGTGCGTCAGCCCCACGGCCAGCTGGGCGAGCCCCTGCCACAGATCCCGCTCCTCGGCGGGCCCGGTCTTCCAGGCGTCCTCGAAGACCTCGTGCGCGTGGAACGGCATCCCCTCGTCCAGGAGTCGCTGCGCCTCGGCGAGCGTCTGCGCGGGCGTACGCGTCACACCCTCCGGCGCTCGCGGCACACCCTCCGTGCCGTACGGCAGCGGTCGTCCAAGCCCGTCACGCGGCCGCGCACTGCGCGCCCGCCCCTCCTCGTCGCGGTCCCTCGGCATCCCCTTCACGCCGCCATTGTCCCCCTCCCGCTCCCACCCGCCAGTCGACCACCCCTGCCACCACCTGCGGCATCTCCCCGCAGCCCCCCGACGCGACGACCGCCCTGCGCTCCCGCGCCCCTCGGCGTGGGGTAAAGTTTCTCTCGCACGCCGCCACCGGGAGTATCCGGCGGGACGGGCATCGGGACGTGGCGCAGCTTGGTAGCGCACTTGACTGGGGGTCAAGGGGTCGCAGGTTCAAATCCTGTCGTCCCGACTTGCTTTTACGCAGGTCAGAGGCCGTATTGGAAGCATCCGATACGGCCTCAAGATCGTTTTTGGGGACCAGTTGGGGACCAGGGCGGTCGTCGCGGGTCAGAGAGCGGCAACTGCCGTGACAGGCAGCGAACGAGGTGCACGGAGCACCATGAGGTGCGCGGAGAGGGCTGCACCGGCTGCGGTGATCTGGCCGGCGTCGGGGTGCAGGTAGCGCTGGGTGGTGGTCAGCGAGCCGTGCCCGGCGATCTTGCGCAGGACGTGAAGAGGGACGCCTGCGTCCGCGAACCAGGTCAACCCGGTGTGGCGCAGGTCGTCTCGTCGAAGGTGCTCGAAGCCGAGCTCGGTCCTCGGGACGTTCGGAGTGGTCGCCGAAGAGACGGGCGGGGCGGTCCCCACCGCCTACCTGCTGGCAGTCCTCGCCATGCTGTTCACCGCCCACAGCTACGGCCGCATGGTAGCCGCCCAGCCCGTCGCGGGCTCCGCCTACACCTACTTCAGGCGCGCCGTCGACGACCGGGCCGACTTCCTCGTCGGCTGGGTCACCCTGCTCGACTACGCCTTCCTGCCGATGGTCATCTGGCTCATTGGAGGGGCGTATCTGCAGGCGCAGTTCCCAGGTGTCCCTGTCCCCGCCTGGGCATGGATCGTCGGCTTCATCGTTCTCACGACGGCCGTGAACGTCCGAGGCATCAAGACCGCCGAGCGCGTCAACGACCTGCTCATGGTCTTCCAAATTCTGGTGATCGCGATCTTCGTCCTCCTGTCCCTGCGACACGTCCTCGGCCTCGGCGGTGCGGGCGGCCTGGTGAGCACCACGCCCTTCATCAACGACGCCAGTGCAGCCGCCGGCATCTCCGCCGGCGCGGCGATCGCGGCGTACTCCTTCCTCGGCTTCGACGCCGTCACGACCCTCACCGAGGAGACCCTGGAACCCCGGCGGACCATGCCCCGCGCGATCCTCATCATCGCCCTGATCGGCGGAGCCGTCCTCGTTGCCGTCGCCTGCACCACACAACTCGCCCACCCCGGGGCCACGTTCACAGACAGCGGATCGGCTGCGTTCGAGATCGCCCGGACCATCGGCGGCGACCTCTTCTCCTCGGTCTTCTCGCCGGCCTGGTCGTCGCCCAGGCCGCCTCCGGCATCGCCGCCCAGGCCGGCGCGATCGGACTCCTGGCACTCCGCCTGGACGTCGCCACCTCCACCTCCTTCATCAACTTCGGCGCCTTCACCGCCTTCATTTTCGTCAACATCAGCGTCATCGCCACGTACATCCGCCGACGCCGCACCGGCGCACGCCCCGGCATCCTCGGCCACATTGTCGCCCCGGCGATCGGTGCCGTCGTCGACCTGTGGCTGCTCGTCCACCTCGACGGCAAGGCGCTACCCTCGGCCTGACCTGGCTGGCCCTCGGAGTCGGCTACCTGGCCTGGCTCACCCGCCTCTTCCGCCTTCCCCCGCCTGCGCTCGACGAGAGTGAGGCGGACCGCGAACTCATGCGAACCGGACCCGTGTAGCGAACAGTTGCCCGCCCAGGTAGCGCGGAACCCGGACGTCGCCGGGCACCACGGGTGGGCTGCTCCCAAGCGAGCGGCGGCCGGTTCAAGGTGTGCTTGGGAAACCCGCGGACGCGGCTGAATGACGCAGGCGCTCGCCTCAACGGCAACGACCCACGAGACCGCCTACGTTTTGGCACGTATGAGAAAGGGTTTGACCTGCGTTTCCGCTGGTCAGAGCTCTTTCCGGAAGTGCCCCCGCAGAATTCGAACCTGCGCACATGGCTCCGGAGCCTTTCCAGCGTTCCCTCAGGTCAACGGGCTACCTGGCGAGGGGCGGCCCCAGGCATGTCCCGGGGGTTGAATTGCCCCAAATCCGCGGCCTGTGAGAACCGTCCGCTCTCGTGGTGGCGGGGGTCCATCCCTGGTAATAATCCCAGCCCCGACGGCGTTCCCACTCGGCAATCGCGAGTGTGGGGGCGTCTGGCTCTGAAGCTGTTCGACACGACGGACGACGTGACCGAGGTCATGCCGCGTCTGGCCGAGGTCGAGGCTGATGTGCAGGTGCTCGTCGAGAGCGCGATGGAGCAGATGCTCGGCGTCCGCTTCCTGGCGACCGAGTACAGCACCGGCTCCGTCCATGGCGGGCGCATCGATTCGCTCGGGCTGGACGAGAACGGTTCGCCGGTGATCGTCGAGTGCACGGGGGGCGACCGATCCTGGTGTCCTGTCGCAGGGCCCGTACTACATGGCGTGGTTGATGGACCATCGGGACGAGTTCCAGGCCCTGGTCCGCGAGTGCCTCGGGGGGGCGGTGGCCTCGGAGTGCTGTGGAGCGCTCCGCGGCTAATCTGTATCTCCGGCGACTTCACGCTGTACGACCTGCACGCGGTGCGCGAGCATCGTCGGTCGATCGACCTGGTCCGGTACCGGCTGCGTGGAGCCCTAGGTGTTCTGTCCCGGGAGGTTGTGGACGGGTGATGCAGGTCTCGGCTGAGGGATCTTGAATGGGTGAGGGCCTTCCGGGTTCGGTGTGGATTGCGAC